>NZ_PHQT01000002.1:0-602667 GCF_004332415.1 Synechococcus sp. BS55D
GAGGACGTCGAACCATCCCCGCTGTGGCGCGCGTCCTACAGCGATCGTCATGAGGGTGAACGGTGCGGAAAGCCGCAGGCTGTGGGATACCAGGCGACCTTAACAATCTCGGAGCGGTCCGCGAGGCTGAAGTTGTAGAGCTGATATCCGTTGTATTGAAACGCTTCTCCATCCCGCTGGAGGCCACAATGGTCGCCTCCTCAGGGCTTCGATGGCGGCCGATCTTCTCGAACAACCGGTGGTGGGTTCCCGCCGCCTCTCCAATGTGCTTGTGGCCCTCATGGTCAGCATCGGTGGTGCCGGCTTCTTGCTTGCTTCGCTCTCGAGCTACCTGGGTCGTGACCTGCTGCCCCTTGGTCACCCCGCTGCTCTGATCTTCGTTCCCCAGGGTTTGGTGATGGGGCTCTACAGCATTGCGGCTGCACTACTGGCCACCTACCTCTGGGCGGTGATTGCCATTGACGTGGGCGCCGGCACCAACCGTTTCGACAAAGGTGCCGGTGTGGTGACGATCTCCCGTCGGGGATTCCGCAAGCCGATCAGCGTTGAGATTCCGATCAAGGATGTCAAAGCGGTGAAGGTTGAGGTGCGCGATGGTTTCAATACGCGCCGCCGCGTTTCCCTGCGGGTGCAGGGGCGTCGCGACATGCCGCTCACCCGGGTTGGCGAACCCCTCCCCCTCGCCCAGCTGGAGCAGGAAGGCGCCGAACTGGCCAGGTTTCTTGGTGTGAATCTCGAAGGACTCTGATCGTGTTGTTGATGCCTCGTCAGCTCTGGCGTTCCGCCCTGGCTCTGCTCGTTTGCGTGCCCCTGCTCGCGAGTTGTGCCCGTTCCACCACCGCCTCAGTGCCTGCCGGCTGTGCCCAGTCCGCCAGTCCCTGCCTGACCGGCAAGGCGACGGTGCGGATGACCACAAGCCGCGGCGCCATCACCCTGGAGGTGAATGGTGATGCTGCCCCCGTCACCGCCGGTAACTTTGTCGATCTGGTGAAGCGTGGCGTCTACAACGGCACCGTGTTTCACCGTGTGGTGCGCGAGCCCGTTCCCTTTGTCGTGCAGGGGGGAGACCCCGCATCCAGCGATCCCAAAACTCCCAAAGGCAGTTACGGCACCGGCAGCTTCATTGACCCCGCCTCCGGTCAGGCTCGTTTCATTCCCCTCGAAGTGAAGTTCCGCGGAGAGGATCAGCCCCGTTACGGTCGTGTCACCAGCAATCCCAGCGATCTGCTCCAGATCGAGCTCGCCCACGACCGGGGCGCTCTGGCCATGGCTCGCTCCCAGGCACCGGATTCAGCCAGCGCTCAGTTCTATATCGCCTTGCGACCCCTGCCTGAGCTTGATGGCCGTTACGCCGTGTTTGGTCGGGTGACCCAGGGCCTTGACGTGGTCGATGCGATCCAGCAAGACGACAAGATCATCAGGGCCGAGCTGATCACTCCCTGATCCGCTCAGGCCGGCACTCGCCCTCCAGTGATGGCCGCCTTGAGCAGTTCGGTATTCACACCGGAGGCCCTCTCCAGGGCCACCTTGCCCGTGCGGGCGATCTCGAGGATGCCGTAGGGGGCCATCAGCCGTTCGAGGGCCACGAGCTTGCCTGGATCCCCCACGACCTCAAGGGTGAGCGCCTCATCGGCCACGTCCACCACTTTGGCCCGGAAGACCTGCACCAGATCAAAGATCGCGCTGCGCTGAGCCGCAGGGGCCGACACCTTCAGAAGCATCAGCTCCCTTTCCACCGCAGGGATCTGGGAGAGGTCCAGCACCTGCAGCACGTTCACCAGCTTGTCGAGCTGCTTGGTCATCTGCTGGAGGGTGTGTTCATCACCCTCCACCACCATCGTCAGCCTGGAGCGTCCGTCCGACTCCGCCGGCCCGACGGCGAGGCTATCGATGTTGAAACCGCGTCTGGCGAAGAGGCCGGCGATGCGGCTCAGGGCGCCGGATTCGTCTTCCACCAGCACGGACAGGGTGTGCTTCATGCCCCTCGAACAGTTCCCAGTGGATCGTTGCATTCCAAAGTACGGTCCAGCCAGCCCAGCACCATGCCGTGGAAGGCATCCGGTGACTCGTCATGGGGGCAGTGACCGCTGTTTTCCAGCACCGCGAGCTCCAGCCAGGGGTGCTCCCGCTGCAGCCGTTCGCCGATCAGCACTGGCACGAAGCGGTCCTGGCGGCCCCAGAGCAGCAGCAGCGGCGGGGCGGTGCTGGTCTGGCTCAGCCGCTCCAAAAGGGCCGGTGCCGTGGCGCCCCGGGGACGCAGGGCCATGCCAATGCTCATGGCCCGGAGGGCCCTGGCGGCGGTCGCCCGTCGCGCCGGCCGGGCAATGAGTTGCTGAAGGTCCCGGTCGTGACGAATCGAGCGCTGATAGGCCCCCTGCAGCCCGATCCGCAGCAGGGCGGTGCGGCTGATCACAGGCAGCAGCAGCTCCAGGGGGAGCAGGCGCATGGCGAGCACCACCAGCGGTCTGCGCAGGCGCCGCCAGCGCCTTGGCTGGCGCAGGGGGATCGGTTGCATCAGGGCTGGATCCGGGAGCGGGGCCGCTGCCACCGCTGCCACCAGATCGGGCCTGAACACAGCAGTGGTGAGGGCCGTGAGCCCACCGAGGGAATTGCCCACAAGCACCGCAGTTCCCCGTTGGGGGACCTGTGCCACCTGCTCGAGAAAGGCACTCACTTGCCTGGCCCAGAGACGGTTGTCGAGGGGGCGCTGGCGCTGATGTCCTGGCTGTTCGGAGCGTCCGAATCCAATCAGGTCGAGCCCATACACGCGGTATCCGGCAGCGGCAAGGGGCTCGGCATTGTGACGCCAATGGTCGCTGCTTGCACCGAAACCATGCAGGAGCAGCAGAGGCCGACCTGATTCCGCCCCCAGCACCCGCCAGTGGGAACGAAACCCCTGCCAATGCCACTCGGCGCCATCGCCCCAGTCAGCAGGCGTCGCTGCTGGGACCGCATCCCGCCTCGGAGCAATCTGGTGGGTGGTTGCCGCCACAAACCCCTGGGACAGGATTGCTCTCACTATCGCGAAGGCGCTGCCGTCCTGGAGCTGGGAGAGGGTTTTTTTCGGCCGGATTCCCGTCCTTCTCGCGATCTCTCGGTGCTGATTGCTGCTGGCTTGCGTCAGAGCGGGTCGCAGCGCCCCCAGCGTTGGCTCGATCTCATGGCTGGCTGTGGCATCCGCTCCCTGCGCTGGGGGCTGGAAGCTTGCGCCGATGAGGCTCCGTTGCTGCCCGAGCTCTGGGTCAATGATGCCGATGGGGAGCGTGGGCCCCTGCTGCAGCGCAATCTCGCTCCCTTGACCGCCTTCGGGGAGCGTCTTCAGCTCAGCCAGTTGCCAGCCGAGGTGCTGCTGCGTCAGGCCTATCTCGATCAGCGCTATTTCGATCTGATCGATCTCGATGCCTTTGGTTGCCCCAATGCCCTGCTGCAGGCGAGTGTGCAGGCGCTCGCCTTCGAGGGGGTGCTGCTGCTGGCAAGCACCGACGGTCGATCCCCCACGGGCCATGACCGTCCGGCGGCGGTTCGTCGTTTTGGTGCCGCAGCGCGGGTGCATCCGGCCAGCTGGGAGATCGCCTTGCG
Source organism: Synechococcus sp. BS55D (assembly GCF_004332415.1). NCBI lineage: Bacteria > Bacillati > Cyanobacteriota > Cyanophyceae > Synechococcales > Synechococcaceae > Synechococcus > Synechococcus sp. BS55D. Next base: position 3,580 of record NZ_PHQT01000002.1, read on the forward strand.
CCTGCAGTTCGCCGCCCTGGCCCGGGAAGCCTGGCTGCTTGGCCGTGGACTGCAGCCCCTGCTGGCCTTCAGCGAAGGCCGCACCTTCCGGCTGGCGATTCGCTTGCGGCAACACATGCAGCCGAAGGAGGAGCACCAACTCGGTTTACTGGCCCGTTGCGATGCCTGTGGTGCCCAGGCGATTCAGCCCCTGCTGCGCCTGCAGGGCTGGCCCCCCTGTGCTTGCTCGAACGCTGGGGGACGCTGGGCCGTCAGCGGTCCGCTCTGGCTGGGGCCGTTGCAGAACCAATCCTTTCTGCAGGACCTCCGTCGGCTTGGGGAGGGGATGCCAGCCAGCGTCGCCCCCGCCACCAGGCGTCTGCTCGAGCGTCTGAGTGCCGATCCAGGACTGCCGCCCACGGTCTGGCCCACCGCGGAATTGGCCCAGCGTCTGCGTCTGCCTGGCCCCCCCTCTCAGCTCGACCTGGTGACAGCGTTGCGGGCCCAGGGATTCAACGCGTTCGGGAGTGCAGTGATGGCTGGTCAGGTGCGCACGGATGCTCCATACGAGCGCTTGTTGCAATGTTGCCGCAATCTGGACCTTGAGGATCGTTAAATAGGGGCTGCTTTTGCTTGCCCGCCATGGCCTCGGAGATTTTTGGGACTGCCGCGATCTTCTGGGTGCTGATCCCTGTGGGACTGGCCGGTGGTGCTCTCCTCCTGAAGCTCCAGAAGGACTGATCCCCACGCAGGCGAGGTGGCCGCTTTAGGCTCCTTCCTTGCAATGACGGACCCCATGCAGGTTCTGGTGGTTGGAGGAACCGGCACGCTCGGTCGGCAGATTGCCAGCCGTGCTTTAGAAGCTGGCCATCAAGTGCGCTGCATGGTGCGGGCACCCCGCAAGGCCGCATTCCTTCAGGAATGGGGCTGCGAGCTCACCCGAGGGGATTTGCTCGAGCCCGCAAGTCTCGATTACGCCCTGGAGGGCGTCGATGCTGTGATCGACGCCGCCACCAGTCGCCCGTCCGATCCCCGCAGTGTTTACGAAACCGATTGGGACGGCAAACTCAATCTGCTGAGGGCCTGCGAGAAGGCCGGCGTCAAGAGGTTTGTATTCCTCTCGCTGCTGGCAGCCGCCCAGTTCCGGCAAGTGCCCTTGATGGACATCAAGCACTGCACTGAGCAGTTGCTGCGTGAGTCGGATTTCGATTACACGATCCTCCAGGGCGCTGCCTTCATGCAGGGGGTGATCAGTCAGTTCGCCATTCCGGTTCTTGAGAGCCAGACGGTTTGGGTGAGTGGCAGCCCCACGGCGATCGCTTACATGAACACGCAAGACATGGCCCGTTTTGCGGTCGCTGCCCTTGAGCGGCCAGAGACGATCAGAGCCAGCTATCCCGTGGTGGGCCCGAAGGCCTGGAATACCGGTGAAGTGGTGCAGCTCTGTGAGCAGGCCTCGGGCAAATCAGCCCGGGTGTTCCGCGTTCCTCCCGTCCTGCTTGATCTGATGCGCGGGGTTTGCAATTTCTTCGAACCCGCCGTGAACGTGGCTGAGCGTCTCGCCTTTGCGGAGGTCACCGGTGGTGGAGAGAGCCTCGATGCACCGATGGAGGCAACTTATGGTGCTTTCGGTCTCGACCCAGCGGACGCCACCACCCTGGAGGACTACATCCGCGAGTACTACACCACCATCCTCAAGCGCTTGCGCGACATGGAGAAGGATCTCGATAAGGACGCCAAGAAAAAGCTGCCGTTCTGAGCTGATGCCACCCACGCAGCGCGAGGGGTTGGTTTGTACTAGTGAGGCGTTAGGGTGGTCTGATCCCCGTCGCCACCCATGTCCGTCGCGCAAGTGAAGAACCTCCAGCGCCGGCTGGACAATCTCTGCAGCGAGGCGGAGCAGGAGCTCACCCGGGCCTGTGGTCATGAGCTCTGGCGCAGCCTCGGATTCGATGCCTTCGATGGTCTTGAGGATGGCGACCGGCGGGCCACGGCTAACTACTACTACGGACAGTGGCAGACCGTGCGGGAGCTGCAGCAGGCCCTCGGCTGAATCTCGCCACAATGGTCTGATTCGCGCGATCGATTGCATGTCGTCCTGCTGCGGCCCTGCCGGTCTTGATCAAACTGATGCTGTTCAAGAGCGTTACGGCGCCGCTGCTTCAGAGCGTGAGGCCTGTCTCTGCACTCCCGTCTACTTTGACCCAGCTCTCCTGCAGGTGATCCCCTCAGACGTGGTGGAGCGTGATTACGGCTGCGGGGACCCCACCCGTTGGGTGCAGGCCGGCGATACTGTGCTCGACCTCGGCAGTGGCAGCGGTAAGAACGCCTTCATTTGCGCCCAAGTGGTGGGGGCCTCCGGCCGCGTGATCGGGGTGGATCGCAATCAAGACATGCTGGCTCTCTCGCGATCGGCCATGCCTGTGGTGGCGGAGCGGATCGGGTTTGCCAACGTGCAGTTTCTCGAGGGGGCGATTGAGGCCCTGGATGCTGTGGATGCCGAGGGGATGGCCCTGGTGGCAGAAGCCAGTGTGGATGTGGTGTTGAGCAACTGCGTGCTCAATTTGGTGAATCCCTCCTCGCGGCGGCGGCTGCTCGCCAACATCCGCAGGGTGCTGCGGGCTGGTGGTCGCGTCGCGATCAGCGACATCGTGTGTGATCGCCCCGTGCCCCTGGCTCTCCAGCAGGATCCAGAGCTTTGGAGTGGTTGCATCAGTGGCGCCTGGGAGGAGCAGGCCTTCCTTGATGACTTCACCGCTCTCGGGTTTGAGCAGGTGCGCTATGCCGAGCGTTCGGAACAGCCCTGGCGTGTGGTGGAGGGCATTGAATTTCGAGCGGTCACCCTCGTCGGCGTGCTGCCGGCCGCCTGAGCAGGGCCTGCAGCCGCTGTTGTTCGCTGCTGGTCAGCGAGCGCCACTGGCCAGGCTCCAGGCCCTCCAAACTGAGGGGCGGCTGGCCGTCCATCAGGTCGATGGCGGTGCGGATCAGCCGCAGGGTGGGAAGTCCCACGGCTGCAGTCATGCGCCTCACCTGACGGTTTCGACCCTCCCGCAGGCTGATCTCGAGCCAGCAGGTGGGCAGCGAACGTCGCACACGTATCGGTGGATCCCGTTCCGGCCAGTTGCTGAGCCGCTCGTTAGCCAGCATCTCGGCCTTGGCCGGCAGGGTCTGACGACCCTGCACAAGGACACCGCTGCGTAGGCGCTGCAGTTGGTCTGGGTCGGCCTCACCGTCAACCTGCACCCAGTAGGTGCGCCAGTGGCCGAAGCGCGGATCGGTGAGTCGCTGCTGCAACCGCCCCTCGGCGGTCAGCAGCAGCAGCCCCTCGCTGTCGGCATCGAGTCGGCCGGCAGCGTAGACATCAGGCACTGGCACAAGATCAGCGAGGCAGCCCCAACGGCTGCCAGGTTCTGGGGTGAACTGGCTCAGAACCCCGTAGGGCTTGTGCAGCAGCAGGGTGGTGATGGTGCCTGTCAGCTGTGGCCGCCAAAGCAGAGCAGCAGGGCTTCGCCCCAGCTGGTCGCACCGTTGAGGTGGTCGTCGTGCAGATGCTTCATCTTGTCGGCCTGCATCTTCATGAGCGTGGCCTGAGTGAATTCATGACCTTTCTCGCTGGCCAGATCAACCACATGCTTGGGAGTGGCAGCCTCACGGACCTGTTCGCGCACCTGGGAATCGGACTGCACGAGTGACGCAAAAGCGACCAGAGCGGATTCAGACACAGCAGGGGAAGACGTGTTGACCGCAGGTTACGTAGAGCTTTGGCGAGCCCGCCAGAGATTCACAATCCCGATGGAAATCAACAGGAGGCCCAAATCAAGGGTCAAGGGGGGGAGAATCACCGCATGGCGCACCGTGGTCGATGACCCTAGTGGGAATGGCTTGTTTCGGGGGTTGCAGGCGGCCACCTAAACTGGTTTCACCATTGCGTTCTGGCACTGCCGAATGATCGAAACCTCGGGTGTGATTGAAAAAGAGCAGGGGAATGGCTTCTACCTCGTCACCCTGGAGCAACCCGCCGGTCATCAGTGCCTCTGCCGTGCTGCAGGCAAGCTCACCAAATTCCGCATCAAGCTGCTGGCAGGCGACAAGGTGCTGGTTGAGATCAGCCCCTATGACCTGACCCGCGGCCGCATCACTTATCGCGAGCGCAATGCAGGTGCTCCCGGTGGCCGTCCGGGCGGCAATCGCCCCGGCGGCCCCCGCCGCCGCTAAGCCTCCCCTTTCCAGCCGGCCAGATGCGAGGCGGCTGCCGACCGTGCCAGGCGCCTGGCCGCCGGTAACGCAGGATCGAGGAATCCTGAATGAAACGGCGGCAAGGGGCGGCTACGAAGCCAGGCCCCCCAGCGGAATTCGTGATAAGGGATCAGTGGCTGGGGTCTCAGGACTCCTTCTTTCTTGAGCTTCCAGACCAGGCTCCGGTAAGGGTCATCCTCAAGGTCCAGCAGGCTCGACGGCAGCTGTTCCGGAGGGCACGGCCCCTTCCCTCGTCCGTCATGGAGATAGAGCCAGCCGCGTCGTTGTAGTTCCCTGAGCACGTCGCTGCGATCGTGACTTTCCACCTCGGCGATCACATACCCATAGGTGCTCACGCGGCTGTCCAGTTCGAGTAGGGCCCGCAGTCGGTGATGTCGATCCACCATCCAGAGATCGCCCGCGCCGTTGCGCACCAGTGGCACCGGTTTGCTGCGGAGGTATCGACGACGCTCCTCTTGGCTCTCCTCGCTGAAATCCAACTGCCGGCTGCGGATTTCAGCCATGCCGATGCACATCTGAGTCGGCTGCAGTGCACCGACAGCAACTTCAAACAGCTTGAAGCCGTCGCCCGGATCGGGGATGGGGTCGTAGCGATGGAGGTGCAGGGTCTCGGCCTGAAGAGAATTGGTTCACTATGGCGAAGCTTCCGGCGACTTTGATCCCGCCCCAGGCCTGGGTTGCGCTAGCGGTCAGGCCTCAGAGTCCGCCGTTGTCCAAGATGCTCATCTGCACCACTCCCACATCCTGCTCAATGGGATTGGGCCCCCAGGGTGTGGCTGAGATCGAATACACATAAAGATCAGCAGGGGGGTTCACACCGAGTTCGAAGGCCACGGTCACGGTTGATCCAGCCGGCACGGGATCGGGAAAGCTGATCGCCACCGAACGGGCCTCGTTGCTGAAGCTGGCCGACACCGGCAGGGCAGCTCCTTGGCGCCGGGGGGTTCCTAGGAAGGCGGTGGGTTGAATCGCTCCGTAATAAAACGCGGGTTGAACGCCGCGGATTTGCTCCAGGCTGATCCCCCCAAGGCCCGCCTGCGCTCCCGACGGCAGTTCCATCACCACGTACATCACCGCGCCTCCCTCAAACGCATACCAGCGGTAATTGATCAATTTGGCCTTGGTGGGCACCGCCACGAAACTGGTCTGCCCCTCCACCTCCAGGGCTGGAGCCGCTGGGGCGATCGCAAAGAGAGAGGCTGTCGCAAGGAGGGAGCCTGTGATCATGGCCGTGAGGCCGGCACGCAAACGCCGCATGGGAAAGCGATCAGACGCCGCTGATTCTGGGTCGCACTCGTGTGTTGCGCCTGCCTAATTTGACGGCAAGGACCGTTTCCCCTCTCCGATCCCCATGTTCGACGCTTTCACCAAGGTTGTTGCCCAGGCTGACGCCCGCGGCGAATTCATCAACGCCGGCCAGATCGATGCTCTGGCTGCCATGGTTGCTGACAGCAACAAGCGCATGGATGCTGTGAACCGCATCACCTCCAACGCTTCCGCCATCGTCACCAACGCTGCCCGCGAACTGTTCGCTCAGCAGCCCGCTCTGATCGCCCCCGGCGGCAACGCCTACACCCACCGCCGCATGGCTGCTTGCCTGCGCGACATGGAGATCATCCTCCGCTACGTCACCTACGCAGCCTTCACCGGCGACGCTTCCGTCCTGGAAGATCGTTGCCTCAACGGCCTGCGTGAGACCTACCTGGCCCTGGGCGTCCCCGGCGCTTCCGTGGCTGAAGGTGTCCGCAAGATGAAGGACGCTGCCATCTCCATCGCCAACGACAAGAACGGCATCACCGCTGGTGACTGCTCCGCTCTGATGTCCGAAATCGGCACCTACTTCGACCGCGCTGCCGCTGCTGTCGCCTGATCAGCGACCGTGAGGTCAATCGCTTGGGAGTGAGGGGATCCAGAGAATGGGCTCCTTGCTCCCTTTTTTAGTGCGGCTTTGCCAGTCGCCGAGCTCTTGCATGAGCGCAATGCAGTCGTCGCGCCGACCTTCCTGGGCCAGCCTCTTGAGTTGAGCGCCCATGTCGTCGCTGGTGATGATCATGGTTAGCTCACGGCGCACCTCTGGGGCGAGGGCAGGATCCGGTGGCTGAGAGCGTTGGCGACGGGTCATGGGTAAAAACTTCCTTTCCCTCAAGATAACGAGCTCTTTACTTTTGGGCTGTGTTCCGGCGCACCTCGATGGAATCTGATTGTTTGAAGGAAGCACTTCTTGATGGCCAGGGTGCATGGCCAGGGCCATCACAATGGCGATGCACCTCAATGTTCTGTCTTCCATAGCCGATGCAGACCTCCTTTGACCTCGTGGTTCTTGGCGCTGGCTCGGGGGGGCTGGCTGCTGCGAAGCGGGCCGCCCGCCATGGTGCTCGGGTCGCCATCGTGGAGGGGGATCGGGTCGGCGGGACCTGTGTGATTCGCGGCTGCGTGCCCAAGAAGCTCCTGGTCTACGGATCCAGGGTGCGCGAGCAGCTCGATGAAGCTCCTGCCTACGGCGTGGAGATCGCCGGCGCGCGTTTCAGTTCGGCGCAGTTACTGGCCAATGTGCGTCGGGAGGTTGATCGACTCAACACGCTTCACATCGGCTTGCTCGAGAAGGCCGGGGTCACGCTCGTTTCCGGTTGGGGGCGCTTTCAGGATGCCAATCACATCGCCGTCTCGGCGACGCCCGGAGCCGAAGCCCACCAGGTCCTGCAGGCGGGGCGGGTCTTGATCGCCGTCGGAGGTCGTCCCCATCGCCCGCAGATTCCGGGTGCTGAGTTGGCTTGGGTGAGCGATGACATGTTTCTGCAGGAAGGCTTCCCCAGCCATGTGCTGGTGGTCGGTGCTGGTTTCATCGCCTGTGAATTCGCTTGCATTCTCAGTGGTTTAGGGGTGCAGGTGACCCAGCTGGTGCGTGGCGACCACCTGCTGCGCGGCTTCGATCGCGAGCTCTCGGCGGTGGTGCAGGAAGGGATGGAGGAGAAGGGCATCGACCTCCGCTTCTGCCACAGTCCGGCGGCCATCAGCGGAGCCCCCGGCGCCCTTGAGGTCCTCAGTCAGGCGGGCGAAACGTTCTCCTGCGGTGGTGTGCTGCTGGCCACCGGTCGGCGTCCCTTTCTTGATGGCCTCAATTTGGAGGCCGCTGGGGTGGCGCTCGAAGGTCATCGCATTCCGGTCGATGCCCAGCAGGCCACCAATGTTCCCGGGATTGATGCCGTCGGCGATGTGACCGATCGGATCTGTCTCACGCCAGTGGCGGTGGATGAAGGGCGGGCCTACGCCGACAGCGTCTTTGGTCAGGCCCCTCGGCAGGTCAGCCATGAGCTAGTGGCTAGTGCCGTTTTCAGTCAGCCGGAGTTGGCCACGGTGGGGCTGAGTGAGGAGCAGGCGGTCGAGCGATATGGCCGTGAGGCTGTCGTGGTTCATCGGGCTCGGTTCCGCTCCATGGCGCAGGCTTTGCCTCAGCGGGGGCCTCGTTGTTTGCTCAAGCTCGTGGTGGAACGTTCGACTGATCGGGTGTTGGGGTGCCACATGGTGGGTGAGCATGCGGCCGAGATCATTCAGATGGCCGCGATCGCCGTTGGCATGGGGGCCACCAAGGCCGATTTCGATCGAACGATGGCGCTGCATCCCACCGTCTCAGAGGAGTTCGTGACGATGGGGTGATGCTCAGGCGGCTCCGAGGTTGTCGAGCCGTCGGCGCAGGTGGGTCATCAGCCGCTCCTGCGCCAGCTGGCAGATGGCTTCGACCACCGGATCGGTGGCCGTATACAGAGAGCGGTTCCCATCCCGCTCCACCTGCACGAGCCCGGCTTTCTGCAGTTGGCCGAGCTGGCGGCTGAGGTGCGACTGGCTGAAGCCCGTGCGCTCCATCAGGGTGGCGACATCATTGCTGCCATTGCGGATCTCGCACATCAAACGCAGCCGCGCCGGTTCGCCGAGCAACCGGAAAAAGCCACTGAGCTCCTCCACCATCTCCGGGGAGAGCTGGCTGATGGTGCAGCCCTCCGCAGGCCCTGTCTTGCCAGCCATCCTCCCTCCTATGCCGATACAGGCATTATGCAGTTGGATCGCTACGGCTCCATGGACGTCTTGTATTGGGATCAGCGCTACCGGGAGGAGGGGTATGCCTATGGCGACCAGCCCAACGACTTCCTGCGCGAACAGGCCGCGGAGCTTCCGGTCGGTGATGCGTTGTGCCTGGCAGAAGGTGAGGGGCGTAACGCCGTGCACCTGGCGGCGCTCGGTCATCACGTGACAGCTCAGGATTTGAGTGCTGTGGGGCTCGACAAAGCTCAGGCCCTGGCGGAGTCCAGGGGGCTGTCCCTGAAGACCCAGCAAGGTGACCTTGCCGACTGGCGGCCTGAGCCGGGGAGCGTGGATCTTGTGGTTGCGATCTGGATGCATCTGCCGCCACCCCTGCGAGCGCAGGTGCTGGCGGCCTCGGTCTGCGCGCTACGCCCTGGCGGTGTGTTGTTGCTGGAGGCTTACACCCCAAGGCAGCTGGGGCTTGGAAGCGGTGGTCCCCCATTGCTCGACTTGCTGGTGGAGCCCGATCAGCTGGAGCGGGAGTTGTCTGGACTGCGGCTCGAGATCCTGCGGGAGCGTCGCCGCTTGATCAGGGAAGGGCGTTATCACCAGGGAGAGAGCGCTGTTGTGCAGCTGCGAGGCCGAGCCATTTGATCAATGCTGTTATGCGTGTAAGCTCATAACAGCAATTTGAGCTTGTCATGGTTGCTGTCCCGCTGCTCCTCAGCGCCGCAGGAGGTCATTCCCTGCTTTTGCGCCAGTTGTTCGATGCTGAGACCGGCACCTTCACCTACATCCTGGTGGATGTGCCCTCGGCCAAGGGTGTGCTGATCGACCCGGTGTTCGAGCGCCATGACCGGGATCTCGCCCTGGTGCGTGAGCTGGGGGTCGATCTGATGGCCTGCCTCGACACCCACGCCCATGCTGACCATGTCACCGGCAGCTGGCTGATGCATGAAGCCACCGGTGCCGCCATCGGCCTCGCCGCCGCCGCTCGCGCCGAGCATGTCACCCAGCCCTTGCGTCACGGCGATCGGGTCGCCTTCGGAGCCCGTTTCCTGGAGGTGCGTGCCACTCCAGGACATACCGATGGTTGTCTTACTTATGTGCTCGATGATCTCAGTGCGGCCTTCACCGGAGACGCTCTCCTGATCAGGGGCTGCGGCCGCTGCGACTTTCAGCAGGGAGATGCGCGCACGCTCTACCGCTCGATCACCGAGCAGATCCTCTCCCTGCCCGACCAGTGCCTTCTCTATCCCGGCCACGACTACAGCGGTCGTCAGATGACCAGCGTGGCTGAGGAGCGTGCCCTCAACGCCCGTTTGGGTGGTGGGGCCGATGAGCGGGATTTCGTGATTCACATGGACTCACTCAAGCTTCCCCACCCGCATCGCATCGCCCAGGCCCTGCCGGCGAATCTGCGCAGTGGCCGCCCCCAGGGCGATGGGCCGGACCAACCCGCCTGGGCACCGTTGAAGCGCAGCTACTCCGGCCTGCCCGAGCTGGAGCCCGAGTGGGTCGCCGACCATCTCGCCGAGCTCACGATTCTCGACGTTCGCAACGCCGATGAAGCCAAGGGGCCCGATGGCGCGCTGCCTGGCAGCCGCAACATCCCTCTGCCCGAGCTGGCGGAGCATCTCGATCGGCTCGATCCGGAGGCTGCCACCGTGGTGTTCTGCCATGCCGGCAGCCGTTCCGCCCTGGCCACCCAGCAGTTGATCAAGGCCGGTTTCAAGAGGGTCGCCAACCTGCGCGGCGGTCTTCAGGACTGGTATCGCAAGGGTCTGCCCATGCCCGAACCCCTCAGCGTCTGAGCGGAACAGGCCCTGCGTCCCAGGGTCGATTCATCGCCTCTCTTCCCCTTCTTCTTCCCCTTCCCATTCACCCCATCCCTTCGCCATGACCAGCACCACTCCCTTGCGTCTCAGCCCTCACGAATTGCAGGACCGTTTGCGCCAGGGTCGCGTCAGCGTGATCGACGTGCGTGAACCGATGGAATACGTCGGCGGCCACATCGCCGGCAGCCGCAATGTGCCCCTCGGCCAGCTCACTGAGGCGCCGCTTCCCTCCGCCCCTGTGGTGCTGGTGTGCCAGAGCGGTGCCCGCAGTGAGCGGGGGATGGCGGCTCTGCGCGCCAAGGGCTTCGGCGAAGGCCTCGCGGATCTGGAGGGCGGCATGCTGGCCTGGCAGCAGGCCGGACTTCCCGTGGAGAAGCGCAAGGGGGCGCCGTTGCCCCTGATGCGTCAGGTGCAGATCGTGGCCGGTGGCCTGGTGCTCGCTGGCGTGCTTCTGTCGGTGCTGGTGGCACCGGGCTGGATCTGGCTCAGCGGCTTTGTCGGTGCCGGCTTGATGGTTGCCGGCATCAGCGGTTTCTGCGGGATGGCCCGACTGCTGGCTGCCATGCCCTGGAATCAGGTGCGCCCGTGATCGCGTTGCTGCTTCTCGGCGGTGCTGTGATCGGGTTCCTGTTGGCGGTGCTCGGAGCCGGCGGCTCGATCCTGCTGCTTCCCATCCTCGTGACGGGAGCCGGCCTTTCCACCCGCGATGCGGTGCCCCTGTCGCTGGTGGTGGTGACCCTGCTGGCGATTGCCAACATGATTCCCTACCTGCGCCGTCGCCTTGTCGCGCCCCGTCCGGCCCTGCTCCTGGGGGTCCCCGCCCTGGTGGGGGCCTGGATCGGAGGCACGATGGTGAAGGCCGGCTGGATTGCCGAGCCCGTGCAGCTGGCGGTGTTTGCCGTCGCGGCCCTGCTGGCGGCCTGGCTGATGCTGAGTCGCCAGAAGCGATCGGATCGTGCGGATCACGAGCCTGCTGTTGCCGCTGCCACGGTGCGGGCACCGGCGCTGATGCTGCAGGGGGTGTTGGTGGGCTTGCTGACCGGCATCGCTGGCGTGGGTGGCGGCTTTGCGATCGTGCCCGCCCTCGTCTTGCTGGCAGGCCTACCGATGCAGCTGGCGAGCGGCACCAGCCTGGTGCTGATCGCCCTCAACAGCCTGGTGGCCCTCGGTGCCCTGGGGCATTGGCCTGCCGAACGCTTGCCCCTGGTGATTCCCCTGTTGATCGGCGGTGCGGCGGGGGGGCTGGTCGGTCAGGCCCTCGCTCCCCATCTCAAGGATCGCCAGCTCCGCATCGGCTTTGCCGTTCTGTTGGTCGCTGCGGCACTGCTCACGGGATGGGAGGGGTTGCGTCGACAGAACGCCCCTGTCAAGCAAGTGAGCAACAGCACCGTTCAGTGGCCCTCTCTAGGGTCTGCGTGATTGAGTCCTGATGGCAGTTGTGCTGAGCGCTGACTCCCTCCGCCAGGCAGGTCTTTTGATCGTGCCCCTGTTGTTGCTTTCGATCGCCGTGGTGGCTGTGGCGGTCGACCGGATTCTGTTCTGGTGGCAATGGCGTCAACGGCAGGATCAGCGGCTGGATGGATGGCTCGCCGAGCTCGACAGTTGTCGTCCATCTCAGCAGTCTCTCCACCAGGACCTGCTGGTGCGTCGCCTGGAGCGCTCCCTGTCCCGTTGGGATCCGCTCCTGGATCTCGCCCTGGTGCTGGGTCCCCTCCTTGGTCTTCTGACCACGGTGGTGGGCCTCATGCGTCTGCTCCAAGCCCTAGGCCCCGACTTGGTACTCCCCGCCCGCAGTGCTGATCTGCTCGCTGCTTATAGCCAGGTTCTGTCGGGAACCGTGCTGGGTCTGCTGATTGCTTTGGTCGCCCTGCTCGTGCAACGGCTCACCCGGATGCAGCGCCAGGCGGTCATCGGCCGCTTCGAAGAGGCCTGTTTGCTGCGACGCGCGCAGCTTGTCTGATGCCTTTCCTGCTCGCCACTTGCGTTGCAGTGCTCAGCCTCAGCACCTTGCTGGCTGTGCTTCCTGGCCTGCTCTCCTCTCCACGGCTCGACACCTTCGCTGAAGGGCAGCGCACGCCGGTGACCCGCCAATGGTTGGTGGTTCGCTCCGCTACTGGCAGTTGGTATCTCAACGGTGATGCGGTGTCTGCTGCGGTCCTGTCCCGCTCGCTTCGCCAGTCGAGCCCGAAGCCTTCCGTTGTGGTGCTGATGCCTTCCAGCACCCGCACCGCTGCTGATGTGGCGGGGGATCTGCGCTGGCTTCGAGCGCAGAGCAATCGTCCCGTACGGATTGACCGTCCTGAAGGGGCGTGGCAGCCATGAGGGATCCCGCTTCGGCTCACTGGTTGCTGGCCCTCAGCGGCTCCAGCCTCTGCCTCTGTTTGTTGGCAACGGCGCTGTTGCTGCTTCCTCAATGGCAGCAACAGTTGCCGGCCCGTCGAGGCGTGGTGAGCCTCCATCTGGCTGCGGATGGGTCTCTTCGGTTGTGGAATCAGCCGATTGCCTCTGCGGCCCTCCCCGGGCTTCTGGCGCGGACCCGTCGCCTCGCCCCCTCCACCAGGATCCGCCTTGTGGTCGCTCCCCAGGTCCCCTGGGGTGTGGTGCAGGACCTGCTTCCCCGTCTTGATTCCAGCCCCCTTCATGTGGACCTTGAACTTCCTCCGACGCCGCGCTCCTGAGGCGTTGCCCCTGGCGCTTCCCCTCGCGATTGCGGTTCTCCTTCATGCACTGCTCATCGGCCTTGGCAGCTGGCGTGGCCGTGGGGCCGTGGCCTCGCCGCCGGAGCCTGCGGTGATCGACAACACGCCTCAGCTCGTGCGCTTGAGTCGTCGCCTCAATCGCAAGGAACCCCTGGTGGCCGCCTCGGTGCTCAGCCTGAGCGCCACCCTGCCGCCTCCACCGCCAGAGCTGCTCAAGACCACAGAGCAGCCTGAAGCGAAGGATGGCTGTGGGGGCAGGGCTGCAAACGGCAAGGCCGCCACCTCAAAAGCAGCCAACTCAAAAGCAGCGAGCAGCCAAGCAGTTCTCGCCCGCTCGACTCCTGGCGTTGCCACTGCGTTCGAAGGCCCTGAGTCGCTCTCTCCAGAGACAATCAGCCGACTCTGGGGCGAAGCAGTGCCGGTGCCGGGCTGGCCCGAGCTGTTTGGCCCCGCTCCGGAGGGTGCTCAGATCCGTCGACTCCCCTTGAAGGCCCTTGGCGGACGCAGCGCAAAACAACTTCACAAGTTGACGATGACGTCGTCATCGGCTCAATTCCAGTTGCGAGCGGACGATCAGGGGGTCTGGATCGCGCGGCAGACCCTGAATTAGGTCTAATTGCGCACAGAGGGAATCGGGTGAGACCCTTAAGAATGAAGGGGTTAAGGACTTGTTAACCCCCTTAACTCCTTCATTCATGCCCCTATTTCTGCTGGTGCTGCTGGCCTCCTTTGCCGGATTTCGCGTGCAGGAGGGCGGTGTGGCCTGTCAGATATTTGAGAGCGGAGCTGGGAGTTTCGATCCCGTCAGCCAGCAGGTCAGTCTTTGCCCCAAGGTGGCCTTGCAACGTGGGCGTTCCCTCGCGGAAGTGGCACGGCACGAGTTCTTTCACGCCGTTCAGCATCAGTTTCAGCGTGAGCAGGGGTTTCTCCCGGATTCTCTGCTCACCCCTTTGGTGCGTCAGTTCATGGACGATGGGGAAGTGATGGCTGTGCTCAGCCTTTATCCCGAGGCGGAGGTCAACTCGGAGCTCGAGGCGCGTCTGGCCTCCCGATGGCTTCCCAATGCTGTTGTTGCCGCAGGCTTGCTTGCCGGTGCCCTGGTGGTGGAGCCAGAGCGGGCCGGAGCCATCGGCAGCATGCGCGCTTATCTGCTCACCCGTTGATGCAGGGTGTCCGCCAACCTCAAGGCCAGGGCGATGGTGGTGAGACCTGGTCCAACGCTGGGGCAACTCGGGAAGACACTGGTGTCGCCGAGATAGAGATTGTCGAGTTCATGGCTGCGGCCGTCGGCATCGACCACGGAGGCGGCGGGGTCGTCTCCCATGCGGCAGGTTCCGCAGGCGTAGCCCACCACGCTGAGTGGTGCTTCCCCGCGGGGGTGAGTCGGCGCTGTGCTCACCACGCGAGTGATCGGATCGCTCTCCACCGCCTTCAGCGTATCGATCCAGCGGTACACCAGCCGATCGTGGGCCTCACGGTTGTTATGCAGGTAGTTGATTCTGATCTGGTCGTTGTTCAGCCACACCTTGTTGTGGGGATCCGGCAGAACCTCGGTCATGGCCCACCAGGCCACCGAGCGCGACGCGAGCCTTTCCAGGCCGAAATCGGGGAGCAGTTTGCTCACCAAAGACAGCACCGGCGGGGATTCGGCGAACAGCGCATCCTGAAGCACACCGCCTGCGCTCTGGATGTGTCCGAGGGGGAAACTGACGTTTTTGTCTCCCCAGTAGTAGTCGTTGATGCCTAGGGAGCGCGCATAGCGGCCGTTGTTGGGTTCAGCAGCCAGCTGCAGGATTGAAGTGAGCTGCAGATTCATCAGGTTGCGCCCCACCTGATCGGAACCATTGCTCAGACCGCGAGGGTGGTGGTGGTTGGCCGAGCGCAGGAGGATCGCTGAGGAGTTGACCGCACCGGCGGCCAGCACCACGATGTCGGCGCTGAACAGCCAACTCTCTCCGGCAACCTCCGCTTCGACGCCTTTCACGGCTCGGCCGCTCGGATTCACATGCAGGCGCGTGACCTTGGCCTGGTTGCGCACCTCGAGCTTGGTGCTGTCCGCCTCATTGAGACCGAAGAGCTCAGCATCGCCACTGGGATCCTCCCGATCTTCGGACCAGCTCAGGGGAAGGTCGTAGGGCTGGCATCCCTGGCGTTGCAGTCCTTCGCGCAGGGGCTCAAGGAATGGAATCAGCGGTTTCGGGGCATGGGCGTAGGGGCCCGAGCGGTTGGGTTCGGTCGGGTCGATGCCGGCCTTGCCATGCACCCGATACAGCGCCTCAGCTTTGTCGTAGTAGGGCGCGAGAGCGTTGTAATCGAACGGCCATGCCGCAGAGACCCCTTCCTGCAGTGGGACTTCGCCGAAGTCTCTCTCGCGCATCCGCTCGAGTGCTGCCCCCCAGATCTTGGTGTTGCCGCCCAGGGCATAGGTGGTCTGCGGGGCGAAGGGATCACCATCCGGCCCAAACCAGCGTTCATTCCTCGGGTGGTAACGGTCCTTGCGGAACAGATCCACATCGGCAACGTTCTGGTCTTCGAGCGCCATGGCTCCGCCACGCTCCAGCACCAGCACCGTGTGGCCCAGGCGGGTCAGAGCTCCGGCCAGGGTTCCGCCACCGGCGCCGCTGCCGATGACGATGAAGTCGTAATGGCGATCGTCGATGATCATGGCTGAGTGATGGCTGTGAAGATCGAGAAGCGTTGCGGAATCAGC
Organism: Synechococcus sp. BS55D; assembly: GCF_004332415.1. Taxonomy (NCBI): domain Bacteria; kingdom Bacillati; phylum Cyanobacteriota; class Cyanophyceae; order Synechococcales; family Synechococcaceae; genus Synechococcus; species Synechococcus sp. BS55D. The sequence goes on from NZ_PHQT01000002.1 coordinate 19,080, forward strand.
TGCTGCGCTGCCAGACGTAGATCAAGAGGTAGAGGATGATCCAGATGACATCCACGAAGTGCCAGAAGAGGCTCACGGATGTGACTCCCATCTCCCCCTTCGCATAGTTGTTGGGTCGGAAGGAGCGGGCGAGCATCAGACCCATCAGCAGAATGCCTGTGATCACATGCAACCCGTGGAATCCAGTGAGCAGATAGAAGGTTCCGCCGAACACACCGCTGCTCAGGCTGAAGGGAAGTTCTGACCATTCCAAGTACTGCCCATACACGAAGTAGCTGCCCATGGCCATGGTCAGCAGCCAGAAACCCCGGAATCCCCAGAGGTTTTCTTTATGCAGGCAGCGCTCCGCGAAGTAGGCCACGAAGCTGGAGCTCACCAGGATGATCGTGTTGATCAATGGCAGTTTGGTTTCCAGTCCCTCTACTCCCTCGGGCAACCATTCCGGTGCCGTGAGTTTCAACAGGGCAAAGCCGCTGAAGAAGGCCAGAAAAATGATACTTTCTGAGCAGAGAAAGATGATAAAACCAGTGAGATTGTGGCCGTCATGCTTGATGTGGCCTGGCTGGTGATCAAGCGGTAGATCTGGATTGGCGGTGGTCATGATCTTCAGGCCTCTTGGGCGCGGCGGATGTAGTAGTCCTCGTCTTTCACGAGGGGTTTGCCCAGGCCATAGCCGTAGGGCTCACTGATGACGGTGGGCACATCGTCTTCGAAGTTTTCGGCCGGAGGTGGCGAAGGCAAAAGCCACTCAAGACCGATGGCATTCCAAGGATTGGCGGATGCCTTGGCACCGCGGGCCCAGGAGCTCACGATGTTGAGGATGAAGGGAATCGAGGCCACGCCAAGCATGAAGGCCCCGATGCTGGCGATCACATTCCAGAGAGCGAACTCTGGGTCGTAGGAGGCCACCCGGCGGGGCATTCCATAGAGTCCTGCCCAGTGCAGGGGAAGCCAGTTGAGGGTGGCACCAATAAAGGTCAGGGTGAAGTGCACTTTGCCCAAGCCTTCGTAATACATCCTGCCGGTGAACTTGGGGAACCAGTGATAGATACCCGCGAAGATGCCGAAGCCAATGGTATTGAAGATGATGTAGTGGAAGTGGGCTACCACGAAATAGGTATTGCCCACATGGATGTCAATCGGTGCGGTGCCAAGCATGATGCCGGTGATCCCGCCGAGGATGAAATTCACCAGGCCCCCCAGAACGAATAGCATCGGTGTGGTAAGTCGGATCTTGCCGCCCCAGAGGGTGCCAAGCCAGGCGAATACCTTCACTCCTGTAGGGACGGCGATCAACATCGTGGTCACCATGAAGAGGTTGCGCATCCACTGAGGAGTTCCCGAATAGAACATGTGATGCACCCAAACAATCAGGCCCAGAAAAGTGATGATGAATGAGGCGATCGCCACGAACTTGTAGCCGAACAAAGGCTTGCGGGAATAAACCGTGATCAGCTCGGAGAAAATTCCGAACACCGGCAGAACCATCACATAAACGGCCGGGTGCGAATAAAACCAGAAAAAGTGCTGATAGAGCACTGGATCACCGCCACCTTCAGGGCGGAAGAAGCTGGTGCCGAAGCTCAGATCAAACAGGAGCATGATTGCGCCGCCGGTCAGAGCGGGCAGACCGACAAGCTGCAGGGTCTGGGCGGCCCATGCGGTCCAAACAAACACAGGCATGCGGAAAAACCCCATGCCTGGTGCCCGCATGCGGATGATGGTGGTCACGAAATTAATCGCGCCCATGATTGAGGAGATTCCCGAAAGGGCCACCGCCAGGATCCACAGGAACTCTCCGTTAATGAGATGCCCCAGGGGGTTCTGAATGCTGATTGGTGGGTAAGACCACCAGCCGGCGGATGCTGGACCGCCTGGAACGAAAAAGCTTGCTAAAAGCACAACGGCAAACACCGGCACGAGCCAGAAGGCCGCAGCATTCACCTTCGGGAATGCCATGTCTGGTGCTCCGATCATCGTGGGGATCAACAGATTGTTGAAACCGTTAAGAACCGGAAAGAGAAACAGGAACAGCATCACTGTTCCGTGCATTGTATAGAGACCGTTGTAAACGGTTGGGTCTACAAGATCCGATGGTGGTGTGATCAGCTCACCGCGCATCACCATCGCCAACAGGCCGCCAACCAGCAGGAAGAACAGCGACAGGCCCATGTACTGGAGCCCGATCACTTTGGCGTCTGTATTGAATGTAAAGAACCGCTTCCAGTTGTCAGGAGCTCCCGGAACTGGATGGGGCGCCTTAAGAACACGGGGGTCGTACTTTGTGGTGGTCATGGTTCTCAGGCGTCGTGAGGCGCGTTGGGGTTGCCGGGGTCATTGACCATCGGTGGTGGAGCTGGGGGAACCGTTGCCCAGCCCCGGTCTCCTTGGGCTAGTCGCTGGGCATAAAGCTCAGTGCCCGGGCTCAAGCCAGCCACCAGAGGCTGGGCGGAGCTGGTGGAGAGCCAGGATTCGAAGTCGTCCTCGCTGTCGACGATCACAACGGTCTGGTTGTGCGAGAAATAGGCACCGCTGAACTGTGAATCGCGGAGCCGGTAACGTCCCTCACGGGTCGGCGTGATGCTGTAAGAAATCACACTGCCTGGAACGATGTCCTGCTTGAGGCGGAAGGCGGGAATGAAGAAGCCGTGGATCACATCCAGGCTGCTGAGCTCGAAGTTGGCTCTTTGATTGATCGGCAGATGCAGTTCGGAACTGCGAACGCCGTTCGGGTAGATAAACTCCCAGCTCCACTGACGGGCGATCACCTGGATGGGGCCATAGTCCTTGTGGGGATCGACCACAAGGGACGTTTCCGGACCGAGGCCACCTTCCACGTCGTATTTCACTTTGGGGCCGAGCGCCGCGAGCTTTTCATTCACATCGATCGAATAGAAGGCGAGTGCCATCACGATCACGAAGGGGATCACGGTCCAAGTGATCTCCAGGCGCGTGTTGCCCTCGATCGGTAGGCCATCGCTTTCGTCATATTTTTCGGCCCTGTGGACAATGACCGACCAGAGAATGAAACCCACGCATCCGATGAAGATGAAGCTGCCAATCCCCACCTCAAGGCTGAACAGCCCATCCACGTAAGGAGCTGCAGTCGAGGCCGGAACAGGTAACCAGCCATAGGCCCAGCGGGAGACCTGATAGCTGAGCAGAGCATCGATCAACGTGCAGATCAGGATCACTGCCACGAGACGGACTGGCAGTCCTCCACGCCCCTTGGGTGTGCTGGTCGTCATGGCAGGACCTCGCGAAGATCGGCACCTGCCGCCAAGAGTTGGTCGGCGGTGATGTGCACCCCGAATTCGCTGGCGAGCCAGGCGCCAAGGCTCCCGTGGACGCCCATCAGCACCAGGATCAGACTTCCGCAGGCCAGATAGAGCCAGCTCACCTGACGTCCGTAGTCTTTGCGCCAGACGAAACGCTGGTAACCGCGCCAGATCGTCATGGCAACGATCATCAGCAGCAGAGCTACTCCACCCACCGCATGCCACAGCATGGTGTCGATGGCGTTCTGGCCGATCACGCTGCGCACTCCTGGCAGGGGAACCGCGAGCAACATCTCGTAGAAACCGGCGCCGACGGTGAAGAAACTGATCAGGCTGCAGGCCAGCAGGTTGTACCAGCCCACATCGTGGAAACCGACCCGCGTGACCGGAAGGGCGAGGTAGCGGAACACCCGCTTCTCGAGTGGATAGAAGGCACCAGCGAAGTCGAAGGCGATGCCGATCGCAAACAGGCCGATGGTGAAGTGCACCAGATTCGGATGCACCGGAACGATGTAGGGGAGATCGTTGGCTCCTAACTGATCGACGATCTCATTGATCGGCGAAGAGATCGTTGTGAAGAGTTCGCTGAAGAGAGGGCTCATGAGATCACCCCGCTGCGCACGGCCTCAACCACCGGAACGGTGTGGAGTCCGTAGACCCACACGAGCATGTCGCCCAGATACACCTGGCAGAACACCAGCACGGCCAGGACTCCGTCAATCACGAGGAAACCCGCCGGAAGAACGGTGGGATCCTTCTGGCGAACGACGTAACGCCAACCGGTCAACAGGCCGAGCACCCCGGCCAGCGACCAGCCGATCGTGCTGTGGTAGTTCAGCAGATCGCGGGCAGCTCCGTAGGGATTGGCCAGACCTGCTTCGATCTGACCAAAGATGATCGCCACGAAGATGGCGACGGTGGCGACCACCAGATTCCAAAAGCTGACTTCAAACAGGTTTCGCCGCCGGGTGATCACCCCGAGCAGGTCGAAGACGACCGTGATCAGGGCCATCGCGATCACGAAGTGAACCACGATCGGGTGGATCACATCGAGCCAGGGCAGATTCTTGTCGTTGAGAGGTGGGAGCAGCTCGAGCATCAGCAAGCCGCGCGTTGCCTTTCAAGGATGATCAGCCTCAGCTCAGGAGTCATCCCTCCTTGTCGGATTGCGAATGCCTTATGTGTATTTGATCACCGAAGCAGGTGATCCCTGTCACGACTGCTCGCTGTCGAGGCTGTCTCGGCGATAGCGAAGCTGGCGCCAGTAGAGGATCGCCTGGAGGGCGATCAGCACCAGTACGGCAGGCAGTACAAGGCAGAGCATCGCCAGTCGAAATTCGTCTTGCCAGCTCGGCAGGGTCCTGGGCAGCACCTGGTCGATCACATAAAAGATGTAAAGGCCAACGAGGATTCCTCCTTCCAGTCGGGTGATCCGCCCTTTGGTCCAGAAGATGGGCATGCAGGCCAAGGTCGTCAGCACCATCACCGGCAGATCACGCTCGATCAGCATCGGGTCAACATGCAGGCCATGGGCCCCGGAGGCGAGGGCTGCGCAGCTGAGCACCAGCAGCTGGTTGAGGAGGTTGCTTCCCACCACGTTGCCGATGGCCAGATCGGTCCGCCCCCGGATCGCCGCCACCAGGGAGGTGATCAGTTCCGGCATCGAGGTGCCCGCCGACACAATCGTGAGTCCAATCACGGCCTCGCTCACCCCGAGGAAGCCAGCGGCGGCGCTGGCTCCCTTCACCAGCACGTTGGAGCCGAAACCCAGCAGCACAATGCCTGCGGCCAGGCGCAGCATCGCCCCCCAGAGCCCCTGATCGGCCGAGCTCGGATCGATCTCCGGCTCGGCTTCCTCCATGCCATCAGGTTCTTCCCGAGCCGTGCGGATCTCCCAAACCGTGTTGATGGCTAAGGCGACCAGCAGGGCGACTCCTGCCTGCCAGGTGACCCGGCCTGCCGAGGCCATGCCCCAGACGGCAGCTGAGATCGCCAGCAGCAGGGGAACATCCCTGCGCACGAGGCGACTCTCCACCCGCAGAGGCAGCACGAGGGCGCTGCTGCCGAGCACCACCATCACATTGAAAATGTTGCTGCCCACCACGTTGCTGACCGCTAGATCGGCGGAGCCTTGAAGGGCGGAGCCAACGCTCACAAACAATTCCGGCGCACTGGTGCCAAGGGCGACCACCGTCAGGCCGATCACCAACTGGGGAATCCCCAGAATCAGAGCCAGGGTGACGGAGCCCTGGACGAACAGTTCACCGCCTCCGAACAGCAGGGCGATTCCGACAAGCACTTCCAGGGCGGCAATCAGGAAGGGGGGCATCGCGACGCTGAGGGAAAGAATTAAGTCTGCTCTTGAGGGTGATGACGAATCCTGATCGTCCGACAGGTCTGCCCTCAAACCAGACAACTAGCATTTCGCGACCTCACACTCACCCTCTTTCTCAAGGTGCTTCTGAATCACATCAGCACCCGGAATGTCCGGGGTGACGCCTTCGGCGGCGTCACCGCCGCCGTGATCGCCCTGCCCATGGCCCTTGCCTTCGGTGTGGCCTCCGGTGCCGGTGCCGCGGCTGGACTCTGGGCCGCAGTGATCATTGGACTGGTCGCCGCCCTGTTCGGCGGGACGCCCACCCTGATTTCCGAGCCCACCGGTCCGATGACGGTGGTGTTCACCTCGGTAATCCTCAGCTTTACGGCCACAGCTCCCGATAAGGAGACCGCCCTGGCGATGGCCTTCACGGTGGTGATCCTGGCCGGCCTCTTCCAAATCCTCTTCGGGGTGTTCCGCCTGGGGCGGTACATCACCCAGATGCCTTACACGGTGATCTCCGGCTTCATGTCCGGGATCGGCATCATTCTCGTGATCCTTCAGTTGGCTCCCTTTCTGGGGCAGGCCAGCCCCAAGGGAGGTGTGGTCGGCACGCTGACTCAGTTGCCGCAGCTGCTCTCTGGGGTCCGGCCCTTCGAGTTGGCCTTGGCCCTGATCACCGTGGCGATTCTGTGGTTGACCCCCAGCCGACTGAAGAAGATCTGCCCCCCCCAGCTCCTGGCTCTGGTGGTGGGAACGATCCTGTCGGTCACGTTGTTTGCGTCGGCTGATCTGCGCACCATTCCAGAATTCCAGGCTCAGTTCCCCACCCTGCACCTGCCCACATTTTCAGGAGGTCAGATTCGGCTGATGGTGATCGATGGCGCCGTGCTGGGCATGCTCGGCTGCATCGATGCTCTGCTCACCTCGGTGGTGGCGGACAGCCTCACCCGCACCGAGCACAATTCCGATAAGGAGCTGGTGGGTCAAGGCCTCGCCAACATTGCCTCTGGTCTGTTCGGTGGATTGCCTGGTGCTGGCGCCACCATGGGCACCGTCGTGAATATTCAGGCTGGTGGCCGCTCCGCCCTCTCCGGCGTTGTCAGGGCCGTGATCCTGATGCTGGTGATCCTGTTGGCAGCCCCCTTGGTGTCGACGATCCCTCTGGCCGTGCTGGCGGGCATTGCTCTCAAGGTGGGTCTCGACATCATCGACTGGGATTTCCTGCGCCGCGCCCATCACCTCTCTCTGAAGGCGGCCCTGATCACCTATGGCGTGATCGCGTTGACCGTGTTGGTCGATTTGATTGCTGCGGTGGGAATCGGAGTGTTCGTGGCCAACGTGCTCACGATCGACCGCATGAGCGCCCTGCAGTCGAAGCGTGTGAAAACGATCAGCACCGCTGATGATGATGTGGAGCTCGCCCCTGAGGAGCAGCAGCTTCTGGACAAGGCCGCTGGCCGCGTGCTGCTCTTTCAGCTTGCTGGTCCGATGATTTTCGGGGTTGCCAAGACAATTGCCCGTGAACACAACGCCATCGCCAATTGCGACGCGGTGGTGTTCGACCTGCGGGAAGTCACCCATTTGGGTGTGACCGCTTCTTTGGCCCTTGAAAACGCGATCAAGGAGGCCCTTGAGGTGGGCCGCCGGGTGCATCTGGTGGTGCTTCCTGGTGCGGCCCGCACCCGTCTGGAGAAGCTGAAGCTGATTGAGCAGATTCCCGGGGAATGCATCAGCGAGGATCGTTTGCAGGCCCTCCACTCCGCGGTGGCTGGTCTTCCCGTTTGATCCCTCGCCCATGGATATCCCATCCCGCATCGTCCTGCGTCGCCCCGACGATTGGCATGTGCATCTGCGGGATGGGGCCATGTTGGAGGCGGTGCTGCCATCGACAGCGCGCCTTTTCGCCCGGGCCATCGTGATGCCCAACCTCAGGCCCCCGGTGACGACCACGAAGGCCGCTGTTGCGTACCGCGAGCGCATCCTGGCGGCGTTGCCACCAGGTCTGTCGTTCACGCCGCTGATGACGGCCTATCTCACCGATTCCACCGACCCTCAGGATCTGAAGCAGGGGTTCGAGGCTGGAGTCTTCACAGCGGTGAAGCTTTATCCCGCCAATGCCACCACCAATTCTGCTGCTGGGGTTAGGGAGCTAGACGCCATCACCCCAGTGCTCGAGACGATGCAGGCGATCGATCTGCCCCTCTTGATCCACGGCGAAGTCACCGATCCAGAGGTGGATGTGTTTGATCGGGAGGCTGTGTTTATCGAACGGCATCTGGTGCCGTTGCGCCGGAGGTTTCCTTCTCTGCGGGTGGTGCTGGAGCACATCACCACCGAACAAGCTGTGGACTATGTACGCGCTGCGCACCAATCAGGGGAACAAACCCTGGCGGCCACGATCACCCCTCACCATCTGCATCTCAACCGCAACGCGATGTTTTCGGGTGGGTTGCGCACCGATTTCTATTGCTTGCCAGTCGTGAAGCGAGAGCGGCATCGTCGTGCCCTCGTGGCAGCGGCCACCGGTGGTGAGCCCTGTTTCTTTCTGGGCACGGATTCCGCTCCCCACGCCCGCTCCGCCAAGGAAACCAGCTGTGGCTGCGCGGGCATCTTCAATGCGGCCCACGCCCTGGAGAGCTACGCCGCGATCTTTGAGCAGCAAGGGGCGTTGGATCGCTTGGAAGGCTTTGCCAGTGAGCATGGGCCCCGTTTCTACCGCCTGCCTCTCAACAGCGAAACGGTCACCCTGGTGCGCCAGCTCCAGGTGGTACCCCAGAGCCTGACGCTGTCGGATCGCAGGGCGGATGCCCTCGATGCAGCGGAAGCACCGCGTTTGTTCCATGCCGGGGAGACCCTGGCTTGGCGTGTCGCGGTGGATGGTTAGAGCCCAGGACTGCTCATCATGATGCCGCCGTCGGCGAACAGGCTGGTGGCGGTCATGTAGCTGGCTCCGTTGCTGGCAAGGAAGGCCACCACAGAGGCGATTTCCTCTGGTTGGGCCATTCGGCCCATGGGGATGGCTGCATTGAGCTTGGCCAGCAGCTCAGGATTGTTCATGGTGGAATCGTTGATCGGTGTGGCAACGGCACCAGGGCCGACGTTCACGATCGTGACGCCCTTGCCGGCGAGTTCCACACCGGCCGTGCGGGTGAGCATGCGCACGCCCCCCTTGGCAACGCAATAGGGGGTGTTGTTGGGCATTGGCCAGTCTTCATGCACCGAGGAGATGTTGATGATGCGACCACCCGTACCCTGAGCAATCATCTGCTTCGCGGCGTATTGGGTGGCGAAGAAGACGCCCCGAAGATTGACGTTCATCACCTTGTCAAAGTCTTCAGGTTTGGTGTCGAGAATGGATGTACGTGTCTCGATACCGGCGTTATTGACCATGACATCAATGCGTCCAAAGGTCTTCACCGCAGTGTCGACAAGGTTTTGAAGGTCTTCAAGCTTGCCCACGTCTGCCTGCACACCAATCGCCTTCCCACCGAGCTCGCCGATCTCTTCGATCAGCTCTTCCGTGCGTTCGGGATGCGAGCGGTAATCGATGACCACCTTCGCGCCAAGGCTCCCGACCGTTTCGACGATTGCCTTACCGATGCCGGAGTTGCCACCGGTGACGACGATCACTTTGTCTTGCAGAGACAGGGAGGTCATCGCCTGGGGAACCTGAGCCATAAAACGTAGGGATCGAGCCCTTCTTAGTTAGCTGGTTTTCGTCGATCCGGCTGTGTTCTTGTCATCTCCTGCTCATCGAGTCATTGGCTTTCATGACGCCAAGAGTGATTGTTTCTACTGTCCGGTTATCACAGGTTTCCTGGCATGGATCCGATCGCCCTATTAGTCCCCACCTCCCCCGCCGGATTGGCAGCACTCAGCTTGGTGCTGTTGCGTCTATTCACCGGTGTGGTGTTCATTCGCCATGGTTGGCCGAAGCTGCGAAACCTCAACACCTGGGCTGCAGCTATGAAGACTCCGGCCTGGCTTTGCTTTCTGTCGGCATTCTCGATGTGGGCCGGTGGCGTTGCTCTGATCATGGGCCTGCTAACACCCCTTGCGGCCGCGGCGATCGCCGTGTCGATGCTCTATGCCGTTGTGCTTGAGATCCGAAGTGGTTTCCCCTTTATCGCGCCAGATCCGTTCCAGATCCCTGAAGGTGACTATGCCGGACCCATGGGTGTTGGTGAGCCCCCCAGCTGGGAGAAAGCTGCCATGTATGTGGTGATGTGTGCAGTTCTGATGGCCTCAGGTGGTGGGCCATTGAGCCTTGATCTTGTTTTGGTTGCGCCTCGCCTGCAGGTGATCTTCGGTTGATTTCAACCCACGATCAGCAGGCTATGGCCATCGGGATCACGCACTGTGAAGCCAAGCTGAGCAGAGAAAGCCTCAGCAGGCAAGCTCACCAGAGGGCTGCAATCGCTCCCTGATTCACTGTTGATGACACGTTCATGCAGGGCACTGATGGCGTCAGCTTGCATCAGGAGTTTTCGATCACAGGCATCACTCCAGTTCGGATGTTGACGATCCCGACCTCCGGTCGGTGCGATGTAGCGGAGAAACTCGATTCCCATCCGATGCGGCCCCGGGCCGATTCCAGTGATAGCCACTCTGGTGCCCTGCAATCCATCCATGGCGTCTTGTTCAGGGCCATGATTAAGGCTCTCTCCTTTGACTGCGAGGCCCAGCATGTTGCGATAGAAACGCAGACTGGTTTCCGTGTTGGCGATGCTGATCGCTGAGTGGTCAATACCCTTGGGAAGCCCGTTATTGCGGCTTTTCTCATGCCAACGGCTGTCTCCTTTATCTGCGGGGAACTGCAGCAGTTCTAGAGGGTGGCCGGCAGGATCTTTGAATTTCGCAGCCCAGATGCCTGCAGCAGCGCTGTTCCATTCTGGAAGGCATTGGGGCTGAGTTGAAATTGGGTTGATGCCCTGATCGAGTAAGCGAGAGTAGATCCCTCTCAGGTCATCACTCACCAGACAGATGTGCTGGAACCAGTGATCATTCCCTCCCCAGCACTCGGGATAAGGAGTTGGATCCTTCACCCCTGGCCATCCCCAGATTTGAAGTTGCTCGTCGCCGATTTCAAGTACAACGCGTTCAATTCCGGCCTTCGCGATGTCGCCAAACAGTTGCAGGATCCATTCCCCCTCTAACGAATCACGACCAGTGACTTCAAAGCCAAGGTTGTCGATATACCAATTTGCTAGCTCGTTGGGCTGTGCTGCGTTCTGCAGTAAGCCAAGGACCCGTTGAATGGCCATGACAGTCAATGCCTCCCTGAGATGCTGACAATGCCACCAGCGCAGATCATGACTGCCCCGATAATGCTTTCCAAGCTTATGCTTTCGCGAAAGAGAACAATGCCGAAGATGGCCGCAAACACGACCGAGCTGTACTGAAAGGCGCCTACTTCATGAGGTTTTGCATAGAGATAGGCCTTGATCAGTAAGAATTGGAAGGCCAGGAGGCAGAGTCCGGTTGCTACCATCATCCAGAGGACCCAGGGAGGAGTTGCCTGGAAGTGGCCAATGGCTAGGCAGCCAGATACGACAACTCCGAAGAGTAAAAAGTAAAATAATTGTGTGAGGGGGGTTTCGCTTTCGTCGAGTTTATTGACTGCAAGAAATTCAATAGCGGTAACAAAGCCTGCCGCAAGTGCCACGAGGTTGCCTGGGTTGGAAAGGATGTTGGCATCAGGGCGAACCACGACCACCATGCCGGCAAAGCCAATCACAATGGCAAGCCAGATCTGCCAGCTAATGCGTTGACGTAGGAAGATCAATGCCAGGATTGGAATGAAGATCGGTGTTGTGTTGACCAATACATTGGTGTCTACGAGTGAGGTTAATTGAGCGGCTGCAATGAAGAGGGTGAATCCTGCAATTCCGGTAATGCCGCGCAAAAGGTGATAGCCACCTTTACGGGTTGGTAAGTCCTTGAATTGGCGCAAAGCTGTCAGCAGTAAAACCAGTGTAAAAGCAACAAGAAAGGTGCCAAATGTGAATACCTGCACACTCAGGTATGAATCAACGTATTTGCCGAATACGCTCTGGGCCGTGTTGGCAAGAAAGGCCAGAACGATAAAGACCGATCCCAGCCAGAGAGAGTGTTTCTGGCTCATGGTTTCAGCCGCTCAACGAGGTGTTCGCCCACTCGGATCGCATTTGCAATGGTGGTGAGCGAAGGGTTCACTGCCGAGCTGCTGGGGAAAAAGCTTGTGTCCACCACATAGAGATTGTCGAGATCATGGGCCTTGCAGTTCAGGTCCAGAACTGAAGTGGTGGGATCGGTGCCGAAACGGCAGGTGCCGCACTGATGGCCAACGGCGGCCAGTTCCATGGCGGAAGCGAAGTAGACCTGGCGTTCTGCAAGGTGATTCTGCAAATAGAGCTTGTCGAGCAAGCCTTCGAGCCGATGGATCAGCTCCTCGGATGCCCGGTTATTGGTGGCCGTATACGACAGGGTGATCTGACCGTTGCGATCCACGGTGACACGGTTATCGGCTCGTGGCAGATCTTCCGTCTGCATCCAGAAATCAAGCGAATGCTCAGCGAGTTTGTCCATGCTCCAGGTGGGAGCGAGGGCTGTGAGCCGTGGCTTGTATCCCTTCATCATCGCCCCATTGGTCTTGCCGGTCATTTGTACGTGACCCATCGGGAAATCAAAGTCGTTATCGCCGAAATACCAGTCGTTGATCGCCACCGTCTTCTGGAACACCGTGGGATTGGGTTCATGGGCAAGAGCAACGACGGCCTTGCAGTTGTGATACATGTAATTACGTCCCACCTGGTCGGAGCGATTGGCGAGACCGCGGGGATGAGCGTCGTTCGCAGACATCAGCAGAAGTCGTGCACTGTTGGCGGCACCGGCGGACACCACGACGATGGAGCCCTTGAATCGTCGTTCCTGGCCCTTGTGTTTGACCACGACTTCGCTTACTTCATGCCCTTTCTCATCCGTCTGAAGCCGCACCACCTCGGCATCGGTGAGTAAGAACACATTGTCGTGATCAAGTGCAGGGCGAACGCCCATCACTTCACCATCTCCCTTGGCATGAACCAGACAAGGGAATCCATCACAGCGGTTGCAGCGGACGCAGGCACTGAAGGCTGGATCACTCTCATTCAGAGCAACACCTGTTGGTTGGTGGAAGGGGTGTAGCCCGGCGGAACGCAAGTCATCCACCAGCTTCTGCATGCGTGGCTCATGGCTGATCGGCGCGTAGGGATAGGGCGATGATGCCGGCGGTTCGAAAGGGTCCTCGCCGCGCAGTCCGTGCACGTGATACCACTCTTCGGCCTTGCGGTAATAGGGCTCAAACACGTCATATTTCAGGGGCCACTCCGGTGACTCTCCGTCGACATGCATGACCGACTCAAAGTCTCGTTCCCGCAGGCGGAAGTGCGCGGCTCCATACATTTTGGATGCGCCACCAACGAAGTAATGGCTGCCGGGCTGAAAAGACGTTCCGTGTTGATCTTTCCAGATGTCTTGACTGACGTAGCGATTCTTCTGGAAGACCTCCACTGGATCCCAGTTCTGGGGTTCGCGCGGCAGCCAGCCCCCCCGCTCAAGAATCAAAATCGAAAGGCCTGAATCGGCCAGTGCTCTCGCCAGCGTTCCGCCTCCCGCACCACTTCCGATGATCACCACATCGAACGCTTCGCCCTGGGGTTCCACGGGTGTTGTGCGGTGTGCGGCTCGAGTGCACAGGTCCATCGGAGTCACAACCACAAAACCTCTTGCAACGCTAGGAAGTGATGTCTGTGCCGTCAGCAATGATGTGTTGATGACAACGTCTCCACGTCCTGAGTCGTTTCCTTCAGTTCCAGCGCTTCAATTGCGTCAGCATCTTGGCCACTACAGCTGTCCATCCGGTCTGATGGCTGGCGCCTACGCCAGCCCCATTGCAGCCATGGAAGTATTCGTTGAAGAGGAACAGGTCCCTCCACAGGGGGTCTTTCTGGAACAGGTCCACATCACCATTGAAGGCCCGACGTCCCTCAGGGTCTCGACGAAAGATGCCGACCAGACGTTTCTGCAGTTCAAGAGAGATCTGCCACAGATTCATCTGCTGGCCTGAACCGGTGGGGAACTCGATCAGAAAATCATCGCCAAAGAAGTGTCCGTATTTCTGAAGCGCTTCGATCAGAAGGAAGTTGATCGGCATCCAGATTGGTCCACGCCAGTTGGAGTTGCCGCCAAACATGGCCACCGGACTATCCGCGGGGCTGTAGCTAATGGTGGCTGAATCACTGCCCTCCACGTAGCTGTAAGGAGATGTCTCATACACCTTGGAGAGACTTCGAATCCCATAGGGCGAAAGGAATTCGTTCTCGTCGAAGACCCGCGTCAGGATGCGTCGCAGTCGGGATGGCGGCACGAGGGAGTAGAGCACGCGGTCGCGGTGCCATGACCCCAAATGGTTGATGTGATCAAACGGAGCTCCCCGTTCCCTGGCCACCTCCGAGATTGTGCGGCGCACATCCAGGTTGGGAATCCTCGCCACCTGGTCGGCATCAAAGCTGGCGATTCCTAGGAGTGGAATCAGACCTGCGAGTGAGCGGGTGCGCAGATAGTCGCTTGATCCATCGGGGCGTTTGAGGATGTCGTAGTAGAAACCATCCTGTTCATCCCAGTTCACAAAGCCGCGGACGCCTGGGCTGTTGAGCGCGAAGCAGAGCACGCAGAAGTCGTCGATGAAACGATCGGTGAGTTCGGCATACTCCGGCCGGTCTTGATGCAGGGTGACGGCAATCTCAAGCATGTTGAGACTGCACATGCCCATCCAGGCGGTGCCATCGGATTGCTCGATGCGACTGCCGTCTTTCAGGGGATAGCGACGGTCGAAGATGGCGATGTTGTCGAGGCCGAGAAAGCCCCCCTCAAACAGACTGTCGCCGTTGCGATCGGTGCGGTTCGCCCACCAGCCATATTCGAGTAACAGCTCGCGCAAGACACTGCGCAGGAAGGCGTTATCGAGTCGACCGCCACAGCGTTGTTCGATCTGGGCGATGCGCAGCGCCGCCCAGGCGCCGATCGGCGGGTTGGCATCGGAGAGCGCCCACTCGTAGGCCGGTGACTGGCCGTTGTTGGCCGTGTAGGACGCTTGACGCAGCATGCGGCATTGGCGCTTGGCCTCGCCCGGATCCAGTTCGGCGAAAGCAACCGCATGAAACATCAAATCCCACTGGCAGAAATAGGGGTATTCCCAGCAATCGGGCATGGAGATCACATTGCGGGAGCGCAACGTTTTCCAGTAGGCGTTTTCGCTATGCCAGCGCGCCTCAGGCGGTTTCGGTCCGGTTCGGTCTCCCCGCAACCAGCGGGAGACATTCCAGTTGTAGAACTTGCGGCACCAGAACAGGCCTGCCGCCGCCGCTGCATGGATGGCCTGGTCTTCCAGATCCAGCGCCCCGGTGATGCTGCCTAGGTGCTCGCTCCATTCTGCTCGCCGTTGTTGCAGCAGTGTGCTCGCGTGCTCGGACGCCAGCAGATTTCTTTCATCACAATGACGGCGGTCGTGTCGACAAAGCCGAAGATCAACACACCACACCTCTCCCGCTGCCAGGGTTCGCTGCAGGTGCAGGGCGCTGCGGCTTCCCACCCGCTGGGGATTGACCGCATCCTGTTCTCCCTGGATCACATAGCGATGAAAGGCGTCTTTAACGTAGGGCTGTTGTAGGGGTTGTTCGTACAGAGCCTCGGTGTTGGTTTCGTTCTCCGTGAACAACCAATCGCCTGTTTCACTGCAGCGCAACTCCATCGCTGGCAGCCCTGGAATTGCTGACGTCTTCACACCATCCGCCAGGGCTTCAATCTGCCCATGGGCTGCATCTCCGTCTCCCCAACTCCAGGTGTTTCTGAACCAGAGGCTTGGCAGCAGGTGCACCGCAGCGGCCTCTGGTCCCTGGTTGGTAACTGTGTAGCGGATCAATAGATCCTCAGGGGTGGCTTTGGCGATTTCAACTTCAAGGTCGAAGAAGCGGCTTTCGTCAAAGGCACCGGTGTGCACCAGCTCAAATTCGGGTTGATCCCTTCCCCTCTGTCGGTTTTCGTCCCGCAGTTGTTGGTAGGGGAAGGGGCACTGGGGGTAGCGATACAGCGCCTTGGCGTAACTGCCGGTGGGTGTACCGGCTAGGTGATACATCGCTTCTTTGATGTCTTCGCCATGGTTTCCCTCGGGATTACCAAGGCCGAATAGGCGCTCTTTGAGGATCGGATCCTTTCCGTTCCAGAGCACTGGTGCCAAGCAGAGCAGGCCTTGCTCATCACTAAGGCCGAGCAGCCCGTCCTCCCCCCAGCGATAGCTGCGCAGATGGCTGTGGTCAAAGGGAAAGGAGGCCCAGGCGTTGCCATCAGCGGAATAGTCCTCCCGCACCGTTCCCCACTGACGGTCGCTTAAGTAGGTGCCCCAGCGATCCCATGGCTCGAGCCCCGCATCTCGCTGTTGACAGCGCAGCAGTTCTGCGGGCTGCATGGAGCATCAATCTTGCGTCACCTTCAAACTAGGCAGAGGGCATGAACTTGCCTAGTGATTGCCCAGAGACTGAGTGGGGGCGGGGGGACTTGAACCCCCACAGGATTTTCATCCCAAGCGATTTTAAGTCGCGTGCGTCTACCGATTCCGCCACGCCCCCAGTGGGTGGTCGGCTTCCGGCACCCTGAACGGCATCCTAGATTTCGACGCAACCGGTTGATTGATGTCGTGTTGGATGCCCTGACGAGCCTGCTCGATCCAACCTGGCTTCCCGTGCTTGTGGCCTATGGGCTGTTGGGTGGGGCCTATCTGTTCATCGTGCCGCTGGGGCTGTTTCTGTGGATGAATCGCCGTTGGCATCACATGGGCAAGCTCGAGCGGCTTGGGATCTACGGTCTCGTCTTCCTGTTCTTCCCAGGAATGATTCTGTTTGCTCCTTTCCTTAATTTCCGTCTTCAGGGTCAAGGAGAGGTCTGACCGTTGACTCGTCTCAAGGTGATTCTGCTGGGGCTGTTGGTCCTGGTGCTTGGTGGTGTTGGTTATGGAGCCTTCTCCGCCGCAGGTTTTCAGGATGCTTCGGCCGGAATCGCTGCTGAAGCGGTTCTGATTGTGATCGTCATCATCTGGACCGGCTCCTATCTCTTCCGTGTTGTCACCGGAAAAATGACCTTCATGGAGCAACGACGGCGCTATCGCCAGGCCTACGACGAGGTCACCGATGCGGAACTGTTGGCCCGTTTCGATGCGCTCAGTCCTGAGCAGCAGCAGAGGCTTCTTGCTGAGGTTGCAGGGGATTCCGATCAGACCCCAAGCCCCGAACCGTAGGCTCCACCCATGACGTCTTCCCAGGAATCCACCGCTTCTCAAGAATCCAAAGCCATGCCCTGCAGCGCCATAACCGCTCGCTTCCAGACGCTGAAGGCCGAGGGCCGGATGGCGTTAATGCCTTTTCTGATGGCTGGCGATCCGGATCTGGACGTCACCGCTGATGTCTTGCTGAGCCTTCAGGACAATGGGGCCGACCTGGTGGAACTCGGCATTCCTTACAGCGACCCGCTCGCGGATGGCCCTGTGATTCAGGCCTCGGCCTATCGGGCCCTTGGTTCAGGAACCACACCGGGCAAGGTTCTTGAGATGCTTCAACGGCTGAAGGGAAGACTCACGATTCCTGTGATTCTGTTCACCTACAGCAATCCACTGCTTAATCGTGGTCCGGAGCGATTTTTTGCTGAAGCCGCTGCCGCTGGTGCCGCCGGACTGGTGATTCCAGATCTTCCCTTGGAGGAAGCGGAGAGGTTGTCTCCCTTGGCGGCTCAGCAGGGCCTGGATCTTGTGCTTTTGGTGGCACCAACCACCCCAGCAGAGCGCATGGCCAGGATTGCTTCCGCCAGCCGCGGGTTCACGTATCTGGTGAGTGTCACTGGAGTGACGGGAGAACGCGCGAATTTGGAAGGACGCGTGGCGTCACTTGTGGAATCTCTGAAGGGCTGCTGCTCGATTCCGGTGGCTGTTGGTTTCGGAATTTCTGGTCCTGACCAGGTGATTCAAGTCAAGCAATGGGGTGCCGATGGGGCGATCGTTGGTAGTGCCCTGGTCAAAAGAATCGCCGCTGCAGATCCTGGATCTGCAGCGGCGGAAGCGGGTGATTTTTGCCGGCAGCTACGGAGCGCTGCTAGCAGCTGATCACTCTTCGTCTTCGTCGGTGCTGCCAACAGGAACCAGACGAATCTGCTTACGGCCAAGCTTGATTTCAAACTCATCGCCAGGCTTGAGGTCGAGCATGGCGGTGTAGGCCTTGCCAATCAGCAGATTGCCATTGCCTTGAACTGTCGCCACATAGGAGAGTTTGCGGCCGCCTTTGCCAACACCTGCGCCGCCACCGGCACCGAGGTTGACGCCCTTGGCTTCCAACAAAGCCTCGTAGAACGCGGTGAAATTGAGCCGTTCGCCGCCATCTTTCTTGTCGGAGACGTAGCCACAGGCGCGGACGAGATCCGACTTGCTGACATCGCCCAGCTCTTTGACTTTAGTGAGCAGGTCGCTCCCGGTGAGCATGATCGTGATTAAAGAGATCTACTCCGCAAAGATAGCGTTTGATCGTGCCTTTGCGCCAACCTTTGCGCGATACTTCTTCAGAAGCTGGTTCAAACTCGACCGATGGCACGATTCGTTCTCTGGGGTACTTACTGCGAGAACGCCCTAGAAAAACGTGCACCCTTCCGCGAAGAGCATCTATCTCGATTGGCGACCTTGAAGCAGGAGGGCACATTGATCACGCTTGGTCCAACGGAGAGCAGTTCCCATGTGTTTGGGATTTTTGAAGGCGAATCCCGAGCTCAGATCCTTTCTCTGCTTCAGCAAGACGTTTACTGGCGGCAAAAGATCTGGACCGAATTAGAGGTTTACCCTTGGATCCAGGCCTTTTGAGCTTGGTCCCAGACCCAGGCGGCTACTGCGATGTCTCCGTTTTCCGCGAGCACTTCGCCATAGCCAGACATCTGGCCGATGCCTTCTCGGGCCACCCTGGCGATCGCCTCTTGGTTGTCGAGTCCTCGCTTCTCGAGTGCAGAGAGTTGGAGCGTGCGTCCCCGACGAATGATGTTGCCCCCATGGGGATGGCATCCGGCGCAATGGAGGTCAAACAGTTGCTCCCCATCTGCGGCCTGAGCGCTGATGGAGAACGGGGCCAGGCTGAGGGTGGCTGCGATGCAGAAACCAGCGATCCAGCGCAGAAGCTTCATCGGGGCCTTCGTCCAATCAGTTGATTGGATTATTTTGCGCCAGCTTCGAGGGCGGCACGCTGATAGCGCTGCACCAGTTCAACCGGGGAGCGATAGCTCTGGGGAAGGCAGGTGTGCAGACGCTCCAGATAATCCCAGCAGATCGTGCGTTGAATCGCTTGGAGATCACGTCCTTCGGACACCAGCCGCCTGAGTGCTTGGCAGTAGCTGGCGAAGCCTGCCTCCAGTTCACCAATGGTCAGGGTTCTGCTGGAGGCCGTCATCTTGGATCCGCGAGATCGCCATGACTCTCAGTGGAGCAGCATCGATTCGTCTGTTGCCAGGATCACGGCGTTGGATAGAGGTTCTCGCTTGGCGGAAGCAGATTTGCAGCAGTTTCTCCATAAGGTGCGCCAACTGAACGCTC
This sequence comes from Synechococcus sp. BS55D, assembly GCF_004332415.1. Classification (NCBI taxonomy): domain Bacteria; kingdom Bacillati; phylum Cyanobacteriota; class Cyanophyceae; order Synechococcales; family Synechococcaceae; genus Synechococcus; species Synechococcus sp. BS55D. Next base: position 38,308 of record NZ_PHQT01000002.1, read on the forward strand.
TGGTGGCGTGTCTAGAAGCGGATCCAGAACGACGGGCCCGCTTTGCAGCATGCACGGATCACAACCAGGTGGTGCAGTTGGCCAGCTCCTGGGGATTTGCAATCGGCAGGCGCTGGGGTGATGCACCACAGTCCGTGGGGGATCGCACAGACAATCTGCTCGGATCGTCTGCACCACCGGCGGGCGAGGAAGTGGTGCAAACCCTTCAGCAAGGTCCTGACTGGTGTTTGCAAACCATCCATTCCTCTGATGCAGCAAGCCCTCAAGGCTTCTGGTATGACCAGGAGGAGCATGAATGGTTGGTGGTCCTTCGCGGCAGTGCCACCATTCGGCTTGAGGGACCCGAGGAGCTGCGGGATCTCAGCGTGGGGGATTCGCTTTACTTAGAGCCTCACCGCCGACACCGTGTTGAGCGTACGGATCCTGATCCAGGAACGCTCTGGTTGGTTCTGCTGTGGAAGGATCGCCCGGAAGCGGTCGTTGGTTGCTCGCCCGCATGACGAGCCAGTAGGCACCGGCAAGAGCAATCGAGGCCACGCCCAGCCCGACCAGGAGCTGCGGTTTGTCTTCCGAGCCCGCCGGCAGCACGATCACCTTTCGGGCGACTGCGGTGAGAGCCGTGACCAGCACCAGCTCGAGCTGCACCACATGGCGGCGCAGGTAACTGGTGACGTTCTGCAGAACTTCGATGGCAATCAGCACCGTGAGGAGATCACCGAGCACTTTGATCAGACCATCGCCCAGCCAGGAGGTGTTGCCGGTGTTGAGCAGGGAAACAACCACCCTTTGGATGAGCTGCAGCAACGAGGCGGCAATCACCACACAGGTGATCACAGCCAGCACTTTGGCCACGATGCGTTCAACGCTGTCGACCGCGTGCAGGAATGAAGGGAAGGGACGACTGGAGCGCGTCAAGGGTCTCTTTAGTTGCTGAAGGGTTGGTAGTAGGGCTTGGCAGGGGTGTCGCCGGGGGGATTGACGATCTTGGTGTTGCAAGTGACTGAACCGTCGGCGCCTTCGACGCAATCAGTCGGCACCACCTTGCTGTTTTGCCCGGTCCGGCTGTTGGGACCCAAAAGCCATCCTTCGGTCTGGGCCCGTAGTTCCACTGGGGCGACAAGGCTGAGCCCTGAGAGCAACCCGAGCAGCAGGCCCTTGGAGGTGATCGCGGTGTTGGTCAGGCTCACGACTTACCTGTGACTTGAACCATCCTGCCGCTGATCCCGCTCAGTTGACGCGATCGTCGCGGATCTCCTGAAGGAGGAGGTCCAGCTGTCCAAAGGGGTCAGGGTCTGCTCCGCCCAGATCCGATCGTCCGGAGGCTTCGTGGCCGCTCTGCATTTGGGCTGTGGTGCTCCATTCAGCCTCAATCGCGCAGAGCCTCGCGGCGAGGCGGGGCATACCACCGAGCCGATGCTCTCGCTCCAGCACCTCCATGAGGGCGGGCATGCGTGTGGAGCTGGCTCGCAGGCTGCGCCGCAGATCTGCCTGGGTGCGTCCCTGCTGCTTCAGCCAGTCCTTAAGGAGGACGGTGAGTTCCGTTTCGATCTCGGAGGTCCAGCGCTTCATGGGCGACCGTTGGGGAACCAGCGATCCAGTTTGCGTTGTGCTCGCTGCCGGATGGCATCGCTGACGTGATTGCTGTGCAAGCTGATCAGGGCCGTGAGAGCTACGAGATCATCGCTGAATCCGGCAACGGGCAGTAGGTCGGGAATCAGGTCTGTGGGGAGCAGCAGGTAGGTGAGCGCCGCCACCATCGTTAAACGCACTTGTGGAGGCGTGGCTGGGTCGAGAACCAACTCCAGGGCTTCAAGAGCGGGACGGGCGATGGTTCGACCAGCACGGCGGAGCAGGCGGCGAAACACCCCCTCATCGATCACCTCGCTGTCGATCACCTCGCTGTCGATGACCTCGCTATCGATGACAGTGCCATTCCCCGATCGCCCTGCAGCAGCTCCTCCGTTCGCGGCTCCCGCGTCAAAAACCTGTGCCATCACAAGGGATGCGTGGATCTGATTCCAATTTGGGCTGTGCGCCCCCCCCGTGGCGAGGGAGGGGAACCGACCTGGGTTAGAACCCGCTCTCCACGAGGCCTTGCTGGATCCCGGTCTTGCGAAGTTTGCGCAGGGCCCGTTGCACCACCTGGCGGCAATACTCGCGGCTGCATCCCATCTGGCGAGCTACCTCAGCGAGGGTGCGCCACTCGTGGCTGCCATCCAGTCCGAAGCGCAGCATCACCACCGTCCGCTCCTTGGGGGTGAGATTGGCTTTGTTAAGAAGCGTCCAGGCTGAGGCGGTGCGTTCGGCGATCTCCGCCCGCTCCATCGGCGGCAGCTCATCGCTGGGAAGCACATCGACCAGTTCGGAGGGATCGGCCTTCGATTTCACGATTCCCTGCAGGCTTACGGTCACGCTGCGCAGCTCACAGGCGAGCAGATCCTCCACTTCCGGGAGGGGAATCTGCATCGTTTCGGCCAATTGGGCTGGGCTGGCGGGTTGACCATTGCGCTGCATCAGCCGTGCCTTCGCGGCCCGCAGTTTGGTCAGCTTTTCATTCACATTCACAGGAATGCGAATCGTGCGGCTTTGGGTGGAAAGAGCGCGGTTAAGGCCCTGGCGAATCCACCAATAGGCATAGGTGGAGAAGCGATGGCCACGGGTGGGGTCATATTTCTCAACGGCTCGGGTGAGGCCAAGCGTTCCCTCTTGGATGAGATCCAGCAGATCAAGACCTTTGCCCTGGTAGCGCTTGGCCAGATTCACCACAAGGCGAAGATTGGCCGTGATCATCTGGTTCTTGGCTTTCTCTCCACGTTTGATCGTGCGTTTTTCGTCATCGCTGTAAGCACAGGCTGGGCCTGAACCACCAGCAAGCATGCAGCGCTCGGTGATGGCCGCCATTGCCTGAACCTTGCGTCCGAGAGTGAGTTCTTGCTCTGGGGTGAGCAGTTGATGTCGTCCGATTTCTCCAAGGAAGGCACTGAGTGAACTCACCATCAGAAACTCCAGGTTGACTCCGGTGTTTTTTGAACCTAGAACGAAAAGCTTTTCCCTATTGAGGTGTAATAAAGAGTGCAGATTTTATGCTTTGTGCGTTATTCGGAATTGCTGCATAGTTTCGCTTTTCTTTGTGTTTGCCTGGCTGTTGTTTTGCAGGCTTCCCGCTGTGGAATCTCCGGTTATCGCTTGGTTGTCGCCTCGCTGTCACCCACTTGTCGCCTTGGTGGCGGCGTCGCGGCCAGCGGGGTCGCTACTGTCAGCCTCTTCGCTGCCTAACCCATGCCTCTGGCCACCGTGTTGACTCCCGAGATCGCCAAGAGCGCCGGTGTGGCCTACGTGCACTACCTGAGCTTCATGCTCTGCTTCGCCGCCCTGGTGGTGGAGCGACGCTTGTTGCGGCCTGATCCCGATCGGCGGTCGGCCACAGCGATGGTGATTACCGACATCGTTTATGGCATTGCTGCCTTGGCGCTGCTGGTGAGTGGCATTTTGCGGGTGTTGTATTTCGGGCAGGGCAGCAGCTTTTACACCGAGAACCCCCTGTTCTGGTGGAAGGTGGGTCTGTATCTGAGCGTGGGTGCTCTGTCGCTGTATCCCACGGTCACCTACATCCTCTGGGCCATCCCGCTGCGGAAAGGGGAGCTCCCCAAGGTCAGTGAGGCCCTTGCCAAGCGGCTTGGCTGGATCATCAATGTGGAATTGGTGGGATTTGCCCTGGTGCCTCTGTTGGCCACGTTGATGGCCCGTGGGGTCGGTCTGCCCGCCGCGTGACGACTGATCCCTGCCCCCCGGCGCAGGAACTGCGTGTGCTGGACGTGACGCTTCAGGCTTCTGGGGCAGCGGCTTCTGTTGGCTACGCCGATGCATTGGCCACCACGGTTGAAGGCCCACCAAGCCTTCCCGTCTGGTGCATCTGGGTGGAACCTGCTCTTGGTCAAGAGCCTGATCGCTGGGAGCGTCGCTGGCTGACGGCTGTGGACGCCGCGATCGGCAGCTGGTCAGAGCTCGTGCCGATTCGGCCGGTGACAGAGCCGAATCGGGCTCATCTGCGCATTGAGCGCCGTCGTCCTCCGTTGAGGAGGTTGGCGAGTGGCTGGAGGGCGAGCAATGGACGCAGCCTGTTGAACGTGGTGGCGGCCCGTCGGCAGGGTGAGTGGCGGCTGGAGCCCCAGGTTCGCGTGTTGGTGTCCCCGGAGTTGCGAGCGCCGGTGCTCCAAGCCGCCGCGCTTCATGAGCTGGGCCATGGCTTCGGTTTGTGGGGGCATAGTCCGGATCCTGGGGATGCGATGGCGCTGCACCAGGGAGGGACACCGGTGTTGAAGCTCTCAGCGCGAGATCGTCTCACCTTGGAATGGTTGCGGCTCCAGCCGACGCGCTTTGGCCTGCCTAGTCCCGCCTGGGGGCGCCGCGCCGGGCAGCCAGCACCTGCTGAACTTCGCGCCAGCTCACGCCATGGTGAGCGAGAGCCACCTGCAGGTGAAAAATGATGTCTGCGGCTTCGCCGGCAATCTCGGACGCGTTGTCGTCCTTACAGGCCATCACGAATTCGGCGCTCTCCTCGCCGATCTTTTTGAGGATGCTGTTGTCGCCGCCCTCCAGCAGTTTGTTGGTGTAGCTCCCCGGTTCGGGCTGATCGCGCCGACCTTCGATCACGCGCATGAGTTCCGTGCAAACATCCGCCGGCGGTGGCTCCGCCTGGGCACCACCGCCGCTGGCTGACCGGCCACCGGGCCCGAAACTGTCGTCATAGAAGCAGCTGCGCGCTCCGGTGTGGCAAGCCACATCACCGGTCTGCTCGATTGTGAGTAGCAGCACATCGGCGTCGCAGTCGTAGCGCATTCCCTTGAGTTTTTGGGTGTGGCCACTGGTGGCTCCCTTGTGCCAGAGCTCCTGCCGCGAGCGGCTCCAGTAGTGCACTTCTCCGCTTGAGAGGCTGCGCTCGAGTGCCTCCCGGTTCATCCAGGCCTGCATGAGCACGGCACCATCCAGCCAGTCCTGGGCGATGGCGGGGATCAGACCGGCTTCATTGAAGCGAAGCTGATCGAGGAAGGCGGTGGAGGGAGGCTGCATCGGATCGGGGAGCCTGCAGATGTAGACAGGAAGATCCTCCCGCAGTGCGATTCCTTCCCTGTTCTGATGTCGTCGCCCCCCGCTGGATACACCTGCAGTAAGCACTTTGATGGCTATCCCTGCTGCCATCGTCAGTGGCAGCACCAGGGGCACTGCCGCTTCGTGCATGGCTACAGCCGGAGTTTCACCTTCTGGTTTTCAGCCCGTGAGCTGGACGCCAATGGCTTTGTGGTGGATTTCTCCAGCCTGCGGCCCTTAGAGGCCCAACTGCGCCAGCAGTTCGACCACACGTTTCTGGTCAATGCTGATGACCCCCTGCTGCCTGAGTGGGAGCGCTTGCACGCGCAGGGTGCCCTCGATCTACGCGTGATGGAGAACGTGGGCATGGAAGCCAGCGCCCAGCTGCTCTGGAGCTGGGCGAATGCTCTGTTACTCGACCGTGATCACGGCCGCAGCTGCTGCTGGAAGGTGGAGGCCCGGGAGAATCGGGCCAATGCAGCTTGCTACGAAGCGCTTCCAGGTTGGTTCAGCTCTGCAGCGAGCTGATTCAGCGCAGCACCAACTGCTCCTGATCGACGGCCACATCCACCGTGCCGCCGTCGCCGTAGCGCCCTGCCAGGATTGCTTTGGCAATCGGCGTTTCCAGTTCTCGCTGGATCGCTCGCTTGAGCGGCCGGGCGCCATAGACCGGGTCGTAGCCGGCATTCGCCAGCCAGTCGGTGGCGTCTTCGCTGATGGCCAGCCCCAGCTTGCGTTCGCCTAGGCGCTGGCGCAGGCGCTCCACCTGAAGGCTCACGATCTGACGCAGCTCTTCGCGGCGCAGGCTGTGGAAGATGATTTGGTCATCCAGACGGTTGAGAAACTCGGGCCGGAAGTGGCCGCGAAGGGCCTCGTTCACCCGGCGTTCCATTTCGCTGTGCTGACTGTCATCGCCGCCGAGATCGAGGATCGACTGGCTGCCGATGTTGCTGGTGAGGATGAGCACCGCATTGGTGAAATCCACCGTGCGCCCTTGCCCATCGGTGACGCGCCCGTCATCAAGGATCTGGAGCATCACGTTGAACACGTCGGGGTGGGCTTTTTCCACCTCGTCAAACAGGATCACCGCGTAGGGACGGCGGCGAACTGCTTCTGTGAGCTGACCACCTGCTTCGTAGCCCACGTAGCCCGGAGGGGCACCGATCAGGCGGCTGACGCTGTGCTTCTCCATGTATTCCGACATGTCGATGCGCACCATGGCGTCCTCGCTGTCGAACAGCTGCGCCGCCAGAGCTTTGGAGAGTTCCGTCTTGCCCACACCGGTCGGGCCGAGGAAGAGGAAGCTGGCGATCGGTCGATGGGGGTCGCTGAGGCCGGCCCGAGAGCGCTGGATCGCATCGGCAACGGCGCTGACCGCCTGCTGCTGGCCCACGACCCGTTCATGCAACTGGTCTTCGAGACCAAGCAGTTTCTCCATTTCGCTCTGCACCAGCTTGGCGACGGGAATTCCAGTCCATTTGGCGATCACCTCGGCGATGTCGTCCTCGGTGACTTCCTCTCTCAGTAACGACTTCTCACCACTGCCAGCACCCGCTTCGTCGCTGGCGAGGGCCGTTTCCTTCTCACTCAACTGTTTCTGGAGGCTGGCCAGGGTGCCGTATTCCAGTTCAGCGGCCTTATTGAGGTCGTAGTTCCGCTTCGCTTGCTCCACCTGGAGTTGTACGCGTTCGATCTCCTCCTTCAGGGCCGAGAGCTCATCGATGGCGCCCTTTTCCTGCTGCCACTGGGCATTGAGACTGCTCTGCTGTTCGGCAAGCTCGGCTAGCTCTCGCTCCAGACGTTCCAGCCGCTCTTGGCTGGCCGCATCCGATTCGCGGCCAAGAGACAGCTTCTCCATTTCCAATTGCAGGATCTTGCGATCGATCTCATCGATCTCCTCCGGTTTGGAGGTGATCTCCATTTTCAGGCGTGCGGCGGATTCATCCACCAGGTCGATCGCTTTGTCGGGAAGGAAGCGGTCGGCGATGTAGCGGCTGCTGAGCACGGCCGCGGCCACCAGGGCGCTATCGGCGATGCGCACGCCGTGGTGCACTTCATAGCGCTCTTTCAGCCCGCGCAGGATGGAGATCGTGTCTTCCACCGTGGGTTGATCCACCAGCACTTGCTGGAAGCGACGCTCGAGGGCTGGATCCTTCTCAATGTGTTGGCGATGCTCATCGAGGGTGGTGGCACCAATGCAGCGCAGTTCGCCCCGGGCCAGCATCGGCTTGAGCAGGTTGCTCGCATCCATGGCGCCGCCGGTGGCGCCGGCTCCCACGACGGTGTGGATTTCATCGATGAACAGCACGATGCGGCCCTCGGAGGTCGTCACCTCCTTGAGCACAGCCTTGAGCCGCTCCTCGAATTCACCGCGATATTTGGCACCGGCGATCAGCGCGCCCATGTCGAGGGCGATGAGCTGACGGTTCTGCAGGGCCTGGGGCACATCGCCGTTCACAATCCGCTGGGCCAGCCCCTCCACGATCGCGGTCTTGCCGACGCCGGGTTCACCGATGAGTACCGGGTTGTTTTTGGTGCGGCGGCTGAGAATCTGGATCGTGCGTCGAATCTCTTCATCCCGGCCGATCACCGGATCGAGCTTGCCGTCGCGGGCGGCGGCGGTGAGGTCACGGCCATATTTCTCGAGGGATTCATAGGTGCCCTCCGGGTTTTGATCATTCACGGTTTGGCTGCCGCGCACGGCATCAATGGCAGTTTTGAGAGCTTTGGCATTGGTGCCGGCCTGCTGGAGAAGCCGTTGACCACAGCGGGGATCATCGGCGAGGGCGAGCAGCAGATGCTCGATCGAAAGGTAGCGATCGCCATAACTCTGCTTGAGCTGCTCGGCCCGCTCCAATAGGTTGCTAAGGCCCTTGCCCAGGTACACCGACTCTGCAGGGGACTGCAGGGCCGGCAGATGGCTGAGATGAAGGTCAACGGCGTTTTGCAGGGCGGGGGGAGAAACGTCCGCCTTTTCGAGGATCCGCGTGGCCAGTCCGTTTTGCTCCAGCAGTGCCAAGAGCAGATGTTCGGTTTCCAGCTGTTGATGGCGGCGACTCTGGGCAAGCTGCTGGGCCGAAAGGATTGCGGCCCAGGCCTTTTCGGTGAACTGTTCGGCCGTGGGTTGCATGGGTCTGGTTCTGCTGAATCAACCGTATGAACGGAGGAAGGCCCTGGGGAGCGGAGAACCGATCCGATCCGTTCGGTCTGCGCGGCAGGCTGCGGCAAACCGGCCCCGCTGGGTAGGGTCAACCGAATGCGTTGGATGGCAGGTCAGCAGCAATGGCTGAGAGGAGTGAAGTGGATCCTGCCTTGGTGACAGCGCTCGTAGCGCGAGTTGACGAGCTTTATGGACCCAAACCGCAGGATTTAGAGCGCATGTGCTGGACCGTGGTCCATGAGCACCACCACGGTGCGATGCCCACCGAATACGACATCCGCGAGGTGGATGAAGCGCTTTACCTCGCAGTGCTTGAACGCTGTCGCTGAGTTAACGCCTGATCCTGCTGGCTTCAAACCAGCCCTCAAGGGCATCGCAACGTTCGTCCTCGTCGAGATCCTGTTGATTGATCGAAAAGCCCCAGCGATGAGCGAGTTCGAGTAGATCGCTTATGGCGCTGATGGCATGCAGTTCGCGTCTGAGCGCTGCACTGTGTTCAACGGCGTGAACAAAATCCTTGAGGGCTTTGCGGCTCATCGTTGCCAACCCCGTTCCGCTTGCTCTTCCACGTAGGACGCCACATCAGCAATCTGTTGGTCCGTGAGCTTGCCTTCATAGGCAGGCATCGCATTGCGTCCGTATTCGATCTGATACTCAATCGCCCCGAGACGGTCTTCGCTGTAGGCCTCCAGGTGGGCCTGAAGATCCTCCAGGCTGAGGGTGCGGCTGGCCTGAATCACATTGCCTCCACCCATGTGACAGCCGGCGCAGTTGGCGGCGAATAGCTGAGCACCGTTCTCACGATCGCCTGTCAGTTCGATGCTGCTGGTCGTGACTGCCAAGACCGGTGCCTCAACCAGCAGGCCGAACCAAAGGCTGAGGCACACGCTGATGGTCCATGCGATCCAGCGGCCAGGCTCGTGCACGGCGGGGAGGGGTCTCTCGGCTCACCCTATCCAGCTTCCGCAAAAAAAAAAGCCCGACCCAACAGCAAAAGCATTGGGTCGGGTTTTGATGTTTTTCAAATCAGGGCTTGAAGATCCCCTGTGGAGAATCTCAAGAACGGAAGAGTGAAATCACTCAACAATCACTTTGCCAACCATGCCAGCACCACGATGGGGCTCGCAGTAGTAGTCGTAGGTGCCAGCGGTGCTGAAGGTCTCTTCCCAGGATTCGCCCGGAGCGAAAGCGAGATCGGAGTGGCTGAGTTCATCATGACCGTCGAAGACGGCATTGTGGGGGGCCATCTTGTTATTGACGAACTTGACGGTGTCGCCAGCCTTGATGGTGACGGTGCTGGGCTCGAAAGCGAGCATGCCGGAATCGGTGCCGAGCTTCACCTCAACGGTGGCCGCGTTGACGGAGGCAACACCAAGGCCGAGAACCAGCAGCAGAGCAAAGCAGGAGGAGAGAAGAGAACGCAGGCGTTGAACCATGACGATTTTGGATCGTGCTGTTGGCATCACTTTAACGCTGGTTTGGGCCTGCCACGCTGCGGCAGCCCGCTGTCTTGCAACACAGTCGTCAGATTTGGCCCATGGCTCCGTTCTCCAAAGCTCTCCGGCTGACTCACGGGATCGTGGATGAAGTGCCGTTGGCGGATCGAGAAGCGGTCCCAGGCATTCACCTCGATCGGCAGGATGCGGATCAGAGTTTCGATCAGCCAGGCCCAGAGCGGAACTCCAGGGGTGCGCCTCACGCCGCGCCAACGGCAGAGCGTGGCGACCGCTTCGTTCACGCTGATGGCCTGCTGCCCCATCACGATCCTGCGCACGGGTCCTTGGCCCGGCTCAGGATTGGGGCCGTGGGGGGTGGTGGCCAGATGGCCACAGATGGCAGCGATGTCGGCGGCATGGATGAAGTGGAAACTGGCGTCAGCTCGGAGCCATCGCGCCAACCACAACCACTTGCTCGCTTCGGCCAGCCCTTCGGTGAGGTAGCTGGTGGGAAACGGACTGCTGCCATCGACGCGCCCCCCGAACACCAGGGTCGGAAAGACCGCAACGATCTTCTCCGCCAGGGGATGCTGTTCCAAGTCTTGGAGACACTGCGCTTTGGTTTGGATGTATTCCGTGCCGTAGGCCAGAGCTTCAGGAAGAGGCCGCAGGTGGCGGTCCAGGATGCTCGCGGTGGAGAAGTAGGTGATCTGTTCGATCAGCAGCGGATTGAGCAGAGCCAGCATCCGCTTCACGGCCACCACATTCACTTGATGAGCCCGCTCCGGGTCACCCCAGGCCGTGGCGGTGTGGATCACACGGGTCACGCTGGCCAGTTCGGCGGCGAAGCGATCGGTCTCCCTCAGATCTCCCACCAGCAGACGCACCCTGGGGTGGTCCTTCCGGATCGCCGTGAGCTTGCTGGGATCCCGCAGCCAGAGCAGCAGCTCCGCATCACTGTGCTCTAGCAACCAGGCGGCGGTGTACTGACCGACGCAGCCGCTGGCGCCGGTGATCAGGATGCGGGCAGGCATAAAGGGTGTGCTCAGGCCAGCGCGCCGAGGCGATCCATCACGGATTTACCCGACTCGAAGAAGGCTGCACCGTTTTCCTCCGGCGTACCCGGCAGGATGCCATGGCCGAGATTGAGGATGTGCTTCCGGCCACGGGCCTTGCGCACGCAATCGTCGATCCGATCGCGGATAGCTGCGGGGGTTCCGAACAGCAGGCCTGGATCCACGTTGCCTTGCACACCGATATGCTCAGGGAGCCGGGCCAAGGCTTCAGCCATATCCACGGTCCAGTCGAGGGACACGATGTCCACACCCGTGCGGGCCATCCGCTCGATCACGCCAGCGCTGCCAGAGATGTAGAGGATGAAAGGGGTGTCGGGGTGCGTCTGCTTGACCAGATCGACCACCTTCTTCTGGTAAGGGGCAGCAAAGGTGTCGTAATCAGCAGGGCTGAGCTGGCCGGCCCAGGAGTCGAACATCTGCACCACTTGGGCGCCGGAATCGATCTGATAGCGCAGGTAGCTGGCGATCGACTCGGCGAAATGATCCAGCAGCTTGTGCAGAATGTCCGGTTCTCGGAAGGCCATGGCCTTGATCACCGCGTAGTTCTTGCTGCTTTTGCCCTCGACCACATAGGCGGCCAGAGTCCACGGAGCTCCGACGAAACCCAGCACCGCTGCCTCATTGCCAACGCTCTGACGCAACCTGCCGAGCACCTCACCGACGAAGGGCATCGACTCGGAAGGGTTGAGGGGGCGCAGGGCGTTGACCTGCTCGATCGTGCGGATCGGGTCACCGATCTGCGGACCTTTGCTCTCGATGATGTCGAAATCGATCCCCATGCCGGGTAGGGGCGTGAGGATGTCGGAGAACAGGATCACGCCGTCAGGGTTGAAGGCGTGGAACGGCTGCATCGAGATCTCGTAGGAAAGATCAGGGTTCTCGGAGCGCTCCCTGAAGCTGGGGTAGCGATCACGCAGGTCCCGATAGATCTTCATGTAACGGCCTGCCTGGCGCATCATCCAGACCGGGGGACGCTCGACTGACTCGCCGCGGGCGGCACGGAGCAGCAGGGGCAGTGAGTCGCTCATGGATGCGTCGAGGTGAAGACGGCAACCTACCTGAGAGAACCGCCGAGATCGCAAGCGCTTCGGGGCAGTCCGGGGTGTTCGTCACACGGAGGCGGACGACCCTGCTGCGTCATCGGTGGCGGAGATGAGACTCCGCTTTGGGTCGTGACGGAAGACCATCAAGCTGAGGGGCGGCAGGCAGAGATCCAGGGAATTGTCGTAGCCATGGATGCCCCATTCATCGGTGGGCTTGCCGCCCATGTTGCCCATGTTGCTGCCCCCGTATTGGGCCGCATCGGTGTTGAAGATCTCCTCGTAGAAACCGGCGATGGGAACACCCACTCGGTAGTGAGAATGACTTTGGGGCGTGAAGTTGGCCACCACCACCAGCCAAGTGCCACCTGCGCTTTCACGACGCATGAAGCTGATCACTGAATGACGGTTGTCATTGCAGTCGATCCACTGGAAGCCGTATTGATCAAAGTCGTCGCGCCAGAGCGCGGGTTCGGCTTTGTAAAGAGCATTCAGGTCGCCGACCATCCGCTGCAGGCCTTGATGGGGTTCGAACTGGAGAAGATCCCACTGCAGATCACCCCACACATTCCATTCGGCGCGCTGGCCGAATTCCATCCCCATAAAGATCGTCTTCTTACCGGGATGGGTCCACATGTAAGCAAGCAGCGCTCGTGTGTTCGCATATTTCTGCCAGTCATCCCCAGGCATTTTGTGGAGAAGATGACTCTTGCCGTGCACCACTTCATCGTGGCTGAGCGCCAGCATGAAGTTTTCGGTGTAGTTGTACCAGATTGAGAACGTGATGTTGTTCTGGTGGAACTGGCGGAACCAGGGATCCAGCTCGAAATAATCGAGCATGTCGTGCATCCAGCCCATGTTCCATTTGAGGTTGAAGCCCAGGCCACCGATATCCGTGGGTTGGGTCACCATGGGCCAGGTGGTGGATTCCTCTGCGATGGAGAGGGCACCAGGGAAGTGCTGGAACAGCACGTGGTTGGCCTGTTGCAGGAAGCGCACCGCCTCAGTGTTTTCCCTGCCGCCATGTTCGTTCGGTAGCCATTCACCATCGGGCCGCAGGTAGTCGCGATACAGCATGGAAGCCACCGCATCCACACGAATGCCATCGATATGGAACTGGTCAAACCAGAACACAAGGTTGGCGACAAGGAAGTTGCGAACTTCATTGCGGCTGTAGTTGAAGATCAGCGTGCCCCACTCCTTGTGCTCGCCGATGCGAGGGTCGGCATGCTCATAGAGATGGCAGCCATCGAAGAAGGCGAGGCCATGGCTGTCGCGCGGGAAGTGGCCAGGCACCCAGTCGATGATCACGCCAATGCCTTCGGCATGGCAGCGATCCACGAAGGCACGGAACTCATCCGGTGTGCCGTAGCGGCTGGTGGGGGCGTACCAGCCGGTGACCTGATATCCCCAGGAGCCATCGAAGGGATGCTCGGTGATGGGCATCAGTTCGATGTGGGTGAAGCCCCGTTCCTTCACGTAGGGGATCAGGCGATCCGCCAGTTCCGGATAGGTGAGGAGGCGGGCACCCGGCTTGAGATCTGCTGCGGGCACTGGAGCACGAGCTGAGCCATCGGGCTCAATGAAGGGCTCCTCCGCGGAGGCATGGATCCAGCTGCCGAGGTGCATTTCATACACCGCAATCGGCTGATCAAGGGCATTGCGGCTGTCGCGCTGCTGCATCCAGCTGCCGTCGCTCCAGTGGAAGCCATTCAGGTGGCTCACCACAGAACTTGTGGCCGGGCGTACCTCGTGCTGGAAACCGTAGGGATCAGCCTTCTGGTAGCAGTGGCCCTCCTGGGTCCGAATTTCGTATTTGTAAAGCTGTCCCTCGGACAGACCGGGAACGAAGAGCTCCCAGATCCCTCCCAGTCGCTGCTGCATGGGGTGGTGGCGGCCGTCCCAGGAATTGAGGTCACCGATCACACTCACGCTGCGGGCATGAGGGGCCCAGAGGCAGAACATCACCCCGTCGATGCCGTTGCGCGCTGTGCGGTGGGCACCCATACGCCGCCAGATGTGGTGATGGTTGCCCTCGGCAAAGAGATGGCGATCCATCTCTCCCATCCACTCATCACGGAAGGCCCAGGGATCGTGCTGTTCGTGGGTGATCTCTCCCCGCTCGACACGCACCGTGTAGCTGCAGCCTGGGTCATGGCTCAGGGACGCCTCAAAGATCCAGGGATGGTGGGGCGTCTGTGTGGGGACCTCCTGGCCCCCCGCCAGCAGGGTCACCGACCGCGCCTCTGGCATCCACACCCTCACCACCCAGCTGCCGTCCTGCAGAGGCTGAGGACCAAGCACAGCAAAGGGATGGTCGTGTCGGCACTCGGCAAGACGCTGAGCGTCCTCAACCATCCAGTCGAGAACTGTGCTGGTCATTCCGGCAGACGCTTGATTGGGCGGGAGCTTAAGCGGAAAAAACGGAGCAGAACCGTTCGTGCTGGTGTCCTGATCCGGATCAGACCAGATCTGAGGAGAAGTCGACGTTGATGATCCGCCCCTGGCGGTTGAAGATCACGAACAGGTTGTCGGTGACCTTGCCGAACTGAATCGTCACCAGCACCAGTTGCTGTTCGCCGCCCTGGCTCGCCACGAGGGCGCTCTTGATCTTCTGCACGCCGCCGAGGGTGCGCGACAGCTTGGTCCACTTGCGCTGCAGGTCCTGGGGGCTGAGCTCCTTCTGGAAATCAAGGTCGAGGTAGTAGCGGGCTGCAATCCAGCGGCCTGCTTTCAGATCGTTCACAAACTTGAGGGCCGTGGTCTCGATCGGCAGGGTGGTGCCGACCCACTTCCAGGCCACCAACTTGCCGTTGTCATCGAGCACTAGCAGCAGGGGAACCTCTCCTTTGCGGGTCTCCACCACGGCGAAAGCTTCCACGGTGGTGTCATCGATCCCGCGGGAGATCTCGCTGATCCGGTAGGAGCTGACTTTGGGTGAGCGGTTCATCCGCTGCTGCACCGCTCCCGTTGTGGTGCTGTTGCGCAGGGGATCGGAGAGCCCTTGGTAGATCGCTTGGCCGTCTTTGGCCTTGATGGCTTCTAGAAGGGTCCGGGCTGCTTCGTTGGCCTGGGTCGCCGTCAGGCTGGTGGTCGGTGCCGGGGTGGTCTGCGCAACAGTCTGCGCAAAGGTCTGCGCAACGGCTGTTTTGCTCTGAGCCAACGTTGCGCCGCTTGGCAGCACGGCCGCCAGTGGGCCGCTGAGGGCGAGGGCGAGCAGGCAGGCGGCGGTGTTCACGATGTTGGCGAGCGATCATGGGGCCCAGTTTGCCGGAGGTTTAGGGCAACGGGGGGAAGAGGAGCGGCGCAAATCGCAGCGATGCTCCTGCGACATCGATGGCGATGCTGATCACGCGGCAGTGTGGGTCCGGGGCGCCGCAGGCTGAGTTGGTGTGGCCTGGATTGATCGCAATCGCAGGCCAGGCTGCTCCCGCCAGTGAGATCCTCAGGCGATCCCCTACTTGGAGTTCGGCTTCCAGCGGCTGCAGCTGCACCCGCAGCGTCCTTGGTTGCAGGGCTTGTTCACCCCTCTGGCGCAGCACGCCAGTGCTCAGTTGCTGCACCGCTTCGCTGGCCACCGGGATCACGGAGAGGGCGGCGCAGAGGTCAAACCCCTCCTGATCGGCCCAGGCGTTCAGCTCGAGCTCCGGAAAGCCTCGCAGCAGACAAGCCTCCTGCAGGGGCAAGCTTGTGAAGGTGGCCACATCGCTGCGGGCATCCTGCGAGCCGCGCTCGCATGGCCCAGGCGTTGGGCTGAGGTGTCCACCGACAGCGGGTGCTGGACGCCAGGGGTCGTGAACCAGCACCACCATCGATGCGTCCCCACTGGGTGGTTCAACGTCGGAGCGGTTCGCATCGTTTTGCTTGCCGGTCTGTGGCAGGAGCCGGCCCGCTAGGGGGTCATGACAGCTCAGTCCGCTGCCCTCCAGCTGCCAGTGGCCGCCCTGGGGGGCTGGGTTCTCGCAGGCACTCCAGCGCTCCAGCCGTTGATCCCAGAGCTGCAAGCGCGGCTCCTTCGACGCTGACGCGTTGCAGACGCCGCTCTGTTCTTGCAGGTGGCGCTGGAAGAAGCGCCGATGGAGCTCCTGCACGGCTGGCCACCACTGCAGGTGCGTGGCTGGGCCGATGTGCAGTTCCGGCTGGCCACCGGCCGCCAGGCTGCGTTCCATCAGGTTCAGGCAGCCGCGTAGATGGGGGTCCCACCAACCCCCAATGATCAGCATCGGTTGCGCCAGCCACTCCTTGGGAGCGGTGTGCCGGGGCCAGACGTGTCGCTCTTCTGGATCGCTCTGGAACCAGCGCAGGGCCATGCCATGGGGGTCATGCTCCTCCAACAAGCTCAGTCCTTCCCCGAGATAGCGACCGCTCTCGAGGGACTGACGGATCGTCTGCCAGCCCTGGCGATTGCCCCGCCGGGCCGCCTGCAGGGCAGCCAGCTGTAATCCCCAGCCCAGGCCGAGATGCCACCAGTGAGCGCCCCCTTCACAACTCCAGTGCTCCCTCTCATCAAGGCCCGTCATGGCCGGTGCCAAGCAGTCGGGCGGTTCGGTGCCCTCATCGGCCACCAGTTGGGTGAACCCCTGATAAGAAAAGCCGTAGAGGCCGATGCGGCCGTTGCAGTTCGGGTGGCTGCGCAGCCAGTGCAGGGTGGTAGCGGTGTCTGCGGCCTCCTGGCCGAACCCATCGAAGTGTCCCTCCGATTCCCCCTGCCCGCGAACGTCCTGCACCATCACCAGAAAACCTTGCTCGCTCCACCACTGCGGGTGCGCCAGGGTGACCGTGGAAGCGATCGCCCTGCCGTAGGGCTGGCGCATCAACAGAGCCGGCCAGGGACCCTCCCCCAGAGGGCGCCAGAGGGAGGCTTGAAGACGGATGCCGTCGGGGGTCAAGAGGGAGCAGTCGCTGCGCCGCCGGAACAGGGGCTGATCAGCGCACATCCGGGCAGTAGAGGCCGATCACATAGGTGGCCAGAATCTCCGCATCCTGACGAGTGAGGCCGCGCTGCTTCGCCAAGTTGTTGATCGCCTGTGGCGAGGTGGCGGACACGCCCTGTGCGTTCAGTGCCTTGAATTGATTGCAGAGGGCTTGGGCTTCCTGTGGGTTGCGCTTGACGCTTTCGAGCAGGCTGGATTGTTGGGCCCGAAGGGCGGGAACAACCCCGATCAAGGCGACGCTGAGCGTTAAAGGAAGAAAGAGGTGCCGCATGCTGCCTCCTCCATGGACTTGATTCATTTGATACCGGTTGGGCCGTGCAGCGCAGCACCCCAGGGTCAGTTCGTCGTTTGCCAGTGCTTCGCCCGTTGGATCCAGCGCTGCGCCGTGGGCAGGTCCACCACAGGAGGGCGTCCGCTGCGCAGTTGCCGCTCGAGACGACCGGTGCGGGTGACCAGATCTTGGGGTGTCGATGCGGCAAGGGCCGACACCGTGGCCACCCCGGCATGCAGCAACAGGGCTGCATCGGCAGGGGCGAGGTCCAAGTCACAAATCAGGACGGCCATGCCTTGCAGGCGGCGGAGATTCCGTGCCGTTGCCCGTCCGCTGCGGGCCAGGCGACTCAGCTGCAGCTCATCGAGGGTCCGAACACCCTCCCAGCTCGCGATTCCAGCAGCGTTGAGCGCCTTCTCTTCATCACGGAAGCTGGTGGGCAATGCCGCCAGCGGAATGCTGTCGCCCCTTGGCTCGGCACCACCGCCAGCGCTCATTCCACCACCACCTTGCCCAGCAACACAGGCGTGCTGCTGCCCTCACCCGCCGCCTGGAGCTGCCGGAGACGAATGACGACGCTCTGACTACTGCGGCCGTTGCTGCGCAAATTGGCGGCCAGTTGGGCGAGGGTGGGTTCGATGGCCTCGATTGGCATGGTGGCCGGTGCCTGGGCCACCACCAGGTCATCGCCGTTGTCGAACACGACCGGCACCCGTACGGCACCTTCAATCCGTACAGGCGGGGTGTAACTGACGCTAAAGGCCCAGCAGCTCACTGCCAGCAGCAGGGTGAAGCTTGTGACCCCCACCAGACGGAAGCGCAGCCCCCAGCCCGCCAGGAAAGCCACCACGGTGAGCACCCCAAAGCCCAGGCCTCCCCAGGCCAGCCAAACAATGGATCGTTGAAGTAGATCGGGGAGAGACATGGGCTGGTGAATCAGGGGCGAGGGAGTTATTTTGCGCACTCGCCCGGGGAGTCTGCAGCGTTGGAGGGGCGTGGTGTCACAACGCAGACTCTGTCCCGCTGGTGTCTGCGGGGTGGCTTGCTGCTCCTTGCGGGGGGTGGCCTGACCTGGATTGCGCTCGACCGGATCGCTGCTGAAGTATTTGACCGGGTCAAGCCCGGATTGGAAGCCCAGCTCTCCAAGCCCCTGGGACATCCATTGCGCATTGGTGCTTACAAGGGTTTAAGGCCATGGGGCTTGGCGATTGGTCCCTCAGAGGTCCTGCCGGGACCTAAGGATCAATCTCGGGCTTCGCTCACGTCCCTCACCGTTCAGATCGACCCTCTGGCCAGCCTGCGTCGCTGGCGTCCGGTGGCCACCCTCAGTTTGCGGGGAGCGAGGGTGGAGCTCAGGCGGAATGCCCAGGGGGTCTATTGGGTGCCTGGTCCCTCCACCGGCGGGGCGCCACCAAAATTGGACCTCAGGGTTCGTTTGCTTGATCCGGCGCGCTTGGCGGTTCAACCCGCTGGTCTTGTGCTTCGGGCCTCGGGGAGGGGCACGGTGCATCTGGCAGAAAGCTGGGGCGACTTGGCCCTTGGTGTCACCCTTCCAGACCAGGGCCGGGTGTCCCTTCAAGGACGCGGGCGCTGGGTGAACCCCGAATTTGATCTGCAGACTCGGTTGGAGCGGGTGCGACTGGCACCCTTCGAGGGGGTGCTGCCCCCTGGTTTGCCGCTGCGTCTCCGCGGACAACTGGGGGCTGATCTGCGTTTGAGCTGGCGCCAGGGCAGGGCCGGCTGTCAGGGAGGCCTGACGTTGGTGGACTTTGAGGTGCAGGGCAAGCCCCTTCCCGAACCCCTGCGTAATCCGCAGTGGCGCCTCACCTGTCGAGGTCAGCGGTTGTTCTTGCCCAACAGCGAGTGGCGTTACGGCAGCTATCGCGCTCGTCTGGCCGGCCGCGTCGATCTGAACCGTTCGTTCGACCTCAGCGCGAGCCTGAGGGAACCGGGGCATGACCGCAACCTCAAGGCCAGGCTCAATGGGCCTTGGCGTCAGCCCCGTCTTCGGCTTGCTGGCCGCTGGGCACTCCCTGAGAGTGTTCCGTTGGCCGATGCTCTCGATCTGACCCTTGCCCTCAGTGCCGACTGGCGTCAGGCCAAGGCACCCACGGCTCGGCTGGAGCGTCTGGCCGTCCAGGGCCCAGGTGTGGCCGTTCGTCTGAACGGTGCCCTCTATCCCCGGTTGGCGATCCGCAGTCAGCAGCTGCAGCTGGCTGGTGAGGCCTGGAAACAGCTCCCGCTGGTCCCAGAACTGCTTGGTACCCAAGCCCCCCTCAACGGTTCGTTGGCCCTCACAGGTGCCACGCAAAGCCCGGCCCTTTCGCTTCAGCTGGAGCAGGCCCGCAATCCACTGTTGGAGCGTTGGTCGCTTCAGGCCGACTGGAGTGCTGCCCGATCAGCGCTGCAGCTGCGTGATTTCCAGAGCCCCTTGCTTCAGGCCCAAGCGACGCTGCCCCTGGCTCTTGGCCGTGGCGGCCTCAAGTTGGGGACCCTGGCAGCCCAGTTGCGCCTCGATGCCTTCCCTCTCGCCAGGGTCGGTCCAATCCTGGGCACGCCCATGGACGGCAGCCTCTCGGCTTTTGGTGAGGTCCATGGCCCCCTGACGGCGCTGCAGCCCAATCTCCAGCTCAGGCTTGAGGATCCCAGGGCCGGCACGCTGCGACTGCTGGAAACTTGGCGAGGGCGGTTTGAGGGTGTGTCCGGTGGCGGTGGACGTCTGCACATGGCCTCGGTTGGGTCTGTGCTCCCTGGCAGCTTGGAAGCAACCCTCGGTCGCAATTGGTTGCCACGTCGGGTGCTGCTGACCCGACGCAACGGCGAGCTGGTGCTAGACGGCACCCCGGCTGCCTATCGCTGGCAGGCCAGGGGCCTGAGCCTGGATGGCCTGGAACTTGCCTTGCCTCCTAAAGGACGCTTTGAAGGGCTCTACGGCCGCTTGGATGGCCAGGGCAGTCTCGGTCTCCAGCCATTGGCGATGGCCGGTGATCTCACCCTCCGCTACCCGGGCTTGATGGGCCTGCAGTTGCGACAGGCCCGTCTGCAGCTCCAGTACGACAACAGGAATTACCTGGTCAGCGGCGAGCTGCTTCCGCCCGACAGCGGTCAGATGTTGCTCAAGGCCAAAGGACGACTCGGGGGTGGGCTGGCTGCCGAGCTGCAGGCCCGGGGACTCAGCATGCGCTGGCTCACTGCCGGGGCCCTCAGCCTGCCTCAGCTCAACGAGGACTTACCCCCCGCCCGGGGGCGGGCCAGTGATCTCGGCACCCTCTTGGTGAACACCTTCGGAGGTTCTCTCGATGGTCAGCTGCGTGCGCTCCGCGAGAGTCGCGAGACTCTGCAGCAACAGGAACAGGCTCGCCGGAACGACAGCTCCTTTCATCCTGAGGATCTGCGTGGTCAGGTGGATGCCGTGATCCAACTGCAAGGCCAAAGTCTTGCGGAGCTCGACCTGGATCTCAAGGCTCGTGGGCACCTCTGGGTTGAGGGCGATGACCAGGATCGGGCTCTGCAAATCAAGCCCTTCGTTGCGACGATTCAGGGGCCGTTGCAGACTGGTGAAGGCAGCTTTTCTCTTGATCACCTGCCCTTCAGCCTGCTGGCCTTGGTGGCGCCGGTGCCCCCCGCTTTGCAGGGCGCCCTCGGACTGAAAGGCCGTTACCGCCTTGGACAAGGCTTGCCGGAGCTCAGCACCAACCTTGCGCTTGAGGATGCCAAGGTTGGTCGTTATGCCCTCAACCTCGAGCGTGGCCAGGTGATCCTGGCGGCTGAGGGCCTCCGGCTTGACCTGGCCCTACGCAGCACTGGTGCTGAGGAAGCGGTGACCGTGACCGGCCAGGTGCCGTTCGCACCCGATCAACCCCTCGATGTGCGCGTGGTGAGCCGCGGTGATGCCCTGCGTTTCCTCACGGGATTCACCGATGACCAGATCGCTTGGACCGCTGGGGATTCTAATTTGCGCCTTCTGCTCAGCGGCAGCTTGTCTGCGCCCCAGGCGAATGGCTTCCTGCTGGTGAATCAGGGCCGCTTCATGGTGCAGAAGCAGGTGATCAGTGATCTGAACACCGAAATCGTTTTTGATTTCAATCGGCTGGAAGTGCAATCGCTGAAGGCGCGAATCGGTGCCCAGGGTCAGTTGCTTGGGCAAGGGGCCCTGGCCCTGTTCTCTCCTGCGCCTGAGCCCAAGCCCCTGACGCTCTCCCTTCAGAAGGCCCGAATCCAGTTGCCGATCGCCGATGTGGCTGTGGCGGCTGATCTGAAGGTGAGCGGGGCCCTGATCCGACCCCAACTCTCCGGTGATCTCACGGTTGATGACGGCGTCGTTAAACCGGCTCGCTCGATGTTCGTGAAGCCTGTTGGTGACGACCGCGGAGCGGTCGTCAGCGTCGGCCCGCCGGTCTCGGCCGACACCCTGCTGGAGGAGAACTGGAACTTCCAGAAGCCTCTGGTGCTTCTCGGTCCCGACGTCGAGGCCAGCAGCAGTCGTTCGCTCAGGGCCGCTCTGCCGAGCATTCCTGCCGTGAGCTTTGCCAACTTCCGTCTTCGACTCGGTCCCAAGCTGCGGGTCACGGTGGAGCCCGTCGCCAGTTTCAGTACCGCTGGTCTGCTCACCCTCAATGGCGCCCTGGACCCCAGCCTTCAGCTTCGCGGGGTGGTGCAACTCCTCTCCGGGCGCGTCTCGTTGTTCACCACCACCTTCAATCTCGATCGACGCTCCCCGAACGTTGCGGTGTTTACCCCGTCGCTCGGTCTGATCCCCTACGTGGATGTTGCTCTGAACAGCCGTGTCTCCGACAGCATCAGTGTTGGAACCGGCAGCAATGCGGTATCCACCAATGTCTTCGATACCAATGGCACCGGGGCCTTGGGGGCCGGTGGTCAGCTGCGTTTGGTGAAGGTGATGCTGACCGCATCAGGCCCGGCCGATCGGCTCGCCGATTCGATCGATCTGCGCAGTTCGCCACCGATGCCGAAGGCCCAGCTGCTTGGTCTGATCGGTGGCAATTCACTGGCCGGACTCTCGGGGGCTGGCGGTGGTGCTGCCCTGGCCGCCGTTCTGGGCCAGTCCTTGCTGTCGCCAGTGATCGGATCGCTCACCGATGCCTTCAGTCAGCGTCTGCAGTTCGCCCTCTACCCCACCTATGTCACCCCCGAGGTGCAGGACAACCAGGAGCGGATCTCTGGTCGTGTTCCCCCCCAGCTGGCCGTCGTCACCGATTTGGGAGTCGACATCACCGATCGCTTCAACTTCTCGGTGCTGGCAGCTCCCAATCGCAACGACATCCCTCCCCAGGGCACACTGTCGTATCAGATCAATCCCAACATGAGTCTCTCCGGCTCGGTCGACAGTCAGGGCACCTGGCAAAGCCAGATGCAGCTGTTTTTCCGTTTCTGAGGAGCTGTTCTGCAATGGGGGGGCAGACCATGAACGGCGACCAGGTGATCGGCATCGATCTGGGCGGTACGGGAATCAAGCTCGCCCGTTTTGATCGCAGTGGGCAACGTCTGGCCGAACAGCGCATCGCCACTCCTCAGCCCGCAGTGCCCGGTGCTGTGTGCATGGCCTTGTGCGAAGCCATCGAGCAGCTCGATCCTGATCACTTGGCGGGGGTGGTGGGGATCGGGCTGCCCGGACCGATGGATGCTGCAGCCCGGGTCGCTCGCGTGTGTATCAACTTGCCTGGATGGCTCGATGTGCCTTTGGCCGATTGGCTGGAGCCCCGACTACAGCGGCGTGTCACCTTGGCCAACGATGGGAATTGCGCCCTTGTGGGCGAGGCCTGGCTGGGGGCGGCCCGGGGGTGCAGTGATGTGGTGCTCCTGACCCTGGGGACAGGAGTCGGTGGTGGTGTGATGCTGAACGGCTCCCTCTTCACTGGTCACCACGGGGCTGCGGCAGAACCGGGGTTGATCGGTCTCAATCCCGATGGCCCCCCCTGCAACAGCGGCAATCGGGGATCGCTGGAGCAGTACGCCAGCATTGCGGCTCTGCGACGGCTCTGGGACGGGGACCCAGAGGAGCTGAACCATCTGGCCAACGCTGGAGATCCTCAGGCATTGGCGGTTTGGGCGCGTTATGGACGCACGCTCGGCGTAGGGATCAGTTCGCTGGTTTACCTCTTCACTCCCCAACGGGTGCTGTTGGGCGGCGGCCTGGCGGCCGCGGCGGTGCATTTCTTGCCGGCCGTTCGTGCCGAGGTGGAGACCAGGGTCCAGGCCGTGAGCAGAGAGGGTTTGGAGATCCTGGCTTGTCAGCTGGGCAATGGTGCAGGCCGATTGGGGGCGGCCCGGTTGGCGATCGATCGCTTGCTGGGCAAGGACGCTTCCCTCCAGACGGGATGATGCTCAGCAGCATCTGTTCGCGATCATGACCACAGTGGCTGTGCCCGAACCCAGCGCCGACCTGCTGAGGCTGGCCACGGGCGTGCGTCAGGCGTCCACGCTCCTCGGTCAGACCGAGGACCATCAGCGCCAGGATGCCTTGGCCTCGATGGCCAACGCCCTCGAACGGCATGCCGATCGGATCGTCGCTGCCAACCGGGAGGATCTGGAGCAGGCCTCGGCCGAGGGGCTGGCTCCCGCCCTGATGGCTCGTCTCAAGCTTGATTCAGGCAAGCTGACAGGGGCAATTGAAGGAGTGCGTCAGGTGGCCGGTCTCCCGGACCCACTCGGGGTGCGTCAACTCCATCGCGAGCTCGACGATGGCCTTGTGCTGGAGAGGGTCAGCGTGCCCCTTGGAGTGCTTGGGGTGATCTTCGAAGCGCGTCCTGATGCGGTGATTCAGATCGCGTCTCTGGCCATCCGTTCCGGCAATGGGGCGATCCTCAAGGGCGGCAGTGAAGCCAACCGCACCAACCGTGCTGTGATCGAGGCCCTGAAGGATGGCCTCGTCACCAGCGCTGTCTCGGAGGATGCCCTCGCTCTGCTCACCACCCGTCAGGAGAGCCTGGCGCTTCTCAGGCTCGATGGCTTGGTGGATCTGATCATTCCCCGCGGCAGCAATGAGCTGGTTCGTTTCATTCAAGACAACACGCGTATTCCCGTGCTGGGCCATGCCGATGGCGTCTGCCATCTGTACGTCGATGCTCAGGTGGACATGACTCAGGCACTGCGCATTGCGATCGACAGCAAGACGCAGTACCCCGCCGCTTGCAATGCGATCGAGACGCTGTTGGTCCATCAAGACAGCGCCCCGGCCTTCCTTGCCGAGGCGATCCCCGCCTTCCGCGCTGCAGGGGTGCGCCTACTCGGTGATGCCCGTAGCCAGGCTCTTGGCGTGGAAGACGCCGCCAGCGAGGACGACTGGGGCCGTGAATACCTTGACCTGATTCTGGCGGTGAAGGTGGTCAGCGATCTAGAGGAAGCTCTGGAGCACATCCGTCGTTATGGCTCCAGGCACACTGAAGCGATTGCGAGCACGGATACCGCGACAGCCGAACGGTTCCTGAGGGCTGTGGACAGTGCTGGGGTGTATCACAACTGTTCGACTCGATTCGCCGACGGCTTCCGCTATGGCTTCGGGGCCGAGGTGGGCATCAGCACCCAGACCCTGCCACCGCGTGGACCGGTGGGGCTCGAGGGGTTGGTGACTTACCGCTACCGCTTGCGCGGTGATGGCCACATCGCCGCTGATTTCGCTGAAGGCCGTCGTTGCTTCAGCCATCGCGATCTGGCTGCGTGAACGACGCCATTCACATCCAGGATCTGCGCGTCTGGGCGCATGTCGGAGTGTTGGAGCAGGAGCGTCTCCATGGTCAGTGGTTCAGCCTCGATCTCACCCTGCTTGTTGATCTTCAGCGGGCAGCCAGCACTGACAATCTTGCGGCCACCGCCGATTACAGCCTGGCGGTGAAGGCGGTGCAGGAGCTTGCCACCCGTCTCCGTTGTCAGACGATTGAGCATTTCAGCGAGCAGGTGTTCGAGCGGCTGGAGGCGCTCTATGGCCTGCTGCCCATGCGCGTGATCTTGCGCAAATGCAAGGCACCGATTCCGGGATTTGCCGGTACCGTTGCCGTGGAACGTCACCGGCGCTGGCCGGAGTTCGCGGAGCGCGTCGGTAGCTGATGGAGCGCAGACCACTGGTTCTGGTGCACGGGCTTTGGGATACCCCTCATCTTTTTCATCGGTTGGTGGGGCAGCTTGATCGTGCGCATGTTCCACTGCTGGTCCCCCACCTCCCCCATCGGTTGGGGGCGGTGCCTCTTCGCACCCTGGCCTCCCATCTGGATCAGCACATTCAGGCCCATTGGGGATCCGAGCAGCCCATCGACATCCTTGGTTTCTCCATGGGGGGGATCATCAGCCGCATCTGGTTGCAGGAGCTGGGCGGCGCCAGCCGTAGCCGGCGTTTCATCAGTGTCGGTAGTCCCCAACGGGGAACACTGACGGCCCAGTGGATTCCTCGCTGGCTGTTCGCTGGTCTGGCTGACATGAAGCGCGGCAGTGCTCTGTTGCGTCAGCTCAACGCCGACAGCTCCGCCCTCGCCTCTCTCTCCTGCACCAGCTTTTACTGCCGCTGGGATGCAATGGTCTTTCCAGGTTGGCAGGCGGTGTTACCCCTGGGGGCTAGCCATGCGGTGCCGGTGTTCACCCATCAACAGCTGATGGCGCACCCCTTAGCGCTGTCGATGCTGATGCATACCATTCTTGGCGATTAAGTGACAGACAATGCTGCCGTTGGCAGCATTGATGCATCAACGCCAATCTGCTGATGTGTTTTTCCGCGTCCGCCAGTTTCACCGCCTCGGCGGTGTTGATGCCCCTCGGTCTCTACTCGCACCATCTCGCTGACCGTGCAGAACGCCCCGGCTATAAACCCCTGGCGCTTGTTCCCTTCTTCTTCGGAGTGCAGCAGTTCATCGAAGGCTTGGAGTGGACCGGTATTGATCAAGGCAATGTGGAGCCGTTGACCTCGCTGGCTGGGCTTGGTTTTCTCTTCTTTGCCTATTGCTTCTGGATGATTTGGATCCCCTGGAGCGCCTGGTCGATCAGTCGCAGCACAGATTCCAAGGCTCTGCAGCATCGGCTCAAGTGGGTGGCGATCGTGGCCACCGTTTTGGGCATCGCTTTTTATCTTCCCGTGTTGTTCAATCCACCGGCCCTTCAGCCCGCGGTGCATAGCAACGGTCGATTGCTTTACGACGTCTCCAACCTCCAGAGCGTCGTTCACAATTTTGTGAACACCGAACCCGTGGGTGAACTGGTCTATTGGGGATTCATCGTGTTGCCATTACTGGCGGTCAGTGACCGGGCTGTGAAATTGTTCGGCGTTCTCATTTTCATCTCGATTTTCCTGACCTGGCTGACCTACAGCGCCACCTTCAATTCGGTTTGGTGTTTCTACTGCGCCGTGCTCTCGATTGTGGTGATCTGGATCGTTAATAGGCCTGAGATGCGCCGCGCCTGAGGCCGCGATGTCTGGCCTGACCTCGGCCCTGGATTCCATGGCCAGCACCCTGCTGGCCATGGACGCGGGAATCGGTCTTCTTGTGGCTGTTGGCATCTCCATGTCGGCCTCCCACCTCTTTGCTCTGCTGGCCAACCGACTGAGCCCTCGGCAAATCGCCTTTCACATGCTGATCGATGCCCTTGTTTTGAGCCTGGCGCTCACCCTGGGGATCCTTTGCCACAGCCTGATGCTGCTGCTCATTGAGGGGGTTCCTCCCCAGCCGATCACCCTGGCGAACCGGATGCTGGCAGCTCTTTGGCCAGGATTGTTCTACGTCCTGGTGGCGGCCCCCTACGTCAGCGATCTGATCTCGGTGAGCCTGCTGGGTTGGATGCATCTCAATGTGCTCCTGCTGCTCCAGGCGCGCTACGGCGTTCCTCTGACAGAAGGGCTGCTGGTGAGTGCTCCCGGTTTCAGCCTTGCTCTTGTGCTGATTGCCCTGCTGTTCGCCCAGCGCTGGCGGGCCAGCTACAACACCCTGGCGAAGGAGGTGGGTGGATGACGATCGGCGGTGAGGCGATTCAGCACCAACGCCATCAGCTTCGCCTGTTGCGTCGTGCCGTGGCCTTGCTGCTGTGCATGGCCATCGTGATTGCAGCCCTAGGGGTCACAGCGATCCGCCGCGATGCAGACGCCCTGCTTCATCAGGATGTCTTGAGCGAACTGCTCCTCTGGGGGGCGGTGCTGGTGGTGGTGGTGGTGGCCTTGGTGGGGACCTATTCAGTGATGGCCGATTTCCTCTTCTGGGAGGGGTGGCTCAATGGTTTGCCCAATCCTGCTCACTTGTTCGCTGCGCCTACCGCGGATGATCAAGGGCACCGCCACTATCTCGTCTATCTCGATGGCATTCATCAAAGTGAGGAGTGTCATCCACCTCGGGTGAGCGAATTTCTCGAGACTCTTGAGGAGGCAATCGAAGCGGATGCCCTTCTGGTGAAGGGGATTGAGGCTTACACGATCATGCCGGTGGGTCTACGGGCCACGGCCTATGCCCGTTGGTTCTGGGAGCGGCTTTTTGCACTGCAGGAACACCACCCCAATGGCTTCGTGCGCTTTTTGTGTGCGTTCTGCGTGCAGGCCAACAATGTGATCAAGGTCGGTATTTCCTCCGATCGTCGGTACGGCCCCGTGATGAATTACGAGCTCGCCTTGAAGATTGCTCGTCGTCTGGAGGCCATTGGCTTCCATCCCAGCCGGGCTGCAAGGGTGGTGTTGGTGGGATACAGCGGAGGCGGTGAGATGGCCATTGGCACCGCCGCGATGCTTCAGAAGCTCTGCCATGTTCCCGTGCAGGTGATCACGGTCTGTGGCGTTTTCAGCGGGAATGGCGATCTCTCCAGCGTTGATCACGTGGCGATGGTGGTTGGTAGCCGGGATCCGGTGGCTGCCCTTGGACGGCTGGCCTATCCAGGCCGTCTTCCTCTGCTGCCACTCTCCAACTGGAATCGCTGGCAGCGCACCCGTTCGTTGCATCGCATCAGCATCGAGGGCATGAACCACAATGGTGCGTCCGGTCCGTTCAGCGTTGCCTACCGAGCCAAGGTGGTGCGAGAGATCGTGCGAGAGCTGGAGCTCACCTCTGCCTGAGGATTGTCTACATCAATTCGCCATTGAGCCGCCGAACGCTCAGGAAGGGGCTGTGACGGGGCTGGCAGCGAATGAGCCGTGCTTCGGCTCGAATGCAGGCTTCACCCTGAACGCTCAGGTCCTGGGGCAGCTGCTCGAGGGCCTGGCGATAGCGCGAAACGACATCCTCCTGGTCTCCCTGCTGTCCGGGGCGTAGGCCGGCGTTGAGCAGCTTTTCAAGTTGAAGTCCGAGTCGTTCCCGCCACAGCCCACCAAGGGTGAGGGGAAAGAGATTGCTGCGCCCCGTCATCGCCTGTTCCAGGAGCGCGGTGGAGTCAATGCAGAATCCAAGGGCTCCATACCCGCCGAAGCGGAGGTGGCCGTCCGAGGCTGTGCTGTTGTGCACCGCTGCCATCAGATCACAGAGATCAAGGGCCAGGCCAAGTTGATCGTCTTCAAACGCCTCCCCCGGGTAGGCAACGGTGCCGTTTTGACGATCGTTTTGCCAGGGCCGCTCGAGATCATTGAGGGGCGCCCAGCCATTCAGCCCCTCAGTGCCCTGGTAGTACTGCATCAGCACCGGAGCCTCCTCCTCCGGTGGTTGCAGCTCCAGTTCGAGGCTGCAATGGGGGAGTAACGATTCGATCTCGAGGCCGTGGCGCATCAGCCCGGTTCGGTAGGGCACCGCCAGGGGGATTTGCTGCCAGACGCCGCTCTCCGATGGGCAACTGGCACCGAGCCCGAAGCTGGCCACACTGGCCCGGATGCGGCCGCGGCAGTGCCATCCATGCTGCTGGAGCCAAGCCACCAGCTGTCGTGGTCGATCCATACCCTCGAACTGGTAGGGCTCGGACGCGGCACCGGAGCGGCTGGGCAAGCCGTTGGCACCAAGAGCATTGAAGACCTGCGCCATCACCCGGTTGGCTGAGCGGCAGCGACCGTTCTGCAGGGCTTGAAGGCCATGGTTCCGCCAGACCAGGCCCGCACCCAGGGATCCGAAACTTGGCTCAGGGATGGGACCCGCGAGGGACTCAGCCCCAGAGTCCCGATCCCCTTCATCCAATTGTCTGGCTAGGTCCTGCCATCCCTGAAGGGATGGCGGTAGGGGCAGCGGCACGCCGGCCGGCGTGCTGATGTCGCGGGCGCACCAGCGATCGAGCCCATCCAGACGGGAATCGTGCTCCTGGGGGTGCGGAATCAGATGTTGCAGATCATCGGCGAGGGCCCCCAGCAGTAGCGGACTCACCAGTCCCTGCTCGAGTAGGGAGCCAATTCCCCGCAGGCGCTCGGGCAGGGCAGCCGGGCCAAGGCGCCAGCCACGGGGAAGCATCGCCAGCAGTGGCACCAGACGGCGCTGATGCAGACCTTTGAGAAGCTCACCGAGAAACGCATCGCGGCGGATGCCCTGCCGCAACCAGCTGGTCTCGAGCGCGGTACTGAGGCTGATCAGAGGTGCCTGATCAGTCCGGTCCTCGGCCAGCTCACCCCAGTGCTCCGAGATGGAGAGGGGTTCAGGCATGGCTCGTCACCAGGCCGGAGTGGCGAATCAGGGCGTCCGTGCTCGCCGCTCTGCCCCGGAACGCCTCGAACACAGCAGAGGGCGAGAGGCTGCCGCCGAGGCTCAAGACGGTGTTGCGAAAGCGCTCTCCTGTGGCCTTCACAGCGTCTTCGAGATCGAGACCTGCATCTTCAAAGGCAGCGAAGGCATCGGCACTGAGTACTTCCGCCCATTTATAGGAGTAGTAACCAGCCGAATAGCCACCGGCGAAGATGTGGCTGAAGGCGCAGAGGAAGTGATCATCCGCAATCGGAGGGATCACGGTGGTGGTTTCTGCAATCTGCCGTCGCATGTGGTCGGGGCTCAGTCCCAGCTCCGGTGTCCAGAGACTGTGAAGCCGCAGATCGCTGAGGGCGAAATGCACCTGGCGCAGGGTGGCGAAACCTGCCATGAAAGTGCGGCTCTGCTTCAGCTTCTCAAAATCTTCTTCGGGCAGGGGTTCCCCGGTTTGCCAATGCCGTGCCATTCCCATCAAGGTGCTGCGGTCGAGGCACCAGTTCTCCATGAACTGGCTGGGCAGTTCCACGGCATCCCACTCCACATTGTTAATGCCCGCCGCCTGTGGATGCTCCACGGTGGTGAGCATGTGCTGGAGCCCGTGGCCGAACTCGTGGAAGAGGGTTTCAACCTCTTCGAAGCTCATCAGGCTTGGAGTGTCGCCATTGGGGGGGGGTCTGGTTGCAGATCAGATAGGCCACCGGCAGGATCCAGCCACCCTCTCCATCCGGCTGGCGGCTGAGGCATTCATCCATCCAGGCACCGCCCCGCTTGCTGCCGGGCCTGCTGTAGGGATCGAGATAGAAGGCTGCCAAAGGCGTTCCGTCCTGTTCTGCAACCCTGAAGAAGCGCACATCCGGGTGCCAGATCGGCGCTTCACCGTCAGCGGCGCTGATCCGGATGCGGAAGAGGCGTTCGCAGAGTTCGAATAGACCTTCAAGCACCTGCGGCAGTGGGAACCAGGGGCGCAGAGCCTCCTGGTTCAGGTCGAAGCGCTCTTGTCGCAGTTTTTCCGACCAGTAGCCCACATCCCAGGGTTCCAGAGACTCCGCCTCAGGCGCACCATGGTGAAGGGCGCAGGCTTGCAGGTCGTCAAGTTCCCGCAGGGCTGCTGGGTAGGCGGCCGCACGCAGTTCCTCCAGCAGCCCCTCCACGGCATCCACGTCCTCGGCCATTTTCCCGGCGAGGCTGAGTTCCGCCCAGTGCCTGTAGCCGAGCCGGATCGCCTGCTCAAGGCGGAGACTGAGGATTTCCTCGATCAGAGGGGTGTTATCAAGCTCTCCCTGGCTCGCGCGGCTGACATGGGCTCTGTAGAGGGTTTCGCGCAGCTGTCGATTGTCTGCATGGGTCAACACCGGAAGGAAGCGCGGCATGTCGAGTCCCAGGCGCCAAGGACCCCGTTCTCCGTTGGCTTCGCTCTCGTCAGCGTGGAGATCTCCTGCCTCCTTGGCCGCAGCGGCAAGGATGTCGAGGGCGCGTTGGGGAAGGCCGGCTAGGCGCTCCCGCTCGTGCACAACCAGGCTCCAGCCCTGGGTGGCATCAAGCACGTGATTGCTGAATTGGGTGGAGAGTTCCGCCAGTCGTTCGCTGGTGGAGTTGAACGCCTGCTGCCGTTCCCCACTCAGGCCCACACCCCGCTGCTGCATGGAAAGCAGTTCGGCTTGGAGAATGCGTTGCTGGGCAGGATCGAGTGGCTGGGCTGCGTTCGCCTGGAGCGCTTCGAGGGCACGGTGCAGCACCTTGCTCTGGCCGAGGCGATTGCTGAAGCGCACCACATCCGCCTGCTGGGAGGCATGGGCTTCCCGTAGTTCGGGGGTGTTGCAGACGGCGTTGAGATGGGTGACCACCCCCCAGCTCCAGCGAAGTTGTTCGCCGATCGCGTGCAGTGGCGGCATCACCGCGGCCCAAGAGAGTGGATCGGAGCCGTTCAGTTGCTTCTCCAGAGTGGCCTCTAGGTCGGCAAAGCTCTTGGTCAGCTGCTCTAGTAGGGCCGGGATCGACTCCCGAACCTGATCAGCGGAGACGTCTTGATAGTTGGGAAGTCCCTGGCCCGCGAGCAGGGCAGGTTCGCGGGTCTCTTGCATGGGGTCAGCCGAGGGGGAGCCAGTTGCTCAGTGCAATCAGGCTATGGCTGGAGAGGGTTTCCGCGAGGGCATCGGTGGAGGCTTCGTAGACGTCCATGGCGACCCGTGGCCAGATGCCGATGGTGAGTGTTGGCACCAGCAGGGTGAGACCGATGACCAATTCACGGGGATTCATGTCGTCCACGAAGGCCAGGGCCGGGATGCGTGGGCCGAAGAAGACCCGCCGGCAGAGGGAGAGCAGATAGATCGGGGTCAGTACGAGACCGATGGCGGCGATCACGATGGTGATCACCCGGAACAGGGTTGTGAACTGCTCCTGGCTGGTGATGCCCAGAAAGATGGTGATTTCGCTGATGAAGCCACTCATCCCCGGGAGAGCCAGGGAGGCGAGGGAGCTGGCAAGGAAGAAGGCAAACGTGATCGGCAACACCTTGGCCAGACCGCCCATGTTGGGGATCGACAACGTCTTGGTGCGTTCGTAGAAGCTGCCAGTGACGAAGAACATGGCGGCGGCGATCAGGCCATGGCTGATCATCTGCAGCATCGCGCCACTGAGGCTGAGTGCATCCACAGCGCCGATGCCCAGCAACACGAAGCCCATATGACTCACCGAGCTGCAGGCAATTCTTCGCTTGACGTTGTCTTGAGCGAAAGCGTTGAGAGCGCCATAGATGATGTTGACAATCCCCAGGACGATCAGGGCTGGCGCCAGCACCAGGTGGGCCTCCGGCAGCATCTGAACGTTGAAGCGGAGCAGGGCATAACCGCCCATCTTCAGCAACACGCCGGCTAAGAGCATCGAGACCGGTGCATTGGCTTCTCCATGGGCGTCGGGTAGCCAGGTGTGCAAGGGGAACATCGGCAGTTTCACTCCGAATCCCACCAAGAAGCCCAAGTAACAGAGCAGGCCAAAGCTGCCGCCAGGGGAGCGTTGGGCGAGTTCGCTCAGGTTGAGGGTGAAGCTGTCGCCGGAGAGGGCAAGGGCGAGGCCGCTGATCAGGATCAGCAGAGAGGCCAGGGCCGTGTAAAGGATGAATTTGGTGGCGGCGTACTGGCGGTTCTGGCCCCCCCAGATCGCAATCAGCAGATAGACGGGGACCAACTCCAGTTCCCAGGCCAGGAAGAACAGCAGGAAGTCCTGGGACAGGAACACCAGCGCCTGGGCTGAGGCCTGCACCAAGAGAAGGCCGAAGTAAAGCTTGGCTTTGTGCTGAACCTTCCAGCTTGCAGCCACCGAGAGCATGGTGACCAGGCCGCTGAGCACCACCAAAGGCATGGAGAGACCGTCAGCTCCGAGAGACCACTCGAGACCGATCACTGGCAGCCAGCTGACCCGCTCCACCAGTTGCAGCCCGCCATCGAGGCGATCGAACAGGCGGCTGAACACGGCCACCATCAAAACGAAATCCACGGCCAGCACCGTCAAGGCGAGGTTGCGGGGCCAGGGGGAGGGATTGCTGTCATCCCCTGGCAGCAGGGGCATGACCAGTGCTGTGACCGCCGGCAACAGGACGATCAGGGACAGCCAGGGAAACGCCGTCTGGGACGCAACCGACAGGGGCAGGTTGACATCCATGGCGACTAAAAGATTGTGATTGAACTTATCAGTCCCAGGGGTGCTGTTGAGTAGATCTACTCAGGTTCCTTGGCCTGCCAATGGCTTCCCGTGGTCTGGAGGCTCAGGAGCGGGGCACGGCTGGCCACCCCCTCCGCTTCCCACGCCTTCACCATGGCCTGGCTGACCGCAGGGCCCACCTCTTCCGAACAGAGGGCCAGAATGCTGGGGCCGGCTCCGCTGATGGCACAGCCCCAGGCTCCGGCCTTGAGGGCCGCTTGTCGCACCTCTTGGCCTCCTTTGATCAGCCGCCAGCGGTAGGGCTCGTGCAGCCGGTCGTGCATGCCATCGGAAATCAGATCGCCGTTGCCCGTGCGTAAACCCTGCAGCAGCAGCGTTAGGGCTCCCAGATTCACCACGGCATCGCCAACGGGAATCGTCTTGGGCATCGCCCGTCGTGCCTCGCTGGTGCTCAGCCGAATCGCCGGAATGGCCACTACGGCCTTCACCGACGCAAGCCACTCGCAGCGCACGACACGCCAGCGTTGGGAGGCAGCCTTCGCGGTCATGCAGAGGCCCCCCAACAGGGAAGGAACCACATTGTCGGGATGGCCTTCAATGTCGATGGCCAGCTCCAGAAGTTTTTCCCGGCTCAGGGGTTCTCCCACCAGGGCATTGGCGCCCACCAGTCCCGCAACAATGGCCGTGGCGCTGCTTCCGAGGCCTCGCGCCGGTGGTACAGCAAGTCTGACCCGTGCCTCCAAGGCGACCGGATCCTCCCCTGCGGCCTTCCAGACCCGCTGGGCGGCGCGATACACGAGGTTCTCGGGCCCACCGCGAAGGTGACTGCCCTCCTGGCCTTCGATGATCAGTTCAAACCGCTCCCCGTCGCCTTCGATTCGGCGCATGGTGAAGCGGTTGTTCAGGTCAAGGGCGGCCCCCAGGCAGTCGAACCCAGGTCCGATGTTGGCTGTGGTGGCCGGTACGTCCACCACCACCGTTTGGCCGATGCGCGGCTGCACCATCCCTACTGTCCTGTTGAAGCCAGTGTCTCACTTAGGCGTCCAGGGCCCGCGCTCGGCAGGCGGCGCTAAACAGTCCTGCATTCGGGTCGATGACGGCCCGAATGGTCAGGCTCTCCAGGAACGGCTGAAACCGTCCTTTGCGACGAAGGGGGGCCAGGAAGTGCTGAGACCGGAGGCCAGCGAGGTTTTTTCCCGCGGTGCCACCGCCGACCCAAAGCCCGCCGCTGCACAGTTCCTGCAGGGCTAGATCTCCCGCAGCGGACCCATAGGCCCCGAGCCAGAGCTCCAGGGCGGCCTGGGCAAGCGGGTCGCCAGTTGCTGCAGCCTTGCCGGTGTGGGCAGGCAGATCCTGATGTCCGGGCTGTTCGGCAGGAATTGTGCGCCAGGCTCTGGCGATCCTGTGAAGGGGATGCTCGCGTTGCTCTTGTTGCAGAAGCCAGTGCATGACATGCCCCAGACCTGTGCCACTCACGATGCGTTCGATCGAAAGACGATCAATGCCGAGGTCCGCCATGAGCCAGCGGCTGAGGGCCCATTCCTGCTCCGTGCGTGGAGCAAATTCCCGATGTCCTCCCTCGCTGGCCAGGGCAATCCAGCCCTGGGGGCCGGGGATGCCCCTGGCCATGCCAAGGCCTGTGCCTGCCCCAAGGATGGCCACGCTGTCGCCATGGGCCCCTGGCTCCTTCAACCTGTCTTGTCCGGGTTGCAGCACCACCTGCTGACTGTCGCTGAAGTGGGGGAGGCCATGGATCAGCACGGCGAAATCATTCACCAGCTCCAGCCGCTCCAGCCCTGTGGCGGCACAGAGCGAGGCTTCGCTCATCTCCCAGGGAAGGTTGGTCAGCTTGGCCTGACCGTTCTGTACGGGACCGGCCACGGCCATACAGCTGGTCGCAGGCCGTTCCAGCTCTGACGGCAGCCCCTCAAGAAAGTGAGTGAGCATGGCCTCAAGGGAGGTCCACTCTGCCGATGCGTAGCGCTGCCCTTCCAGGGCCTGTAGCTGACCATCAACGCTGGTGAACAGCGAGAGCAGGGTCTTGGTGCCTCCGAGATCACCGGCCAGATAGGTTCTCTGCGCCATTGCTCCGGATGGCTCTCTTTGTCCTAAGGCTGATCAGCTTGGTGGCAATCGGCAAGTCTCGGCGCTGAATCAGGTGGTGAACAGATCAAGGGGGAAGGGGCCCCAGGTGGGGCCTGCCGCGCCCTGCTCCTGCTGATGACCGCTGATCAAGATCCCCTCTCCAAGCCCCTGTTCAGCTCGGATTCGGACCATGCCGCTGGACTGATTGGCCTTAAGAAAGACGCCGTCCTCGGCCTTGCATTCGCCTTCAACACGCATCGGTTCCCAGCCGCAGGCTGTTTCAAGCTGGCGCAGGCTGCGGAGAGCCTCGGCGGCGCTGGCCGCCATCACGCCCACGGTGAACCAGGAGTAGGCGCCCATCTCCCGGGCTAGTTCTGCTCGCAGAACGCTGGTTTGTTCAGCACTGAGGCTGGGCGCACTGCGCAGCGGGGTCAGATCACTGATGCGTTGGATGTGGGACTCGTTCATGAGCGAGGCAGCGTCAGGGAGGTGTGACGGTTTTGATTGGCCTGCCTTGCTGCCGCAATCAGCGCGTCGCGATCCACGACGCCAAGGTCACCATCCCGTCGACTGCGCAGACTCACGGCTCCCTGCTCGGCCTCCTTGGCCCCAATCACCGCGAGAAGGGGGATCTTCATTTGTTCACCACTGCGGATCAACTTGCCGAGTCGATCACCACTGCGGTCAACCGTGGCCCGAATTCCTGCGGCTGTGAGCTGCTCCAGCATCTGTTCGGCGGAGGGCTGCACCTCATCGGTGACAGGCAGCAGGCGCACCTGCTCAGGAGCTAGCCAGAAGGGGTAATCACCGGCGTAGTTCTCGGTCATGATCCCGAAGAACCGTTCCAACGAACCAAAGATCGCCCGGTGAATCATGATCGGGCGCTGCTTGCTGCCATCGGCGGCGATGTAGTCGAGCTTGAAGCGTTCCGGCAGGTTGAAATCAAGCTGGATCGTCGAGCATTGCCA
This sequence comes from Synechococcus sp. BS55D, assembly GCF_004332415.1. NCBI lineage: Bacteria > Bacillati > Cyanobacteriota > Cyanophyceae > Synechococcales > Synechococcaceae > Synechococcus > Synechococcus sp. BS55D. The sequence continues at coordinate 74,595 of NZ_PHQT01000002.1, forward strand.
CATCCGGCCGATCGCATCCTCGATCTTCAGATCGATCTTGGGGCCGTAAAACGCGCCACCGCCTTCATCGATCTTGTAATCCCATCCCTTGCGCTCCAGGGCCTCCACCAGTCCTTTGGTGGCCAGCTCCCAGACGGCATCATCACCGATCGATTTCTCTGGGCGTGTGGAGAGGTTGATCTCGTAGTGACGGAAATCAAACGTGGAGAGGATCCGCTCGGTGAGATCCAGGATGCGCAGGATTTCATCGCTGATCTGATCGGGCAGGCAGAACACGTGGGCATCGTCCTGGGTGAAGCCACGCACGCGCATCAGGCCATGCATCACCCCGGGACGCTCGTAGCGATACACCGTGCCCAATTCAGCCCAGCGGATTGGTAGTTCGCGATAGCTGCGCAGCTTGCTGGCATAGGTGAGCACATGGAACGGGCAGTTCATTGGTTTGAGCTGGTATTCCCGTTCATCCACCTCCATGGGGCCGAACATGCTCTCGCTGTAGAAGTCGAGATGGCCTGAGGTCTTCCAGAGACTGATGTCGGCGACATGGGGGGTGTAGAGGAGCTCGTAGCCGCCTTCAAAATGGGCCTGACGCCAGAAGTCTTCGATCAGCAGGCGCATGCGGGCACCACGCGGATGCCAGAAGACAAGGCCAGCACCTGCTTCATCTTCAATCGAAAAAAGATCGAGATCCTTGCCAAGGCGGCGGTGATCCCGGCGCAGGGCTTCTTCCTTGCGGCGCTGGTGTTCAGCCAGTTGCTCCGGAGTCTCCCAGGCGGTGCCGTAGATCCTTTGGAGTTGGGCCTTCTTCTCGTCACCCCGCCAATAGGCACCGGCAACGCTCTCTAGGGCAAAGGCCTTGGGGTTGAGTTCACTGGTGTTGGCGACATGGGGACCGGCGCAGAGGTCCCACCATTGATCTCCGAGGGTGTAGAGGGTGATCGGTTCCTGCAGGCCCGCGAGGATCTCGAGTTTGTAAGGCTCGTTTTGAGCCTTGATTTTCGTTTCGGCCTCCTGGCGACTCACCTCGATCCGCTCGAGGGGAAGCTTCCGATTGACGATTTTGATCATCTCCTTTCGGATCGCCTTGAGATCAGCCTCGGTGAAGGGATCGGGGCTGTCGAAGTCGTAATAGAAGCCACTTTCCGTCCAGGGCCCGATCGTCACCTGTGTTTTGGGGAAGAGGCTCTGCACCGCCATCGCCATGACATGGCTCATGGAGTGGCGGATCTTGAGCAGCTGCTCGCTTTCACTGGTTTTGGGAAGCACCACCATCTCTTTATTGGGGTGCTCTGCCTGGGCAGGAGCGGTTACTGCAGCGCTGCTCACCAGTTCATGCACAACAGACGCCATCCTATGGGCGTGTGATTCAGCGCCATGGACCCGGAAGCCGACGCCCTGCTGGAGAGCCTCCTCGACTCTTTGCTCAAGGATTTCAGCCACTGGTTTCAGCGGGGTGAGGAGCTGCTGGCGGTATGCCCCGATCTCGTCATGGCGCCGGAGGAGCGGGCTGTGATGGCAGCCCGGATCGAGGAGGGGCGCAAGGCGATTGCTGCAACCCGGGCCCTGGTGGATGCCTCACCAACGGCCATGGCTGTCTCGATGGAGGCCATGGCTCCCTGGCATCAGCTGGTGATGGATGTTTGGGCCCTGGCGGCGCGCATTTCCCAGGCGGCACGATGACCCTGCCCCGACGCCCCAAGGCTGGTCTGGCGGCGATCGCTCTGCTGATTTTGCTGAGCCTGCGCGCTCAAGGGCTGCCTCTGCTCTTGCCCGGTTGCCCCTGGCGCGCCCTGACCGGTGTTCCCTGTCCTACATGCTTTTTGACCCGATCAGCCCTGGCCACGCTCCAGGGCGATCTGGGAGAGGCCCTGGAGTTGCATCTCTTTGGCCCTCCCTTGGTATTGAGCCTGGGCTGGCTTGGCTGGAGGCAGGGGCTGCTGGGTCGGCCCCTGCGCTTCGGGCGGCGGCGCTGGCAGGCAGCGGCTGCCGTGGCGGCGGCGCTGTTGATCTACTGGCTGATGCGGCTGTTCCGCTGGAGGCTGGCCGGAGTGCCCTTGCCGGGCTGAGCAGGCCTCAGGCCCCTTGGCGGATCTCCCGGAGATTGTTCGAGTAGAAGCGGGCCAGTTCCGCCTGACTCTTCACCGGCTGGCCATAGGCGCTGGTGCCGGCATGGGTGGGGAAGGAGGCCCATTCGGGGGCCAGGCGATGCATGGCGCTTGGGGTCAGGCCGCGGCGATCCACCTCCTCCAGAGCACCACGACGCTCCACGAGGCGCAGGGCTGCCTGGTCCTGATGTTGGGGTTCGAAGCTTGGCAGCCTCAACTCACGGGCGACCTGGCGCCAGGTCGCGGGTAAAAACTGATAGGCGCCTGCTGCTGCACTGGCGTAACGCTTCACCACCAGCCGCTCCGGGTGACGGGAGAGATCGCGGAAGAGGCTGCCGCCATAGAGCACGCGATAACCCAGATCACGACCGTCCTTCCAAGTGCCTTCCGCATAGCGGATCGTGTTGAGCAGGGCCCTGCGCTCGGGGGTGATCCGGTAGGGGCGGGCTGCCAGCAAGTCCTGAACCTGTTCTGTCTTGGTCAGGCCCGTCTGGATCGCATCGTCTTGCTGGAGGCGCTCGTTGGATCGCTCAGCGTGCAGCCCTTGGCCGAAGGGCAGAAGCAGAACGCTGACGGCTCCAATGGCAACAAGGGTTTTGCGATTGAAAGCGGGAACTGAAGGCAAACCGGCGGTTCAAGGGCCCATCACCTTGCAGCGGAGTGAGGGGCCGTGGCGAGAGAGCGACGACCGCCCTTGACGAGAGGCTCGTGATGTGCCTAGCAAAACACTCAAAGACGCGTCCGCGAATGAGACGCGTGAGACGCGAGTGGGGAGGGCGGTCTTTTCCTTGGGCAGTGGTTTTGGTTCGCCCGCGTTCTCAGGAAGGCTTAAGGATTAGGAAAACTTTTTTAATCTCAATTGATTGATCAGCTTGGCTTGGTGCCTTGGGCGTTCAGCGTTTTGCCAGGAAGCCAAGTCCCTGGCGCACCCGCTCAACCGTGGCTTGTGCCACTGCTTCCGCCTGTTGTTGTCCTTGGTTGAGGACCCGTTCGAGCTCGCTCCGCTCATTCATGAGCTCCCTGTAGCGGGCCTGGATCGGTTCAAGGGCGGCCACGGTGGCGTCAGCCAGTAATGGCTTGAACTGGCCCCAACCCATCGAGGCACATTCGCTGGCAACCGCATCTCGGCCCTTACCGCTGAGGATGGCGTAGAGCCCGAGAAGATTGTCGGTCTCCGGTCGATCCGGATGGTCGAACTCCAGACCCATCTGGGGATCAGTTTTGGCGCGCTTGATCTTCTTCGTGATGAGATCAGGAGGGTCGAGAAGCGTGATGCGGCTGCCTTCATTGGGGTCGCTTTTGCTCATCTTGCTGCGCCCATCGGTGAGGCTCATCACGCGGGCCCCCTCTTTGAGGATCAAAGGCTTGGGCACCTTGAGCAGTGGTGCATCCTCGGAGCCAAAGCGGGCATTGATGCGTTGCTGGGCGATATCGCGAGCCAATTCCAGGTGTTGTTTCTGGTCTTCGCCCACTGGCACCAGATCTGCGTCATAGAGAAGGATGTCGGCGGCCATGAGCACCGGATAGTCGAGGAGTCCGACCGACACGTTGTCTCCCTGCTTGAGAGCTTTCTCCTTGAACTGGATCATTCGCTCCAGCCAGTTGAGCGGTGTGACGCAGTTCAGCAGCCAGCAAAGCTCTGAATGGGCGGCCACGTGGCTCTGCACAAACACCGTGCTGCGCGCTGGATCAATCCCGCAGGCCAGATAAAGGGCCGCTGTTGTCAGGGTGTCATCGGCAAGACGGGCCGGGTCATGCGGCACGGTGATCGCATGCAAATCGACCACGCACACGAAGGTGTCGTGGTCGTTCTGCAGATCAACCCAGTTGCGGATGGCACCGAGCCAGTTGCCCAGATGAAGGGCTCCGGTGGGCTGGACCCCGGAGAGAACCCGCGACCGGACCATGAATCAGGCCTCTTCTGTCTTGGCGGCCAGATCGGTGTCAACCTCTGGCTGGCTTGCTGGCTCCTGGACCTGGCTTTCAATAGCGTCCACTGCCTGCTCAGGCTCGCTCTGGGCTTCGGGCTCCGGTGTGGGCTCCGGTGCGGACGGCTGGGGCTTGGCTGGGCGGGCAAAAGGGTCGGGCCGTGAACCACGACCGCCCTCATTGCGACCCTCACCTCGCCGGCCATCTCCGCGACCACCTTCACGGCGACCACCCTCGCCACGCCCACCTTCACCACGCCCACCTTCACCACGGAATCCGCCCCGCGGTGCCTGGGAGCGCTGTTGCTGCACGAGGGCATCCAACTCACCATCCTCCAGCATCTGGCCAAGGGTGCGCACCGCAAAACCGAGAACGGCCACGGTGGAGCGGAGGTTGAAGGCCTCCTGAAGAGCACGGGTGGCGCGCATTTCGTTGTCGCTCAAGCGGATGCGGAATCCGCCACCTTCACGTCCGCCGCCCTGGGGACGGCCTGCGCCTCTGCGGAAGCCTCCACGCGCGCCTCCGTCTTGGCCAGGACCCCCATGACCGCCGGACTCATGTCCAGCAGCTTCATGCCCAGCAGTTTCATGTCCAGCAGCCGTGCCGCCGGCTTCACCCGCTCCCCCGAAGGCCTGGGGATCACCGTAGGAATCAGTCATGGCCCATGGCCTTGCAATCAGGCGCAAGTGTGACGCATGACAGGGGGCTTGTCGGTGTTCGGGCGCGCCGCCCTGACGACCGGCCACTTCAACCGTGGGTCCCGCGGAAGGTGATGGTCTGTTCGGCGTAATCCCTCGGCTCTAGATGAATCGTGCAACGCACAGGCCCGAAGCGGGTCTCGAGTCGTTCCTCCACCAGTTCGGTGATGCGGTGGGCGGTGGGCAGATCATCAGCATCCACAACCATGTGCATGTCAATAAAGACGCGTTGGCCGAGAACACCTCTGCTGGCGATGTCATGGCAGTTGAGCACCCCTGGCACGGCCATCGCCTGTTCATGAATCGCCTCCGGTGCGATGGCGATGTGATCGACCAGCCAGGGCAGGTTGGCGCGCAGCACCTGCCAGCAGACCCTGAGCAACAGGAGCACAAGAGGCACGGCGAGAGCCACGTCCAGCCAGCTGATTCCCAGCAACCAGGCTCCACTGAGGCCCACCAGCACGATCACCGTCGTCCAGATATCGCTCATGGTGTGACGGGCATCTGCGAGCAGGAGCTGGCTCTGGAGTCGACGCCCCTGACGGCGCTCGTAGATGGCCAGTCCCACATTGCAGAGGAGGACCACGAGCAGCAGCAGCAGTTCCGGGCCGTTGATTCGCAACGGGGTCAGACCCTGCAGCAGTCGTTCCCCTGCGGTGATGAGGATCTCTAGGGCCGTGAACAAAATGAACCCAGCGATCGCCAGCGCTCCGACTGCTTCATATTTCTCGTGGCCGTAGGGATGGTCGCGATCCGGGTGGGGATCCGAAAGCCCGTTGGTTAGCAACCCCATGAGGCTGGAGAGTGCATCGGTGGCGCTGTGCATGGCATCGGCTACCACCGCCAGGGAGCCGCTGACGAGTCCCAGAACCAGTTTCAGGCCGGTCATGCTGAGGTTGATGACCAGGGCCACCATCAGCACCCTTTTCACCTCATTGCGACGATCCGTGACCATCTCTAGGGGTTGCCTTTTGTCCCAAGGTATGGATCCCTTCCGGCTCCGTCTTTGGGTTGGGGTCGGATTCCGCGCTGCCCGTTGTGGCGCTGCGCTGGTGCCCTGCTATGGAGTGAGCTAGGAAGGCCGGGACGTCTGGGCACTCCCGCATGCTTCCGGTGCCGTTCCTCGGTTCTTTGAGTCCGTCGCCGGCCCTGACAGGCCGGCTGCTGATGGCCGGTGGCACGTTGCTGCTGGGGCAATGGGTGTGTGCCGATGTTCTTCATCTTCCGGGAGGCGGCCTCGGTTTGCTGGCGGCCGGCGCTGGTGTTTGGTGGTTGAGTCGCCCTGCGGCTCAAGCGAGTTTCAAGGCTCCGACGACGCTGCCCGCTTGGGTGAGTCAATGCCGTCAAGTGCTTGACCAGTTCGATCAGCTCGAGACTCAGCTCGGTGTCGAAGCATTGCGTGCGCCGCGGGAGCAGCAGCTGGAGGCCGTTCTGAACCACTCAGGACCATTGGCCCTTGCAGTCGTGGCTTCGGAGGGGGTCGAGCTGCCTCCCTCCGCCTGGTTCGAGACGGCGTTGACGGGTGCCAGCAGTCTGAGTCTCTCGATGGCCAAGCCGCTGTCCACGGCAGCGGAATCCTGGGGGCTGCCAGAGGTGCTGAAGCAACAGGACGCGTTGCTTTTTCTGCTGCCTCTGCCCCTGAGGGCATCGGATTTCTTACGCCTCGACGACATTCCTGTCGATCAGCCGGCCTGGTTGCTGGTCCAGGGGGGCATCCTGGACCAGCAACCAGGCGATGGTGTTGATGTGGGTCGCCGTGCCCTCATGGCCCAGTTGCCCGAGCGCTGGCACGATCGCCTCCTCCTTTGGGATGGTTCCAGTCAGGGGCTGAGACCGCTTCTGCAACCGATTCATCGCTTGCTTCGTCAGCCCCAGCGATCCCTCGACAACACCCGTCAACGGCTGCTGGCGTCCTTGCATCGCAGCTGGCAAGGCGAGTTGGAGCAACTACGGCGGGAGCGCTTCCGAGCTTTGTTGCATCGCAGTCAGTGGCTGGTGGCCGGTGCGGTGGTTGCCTCCCCGCTACCGAGCACGGACCTCGTGGTCGTTGCTGTTGGCAATGGGCTGATGCTGCGCGAGATGGCTCAAATCTGGAACTGCCCATGGCGAGCGGAGGTGCTGCAGGTGGCGGCTCGACATCTCGGCGGGGCTGCTCTTGCCCAGGGCGTCGTCGAGTGGAGTGGTCAAGCCCTGCTGGGGCTGGCGAAATTGGATGGCGGCAGCTGGTTGGCGGCTGGTGCTCTCCAGGCTCTCAGTGCCGCTTATCTCACCCGAGTGGTCGGCGCATCAATGGCCGATTGGATGGCGATGAATGCAGGCGTTGCAGAGCCAGATCTTGAGCGCCTCAAGCAGCAGGCACCGCTGCTTGTGGCCAAGGCGGCGGAACGGGAACGTCTCGATTGGAGTGGTTTTCTGCAGCAGGCACGGGACTGGGCCCAGAGCGGCCCGTCCCTGCGCCCGGGTTAATCCCGACCAGCACACGACCCCCTTGCTCAAAACTTCATGAAGCGTTCATGAAGTGGTTCATGAAGTTGCTTGTCTGAGTGACTCGAGGTGTTTGGTTTTCGGGAAAAACGGTGACCTTTCCATACTCTTAAGTCCTGCCCTATGTCTCTGCTGCCGCGTTTTTGCTGCTGGAGTGGCACGGGCTGACCCGTTCTCATCTTTTGTCCCATGGCTACTGCAATTCGCAGCGGTCGTCTCAGCAACTGGGAAAACTTCTGTCAGTGGGTCACCGACACCAACAACCGCATTTATGTGGGTTGGTTCGGTGTGCTGATGATTCCTTGCCTGCTGTCGGCAACCATCTGCTTCATCATCGCCTTCATCGCCGCTCCTGCGGTCGATATTGATGGCATCCGTGAGCCCGTCGCCGGCTCCCTGATCTACGGCAACAACATCATCTCGGGTGCTGTTGTTCCTTCTTCGAACGCCATCGGTCTGCACTTCTATCCCATCTGGGAAGCGGCCTCCCTCGATGAGTGGCTCTACAACGGCGGTCCTTACCAGCTGGTGGTCTTCCACTTCCTGATCGGTATCTCTGCCTATATGGGGCGTCAGTGGGAGCTTTCCTACCGCCTCGGCATGCGCCCTTGGATTTGTGTGGCCTACAGCGCTCCACTCTCGGCCGCCTTCGCCGTGTTCCTGATCTACCCCTTCGGTCAGGGTTCCTTCTCTGACGGCATGCCCCTCGGCATCTCCGGCACCTTCAACTTCATGCTGGTGTTCCAGGCTGAGCACAACATCCTGATGCACCCCTTCCACATGCTGGGTGTGGCTGGTGTGTTCGGTGGCTCCCTGTTCTCCGCCATGCACGGCTCCCTGGTGACCTCCTCCCTGGTCCGCGAGACCACTGAGAGCGAGTCCCAGAACTACGGCTACAAGTTCGGCCAAGAGGAAGAGACCTACAACATCGTGGCTGCCCACGGTTACTTCGGTCGCCTGATCTTCCAATACGCCTCCTTCAACAACAGCCGCAGCCTTCACTTCTTCCTGGCTGCCTGGCCTGTGGTCGGCATCTGGTTCACCGCCCTGGGCGTCAGCACCATGGCCTTCAACCTGAACGGTTTCAACTTCAACCAGTCCATCCTTGATGGTCAGGGCCGCGTCCTGAACACCTGGGCTGATGTGCTGAACCGTGCCAACCTCGGCATGGAAGTGATGCACGAGCGCAACGCTCACAACTTCCCCCTCGACCTGGCTGCTGCTGAGTCCACCCCCGTGGCTCTGCAAGCTCCCGCCATCGGTTGATCTGGAATCAACAACAGGTTCAGATCAACTGAACCGGAAAGCCCCCTCCTCGGAGGGGGCTTTGTTGTGGTGACAAATAGTGTCTGCCCTGAGTCTGTGAATTCAAATCTGACATTGTGGATTTTGGTCAATCAAGTTCGGTCATGCCTGTGCTGTTTGCATCCCAAACCGCCCCTGGTGGCCCCGCCGTCATTCTTCCCGCGCTGCTGATTGCAGGCATTCTTGTGGCTGCATCCAAGCTGTTTGTGCCGAAGGGCAATTGAGCTGCGGAATTTGTTCCTTGCATGGCGATCCAGCACGTCTGGACCCTGTCGAGATCTGGCGAAGTGATCGGTGGTTACTCCGTCACCATCCACTCCCGGCCCCCATGGTCGGTTGGTGCTTCCTCGATGCTCGCCGTCACTTGGGCGGGCCCGTGGATTTCGATCCTGAAGAGGCCCGCGAGTGGGGAAGCGTGGTTCAGCGAGCATCACGCTTGGTGCGCGAGCTGAGCGGTTGCGATCGCGTCTATGCGATTGCCTTCGGAGAGGGGGCTCGCCATCTGCATTTGCATTTGATCCCTCGTCATGGCGAGGATCCGAAGACCACCGCCTGGGCGGTTGCCGACCTTTATCGAGCCGTGGAGGCTGGGCACAGCCCCCAGGCGGATCGCGAAATGGTGCATGACTGGATCGGCCGCGCCCGCTCCCGTGCTGCTGCCCTGTTCAGTGATTGTTGAACCGATGGCACTCAGCGGAGATCGAAGCGATCGAGTTCCATCACCTTGACCCAGGCCTTCACAAAATCGCGAATGAACCGGCTACTGCCATCGTTCTGGGCGTACACCTCAACAATGGCGCGAAGCTGGCTGTTCGATCCAAACACCAGATCCGCACGGCTGGCGGTCCAGCGCTCGGCACCGGTTGTGCTGTCGCGACCGAGATAGGCATCCTGCGCCTCGCTGGTTGGTATCCAGTGGGTGGTCATGTCGAGCAGATTCACGCAGAAGTCGTTGCTGAGCACACCGATGCTTTGGGTGAACACGCCTTGACGGTTGCCGGCGGTGTTGGCTCCCAACACCCGCAGGCCCGCAAGCAACACGGTCATTTCAGGGGCGCTAAGCGTGAGCAGCTGGGCCTTGTCAATGAGTAACTCCTCGGCCCGAAGGGGAAGGCCGTTGCGCTGCCAATTGCGGAACCCGTCTGCCAAAGGCTTGAGGGCATTGAAGGAGGCCGTGTCGGTCTGCTCTGGCCCTGCATCGGTGCGGCCGGGATGGAAGGGCACCACCACGGTGTGGCCCCCATCGGCGGCGGCTTTCTCCACCGCTGCACAACCTCCCAGCACAATCAGATCAGCGATCGAGACCGATTTGCCATTGCTGGAGCTGCTGTTGAATTGGGTTTGAACCGCTTCTAGGGCAGCGAGAGCACCATTGAGCTGTTCGGGGTCGTTGACCTCCCATGTGCGCTGGGGCAGGAGCCTGATCCGTCCGCCATTGGCACCCCCTCGGCGATCGGATCCGCGGAATGTGGATGCTGAGGCCCAGGCTGTGGCCACGAGGGCGGAAATGCTCTGGCCACTGGCCAGGATCTGCCGTTTGAGGTTGCTGATGTCTACGTCGTCAATCAGGGGGTGGTTGACGGCCGGAACTGGGTCCTGCCAGATCTGCACCTCTTCGGGGACGTCCGGACCGAGGTAGAGAGCACGGGGACCTAAATCGCGATGGGTGAGCTTGAACCAGGCCCTCGCGAAGGTGTCAGCGAAAGCCCCTTGATCTTGATGGAAACGACGAGCGATCGGCTCCATGATTGGGTCATGCCGAAGGGAGAGATCGGCCGTGGTCATGATCGGCGCCGAGCTTTTCCCTGGCACATGGGCGTCGGGGACCATGTGGTGTGGTTTCACATCTTTGGCCACCCATTGCCAGGCCCCGGCAGGACTTTTGCTGAGTTCCCAGTCGTAGCTGAACATCATCTCGAAGTAGCCCTGATCCCAGCGGGTGGGATTCGGTTTCCAAGCCCCCTCAATGCCGCTGGTGATTGTGTGCTCCGCCTTGCCGCTGGCAAAGCGGTTGCGCCAGCCCAGTCCTTGTTCCTCCAAGCCCGCACCTTCCGGCTCAGCTTCTAGGTGATCGGCTGCCGCGGCGCCATGGCATTTCCCGAACGTATGCCCTCCAGCGACGAGGGCGACGGTCTCCTCCACGGTCATCCCCATGCGCGCAAAGGTCTCTCGCACCTCGCGTCCTGATGCCACCGGATCTGGATGGCCTTCGGGGCCTTCCGGATTCACGTAGATCAACCCCATCTCAACCGCTGCTAGGGGGGTGTTGAGCTGTCCATCGGCGGCATGACGCTCATCGCCGAGCCACGTGGTTTCTTTCCCCCAGAACACATCGTCTTCGGGCTGCCAAATGTCTGTGCGACCGCCGGCAAAGCCGAAGGTGCGGAAGCCCATGGATTCCAGGGCCACGTTTCCGGTCAGGATGATCAGATCGGCCCAGGAGATCCTGTTGCCGTATTTGCGTTTGATCGGCCAGATCAGTCGCCGTGCCTTGTCGAGATTGGTGTTGTCCGGCCAGCTGTTGAGAGGTGCGAAGCGTTGGTTGCCATGGCCCGCTCCACCGCGGCCATCGGCCATCCTGTAAGTGCCCGCGCTGTGCCAGGCCATTCGGATGAACAGGGCGCCGTAATGGCCCCAGTCGGCCGGCCACCAATCCTGGGAGTCGGTCATCAACTCCTGCAGGTCATGTTTCACCGCCTCCAGATCCAGTTCGGAGAAGGCCTCGGCGTAGTTGAACTCAGCCCCGAGCGGATTGGAGCCTGGATGGTGCTGATGGAGGAGGCTCAGGTTGATCTGGTCTGGCCACCAGTGGGCATTGGTGGTCCCGCCGGAAGGGGTCGTGGCTCCGGTATGACCACTGAAAGGACACTTCAGGTCTGACATGACGTTGGTTCCCTTTCAGCACACATCTTTCGGGAACTTAATCACGGTGTTGCCAATTCGCCTACACATCCACCACCTTCAGCCGTAAGGGCCGAATCGGCTGGCACAGGCTGCGCCACAACGGGCCCCGAGTGTTACGGCGTCATCAACGGTCCAGCCGGCGGCGAGTCCGGCGGTGATGCCAGCCGCGAAGCTGTCGCCGCAGCCATAGCTCTCCACCAGGGGGCCAGGCAGGGGCTCGGGTGAATAGCGCCCCCCAGGGGTCAGGGTGCCACCGGCGGCCCCCTCCGTGGCAATCGTTAGAGCAGGAGCTGGATCAAGCGCGTCCAAGGGGATCTGTTCATCGGCATCCAGGCCACTGCCGATCAGGGCATCGAGCTTCACCCTGGCGTCTTGGAGCAGCGGCAGTCGCAGCCTGGGTGTGGCCGTCAGAACTCTGGCCTGACGAGCCAGGCGCAATCCAGCGGCGTCGCTGGCGGACACAAAGACTCCGTCGCAGTCCTCCAGGCGCTCCCAGTCGAGGGGGTCGCTGGCGAGCGGTGTGAGTCGCTCGCCAATCACCGTGATCGCCCGATCACCACTGCCGTCGACCAGGCTGATCCCCCGTCGGGTCGGTTGCTCGCGCCAGGCCACCACCGGCTCCACCCCAAGCTCTCGCAGGCGAGCTTCACTGCGTTCGCCATGGGCATCGCGGCCAAGGGCGGTGAAGAACAGCACGGGCCTGCGGCTGAGTCGAGCCAGCTGCACAGCCACCACGGCTCCAGCCCCGGCCGGTTCCTCGAGGCTGCGATGGGCGCGACTGATCACACCAGCTTGAGGCAGCGCATTCACGGCTAAGAAGTTGACCCATTCGAGATGGCCAACCACTGCCAGTTGGAGGGGCGGCAATCTCTGAGGCGTTGCGATCACGGGATCGGCAGCACTGACTGCGCTGCATTGCGCAGCTGAACCTTGATTTTGCCGCCAACTCGGTTGACATCCACGTTGCCATCCACGCTGAGAGGCTGATCCTCCGGGCTCCCAACCAGAATCGCACCCTGATCAGGACCGTGCACTGTCACAGGAGCGGTCACCTCGTCGACGTTGACGTTGCCGCTCACGTTCACAGCACCCGTGACAGCCACGGGTTTGTTGACAGCAACGCCGCCGGGTACTTCCACGTCCGCTCGGACCGGCAGGGTTGCCGAGGCTTCGATCTTCAGCGGTTCCTCACTTTGCAAGCGAACCGGTGCTCGAACCTGATCCAGGCTGATTCCACCCACCAGCCTGACGGGTAGGGGCTGATTGCGGTGAAGACCGACAGGGAGCGGTTGCTTGAGCACCTCGATGGTTGCGACAGCGATGACCCAAGCAGAAATCACCACGGCTAGCGGCCATCGAGACGCCATGGCAAGGGTGAACCAACGAGGGGGTTCCTGCTGATTGCTCGGGCGTGTGAGTTCTGACATTGATATCGATTCGTCGACAGAATGCCAACGCGTTTTATCTAAAAAAACAACGATTTTCAAGGCTTGTCTCTGTAGCCAGCGATCAAAACATTGATTGATTGCTCCGCTGAAATCTTGGAGTCAAAGCTCGTATTCTTCTTCGAAGCTTTGCATCAAGCCTTGATAGAGAGCAAGAGTGCCTTCGCTTTCCTCAGTCACCCCCTCGAGGGTGTAGAGCTTGGCCAAGTGGGTGACTGCGGCATGAACCCTCGAAAAGGCTTCTGCGTATTCATTCTGAATATCCTCTTCGCGAATATCGCGAATCTTGGCTGAGATCAATTCCACCTTTTTCTGAGCAGCGCTGATCTCAGCTTCCATTGGCTTGCTGAGTTTCCGTCTTTTCTTTGCCATGGCGCCCACTCGCGGCAAATCACCCTACCTCTGTGATGGGCGCCTGTTGGTGGGCGTGGGGGATGCTTGCGATCAGAAGCAGAAGGGCAGGAAGCGGGCGCTGCAGGCGGCGTAGCCGTCCACGAGGGGTCCAAGGCCGATCTGGTGAACAATGCCCTGGCCAGTTAGTGCTTCGGTCAGGATGCAGATGACAATGCCGAGCATGGCAGCGCGACCATTGAAACGCTCAACCCGGGAGAGCTGTTCCTGGTGGATCGAGCGAGCTGCCGAATCCTGGAACCACTTGTCACTGGCTTGATTGCGCTCCATGCGGATGACCGATCAACTGATAAGAACTGTAACAGGGTTTTGACGAGGAGAGTTTTCGTGTGATCTGCCTTTAGGCCTTTCGCCAGGGCACGGGCTTGTTGCGTTTGGGATATAGCTCTCGGCACAGCGGGCAAACCGTGCCGTCGCAACCCCGAGCCGTGCAGTGTTCACGCCCGTAAAAAATGATTTGTAGATGCAACTTGTTCCAGGCTTCGATCGGGAACAGGCGCTTGAGGTCTCGTTCGGTTTGCTCGACGCTTAGGCCTGAGCTGAGCCCCCAGCGCTGGGCGAGTCGGTGAATGTGGGTGTCCACAGGGAAGGCGGGCACTCCGAAGGCCTGCGCCATCACCACGCTGGCCGTTTTGTGGCCAACGCCTGGGAGGGCCTCCAGGTCTTCGAAGGTCTGCGGCACTTGGCCCTGGTGGGTGTCCACAAGGATTCGGGCCAGCTTTCTGACGTTGCGGGCCTTGGTATTGGCCAGCCCTAGCTGGCGGATGTGGCGCAGGATCTCGGCCTCTTCCAGGGCGGCCATCGCCGCCGGGGTGGGCCCCGCGGCGAATAGCGATGGTGTGACCTCGTTCACCTTGCGGTCGGTGCACTGGGCGCTCAGCAGCACGGCGACAAGCAGGGTGAAAGGATCGGAATGGTCGAGGGGGATCGGCGTTTGCGGGTAGCGCGCTTCCAAGTGCGCCTGAATCGCTTTGGCTCGCTCCTGTTTCCTCACGGCTCTTAAGGGTTTGTTAAGAATTGATCTGTTGTCTGGTCGGGCGGTCTCCCAGTTGATCAGAGTTTTCGGACCTGGACAACGGTCATGGTGCAGAGCGGTCATCCCCGCAGGGGAACCAGCCTGAAATGGGAAGTTAACGGCGAACTTGCCGGTGCCGATCTGCGTCATATTCTTCAGCGCCTCCAGCAGGTGGACCCCCAGGCGCAGGCGATCAATCGCTGCGATCTCGAGGACGGTCCCACAGCGTCATCTCCCACCTAAATCCATGACCCAGGACCGTCGGTCTGACGAAGGGGGTGCCCAAAGTGCTTATGAACGGGTCATTGCACGGGAGCTCGCCGGGGAGACCGCTCCGGAGAAAGCTCAAGAGGCAGCTCCGAAACCCATGGGGCAGCTTGATCGCCTCTCAAATAAGACGGATCAGGATCCAGTGACTGATCAGGATTTACTGAGTGACGTCTACAGGCAACACAGTCATCAGCAGTCGATGGAAGGGGGCTGAGGGCGAACGGTTCGCATGAGGACCTCGGCGATGGGTTGAGAGGAGCGTCCCCATGGCTGCGCCGTCACTGAGGCTTGATTTAGCGTCCGGGCAGTTGCCGGGGCCCAGTGAATCGCACAGTGAGAGGAGTGGTGTACGTGTCTGTCTGGGTTCTGATCTGGGGGACTGCTTCTTCACTGGTGGATTGGTTGCTGCTCACCCGTGAGGTGTATGCCACCGCCTCCTTGGGGCAGGCGGCCACCTTCGCCGGTTACGGAGCTGCAGCGGTGGTGCTGGCCGTTCGACTGGCCCCACGTTTTCTGCCCAGCGAGGCTCCTTGACTACTGCACTCGGAAGGTCACGCCCATGACGGCTGTGATGTCTTTGTCGATCGTGCTCGTGTTGTAGGAGCCGTAGCTGCCCATCTCCGTGGAGTTCGGCACCGTGATCTGGAAGGTGCCTGTATCGGCCTTGGTGATCGCGCCGATTCCTGAATTCGCCTGGTCGGCGATCGCGATCGCTCGCTTGCGGGCATCCGCTGTGGCCTTGGCCAGCATGTCGACCCGTTTCTCTGCCAGCTTCGTGTAGGTGTAGGCCGGTGGCTCCACTGTGATCGAGACCCCCTGGCCCACCAGGTCACTAATTCGGATCGAGACATCACGAATCAAGGTCACGTCGGCTGAGCTGATCCGGATCGGTTGGCGAGCCGTCCAATTGGTGCTCATCAGTGCACCGGTCACGCGGTTGCGGATGTCATCGCTGGAGGACTGGATGACGCCCCGACCGATGGCCTTGGCCGGTATTCCCTGCTCCTCCAGATAGGCCAGCGTGCGCTGCAGCTGCGGTTGGAGGCTCTGGTAAGCGCTCTGTTGGCTGGGACCACTCCCGCTCACTGTCACGGTCCAGTCCACGTAATCGCTGCGGATTCGCTCTGTGCTGGCACCGGTCACCGTGATCGTGTCGGATGCGGTCCGAATCCCTTTCACGGCCACGGCGCCGGCGACCACAAGCCCCGCACTCAGCACGAGCATGGGGAGCACGAGAGGAGGGGTGCGGCGGAGTAAGTCGAGGACGCGATGCTGGGTCGTGGCAGGATCCGTCAAGGCAGTGACTTGTTCTGGATTCACCCTAAAAATCATCAGAGTGAAGTCATGACTGAAACCGTCTCGCCTTGTGACCAGTGATGACACCGCCCAGCTGACCCAGGACGCTGCCTAGCGTCTGCGGGTTGCGCTGAAGCGGAAACCATGGTGGTGCAGGTGCTGACTCAGGCTCAGCGCACCAAGCTCGATGGTGCCAATGACGCTCTCTTCTATGCAGAGCCTCGCTTTGTGCATCACCTTGATGGTGCCTTTCGTCAACGATTGACCGCGCTCTACAGGCAGCGCATCCCAAGCTGCGCGGTGGTGCTCGATCTGATGAGCAGCTGGGTTAGCCATCTCCCTGATGACGTGACGTATGAGCAGGTGATTGGCCATGGGCTCAATGCCGAGGAACTGAGGGCCAATGACCGCCTCGATCGCCACTGGGTGCAGAACCTCAATCAGGATCAGCGTTTGCCCCTGGCCGACGCCAGCGTGGATTGCATCCTGATCGTTGCGGGGTGGCAGTACCTGCAGCAACCGGAAGCGGTGGCGGCCGAACTGCTACGGATCACCAGGCCCAATGGGCAGCTGATCGTGGCCTTCAGCAACCGGATGTTCTTCAGCAAGGCGCCCCAGGTCTGGACCGACAGTGATGACCGTGAGCACCTGGCCTACGTGTCCGAGGTGTTGCTTGCCCAGGGCTGGCCTCGCCCCGAGCTGATTGCTGAATCCACCCGGGCGACGGGGATGTCTGGTTGGCTCGGTGCTCCGGGGGATCCTTTCTTCGCCGTGATCGCCACGCGTCCTGTGCCCTCGTCAGTCGTCTGACGGGGGCAGCGGTTGCCAGCCGCTCAGCCATTGGCTGGAGTCTTTGAGTTCCTGGCAGGTCACGCGAAGGCGGAGGCCCCGCTGCAGCAGGGGCTCGAGTTCAACCCAGCGCTCGTTTCCGCGGCCCCCCTGGAGGATCAGTCGGAAGTGGCGATAGCCCTCGCGGGCGGCGCTGCTTGTCCAGGCCTGAGAGAGGCGTGCCGGCATTGGAGGCCACCAGGTCCCCCCATCGTCGGTGATCCAACGCCGTCTTTGCAGCACCATCGTTACGCTGCCCGCATCACTCCGTGAGGTCGCCCAATGGCGCGCACGATTGCGATCAGCGGTGCTTCCGGCAAGACCGGCTACCGGATCGCCGAAGAACTTCTCAAGGCAGGCGAGACGCCGCGCTTGCTGCTGAGGCCTAGCTCCATCTGCCCAGAGAGCCTCAACCATTGCGATCAGCGACGACTGGAGCTCTCTGATCAGGCTGCCCTGGATCAGGCCCTCGAGGGGGTGGATGCTCTGGTCATCGCCACCGGGGCTCGACCGTCGATCGACCTGACCGCGCCGATGCGGGTGGATGCCTGGGGTGTGCAGCGGCAGGTGGAGAGTTGCCGGCGTCTGGGGGTTCGCCGGATTCTGCTTGTCAGCTCACTCTGCGCCGGACGTTGGCGGCACCCACTCAATCTCTTTGGTCTGATTTTGGTGTGGAAACGGATCGGAGAACGGGCCTTGGAAACCAGTGGTCTGGACTGGACCGTCATTCGCCCTGGCGGTCTCTCTGAGCGGGAAGAGCAGCTGGAGTCTGAAGGGATTGTCTGGACCGGCCCTGATCAACAACTGCGCGATTCCATCCCTCGGCGACTTGTGGCCCAGGCTTGCGTGGAGGCCCTGGCAACGCCGGCATCCATTGGCAGGATTCTTGAAGTCACCAGCCGCCAGGATCAATCGCCCCAGCCCCTTGAACGACTGATTAAGTGATTGTTCCTACAGCCACCCTGGTCGGGTTGCGCGATAACAGCCCTGTCGGGAGGGACAACCTTCGAGACGTCACGTCGGGAGATGGGAGACGGGCCGCCACCCGTCTTTTTTATGTGCTAGCACCGATCCCGGTGATGGTTCAAGCGGTCGTCCACAGCATGGAGGAGGTCCTCTAAGCATGGATCTGTCCAAGCACCGACCCGTGGACCTGGCCGTGATTGGTGCTGGTTTATCCGGCGCAGCCCTGGTGGCAGCCCTGCGGGCTGGCGGTTATCAGGGCACAATCCTCGTCCTGGAGGCAGGCCGCGGGCCGGGAGGTCGAGCCGCGACCAGGCGGCGCCGAGAGGATCCCAGTTGGCGGCTGGACCATGGGGCTCCCACTCTCACCATGACGGGCGAGCCCACAGGGCCTCTGGCCAAGCTGCTGGAGTCGCTGCAGGTCCAAGGGGTTCTGGTGCCCGATCGGGAACCGGTTGTTGGCTTGGATCCCGATGGAGGACTCGCGGCTCGACCCGATGATCCACAGCTGGTTGGCCATTGTTGGCGTGGTCAGCCGACGATGGCGACGGTGGCGGAAGCGCTGCTCAGCGCTGGAGGAGCCGGCACCCAGACCCACTACGGCACCCGGATCAGTCGCTTGCAGCGTCGCCCCGAGGCCTGGCTGCTCGATGACACCTGGCCGGCTCGCTCTCTCGTCCTGACCGGGACGCTCCTGGCCCACCCCCGTTCCCTGGCCATGCTGGGTTGGACTGAGGTGCCACTTCGTGCAGCGGTGCCGGCCGGAGCGGATCCACAGCTGGATCAGGCCCTGGCCACCATCGCTGAGTTAGACGCGTCGGTGCGTTGGAATCTCATGCTCGAGCTTCCTGGCAGTGATGCGTTGTTGCCTCGGCAGATTTGGCTGACGGCCTCCGCACGGGAACGCTTCGGTGTCGAACGTCTGGTCTTGCAACGGCAAGTGGATGGACGGCTCGGTTTGGTGGTGCATGGTCTCGATGATGGGCAGGCGATCACCCCTGAAAGTCAACCCACCTTGATCGCAGCACAGGAGACTCGGCTTCGCGCTCAGCTCCCGGAACTCCTGGCTCCCTGGCCTGAGCTCGAGCGCTTGTTGCCCCAGGCCCGATCGTTGGGGGTCATGCGTTGGGGTGCGGCTCGGCCGAATGGTCGGAGACTGCCCCAGTCCCTGCAGTGGTGTCCCCAAAGCCAGGTGGGCTTCTGTGGCGATTGGATTGATGGCTCTGGGTACGGGCTCGCCGAGGGGGCGCTTCAAAGTGCCCTTGACCTGTCCGATCAACTGCTCAGTTGCTGATGGAGGTCCTTCAGGCGCCGAGCGTTCACGCCTAGATCGGAATCCCCGAGTCGCGAGACGGATCGGGCTTGCAGCTGCTGGTTGTCTTGGTCTGCATAAAGCTCGAGATCGTCGACAAAGCCGAACAGTCGACTGCTGCAAGTGGCATGCAAATAGTCGTTGCTGCGCTCCTCAACCACTGTTCGTGGGGCCTCGCTGAGCTGGGCAGCCAGGCTGTTGAGCGCCTGCTGCGGATCGCTCACGCTCCAGACCTGGCGGGCGCAGTGGGCGGTCGAGGTGCAAGGACTGAGTTGCCCCTGGTGAACACCCAGGTCGGCGGGAACCGGCCCGATCAGGTGCAGGAGCCCCAGGATCATCGGCAGGGTGAGACGGAGCAGAGAGTCCATGGTTAGGTCCAGCGCACTGGATCCTGCGACTGCAGGTGAAGCACATGATCGGTCTCTGAGCCGAGCAGGTCGCGGCTGATGGTGAGACAGATGCTGTTGAGCGGTAACGAGAAGCTGCTGCCATCGGCATCAAAGGGGCCCTCCACGTAGGCGCCGATCCGCTCGGCCATCAGGAAGCAGAGCATGATCATGAAGCCGTTGAAGCTGCTGAAGCGCCCTGCGTCCTGGTAGTGGAAGCTGAGCATCAACTGGATCCCGAAGACCCAGTTAATGACCCGCACGAACACGTCGTAGGACGCCGGCAGGGGAGTGTTGCGGATGCGCTCCAGGCCTCCGATCGCATCGGTGCAGGCATTGCCCAACTCCATCAGCTGCTGTCGCCCCCAGCCATCGATCAAGCCTTCGTCGTGAAGGCGCTGCAACCAGAGCCCCCGCTGCATCCCGAGTTGACGCAGGTTGGTGGTGCTTGGCAGCCGCAGGCCTTCGAGCAGTCCGTTCTGAAGGCTGCGCAGATCCCGATGCCAATAGTTGCGCAGCTGGAAGTTCAGTTGCCAAACGACCGCTACCTGCAGGCGAACCAGCGTCCTGGACCAGCGCCGGCCGGCAGGGCAAGCGGGAAGGTGGGCGGCGAGGGTGTCAGCCCAACTGCGGCTGTGGTTGACCATGGATCCCCAGAGCTTGCGCGCTTCCCACCAGCGACTGATCGCCTGGGTGTTGCGAAAACCGATGAAGATCGACACGGCGATGCCGAGGATGCGCACGATCTCATCGCTTTCCACCCATCCCCTTGGGATGACATCACGCATCACCAGGCCGGTCACGGCCAACAGCACAAGCAGGTCGTAGCGCATGCGGCTCAGCAGCTGCAGGAGGACATGCGAATAGTCCTGACGCCGTGTGCGCGGCGGATTGCCGTAGGTGCCGGATTCGATCATCGGCTTGAGGTCACGGTGATGCTGCCCATGGGGCGATCATGACGCCACCTGTGTCCTGACGATGCCCCCAAGCTGGAGCGATCAGTGGTGGCCCGTGGCTTACCTGCGTGATCTCGACCCTTTGAGGCCCGCTCGCTTCACCCTGCTCGAGAGGGATCTGGTGATTTGGTGGGATCGGGAGTCTGGGCTTTGGCGGGCCTTTGAAGACGTCTGTCCGCATCGATTCGTGCCCCTGAGTGAGGGACGCATCAATGGGGCTGGGCAGTTGGAGTGCCCTTATCACGGTTGGAGCTTCGATGGCTCTGGCACCTGCCGCAGTATCCCCCAGATGGGGGATGGGGCCGCGCCGGAGGCTCGTCGATCCAGCTGCCAGGCGCTCCCAACGGCGACGGGGCAGGGACTTCTGTTTGTGTGGAGCGGTGATCCGGCCTCGGCCAATCCGCAGACCCTGCCGTTGGTGCCCCTGTTGCGGGAGGAGGGTGCCGGCTGGGCCGATGGCTGGATTGTGCAGGACACCTTCCGGGATCTGCCGATGGATGCGCTCACCCTGCTGGAGAACGTGCTGGATGTGAGTCATGTGCCTTTCACCCACCACCGCACGGTGGGGCGGCGGGAGAATGCCGCTCCCGTTGAGCTGGAGATCACGCGAGAGGGCGATGACGGATTTGAGGGGCTGTGGGAGGAGGGGCCGAGACGGGGGCGCCTTGGTTCCCAGCTCACACGCTTCCGTGCGCCTCAACTGATGTGGCATGACCTGACGGCCAAGGGATTTGGCCGAATTCTCACGGTGGTTTACGCGGTGCCGATCCGTCGCGGTGAGTGCCGCCTCTTCGCCCGCTTCCCATTTCAGTTTGAGGCTGCGGCTCCGAGGCTGCTGCTGGGCTTGAGGCCCCGCTGGCTGCAGCACATCGGCAATCACAAGGTGTTGGAAGACGATCAGGTGTTCCTGCATTGGCAGGAGCGCGTCTTGGCGGCGGCGGGTGGCAGTGCCGCGGTCGAGCGGGCCTTCTACTTGCCGACAGCAGCTGATCGCTATGTGGCGGCTCTGCATCGCTGGGTCAAGGCCCATGGTGGGGAGCCGTTCGCTGGCCAAGCTCTGCCGCCGCGGCAGGGACTGGAGAGCCTGATGGATCGCTACAACAGTCACACCCGACAATGCCGCAGCTGTGCGCAGGCTCTCAAGCGCTTGCGGGCCCTGAAGCCCTGGCTTTGGGGTGGGCTCTGGTTGTCGGCGGTGCTGATTGGACTTGGTCAGTTGGGGGCCCTCAGCCTCCTCGGCTTGCTGCTGGCAATCGCGACTGGCCTGGTGATGCGGCAGGTGTCACGTTGGGAGCGGGGACTGCTGGCAGGAGATGGCCTGGCGCCGCGTAATCATGGTTGATCAGGACTGCTGCTGAAGCTGTGGCGATTCGTGTGACTTCTCCCTGCCCCGAAAGCGTGATCATTGCTTTGGGGGCGAGGGACTGGCCGATCTGGGGCTGTGAAGTGAGCCGGTTCCCCTGGCACTACGAGCAGCATGAGACCTGCCTGTTGCTGGAGGGAGACGTCACTGTGACCCCAGAAATGGGTGAGCCCTTGAGCTTTGGCGCAGGAGATTTGGTCGAATTCCCCAAAGGGTTGAAATGCACCTGGGACGTGCACCAACCCGTGCGCAAGCATTACCGCTTCAGCTGAATTTTAACAATTTGCAAGGCCTACTTGGGTTAGGCAAAAATATTGTCTTTCTGAGCTTTGAAGAACCCAGTGTTAGCGATTGGGTAGGTCCAGCCTCCATCGAGGAATTCGAAAGCCTTTGCGTTGGCATTGATGAAGCCCTCCACCTTGAGCGACCCGTCCATTTTTTTAGAGGTCAAATCATACTTGGCATCTAAGGTGACAGGAATATTGAGTCCTCCATTGATGCTGAGTACGGAGTCACCCGCGAAAAAGGGCGCGCCGTCTGGAATAACATAGCCAATTTTTAAATTTACCTCAGGTGTGATTGATGCGCTGAACTTGACGTCCTTGATCGCGTCAAAACTTGGCTTTTCAACATTGATGCCTGTGGATAAGTTCCTTAACTTGAATTCGCCAGTTTTATTGGTGTTGGCAATCTCGATTCCGAGCGTTTGGTTGGCTTTGAATTGATAATCTGACGCCAACCCTGTGGCGCCTACACTTGCCTTCAAGTTTGCTTTTGCGCCTAAATCTCCATTGAAGTAGCCAAAGAAGAGAGGAACTCCGCCTAGGTTGACATCCTGGTTGAATATCTCGATCATTCCATTGTCATCGGCGCCTGTTTTGAATCCCGACGTCGCCTCCCAGTCCAAAAGGAGATCAATGTCAACTTTTATTTCTCCCGCGCCATTGCCACTAGAAGTGAACCACTTGATTGCCAAGTAAGCAGGGGAGAGAGCTGAAAAAACATAGTCATACCAACTCCATGCAGAGTCTGGCATGTCTACATAGGCGTTTAGTTTAGGCTGTGCGGTCAGGGTTAAATATGCTTCGGCACTGCCGACGCTTTTGCGATAGTCCCAGGAGAATGGATCTGTCTCCCAGTTTTTTTGGTACTCAAATGCTTGAGCGTCGGCGTATTGAGCATTGGTCGCCATCAATGCATTAGAGTTGCGGTTCAGTCCAATAGCGATATCGCTATCGGTGTAGTCCGTGAGGAAGGAATCGCCGGGATTTTGTTCTTGGAATTCTTTGATGGTTAGCGTATCGAAGAGTAATGCTGCTTCTGTTCCGCCGGAGAACGATCCGTAAGGGCGTTTGCTGGAGATGAAATCATTGTGCATTTCCTGGAGATTATTGCCAATGATTTCGTCTAGATCTTCCTCGCCGCCATCTTCAATGTCCTCGAGTATCTTGCCCTTGATAACATAATCTCTATCTTCCCAGTTGAACTCCTCGACTTCGTAGATGAAGCCCTTCTGGTCTCCTGATTTAATGTCTCTGTATGTGATTCCGCCCCGCAGGAATTCACCCTTATCACTCAGTTCTGAATATTTTTCAAACAAATCTTTTATTCCCGAGAAGCCATAATTGTCATTCCAGTCAATGTATGCTGCTTCAAGCAGATTGTCGGCATGGATCACGACCTTGTTGTCGGCTTTGAAGTCGAAGTAGGTGAAGTCTGAACCAGTGATAAATTGAACTTCTTGCTCGAAGTTAGGCATTTTAATTGGATAGAATTTGTTTCTTGATAATAATAATCGGCTCGCGGGGGGCCAGTTCAATTGTAATAAATTTAGATGTCTGCATCGCTGCCCCACTGGGGCTCGCAGGTGCGCCAGCCCACGCGAAGCAGTTCGCGCCAAAGCAATTCAGCGGTTTCCCGGCGAAGGTGCACTCTGTTTTTCAGCAAAGGGGGCTGACCTGGAAGAGGTCGCCCTGAATCCACGAACACGCGTGGATCGCGATGCCAGCTTTTTTCGTCGGCGTGGAAACGCTTCGTGTCGCTGGTGTGGGGGTCTTGGATCCAACCGTGCCTTGGCATCGCTTGCGGGGCGTGATGACGGAGGCGCGCATCCAGTCCTCGGCCTTAAAGGGTGCGTAGGGGGAGCTGGGAGCCATTGGTCCGTCGCTGATACACCTGTTCTAGGTGGCTAGTACAAATGTGTCAACGATGCTCGGCGTTGGCTAGGTGTCCTGGGGCGGGCTTGGCTGCGCTGGGTGACTAGAACGTGGGTCTTCTGCTTCGTCGTCCGATGGGTGTCACTGTCTGGCAGGCCCGCGAGGCCGGTGCTCCCCTTGAGCGGGCCGAGCGGCCGATGCTCGAGCCTGCCCGTGATGAGCTGCTGCTGCAGGTGTTGCATTGCGGCCTCTGTCACAGCGATCTGTCGATGCTCGACAACCACTGGGGGATGAGTGCCTATCCGCTGGTGCCGGGGCATGAGGTGGTGGGTCGTGTGGTGCGTGTTGGTGATGGGGTGGATCCCGGCTTGGTCGGACAGCTCAGGGGGCTGGGTTGGATCAGCGGCAGCTGCATGCACTGCCCGCAGTGTCTGGGCGGCACCGGCAATCTCTGCGGGTCACTGGAGGCCACCATCGTCGGACGGCAGGGGGGATTCGCCAGCCACGTCACGGCTCGTCAGGACTGGACGATTCCACTGCCCGAGGGGATGGATCCTGCTGTGGCTGGCCCTCTGTTCTGTGGAGGGATCACTGTGTTCGCTCCTTTGGTCGACGAGGCGGTGTCGCCCACGTCTCGTGTCGCTGTGATCGGCATTGGCGGACTCGGGCATATGGCCCTGCAGTTCGCCCGCGCTTGGGGCTGTGAGGTCACGGCCCTCACGACGAACCTCGGCAAGGCGGAGGAGGCGAGGCGCTTCGGTGCCCATCACGTGGAGCTGTTGGAGGCGTTGCCCGATTTCGCCGGTCGCTTCGATCTCGTGATCAATACGGTGAACCATTCCCTCGACTGGTCGGCAGTGATGGCCTCACTCGCCCCCCTCGGTCGCTTGCATCAGCTTGGCGCTGTGCTGGAGCCGATCAGCGTGGCTGCCTTTGATCTGATTGCGTCGCGGCGATCGATCACCGGTAGTCCCACCTCGTCGCCCGCGAGCTTGCTGAAGATGGTCGAGTTCTGCCGGCGTCATGACATTCGCCCTCAGGTGGAACGTCTGCCGATGGATCGGGTCAATGAGGCCATCGAGCGCTTGCGCCTTGGGGATGTGCGTTATCGCTTTGTTCTCGATTCGGTAGCGGATTGAACAGCCGGATGTCTTTACGAGGCGTTAACCATGGGGTTGGGAAATCGGCGCTCGTCTTCCTCACACCAGCGGGCGCTTTTTTTCTGCCATCCTGTAGCCCTCGATCGCTGGAGTGGTGGGAGTGGCGATGCTGGCGGCCTCCAGCAATGCGTTGAGCTGGGAGCAACTGCTCGCCCTTGCTCCTGAGCCAGCCGAGCGTGTGCACGGCCCCACCAACGCGCAGTCCGTCCTGCGTCTGTTCGGCGAGCCGGAGTCCGCTGTGCGGGTCACGCTCTACCGCGATCACCATGCCTGGTGTCCCTACTGCCAGAAGGTCTGGCTCTGGCTGGAGTTCCGGCGGATTCCCTACCGGATCCGCAAGGTGACGATGCGCTGTTACGGCCCCAAGGAACCCTGGTTCACCGCCAAGGTGCCGTCAGGAATGCTTCCGGCACTTGAAATCGACGCTCGCCTGATCACCGAAAGCGATCGCATTCTTGAAGCGCTTGAGCAGACCTTCGGTGCCTTGGGCGCCGGGATGCAAGATCCAGCGGTCCGTCGCTTGCGAGATCTGGAGCGTCGTCTCTTCCGCGCCTGGTGTTTGTGGCTCTGCTCTCCGGGGCTCAGTGAACGCCAGGACGCGTTGGCCCGTGATCAGTTTCAGCGGGTGGCGATGCAGATGGAAGCATCCCTGGCGGATGGAGCCGGTTCCTGGCTGGATCCCGCTTCTCCGGCTGGGGAGATCCCCGGGACGGCCGATCTGGTGTTCATTCCCTACGTGGAACGGATGAACGCCTCACTTGCTTACTTCAAGGGATTTCTGCTTCGCGAGCACCATCCCGGCATCGATCGCTGGCTTACAGCCCTCGAGCAGCTAGAGACCTATCGGGGCACGCAGAGTGATGCTCACACCCATGCCCACGATCTGCCCCCTCAGATGGGCGGCTGCTGGATTCACCCCAATCCCTTGCAGGAGGACCTGGCTCGTCGGATCGATCGCGGTGAGGGAATCGCCGACTGGGAGACCCGTTGGAGTCAGGACTCCGATGGCTCGAATCCCTCCCCGGAGCATCGTGCCCTGGAGCGGGTTCTTCGCCATCGCCACACCCTGGTGCAGCGGAGCTCGCTCGGTCCTGGCTTCGATCAGCCCCTTCGTGCTGCACTCACGCGCATGCTGCACGGGGAACCTGTTCAGCCGGAACCCGGTTCCGCCCTGGCCTTGCGCAACCTGCGCGACCGGATCTCCGTTCCCCGCGACATGCCACTTCTGAGTGCTCGCTGCCTTCGACAGGCCCTTGAAGCCACCGCGGCTCTGGATGGGCCGGCTCAGCCAGAGCCGCTGCCCCTGCAGCATCGCTTTGATCAGGATCCCCGCCCCTTTCTGGCTTGAGCCCGATGGTCCTGAACTGAGCTTTCCTGATCTGAGCTTTCCTGAACTGAGCGACTGCCTGTTCGCTGCGTCACCGGATCCTGGGCCGACGATCAAGCAAGGTGGTGTGAATGCATAACGACGCAATGGCTGGCAACGGCTTCGGATCGACAGGTTCCGCTGAGGGTCGCGGCAGACGTCGAAAGGAAAGCAAACGCAAACCGGGTCAGTCCAACCATCAGCGTGAGCGCCAGCCCCTAGGGCGCGACCCTGAGTTCGAGGCGATCTGTGCCCGCCAGACCCTTGGGCTGGCTCTGTCCGGTCGTTTAACGGAGCAGGCGGTGAAACGTGCCCACAAAGCGCTCGCTGTGCAACACCATCCCGACAAGGGCGGTGACCCGGAGATGATGACGCGTCTGAACAATGCCCGCGACGTGCTGCTTCAGCCCGAAATGGAGGCCATCGCTGCTTGACGACAACGGTTGCCTTGCTGGGCACAGGCTTGCTTGGTGCAGCGATTGCTCAGCGTCTCTTATCCCAGGGCATCAGCCTGCGTGTTTGGAATCGCAACCCTGAGCGCTGTCGATTCCTGGTGGAAGCCGGTGCGCAGGTCGTCGGCGATCCCGCGGAGGCTGCTCAGGGGGTGGCCACCGTGATCACGGTGCTTCGCGATGGTCCAGTCACAGCTGAGGTGGTGACTCGGATTGGAGCGCTTGGGGGAGCCTGCCTGATGCCGATGGGCACGATGGGGATCAGTGAAAGCGTGGCGCTGGCCGCTCAGGCTCGCGTGCAAGGGGGCTGCTATCTCGAAGCGCCCGTGCTTGGTAGCCGCCCGGAGGCCCTAGCGGGCACTCTTTTGGTGATGGCAGGGGGAGACCAGGAGACCTTCGCGCGCCAGAGCTCTCTGCTCGCCCACCTGTCCGCCCATCCCCGTCTGATGGGAGCTGTAGGCACCGGTGCCGCTGCCAAGCTCGCGCTTAACCAGTTGATTGCAAGCCTCACCCACGGCTATTCCCTTGCCCTGCGACTGGTTCAGGCTTCCGGGCTGGATGTGGAGCGTTTCATGGAGGTGTTGCGGCCATCGGCGCTCTACGCCCCCACCGTCGATAAAAAGCTTGAACGGATGCAATCGCACCACTACGACGACCCCAACTTCAGCACCGCCCTGCTGCGTAAGGATCTTCAGCTCTTCTTGAGGGAGGCGGCCCTCGCCGGGGTGAATGCCCACGGTCTTGACGGTCTGGCGGCTCTGCTTGCAGGCGCCGAGGGAACACCTCTCGATGCAGGCGATTATTCAGCTCTGCATGAGCTGACCCAGGCCTCGGACTGATGTCTCGGTTGATCGACGGTCTCCATAGGCTGAGCCCCCTTCATTCCCCCTTCGCGGCCTGACTGATGCACCGTCTCGACGCTGATCGCCTGCGCGCTCTGTTCACCAAGCCCTATGGCAAGCCCGCTCCCTCCGAGGCCCAGTGGCGGGAGCTTTACGACGATGCTGTGCATTTTCAAGATCCCACCCAGGAGAAGTACGGGATCGCTGCCTACATCGCTGCTCAGGACGGGCTCATTCAGCGCTGTGATGATGTGTTCCTGGCGCCTGCTGCGATTGCAATCGAGGGGAACACCGCCTTTGTGGAATGGGAGATGGGTCTGAAGATCAAAGGGATTGAGTTCCTCTACCCGGGCACCAGCCGCCTCCAGTTCAATGCCGAGGGCAAGGTCGTGGACCATCGTGATTACTTCGACTTTGTGGGACCGACCTTTGCCCCGGTGCCTGTGATCGGCGGTTTTGTGCGCTGGCTATACCGTCGCTTCGTTGCCTGAGGTTTGATTTCTGAAAAAAAGCTGAAAACGCCCTGGTTCTGTGTTGGTTCCGACAACTCTGCACGACAGGCCCCCCCCACTGTGGTGCGAGCTTCTGACCGATCCATGCAGGACTGCCTTTACAGCAACACCACTCCGAAAATGGTGGTGTTGAAGTGTATCGGTGAAAACCGATTTTATCTGGAGAAGGTGGTGATGCCCGCGGAAACCTATTGGTTCAACGCTCCTAAGGATTCCAGGGTGGAGATCTGGCAGATGGCGATGAATGGCCAGCTGCTCAGCATGCGAGCGGATGTCAGTGAGTACGCCGTGACCGAAGCCGCACAGGAAGCCGCACAGGAAGCTGCAAGCGAAGCGGTTCAAGCCAGCCACATCGCTGGCCAACCCGCTGCCGCCTGACATTCTCCTCAGTTGGTGGGCAGCGTGAACCCGCTTTGCATGTGTTTCACGTCAAGCATCACGTAGGTGAGCCAAAGCAGCATGGCGGCGATCCCAGATCCCGCCGCTACCTTGGCGACGTTGCGCATCACCAGTTCCAGCAGACTCATTTCGCGCATCGTTCAGCCATCGGTGTACGCCCATCCTGCTCGATTTAGGCTGGGGTATGGCTGATTCCGCCCAGAGACAACAGATCGAACAGCAGCTGGATCATGCCCGCGAGCTGGGGCGCTGGCCCAGTGACGATGAGCTTGTCGCCCGCGCGCAAGAGCAGGATCAGTTGCGTGTGAAGGAGCAAACGGAGCTGCAGCACAGGGGAAAGCTTCTCGCGCTCACTGTGGTCTGTCTCCTGATTCCGCCCCTTTGGCCTCTGGCCTTTGGACTCAGTCTCTATCTGCTGTTTCCCCGCAGCACCCGCCGCATCGCCATGGCCGCAGGCTTGGGGCTCTCCCTGCTGCTGATTCTGTTGATCGGCCTCAGTGCAGGGCTTGTGATCTGGTTGTGCCTTCTTCTCTTCTGATGCTGCTGCTGGTGGTGGCATCCCGCGCTGGGTCCACTGTGATTCACAGGCCGCTCTGTGATGGCCCTCTGTTGGTGGGCCACTATTTTTCCGGTTCCAATGTGTTCTGTCTCTCCACCGAGTTGATCCACACCGAGGACCAGGTGGTGGAAACCATCAGCCATGAATTAGTTCATGTAGCTCAGGATTGCGCAGGCGGTGGCATTGCTTCTGACCGCTACGCCCTGCTGCTCTCCGAGGAGAAGCCCAGTGTGGAGGCAGCAGAACGGGAGGCCTATGCGTTGGAATCCGATCCTGAGCAGGTGATGGCGCTGGTGCGCCGTCATTGTTATGGCTCGTCGGCTGAGTAGCGGTTGGCCTCCGACTCGTTTCTGCCCAAGTTGCGGGCCATCGCCAGGGCATTGGATGAACTCTGCAACTGCTGGTTGAGGATCCAGTTGGTGGCAGCTTTTTGGGTTTGCCAGGCTTGGAGTAACTGTTTGGCGAGATCGCGCAGTTGCCCTGGGTCGGTGGTGGCATCGAGGGCGCGGTTGAACTGCTCCACATGAAAGAGTTGCTCGGTGGTGAACTGAATTCCCGACGACATGATCAGCCTCCTGAGGATGGCGTGAATGTATCGAGCAGGCACTGTGGAGCTGTAGCAATGGCCACCCAGACGGGTGAATGTCAGTGTTTCGGGTTGTTAATGCGCTCGCGCTTGTGCTGATTGACGGTCAGATTGAAAAAGTTGCTTGTTGTTCATGCGACTGACTTGGTCCCAGCATCTGCAGGCCGCTCGCACCCTGGAAACTTCCGGTCTCACTGAGCTTGGATCCAGTCTTTCCCTGATGGGAATGGCGTTGTTGATGTTGGCCGAAGACCTTCTTGATCAGGAGATGTGTCAGCAGGACGCCGGTCGTCCATGCCGCTGACTCCCGAGCTGCAGCAGCGTGTGGTCAGCTTCGTGCTCCGGGGTCTGCGAATCGGAGCCAGCACCGTGGCGATTCTTGAGCTTCTCCGCTCCGACTGGCGTGGGGGACTGGCGGCAAGTTTGGCCTGGCTTGCGTTTGTGCAGGTGGAGCGTCGCCGCCGACCGCTTGCGCAGGACGTCGATCAGATTCAGTCACAGATCGAGGGGCCGAATCGCTGAAGCAGCGCTTGTAGAGCCGCAGAGCTGCGGCAGAATCATCTGAGCAGAAGCTCGCTTCTGCTTGGTGAACCGGACGGCGGGCGTGAGACACCCGCCTTTTTTGTACCTGATCGTTGCCCACTAAAAAGGGCCCCGAAACGGAGCCCTTGATGATTGGCAGCGACTGGATGAATCAGACGCTGTAACGAACGCCGCGGTAGCGAAGCTCGGTGGGTTTCTGGGGCTTCTGGGCCGTGTGATGGGCGTCGATGTACTCAACGCCTCTGTAGGCCTTCGCCATCAGGCGCTGGGCTTCTTGCAGTGCTTCCGCTTTGCGGATGCGGTTGCGGGTGAGATCGAGGGTGTTCATGGTTGAACTCCACAGTGCCCGAGCCCCCGTTGCCTGGCGCGGAACGAACTGCAGCCCAAGATTGGGCTCAACGTGGTTGAAGCATAGCGACTGTCTGTAGCAATGGCTACTGATTTTTATTTTGGTTCAGCTCGTTACACAGTGCTTGTTCAGCTGTGTTTGCTTTCAGCGATGGCCAGGGCAGCAGCAGGATCGCTGCTGAGATCGGCCTTGAGGAATGCTGGCGTTTCAGGGAGAGCCAGATGCAGGGCATCTTCCCGATGCAGATCCACCTCGATCTGATCGCATTGCAGGTCCAGGACGTGGCCGGCGTGTTGCCGGTCATCGGTCAGTAGATGCAGGTGATACCCCGGCACGTTGATCGTGCGGGAACAGCTGGGGGTCCAGAACCCAACCAGGGTGCTGTTCATTGAGGTGTGGTGCTGGCTGATGATCTGCTAGCTACGAAATTCTCTATAGGCTGTGTCCCATCGAGCAGAGCGTCCCACCAAGATCTGCGCCGTATGTGGCCGACCCTTTCAGTGGCGGCGCAAGTGGAAGGATGTATGGGATGAGGTGCGCTACTGCTCAGAGCGGTGCCGCCGCGATCGCAATCGTCAGGACAAGAGCAGTTCAGAGCTCAATCCTGGCTAGAGGCACCACAGGTCTGCGGATACTCAGGATCACGGCCTCGAGCTGGGATGGCGAAGCGTTCTCGAACCGTCTCGAGAGGATCGGCGAAATGATCCCAGGGGTCGATGTCACGGATCAGATCGGTGTTCACATGACTGCCGTGCTCAAGTCCAGCAAAGACGCGATCAGGGTCTAGTTGGCCGAATTCACCAGGGATGAAAGGCGAGGCGCCGATCCCCAGCTCGAATTCCGCCATCGCAAACATCAGCACGTCGAAGGGATCGAGGCGCTCGAAGCCGGCCTGGAATCCCACCACGCCACCTTCCTCGGCTGCCGTGGTGCCGTATCCGCCCAGCACATGACAGCAATCATGACGGAACACGGGCGCTGGCGGTCCGCCCACATCCCCGGGGAAGCTGAACTGGTTGATGCGGATGAAGTCGGCATAGGCCTTGCCAAAGCTTCCGGAGGGGTAGTCGTTCAGGCTCTGGAATCGCTTCAGGGTCGACTCGTCGCGATGGCCGCTCAGCCCCTTCAGTGTTGCCGCGAGCATCGGCAGGCCACCATCGCGCAGGGTGGCTCGTGCGGCATCGCGCACGAAGCTTCGGCGTACCAGATCCAGGCGCACCAGGGCTTGCCGCTCGTGTATCACGTGCCGGTAGCTGATCACTGGAGCGGCATCAACCCGGAAGGCCTTGGCTGTGCGTTCCAGCAGCTCGAGGGCCTCGGGGCTGAGTTCTCCGTCGAACATTGCCACCAGGGTCATGCCGCGCAAAATGCGTTCCCGCCATTCCGGATCTGCATCAATGCTGGTGATGCCTGCCGCCATGGCCTCGGGCTCCAGGCTGGGGAGCGCGCTCAAGTCCAGGTTGCTGGCCATCAGCAGGTGATCGCGGATGCCCTCAATCGCCCTGAGGGCTCGAGTGGAAGGGGTGCCGTGCAGCCGAGCCACGGTCATCAGGCAGGGCAATCCTGCGGTGGCCAAGCGAGTGCGCAAGTCCTTGGGGAGCGACCGCCCAGGCTGGATGCTCACAACAACAAGGGCCACAGTTCCCCCTGTCGATAGCTAAGGCAACCCTGCGGTGCATAAAAATCCCCCGGTTTCAGCCGGGGGTGACCTCAGTCGGTGATGCGCCCCATCACCCGACCCTGAAGTGGTCGCTAGAGCGAATGTCGCGTCTTGCCATCCACCTGATCTACCAATAGACCTGGTGTGTGGCCTCGCGCAAGTACCAGATCTGGTGTGATGAGCGCCTTGTGAGCAGCGATCGCGTCGGTGTTTTTGGACCCGCTCAGGCGAGGGCTGCCCTTGCCCCCAGATCTGGCGTGGACGGTTGCGTCACTGGCCGGGCTGGGTGTCCGCCTCGGCGCCAGGTTCGCTGGATGGCGGCGTGCACTTCCCGGGCGCGAGTGCGTTGGGGCATGCGGCGCTGTTCCAGAAAAAGGCCGTCGTTGCACGCGAGGCGGACGAGGATCAGGAGTTGAATGGAGAGGGCACGCATGCTCGCGCCATGACTTGTTGCATGGAATCGAGCTCTGCGTTGAGCGGGCGTAGCGGATGCGCCCATTTCATAAAAAAGCCCCGCCAAAGGCAGGACTTCAATGCGCTTCCGTTCCGGACGTCTGACCTTGTTTCGACTCCGGTGCGGTTAAGCACTCCTCACAGAAGGACTGTGACGCCCTGGCTGGCACTGTGCCAGTTGGCTGTGGACGGTTTGGGTGTCGGCTGATTTTGTGATGCTGAGTGGGTATGGAGGCTTGCGTGAATCATGTCGATTGGTTGGGTTCGCTTTCTCTTGTTTTGCTGATGATTGGAATCACGATGGCTGGTTATCGTATGAATCATCCGCTTCCCTGAACTAGGGGCGGCTTATTGTTGAGGTGCGGATCAATCTGTCGAGTCTTAGTTGATGTTGTCGGCTGGTGAGTTGTCGATAGGCAAGCGCAACAACACCTGTAACACTAAGGGATGTTGCTGAGGCGATCATGAATAGAATCACGATCTGGTAGCGCACTGCAGTGGCCGGGGACGCACCCTGAAGGATCTGGCCGGTCATCATTCCTGGCAGGCTCACCAGGCCCATCACCATCATGGAATTGATGGTGGGAATCATTGCGACGCGAATGGCCTCACGCACGATCGGACGGCAGGCCTCCCATCGGGTTGCCCCCAAGGCGAGCCAGCACTCCAGGCTGTTTCGTTGACTGAGCATGCGTTCCATCAGGGTGTCGAGGCCTAAGGAAATCGCGTTGAGGATGTTGCCCAGCACCATGCCCAGCAGTGGAATCCAGTATTGAGCGGTGCTCCAGGGCCTCACTTGGATGATGCCGTTCATGGCCACGCCGGTGACCAGCGCGGCGGCTGCGGTTGTGCTCAGAAAGCTCTGCCAGTAGACGCCGGAGAAGCGATGGCGAGTGCGCTGCACGGCAGAGAGGCTGGCGATCAGGGCCATCAGCAGTGACAGCGCCAGGATCAGGCCGGGGTTCTGCTGCTGAAACAGCCACTGCAGCACTTGGCCGATCAGGAGCAGTTGCACCACCATCCGCAGCGATGCCAGGAGGAGCGGCCGGCCCAGGCCAAGCTTTAACACCGATGACAGGCCGATGTTGATCAGGATCAGGGCGGCTGCTCCTGCAAGCTGCAGGTTGCTGATCGGCAGGGCTCCAGGGCTCATGACAGCTCCAGCACCCGATTGCAAAAGCGCTGGATTTGCTCTGAATCGTGACTGGTGAGGACGCAGGCTCTCCTTCCCGCTTGCAGCCACTGCGCGAGCAAAGCCTCCAGGGCGAGCGTCGTGGCATGGTCGAGGGATGCGCTGCATTCATCGAGCAGCAGGATCGCCGGCTCCAGCTGCAGGGCTCGGATCAGATTCAGCACTTGCAGTTCGCCGCCTGAAAGCTGTTCGGCATCCCAGTCGAGAAACTCGGCAGGTCGGCCGAGCTGCGTCAGCCAGTCCAGCACCCTGTTTCGATCCCAGGGATGGCGTTGTCGATGCTCTTGCCATTGGAGCGGTGATTGCAGGTTCTGCTCGACCGATCCGGGTACCACGGCACAGCGCTGGGTCACCAGCATCACCGTCGAGCGCCACCTCGGCATGCTGATCTCCTCTGCTCTGCGGCCTCGGCAGCGCAGTTCACCCGTATGAAGGGGATCGAGCTGGGCCAGTGCGCGCAACAACAAAGTTTTGCCGGCGCCGGAGGGGGCAACCAAGCCAAGGCGATCGCCGGGGTTGAGGTTGAGGTCGAGGTGGCTCCACAGCTGGCGAGCTTGATGGGAGCACTGCAATCCAATGGCTGATAACAAGAACGTGCTCTGTTCAGACATGCTCATGCCTGGCTGCCATGTTGAGCACATCTCTCAGCCAATTCTGCACCGGATGAGGCTGTTGTGATTGGCAGCCATTGCTACGTCACTGATGGCGAAGCTCAGCGATGCTCCGGCTGGTGAATGCGTCTCCTGGAGCTCTGCCGTTGGTGGAGCTTTTTTTTGGCTCGATGATCGATCTTGATTTGTATGGCTATCACGATTGATGTGTCGTCATGGAACTCGATGGTTGATGAAGCGGCTCGTCAGCGCGCTCTTCAGGCGCTGCAACGAAAGCGCAGTCTCAAGCGCCAGCTGCGTCTTTATCTGATCGTCAACGCCATCCTTGTGCTCGTTTGGCTGGGTAGCGGTCGTGGATCCTTCTGGCCGATTTATCCCATTGCTTTTTGGGGGATTTCGCTGTTGATCCAGGGATGGAATGCCAGCCATCCAGATCGGGAGTTCAGCGAAGAAGAGATTGCTCGGGAGGTGGAGCGCTCCTGACGGATGGGCGACGGGCCTTCAGCCAACGCCCACCACCTCTCCAGTGCCGGTGCTGGTGAGGGAGAGGATCATCAGCAGGAGCACGATGGAGGCTGACACCATCACCACCGGCCAAATCTGGGATTCGCTGTTCATCGCAAGCAAAGAAGTAGGGATCGATTCGCCGGTCGCACCTTCTTAGCGTTGATTCAATGGATGCGCCCAAGATGGAGGCAGTGGAGGCTTTGATGACACGCTTGCGTTACAAGATTGCGTTAAGGGCGTGCCGTTTGGCCTCTTGCTTGCTGGTTGGTCTGCTCGGTTTTGCTTTGGTGTCGGCGTGCTCTCCTGTTCGCAGGGCGGAGCTGAGGCGGCAACCGGATGGTCTTGCACGTCGCCCCCAGGTGCTCACCACCTTCACCGTTCTGGCCGATCTGGCTCGACAGGTGGCAGGGGATCGACTCGATGTGCAGTCCATTACTCGGATCGGCGCCGAGATCCATGGCTATGAGCCCACTCCCAGCGACATTGAGCGGGCCTCTAGGGCCGATCTGATTGTGGAGAACGGACTCGGCCTCGAGCGCTGGGCCCAGCGCTATGTCGCTGCGGCCGGTGATGTGCCCACCGTGACGCTGTCCCAGGGGATGGAGCCAATCCTCATCGAGGCAGATGCCTACGCGGGCAAGCCCAACCCCCATGCCTGGATGTCACCCAAGCGAGCCCAGGTGTATGTCGATCGCCTGGTGGAGGCGTTCAGCAGCCTCGATCCCGCTGGGCGCCCCACGTTTCAGCAGAACGGAGCGGCCTACAAGCAACGCCTGCAAGCCCTGGATCAAGAACTCGGTCAGGCCCTGGCCGAGATTCCCGCCCATCAGCGGGTTCTGGTCACCTGTGAGGGTGCATTCAGCTACCTCGCCCGCGACTATGGCCTTGAAGAGGCCTATCTGTGGCCCGTCAATGCGGAGAGTCAGATCACTCCCCGTCGCATGGTGCAGTTGATCGAGACCGTGCGTGCGCGCCGGGTGCCGGCAGTGTTCTGTGAAACCACCGTGAGCGATAAGGCACAGCGGGAGGTGGCTCGGGCCAGCGGAGCCCGTTTTGGTGGCAGCTTCTATGTGGATTCACTCTCCGAGCCCGATGGCCCTGCCGGCAGCCTGATCGATCTGCAACGCCACAACGTGAGACTGCTGATCCAAGGGTTGAGGGGGGGTGGAGCCTGATCAGCCTCGATCAGGCTTTGATGCCAGTGGCTTCTGGCAGATGATCCTGGCCATCGAGGGCAATGGACACATCTTCGTAGAGCGCGATCTTGCCATCGCGCATCTCGATATAAGCAAACACCTTGATCGGTGCCGAGCTGCTGTCGCCATCGGAGAGCGTGGTGGTGTGGTGATCGAATCCCCGATCACCCTGGAAGAAGACGCGCTCCAGTTGCAGTGACACCTTGGGGCGATGCTCCCGGATCCAGGCCAGCCGACTGGCGATCGCTTCAAGTCCCACAAGTCGCCGCTCGTTGATCTGCACGATGGCGTCCGCGCAGAAGAATTCTTCTAAGCGACTGGTGTCATGCTCCGCCAGCACCACTTGCAGGGCTGTTTTGATCAGCTCGGCATGGGCGTTGTCCTGTGCTGTCATCACGGAGATGAATCTCTCTCAATGATGACTGCGGGACGTATCGATGCCCATATTCATCTCTATGACGGGGGCCGGCCTCAGGGTTTGCCCTGGCCTCCGGCTGAGTCCCCGTTGCCTCGCACCGTGCTCGTGGAGCATTGGCGGCAGCAGGCCCGCCGCTATGCGGTGGAGGCCGCAGTGGTTGTCGAAGCGAGCCATTGGCCGGCTGACAACGACTGGTTACTCGATCAAGCCGATCAACACCTCGACATTCTTGGCGTGATCGGCAACCTTTCCCCCCACTCCCCTCTCTTTGCCAGTGAGCTCGATCGCCTGATCCACCGACGTCGATGGAAAGGAGTGCGTTGGCGGCATGACCTCGTGCCCATGCAGGCTTCAGATCCCGCTGTTGTGTGCGCTGCGTTGCAGCTGGCAGAGCGAAACCTGCTGCTTGAGGTGAATGGCCCCAGCTGGATGACCTATGAGGTTGCTGCCTTGGCAGAAGCCGTTCCAGAGCTTCGCATTGTGATCGATCATGCTGGTTTGCCTGGTGACCCCCAGCGTCTGCAACCCGATTGGTTCGGGGCGATTACGGCGGTGGCACGGCATCCATCTGTGGCGATCAAGCTGTCCGGATTGCAGGAGCAAACCGACCGTTCCTCGGAGTGTTTTGGAGAAGCACCGCGTGAACCGTCTTATTACCAGGTGGTCTTGGAACACTGCTGGAGCTGCTTTGGTGCCGAACGCCTGATGTTTGCCAGCAATTGGCCGGCCTCTGAAGCGGGTGGTTCCTACGGCGATGCGCTGGCCCTGGTGGAGTCGTTTTTTCAGAAGCGTGGATCGAAGGCGGAGGAGCGGTATTTCCGCACCAACGTCCAGTCCATCTACGGACTGAACCCTGGCAGGATGGGATCTTGAAAGGGAGGGGGGCCTAGCTGTGGGTTCCAATCGCATCGACGCCGACCAGCTCTGCGTGGACTACAACGGCAACGTTGCTCTCTTCGATGCATCGCTGCATTTGCCCCCTGGCTGCATTTGCGGCCTCGTGGGCATGAATGGTGCGGGTAAATCCACCCTGTTCAAGGCGCTGACGGGTTTTCTGCGGCCCAGTCGGGGTCGGATCCGGATCAATGGCCTGCGGGTGAGCGAAGCCCAGCGGGAGCAGGCGGTGGCCTACGTGCCCCAGAGCGAGGGGGTCGACTGTGCCTTCCCCGTGTCGGTGTGGGATGTGGTGATGATGGGGCGGTACGGCGCCATGAACCTGCTGCGCATTCCCAGCCAGGCCGATCGGGTGGCCGTGCGTGAGGCCCTGAGCCGCGTTGAGTTGCTTGATCTGCGCCACCGGCCGATCGGTGCCCTCTCCGGCGGTCAGCGCAAGCGCGCCTTTCTGGCCCGGGCCATCGCCCAGGGGGCCTCGGTGCTGTTGCTGGATGAGCCCTTCAACGGGGTGGATGTGCGCACCGAGAAGCTGATGGCTGAGTTGTTTCTTCAGTTCCGCCGCGAGGGGCGCACGATCCTGATCTCCACCCATGACCTCAGCCATGTGCGCGATTTCTGTGACCTGGTGGTTTTGATCAACAAGACCGTGCTGGCCTACGGCGAGACCTCGGAGGTGTTCACGCCGGAGAACCTGTCGCTTGCCTTCGGCGGGCTCCCCCCGGATCTGCTGACAGGGAACAGTTCGGAGACGCTTCCAGACGACTGATCAGCGGTGTACGTGCTTTTTTTGCAGCGGTTGGATCGGTTTAGGGTTCATGCGAGAACACCGAATGGAGCCTTTCCGTCATGCGCCTTTCTCAACTTGGCCTGACCATCGGCGGTGCACTGATGCTGATCCCGGCGGGGCCCGCTCTGGCTCAAAGAGAAATTCCCAAAGCCCCTGGCCATGACCAGTGCCCCCTTGGTTATGTCAACACCCTCGGCAGCACCTGCGTTTCACCGGTTTACTACGAGGTCACGCCGACCAACGGTCAGGCTTGCCCATCCGGTTGGATGAACATCGGAGCCGGTTACTGCAAGAAGAAGACGCTCGGGATCTTCTGATTGATGGATTGGTTGCTGGAACCCCTTCGTCATGACTTCATGGTGCGGGCTCTGCTGGTGAGTGCCCTCGTCGGTGCCGTCTGCGGCCTGCTCTCCTGCTACATGACCCTGAAGGGTTGGGCCCTGATGGGTGATGCCGTCTCCCATGCGGTGCTGCCTGGGGTGGTGCTCGCCTACGCGCTCGGACTGCCCTTCTCCCTAGGGGCGTTCGTGTTCGGCGTGGGCTCCGTGGCCGCGATCGGGTTCGTGAAACAGAAGTCACGCATCAAAGAAGACACGGTGATCGGTCTTGTGTTCACCGGTTTCTTTGCGCTTGGGCTGGTGCTTGTGTCCAAGACCCGCAGCAACATCGACCTCACCCACATTCTTTTCGGCAACGTGCTCGGCATCTCTGCTGCTGACATTCAGCAGACCCTGCTCATTGCGTCTGTGGTCTGCGCGGTTCTGCTGCTGTTGCGACGGGATCTGCTGCTGTTCTGTTTTGATCCCACCCATGCCCGCTCGATCGGGATCAACACGGGCTTGCTGCACTACCTGCTGCTCTCGATCCTGTCCTTGGCCGCTGTGGCCGGCCTACAGACCGTAGGCATCATCCTGGTGGTGGCCATGCTCGTGACCCCCGGAGCGACGGCTTATCTGCTCACGGATCGCTTTGACCGCATGACCTGGCTGGCGGTGGGCAGCAGTGTGCTCTCCAGTTTGGCGGGTGTGTTTCTGAGCTACTGGAGCGACAGTTCCACGGCTGGATGCATTGTGCTGGTGCAGACCGGTCTGTTTTTACTGGCGTTTTTGTTCGCGCCTGCCCACGGAATCCTGCGCCGCTATGCCCGTGGTCCCGTCAATGGTTCCTGAGCGGAGGGTGTTTCTGTGACGCCGGATCCTTCAGAATTGCTCGAACTGGATCAGCATCGTTTCCGATGGCTTTGTTTCCCATGGCTGCGCTTCCCATGGCTGCGCTTCGGCGTTTGTTTCCTGTGACCCTCGTGCTTAGTGGCGGCGTTCTGCTCGGCACCATCGCGGTCCGTGCCCATCACGTGCCTGGCGATGACCACACCGGCACCATGATCAGTGCTGGTGACCCCCCAGCGGCGAAGCCATCCACCACGCCGAAGCAGCCGCTTAAGGCCCTTTACAACACCAAAGCAGAAGCAGAGGCCGCCGCTCCTCTGTTCAACTGCAAGGGGGCTCACGCCATGGGGAGCAAGTGGATGCCCTGCAGTGCTCACAATCATGGCGGTGCTGCCCATTCCGCCCATTGAGCCTTGAGCTAGAACAGGGTGTCTCGGTTCCGGTGGGGATCAGCCACCGGAGGTAACGGGGAAAGATGGTGTCAATCCATCACTGTCCCGCAGCTGTGAACCATCGGAGCTCCGGCCCTGATGGCAGTCAGAACGCCCGCCGGGGTTTCCATCGACGAGGATCGACTTGAACCTTTCCCGCTTCTCCGGTGCCTCCCGCGGTATCGGTCTGATCGGGGGCAGTGCCCTGTTGCTTTGGAGCTTGGCTGCCCCTGCTCTCGCCCATCATCCCTTTGGCATGTCTGAGGGGTCCGATCTCAATGCCTGGCAGGGCCTGGTGAGTGGCATCGGTCACCCCCTGCTGGGTCCCGATCATCTGCTCTTCCTGCTGGCGATCGGTTTCATCGGCCTGGGGCGTCCCGTGGCCTGGGTGCTGCCGTTGCTGGCCACCGGGTTGCTGGGGGCGGCCCTCACCCAGGTGGTGCCCCTGTCGGCCGACCTGGCGCCGCTGGCGGAAGCGCTGGTGTCGCTGAGCCTGGCGCTCGAAGGACTGATCGCCCTTGGCAGCCTCCCCAGCGCCTTGCTCCTGCCCGTGATGGGTTGTCATGGTTATTTGCTCGGGGGCATGGTCGTGGGTGCTGAGGCCACACCACTGTTCGCCTATTTCCTCGGCCTGTTTCTGGGGCAGGGTGCGTTGCTGCTCGCCGTTTGCCTCGGCTCAAGGCGCTGGATCGCCGCCATTGGAGAGAACGGTCGACGTCTGGCTGCCGGCATCTGGATTGGCATCGGTGCCGCTTTTGCCTGGACGGCCCTCGTGGCCTGACCTGACCGCGTTGTTTTCGTTGGCTTCTCCCATGGATCTTCTCAATAAGCGCCGCCTGCTCCTGCCGGTCGGACTTACAGCCGCCCTGGTGGCCACACTGGCGTCTCCCTCTGCCCAGGCCCACGGCGAAGCCTCCGCTGGTCTGCTCGCCGGTGTCGCTCACCCGCTGCTCGGACTCGATCACCTGGTGATGCTGGTGGCGGTCGGCACCGTTGCGGCGGCTCTCTCCACGCGCCTTGTGCTCTGGGCCCTGGCTGGTGCCCTGCTGGGTGCCGTGGTCGGCTTCGGTGGAGTGACGGTTCCTGCCGCTGAAATCCTCGCCTCCCTGGCGATCGCTGCGGTGGGGCTGGTGCTTTTGGCGCCCGCCCGTCTTGCGGCCGTGGCGGGTCCGTTGGTTTCTGGTGGCATCGCGATCCACGCCATGTTCCATGGCCTGGAAGCTCCCCGTGATCAGGCCAGCCTGCTCTGGTGGACGGGTGCCCTGCTCGCATCTGCCCTGGTGGTGGGTGTCACCACCGTGTTGATGCAACGCCTTCCTGCTCCCCTGCTGCCTCGTGCCGGTGCGGTGTTTGTGGTGCTGGGCGGTGGCTTGCTGCTGTTGCCGGTGGTGATCAGCGCCTGATCGCGTTGACGAGCAAGGTCAGAGCAGGGCTGGATTGAGTCGACTGGGCCGGTAGCTGAGCAGGAAGGCGTCGTCTCCTGCTCGCACCGCTGTGATGCAGTCGGTGCCCGTGTTCCAGACCCACACCTGTTGCAGTGCCTTCCCTTCCGTGTCCACGGTGGTGCTGACAGGGGCTCCATAGCGGGAGCGCAGGCCAGCCAGCACCTCCGTCATCGCATCCGGCTCCAGCTCATAGGCGAGCTGTTGGAGTCCCCCATCGCTGAGCTGAAGCCGCAGGCGCGTCACGGGCAGCTCACCGATCGTCAACCCATGGGCTTCAAGGGTGCGATCGCCCGCCTCGGTGAGCGACACCCCGAGGCGGTTTTCCAGATGGGAGCGCTGCATGCCCCAATCCAGCCCTGGCACACAGGCCATTGCCGCGGTCGGCAGCGTCAGGGGCAGCAGCCAGCAAAGCAGACCGAGCACGACGGCGAGACAGTGCCGGCGGAGGGGCGGGATCAAGGTGCTGATGCCATTGTCTGGACGATACGGATGGCCAGGGGATCTGTCTCCGATCGGTTGTTGATGGCGGATCGATTGGCCTTCGGTGACAAATCGATGACAACTGCTGGTTGCGATCAACCCCGCTGCAGATTCCTACCAACAATGTGACCAACACTGCACTGTCGGTCATGCGCCTGCTTCTCTCCTTTGCCCTTGCCCTGCTCTGTGCTCTGTGGGCGCCTCTGAGCGCTTCCGCTGCGGATGCCGCCCTGGGAGCGAAGGTGTTTTCCGCCAACTGTGCCGCCTGTCATGCCGGTGGCGGCAACATCGTCAACGGCGAGCGCACCTTGAAACAGGCGGATCTCCAGAGCTACCTGGCCCAATACGTCAATGGTCATGAGAGCGCCATCGTTGCCCAGGTGACCTACGGCCGCAACGCGATGCCCGCCTTCATCGATACGCTCACAGAGAATCAGATCTCCGATGTCGCGGCCTATGTGGAGGAGCAGGCGAGCAACGGCTGGAGCTGAGTTCGATGAGGGGGCCTGATGGTCGCTCTGTCCACTGCCTGGGCGATCTTTCAGGGCTTGTTGCTGGAAGCTTTGCCGTTTTTATTGTTAGGCGTCGCTATTTCTGCTCTAGCCCGCTGGTTGTTGCCCCAGACCGGTTGGATCCGCTTGCTGCCCCGCAACCCCCTGCTGGCGCCAGTGGTGGGAGCCCTGATGGGCTTTGCTCTGCCGGCGTGTGAATGCGGCAATGTTCCAGTCGCCAGGCGGTTGATCGCTAGCGGTGCACCCTTGGGCACCGGCTTCGGTTTTTTGTTTGCTGCCCCGGTGCTGAACCCGATCGTGATCGCCAGCACCTGGGCGGCGTTTCCAGACCAACCATGGCTCCTGATCGCCAGGCCCTGTGGTGCCTTCCTGATCGCGATGGCGCTCACCTTCGTGTTGCGGCCGGTGCCCGAGCACGATCTGCTAGCCGAGGCCCTGCTTGAGGAGAGGCGGATGACGCAGCCTCTCGCGCAGGTCGGCCTGCTAGAGCGCCGCAGTGGCTTGGTGGGTGTTCACGTCCGCGAAGCGCCGCTGCCATCGCCGGCACCGACTCAGCTGGATCCCGGCGAGTTGTTAGCTCACAGCAGCCGTGAGTTCCTTGATCTGCTCACCTTGTTGATTGTGGGTTGCGCGATCGCTGCCAGCGTGCAGACCTTCCTACCTCGCAGCTGGCTTCTGGCCGTGGGGGAGGCGCCAACGCTCTCGATCCTCGCCCTGATGCTGATGGCGGTCGTGATTTCGGTGTGTTCCAGTGTGGATGCCTTCCTGGCTCTGGGCTTCGCGGCCCAGGTCACGCCCGGGGCCCTGCTCGCCTTTTTGCTCCTTGGGCCTGTGGTGGATCTCAAGCTTGCTGGATTGTTCACGGTGGTGCTCAAGCCCCGGGCGATTGCGATCACGGCGGTGGCGGCGGCGATGGTGGTGCTTTTGATGGGGCAATGGGTCAATGGGCTGCTGCTGTGAGGGTGCTGGCGGCGATGCTTCCCTCCCTGTTGCTGGCGCTCTGGGGTTGGTTGTTGCTCTGGAGTGGTTGGTCCGGCCGTTTGTCGTTGCTTCTGCGCGAAGCCTTCCATCCCCTGGTGAGCCTGGCCGGTGCCCTGCTGCTTCTCCTCGCTGTGCTCTGGTGGCTGCCCCTGGGGCGGCGCCCGCCGGCCCTGCGCCTGCGCGCCAGTGGAGCGGTGCCCTGGCACTGGGTGTTGAGCGCTGGTGCGGCAGCTGCCGTGTTGGCGTTTCCACCGGCCCCCTCCTTCAGCGACCTGGCGGCCACCCGGCCGACGGCACTGCCCGACGGACCGGTCTTGATTTTTCATCTGCCACCGGAGCAGCGCAGCCTCACCGAATGGGTGCGTCTGTTGCGCAGTCAGCCCGACCCCGCCCTGCATGACGGGGCGCCGGTGCGCATCAGTGGATTCGTGCTGGAGCGTGCCGGTGAGCCGCCCCAGCTGGCGCGTTTGCTGGTGCGCTGTTGTCTTGCTGATGCGACGCCGGCAGGGCTGGATGTGGCCTGGCCTGGTGGGGTGGCGCCAGCGGTGAATCAGTGGCTGGAGATTGAAGGCACCATGACCGTGAAGAGCGTGGCAGGTCGACAGCGACCGGTGGTGGTGCCGGAGCGGATCACGCCGATCCTGCGACCGGAGCGGCCCCTGGAGCCATGAAACGGACGCTGTGGCATCTGCTGATCGGTGCGGCTGGGCTGGCGATCGTCCAGCAGCAGTTCCTGCTGCGCCA
Organism: Synechococcus sp. BS55D; assembly: GCF_004332415.1. Taxonomy (NCBI): domain Bacteria; kingdom Bacillati; phylum Cyanobacteriota; class Cyanophyceae; order Synechococcales; family Synechococcaceae; genus Synechococcus; species Synechococcus sp. BS55D. The sequence continues at coordinate 118,666 of NZ_PHQT01000002.1, forward strand.
ACCACCCCATCTGGAAACCATCGCGCCGGCGCCGGTGCATTCCGCTGCTGCAGCGATTGATCTGCGCTTCAGCCGACCGATGCGTATCGAGTCTGTGCTGCAGGACAGTCGGCTGCAGCCCGACCGTCCCCATCGCTTCCAGGGGGAGCAACGGCTGCTGCGTTTGCTGCTTGATCTGGAGCAGCCGCTGCGTCAGCCCTTGCGGCTCCAGTTGGGCGGAGACGACAACCGCGGCCTCCCCCTGCCCACAACGGTCTGGTGGTGGGATCCACGCCCCCATCTGCTGGTGGTGGCCCGCACGCGCCAGGGGGAACAACTGCGGCTGCGTCGCCATGACGGCACCTGGATGCCCCTCAGCGGCCTGCATCCGCGCATCCTGCAGGTGGAGCCTCTCGGCCAGGGGGCTGGCGTGGCCTACGTCAGCGCCGATGCCCAGGGTTATCAACAGGGTTGGCTGCAACGGTTGCAACCCCGGTCGCTGGTGCCGGCCCTGAAGCGTCCGTCGTTTCCGGTGCGGGGGCAGACGATCCCGCTCACAGCCCCTGCCCAGATGTTTGTGCACCTGAGCGCCGACCGTCAGGGAGATCTACTCATCCAGACCGGTGGCCAAGAGCCTGGCAGTGATCAGATCAGTCTGTTGGAACGGAAGGGTCGTCGTCGATTGCTCGATGTCAAACCGTCGGGCACGATGCAGCTCCTGCCGAGTGGTGGGGCCGTGGTCCTCCCGACCGACAACGGTCTTGCCCTGGCTTCGCTGGAGGCGCTGCAGTCGGCGGATGGTGGCACGGAGCGGCGGCAGCTCCTGCCTGGCAGCAGGGATCTGCGCGCCTTCTGCAGTGGCGCCGGACGGGCGGTGTTAGTGCGTCACTGGCCCGACTACCGGCGCTCCCTGGAGTTGGTGATTCCGTCTCAGACTCCCCGCCAGCTCTGGTTGGGGGAGCAAGCGGTGATGGCGGCCAGTTGTGATGCGATGGGCACACGCATCTGGATGGTGCTGCGAGAAGGGGGCGTGATGAGTACGGATACATTGCTGCAGCTCGATCAGCAGGGACAAGTGACGGGTCGACGTTCCCTGGCTCCGTGGTCGCTGGAGAGCGGAACATCCCTCGGTTTTGATCCGGTGGGGCAACAGCTGTTGCTCACCCTGCGCAAGGGTGTGGAGGGGGTGGCCCAACCGGCCTTGATCAGCCTTCCGGGGCTCCAGCTCACCGTGCTCGATTCCCCGGTGGCGGTGGCCCGTTGGCTGCCTTAAAGCAAGCCGCGGTGCCGTACCAGCCGCTGAATCATCGTCAAGGAGCCGAGGGTGACCTTGATGGCCACCAGGGCATTGAGGAGCGGGATCCAGCCGCCGCTGAACAGGGCAACGAAACGCCCCTGGGGCAGCTCGAGCCCAGCCAGACAGTGATAGGGCCGCGCAGCCAATGGCACAGCGGCGCGAATCAGCCTGTTCTTAGAACAACAAGCTGAGCCCTGTTCCGACATGGTGCTGCCAGCCAACGCCCCAGCCCTGGCCGCCTTCCGTGGTGTAGACGGGTTCCCAGTGTGCAAACAGCACCACATTCTCTGCAATGGGATATTCCAACTCAATCTCTCCACCCCAGTCGGTACGCTGTGACAAGCCGGAATAACTGCCAGGCGTGTAAAAGCGCGGCCCACCAGAAAAGGTGATATTGAGCAGATTAATATTAAAACCAAAGCCAAGCCATGGATCGGTGTAATTGCCAATAAAGGTGCCATCAGATTCCCAGCCGGTTCTATTTTCGACTGAAACAAACACACCGTCAATGACAGACTCGAGGCCATCGCCTAGAGCAAAGTTCACATCACCATCGCCGAAGGCATAGACCACTTCAGCGCCAAGTTCATTCTTCAGGCCAATGCCAAAATCCTCTCCTTCATAACCCGTGACGTAATAGGGCTCCCAGGCCACCGACAACGCCAGGCGATCATTGGGCTGATAACGCGCCTGGACAAATCCCTTGATGTCTGTTCGACGAAAAGGTGCGCCTGATCCATTGGCATGAGCGTCGTTGCCATGGCCGTCATCGCCATGATCAGATGCATGCTCTTCGTGAGCATTGCTTTCGGATTCAACATGCACGCGTCCGTAAAAATGTTCAGCTTCTCCCCAAACAAAGGTCGGTCCAAGTTGTGCCTCAATGGCAAAACTGCCTTTGTTTGCTAGTCCCCACTCAAGAACAACGCCGAACATGCCGTCGATCGCATAGTGCTGCGGCTGTCCTTCTAAATTGTTTTCAAAACCACCATGTCCTTCGATTGTAATTGTTGGAATTGATCGGAATTCGCCAGCGGCCAGTGGCTCATCTCCTCCTGCTCCACCGTGGGCCATGACTGGATGACACAAGCCAGTCCCTCCAAGAAGTGCCACGAGGGCGGAGGCTGCTTTTAGGCTGCATTGTTGTAGGGATCTCATGGTCATAAAACTGGTGATTGAGATGTGGAAAACGCTCAGCGAATGGCAGCCCAGCGTGTTTGCAGTTCTGCTGCAGCCTGCTGATTACAGCGACCGCCCTGGGCGAGCACAAACGTGCAGACGTTGCTTGTTGCCGTCTGGATGAGACTTTTCCCAGGGGCCTGTCCATCGGCAAACAGTGCTTGTTTGGCGATCGGTAGACCGCTGCTTCGGCTGATGCGACGCAGTGTTTTAGAAGGCGGAAGTGCTTCGGCAAAGATGGCTTTGCTGCCTGATTGCCGAATCGCCTCCGTGATCGCTCGCAGGCTGGCGGGTCGAAGAATGCCGCCGGTGGCATACGAGTCGATCACGGGAAGTTCTCTGACCCCATAGCGGCGCCCAAAGGCGGAGAAGGCACGGTGCTTCGTCACCAGCACCCGCTGGGGTTTGGGAACGCTTTCGATCTGACGACCCGTCCATTGCTGAAGTGCCTGGAGCACGTTGGTCATTGCCACGCGTCGGCGGTTGATGGCTGCGCGCTCCTGGGGGCTAACGATCGGGGTCAAGGCTTGGGCGGCAGTGGCAACCATGGCACTGGCCTGGTTGGGGTCGTGCCACACGTGGGGATCAGCGGTGCTGGCCTTTGGAACGGCCCGTTCGGCAACGGCAACCACAGGAGCGCTGGTTGCGATCCGCTTCAGTGCTGGTGTGAGGTTGTATCCGTTGATCAGGACCAGGCGGGCCTGTTGGAGCGCTCGCCGATCCGTGGGGCGAAGGGCCAGGGTGTGAGGGTCTGCGCCTGGGGGGATTAAGCACTCCACCTTCGCGGACTTGCCGGCCAGGGTGCGGGTGATGTCGCACAGCACCCCGTCAGCTGCCACCACGATTGGGGTGGTTGGCGCCGAGGCAAGCAGGAGGCCCGAGAGAACAGAAAGAACCACAGCGAGTCAGACTGTCGATGGGTGAAATGATAATCGTTCTCACTTTCTAAGGCAATGGATGGGCTTGGTGCGGGCGACCGGCGAGCGTTGAACCCGCTCAGCCGCCGTAGTTCCAGCCGGTGCTGCTGAGTTCCAGAGCCTCGCCATCGCGGTGAAGCACGGCTGTTTTGACCTCGCCGACGAAGACGGTGTGGTCGCCATGGGCCACTTGACCCACCAGCTCGCACTCCACCGCGCCAAGGGCATCACTGAGGATCGGCAGACCCAGCTCCCCCAGGCTGAACGCTGCGGCTTCGAAGCGACCACCCACCCCTTGCTGAGGCTTGAAAAACAAAGCCGCCAGGTCTTTTTGGTTGGCCGCGAGCACGTTGAGGGAGAACCGTCCCGTGCGTTGAATCATGCCGTTGCTGGTGCTGTCGGCTCGCACTGCCATCACAACGAGCGGCGGCTCGAATGAGCCCTGGGTGACCCAGCTGGCCGTGAAGCCATTGATCGTGTCGCCCTCGGCGACGCCGCAGATGAACAGTCCGTGGGGGATCTTGCGCAGCAGGGTTTTCTTGGCGTCGGCGTCGAGGGGCATCGTGGGAGTGACGATTGTTCACATCATCCTGGCTCCCTGCGCAGGGTGGGCCTAAAGGCTGCAGTATTGGCCCGATTTTTGATTGATCATGCGCATTCTTGTTGGTGCTGTTTTCGCCCTGTTGATCGGTCTGCTCTCCCCGATTGCGACCTTCGCAGCTGATGCTGCCCACGGTGCTCAGATCTTCTCCGCCAATTGCGCCGCCTGCCACATCGGTGGTGGCAACGTGGTGAACGGTCAGCGCACTCTTCAACAGGCTGATTTGGATGCCTATCTCGCCAACTACGGCAGTGGCCATGAGAGCGCCATTGCCTATCAGGTGACCAACGGCAAGAACGCCATGCCTGCGTTTGGTGGCAAGCTCAGTGAGACTGATATCGCTGATGTGGCGGCCTACGTCGATCAACAGGCTGGCAACGGCTGGAGCTGACCACTCTCGAGAGCCCTGTGGTTGTTCCACTGGGCTCTCATACCATTGAAGTCGGTTGCATTCCGGCGTGTCTGAAGCAGTACTGGTCGCAAAGGACCTTGTTGTCAGCTACGGATCGCAGGTTGTCCTTCAGGACGTGTCCCTCAAGCTTCAGGCGGGAACCCTGACGGCTTTGGTTGGTGCCAATGGCGCCGGTAAGTCCACCCTCTTGCAGGTGCTGCAGGGAGAGCTCGCCGCTCGGTCCGGATCCGTGCACTGCGAAGGCGTTCCGATCGTGGACTGCCGCGAGCGGGTTGTCCTTATGCCTCAGCGCAGCCGCATCGATTGGTCCTTCCCGATCACGGTGCGCGAATTTGTCGCTCTCGGCGCCCTGCGCTCGCCAGCTCGGGCCTGTTGTGAGCGTGAGGCCGCCCTGCAGCGGGTTGGATTGTCGGCACTGGCCTCACGGCGTCTGGATGCCCTGTCCGGCGGTCAACAGCAACGTGCCCTCCTGGCCCGTGCCCTGGTACAGCCCTCCACGGTGTTGCTGCTCGATGAACCCTGTTCTGCGATCGATCCACCCTCAAGGGATCAGTTGCTGCGATTGATGCGCCAGCTCGTATCCGCCGGTCACACTCTTTTGGTGAGCAGCCATGACTGGGGGGAAGCGCTCGACCTCTATGACCGGGTGATTGTGCTGCAGGGCAGGGTTCTCGCCGATGGTTCCCCTGCCGCGGTGCGTCGCTCCCTCAGCGGGCTTGTGGATCCCGGTAATCACTGCTGCGGCTGAGATGGAGATTTGGTTCCTGCCCCTGTTGATGACACTGTTGATCGGTGTTCTCTGCCCTGCGGCAGGAACCCTGCTGGTCACGCAACGGCGGGAGTTGCAGGCCAACCTGATCTCCCATGCCGTGCTTCCAGGGCTTGCTGTGGCGGTGGCTTTTGGGATTGACCCAGCGATCGGGGGGGTGATCAGTGGCCTGCTTGGTTCGCTGCTGGCGGAGCGCCTGCAACGGGGAAGGATTGCCAATCACGATGCGGTGGTGAACACCGTGCTCGCTGGCTTTTTGGGTCTGGGGGTGCTGCTGATTCCGCTTCTGAATCTGCGTCTTGATCTCGACGCGTTGCTGTTCGGAGATCTGCTGACCGTGACCTGGTGGGATCTGGTCAGGGTTCTGGTCGCAGCCTCTGCTCTGGGTGCGCTGGTGATGGGGCGTTACTCCCAGCTGGTGTATCTGGGGGTCGATTCAGAGGGTGCAGCGGCTTCTGGTTTGCCGGTGCGGGTGCTGCGCCTGGCGATGGCGCTGGTCACGGCCTTGGTGATTGTCAGCGCGATGGCAGCTGTGGGGGTGATTCTCGTGATTGGGCTGCTGTGTGCCCCGGTGCTGCCGGGTCTTCGTCGTGCCTCCAGTTTGAGGGCGGCCATTTGTGCGGCCTCCCTGGTGGGTTTGGCTCTCAGTGCCGGGGGCTTTCTGCTTGCCATTCCCCTCAATCTTCCACCCGGTCCTCTGATCGGTGTGGTCTGTCTCCTGCTGCTCTGCGTGCCGGGCATGCGCGGAGAACGCACTTAAAGAGGTGACGAAAGAACGGCGTCACGGCACGATGGGGCACTCATGCATGATTCCCATGCGTCCCATCGCCCTGCTGTTGGCTGGTGCTCTCGGCGCCATCAGCCCTGTTCAGGCCGGTCTGATGGACATTCTTGAGAGCATGGGTTCTCCAGCGCCGCAGCCTCAGCGCTTGGTGCCGAGGGTTCCGCCGATGCCCAGGGGGGAAGGACGAGGCAAGAACTGGGTCGGCACGGTGGTTCCCAGCAAGCAAATGCCGATCCTGGTCATGGCGGGCCATGCCGACTCCCAGCGGATGCATGGCTCGGGAACTCCCGGGCGGGCGGTGGATCTTGGTGGAGCGGCGCCGATGCAAGCGGGGATCACCGATGAGCTGTATTGGAACCTGCTCACGGCCAAGGCGGTGGTGGCAGAAGGCCAGCGGCAGGGCCTCAACATCCGCTTCTATGACCCCGGCGTGCGCACGATTCGCAACGAGGAGGATCCCCGCACCAATTGGGCTGTCGGCTACGACCATGCGGCCCGTGGTGGCTACGTCTTGGAGATTCACTACGACGCGTATGCCCCCCATGGGGTGGGGCCTGGAGTGATTCCAGCTGTGGCCTTTGGCTTTTCCGTGCTTGATGAGGCGCTGGCGAAGGAATTTGGGGCCTATCCCTACCACTATCGCGGCATCCTCGGTGCACCCCGCGGGGGATCTCGATGCTCGAGATCGGCCAACTTGAAGGCGTGCTGGAAGCAAGCCTGCGGGATCCGTCTCGCCGGCAGCCCACCCTTGAGCAGATCGCCAGCCGTGTGGTGAAGGCTCTCCGTGAAGGTTTGGCAACCCCAGCACTCAGTCCAACCGCTGACGCAACTGCTGCTGATCCCTCGCATTCATGATCCGGAAGCGAACGGACTGATTGCCGAATGATCCTCGGCAAGACAGCGTTAATGGCACGTGTCCCGTTCCAACACCGTGCGCAAGCGTTGACGTGCCCGTTGGAGTTGACGGCCCATGGCGGTGGCACTGATGGAGCGTTCTTTGGCCAGCTCTTTCGTGCTGTCTCGTTTCACCACGTGGCGCTCCAGGAGGGCCAGTTCCTCCGGCATTGCCGCTTGCAGGCGATCCAGCATCAGGCGGCGATCGATCTGCTCGAAGGGATCGTCACTCGTACCACCAATCTGTTCGGAGAGATTCAGGCCACTCTCCGCGTCTTGGGGATGGTGTGGACCATCGAAACTGCGAGTGCGTGCTTGATTCACCACCATCAGGATCATTTCCATGCTCGCCGGATTGGTTTGCCATTCCTGGCAGAACTGCTCCAGGTTCTGTGTTGGTGGTCGGAAGTTCCAGCGCCGCTCCATGTCCTGCACATGGGCTGGAATTCGAATCGTTGACGCCTGCACTTGAATCAGTCGCTGCACCGATTGTCGGCACCACCAGACGGCGTAGGTACTGAAACTGCAACCCCGCTCGGGATCGAAGCGGAGCGCTGCTGTGTTCAGGCCGATGATCGCCTCTTGGATCAGATCGGCGAATTCCAGGCTGGCACCACTTTTGAGTCGCGGCATCAATCGACGGGCGACCGCCACGGCCAGACGCATGTTGCCGATCACCAAGCGCTGGCGTGCGCGTTGTCCGGCCTTGCGTTGCTTCGGGGTGGCATCTGCTGCTTCACCCTGCTGGATCAGCCGGGCGAGATGCAGCTGCTCAGCCCGTGTCGGGATCGGTTGGCGACCAGCACTATTGAGAATCATCGTCACGGCACCGTCGCGCATCGGTCGGCTTTTGTCGGATGCGCAGGTCTTAGGGGGATTCCCTCGATCTGTTCGGACTGCTGCGGATCTGGAGCAGTTGTTGTCTCGTCTTCAGAACTGTCGGCTCGGCCTTCCCACAGTGATGGCATCTCGATCAACCGCGTCGTATGGCTCGTCTCGCGGCATCTCACTGGCACCAGCGACCTGGCGATGACTCCTGGGGGTGCGGTGGGTGTTGAGATCGGATCTGCTGCTGCCGTTGGAGTCGGTCGATCTGCGCTGTGTTGCCGCCGTGGGCGGAAAGTGCGCCTCGCTTGGCGAGATGCTACAAGCCTTGACCAGCGAGGGGATTCGGGTTCCCGGTGGCTTCACCACAACGACCGAGGCCTTTCGCCTACTTCTGGATGAGGGCCGGTTGCGTGATCCGCTGAGGCGATTGCTTGCTGGCTTGGACGTCAGCGATCTCAAGGCGCTGCAGGCGGCCGGCACAGCGGCGCGGGCCCTGGTGCTGCAGACCACGCTTCCGGCGGCCCTGGTCGGGGCCATTCGTGACGCCTACCGCAGCATGGGTTCACCGCCGGTGGCGGTGCGCTCCAGCGCCACCGCCGAGGATCTGCCCGAGGCCTCCTTCGCCGGGCTGCAGGACACGATTCTGAATGTGCAGGGGGAGGCAGCACTGCTGGCGGCATGCCGGCGCTGCTACAGCTCCCTGTTCAGCGATCGGGCAATTGCCTATCGGCAGATGCATGACTTCGACTCACTCGGCGTGGCCCTAGCCATTGGCATTCAGCGCATGGTCCGATCCGATCTGGGCTGCTCGGGTGTGATGTTCACACTCGACACCGAATCGGGCTTCCCAGATGTGGTGTTGCTCAATGCCGCCTATGGCCTGGGTGAATCGGTGGTGCAGGGGGATGTGAATCCCGATGAGTATTGGCTGTTCAAGCCAACGCTTGAGCTGGGTTACCCGGCGATCCTCAGTCGTCGTTGCGGTTCAAAGGCGCGGCGCTGTGTGCTTACTCCGGAAGGCAGCGTGCGATCTGAATCCGTGCGTCCCGAGGATCAGCATCGCTTTGCGCTGTCCCAGGGGGAGGTGCTTCAGCTTGGCCACTGGGCCTGTCGGATCGAAGCCCACTACAGCCAGGTGTCTGGCCACGCCACTCCCATGGACCTCGAGTGGGCGAAGGATGGCGAGAGCGGTGAACTCTTCATCCTGCAGGCCCGCCCCGAAACCGTGCACTCCAGGCATTGCGGATCAGTACTGCGCCGTTGGGTCTTGGATGGCGACAGTGGTGAGCCGATCTGCCGCGGGCGAGCCATCGGTTCTGGGGTGAGCACCGGAAAGGCCCGGGTGCTTCGCTCCCCGAGGGAGATCCAGAGCTTTCAAGACGGCGAGCTGCTGATCACTACCCGCACAGACCCCGATTGGGAACCGATCCTCAAACGAGCCTCTGGTGTGATCACGGATCGTGGTGGACGCACCTGCCATGCGGCCATCCTGGCCCGTGAGTTGGGGCTCACCGCCATTGTCGGGACGGGTGATGGCACCGCAAGGATTGAATCAGGAGAGGCGATCACCGCCAGCTGTTGTGAGGGCGAGGAGGGGCGCGTGTATCGCGGGGAGGTGCCCTTTCACGTGGAGGAAAGGGATCTGGGCAATCTCCCCGTCACCCGAACCAAGATTCTGATGACTGTGAGCGATCCGGAGGAGGCTTTCAAACTGGCTTCGATTCCCTGTGACGGGGTTGGGCTGGCAAGGCTCGAATTTGTGATCGCTAACCACATTCGGGTGCATCCGATGGCTTTGCTGCATCCGGAACGGATTGGCGACCCCCTGGAACGACAGCGAATTGCGGAGATTGTCAGAGATGCCTCAAGTCCGGTGGCGTACTACGTGGATCAGCTGGCGGAGGGGATGGCTCGCATCGCTGCCGCCTTCTACCCCAGGCCAGTGCTGCTGCGTTTCTCGGATTTCAAGAGCAATGAATACGGCCATCTGATTGGCGGCAGTCCTTTCGAGCCCGTCGAGGCGAATCCAATGTTGGGGTGGCGGGGTGCCATGCGCTACAGCTCCGAGGGGTTTCGGGAGGCCTTCGCCCTGGAATGTCAGGCGCTGCTGCGGGTGCGCGATCAGCTCGGTCTCACCAATGTCATCCCGATGGTGCCGTTCTGCCGCAGCTTGACGGAGGCCGATCAGGTCCTGGCGGAGATGGCCAGCCATGGGTTGGTGCGGGGGCGGGAGGGGTTGCAGATCTATGTGATGTGTGAGTTGCCAAGTAATGCGATGTGTGCAGATGCCCTGGCGCAACGCTTCGATGGCTTTTCGATTGGCTCCAACGATCTCACCCAGCTGACGCTCGGTCTCGATCGTGATTCAGAACAGATGGCCGCTTGTTTTGATGAGCGCGACCCGTCGGTGCTGGCGATGATGCAGCTTCTGATTCGTGCGGCCAAGCGCAATGGCAAGCCGGTGGGGCTCTGCGGGCAGGCGCCGAGTGATCACCCTTCGATCGCCGAGTTCCTCGTGGGGGAGGGCATTGATTCCCTCAGTCTGAATCCCGACGCCGTGCTGCGGATGCGACTCAAGGTGGCGACGATTGAAGCGGCCCTGGGGCTGGTGTGAAGCAGGCAGCATCACGTTGCCCAAGCAATGGGTTGCTGCGGACGCGTTGATCCTGAAAGTGTTAAACCATCAAGATGGGATTGCACTCTGATGGCTTAGCGCTCACGGTGGTGCAACCTGCAGTGGGCTGATGTCTCAGGTATGGATGGTCCGCTGGCGTCCTGGGCATGGGCTGGCTGACTGGGCCATGACACTGGCCCTGAGCCTGTCAACGGCTTTGATCATCTTCATCAATCACTGGTCCGGGCGAACCCATGAACACACCTGGCTCGACTGGTGTTTTTTACCCGTCGTGCTTGGGGCCATGCTGCTCGGTCCCTTGCAAGTGTTGCTTGTGGGGTTGAGTTTCTACGTTTATTGGGGGCTAGCGATTCTTCTGGATGCTGGGGTGCTTGTTCTGCATCCCGACTTTGATCTGCTGTTGCGCCCGCTTGCGCTGACTGGAGTGGTATGGATTGCGGAGCTGCGCAAACGAACCATGCGGCAGAAAAACCAGCTCCAGGCTCAACGGAATCAACTTCAGGGCAAGTTAAATCAGAGTTTGCAGATGAGCCTGCTCAGCCATGAGCTGCGCCAGCCGCTCGCTCAGTTGCAATTGCAAGTTCGTCTGCTGCTCCACAAGCTGGAATCCGAGGCACTTGAGCATGATCTGGATGCCCTGCGCTCTGGGTTGCAGATCATGTTTCAGGCTGGGGTTGAGATCGAGTCGGCGGTGCAGGCGATGGCGCGCTTGTCGTATCGACGCTCGATCAGCCCTGCTCTTTGGGATCTGGTTGCTTGCGTTCGCGATTGCTTGGCTGAGATGAAGACGATCCGAGACTCGGAGACCATTGGTTTAAGTACAAATCTGCCGTTTTCACCTCTGCTGGTGAACTTGGACCGATCTCAAATGGTGATGGTTTTGCGTAATCTTCTAACCAATGCTCACGAAGCACTGTTGAAGAGTGCTACTGGTCATCGTCATTTGGAAGTGCGCTTGTGCTCGAGACAGGGAAGGGTGCACCTGAGCGTTGCCGATAGCGGTCCTGGACTGAAGACCCGAAGCCTTCAGGATCTGGTTTTGATGAGTTCGAAGCCCGATGGGATGGGACTCGGTTTGTTAACCGTGCAGGCTTTTACGCATGCCAATGATGGCCGAGTCGCTCTCGGTTGTTCTTCAACCTTCGGGGGAGCTGAAATTCTGCTCGATTTACCATGTTTTAGCCTGCACTCAGGCACCAGCTTCGATAGAGAGTTGCCAGGCGAATCAATTGAGGACCGCTAACCCCTAGCTTCACGGCAACCTGCTTTCGATAGGTCTTAATCGTATCTTCTTTAAGTTGTAAATCCTTGGCTATTTCTTTGTTGAGCATGCCGCGACCGAGCGCCAGAACAAGTTTTCTTTCGCGCGGGGCTAGTGTTTCAATCAAACGCATTTGCTTGGTCGTTGGTTGATCGATGGGTTGCTTATGAAGGCGGCGCCATTGTTCGACCGCATCCAATAACGACGTCCAGGCGCAGGCTTTGTCAACCACGGCAACGGTGAACGGTTGGAGTTCGGCCGGGGGGCGAAACTTGTTGCCGAGAGCTGTTACGAACAAAAGCTGCGCCTGCGGTTGGTGTTGGTGCAGCAGGTCGACAGCATCCCGATAATTTTCTCCTTTCAGCTTCACATCCACCACCAGCAGGTTGGGTTTGTGCTTAGCAATCAGCGAGCTGCATTCCTTCACGCTGCTGCAGGCGCCGAGAACCTGCACCCCTGCCACTTCGCTGAGTAGAGCGGCAAGAGCTTGCCCCACCATGCGATGGTCATCAAGGACAAGTGCCTTCATGGGCAGATCCTTCGAGCTCTTCGGTCTAGTCGATGGGGTATGGAAAGCAATGTGCCATGGATGGGCCGACCCCGCTGCTTAGATGCAAATTATGCATTTGTTAGATAGGATAGCCCCACCCACCCACCACAACTTAAGTGTTTATACTGATCCCACTAATGGGATTCCCTGTTCTGGGAGATTGTGTTCGAGTTGTTCGCAGTTAGAAGCTCAGGTCATCAACTCCAAGAGGCCCTGTATGGCCACTTCCCTTGACGCACGACGGATGGCCGATCGTGCTGCCTTTCGCTCGAGTCAACGGCTCACGGTGACGTTGCCCTTTGCAATCCTCAATGCCCTCATCGAGCGCAGTCAACTTGAAGGTCGATCCCTGAGCAATCTTGCCGCGTATTTGCTGGAATCGTCCCTTGATCAGTCCCGATCGTCTTAGGTCTCGGCCCGCCGGCATCGTTCACTCAGCAAAGCCTCAGTGAAGCTTGTCCCCGCATGGGGCTCTCCCGTTTCGGCGGTCAAACCTCTCCTCCTAGTTTTGATTTGGGGCGATTGGGAGGTGCGACATGGCTTGTGCATCAGTTGTACGAACAGGGCGGGAAACTCGCCGTTTGCGAGAGCTGCGGCGGCTCGATCGTGCGGGCTTGGAGCATGATCCAGCCTTGGCGTTGTTGGTCAAACTCGCCAGTAGCTGTATGGCGACTCCGATTGCGATGGTGTCGATGGTGGAGGCCGATCAGCAGAAACCTCTGCTGGGTCACGGCTGTGATTTGGAGGCCATTCCTCGCGAGTTGTCCTTTTGTTCCATGGCGATTGAGGCTGACGCGGATCTTTTCGTGGTGCCCGATGCCGCGATTGATCCCCGCTTTCGGGATAACCCACTGGTGAGTCATCCCCTGGGGGTGCGTTTCTATGCCGCTGCAGTGCTTCAGGGGCCATCCGGAGGACGTCTCGGCACTCTCTGCGTCTTAGATCATCGTGCACCCCATCAGCCCAGCGATCGACAGCTGCAACAGTTGCGCTGGCTTGCTGACCTGGTCACCCTGGCTTTGGAGCGGCATGAACAGCACCTGCTCTGCCCGGTGACAGGTCTTCCCACCCTGGGTCAGCTGCTCCGCGTGGGACGCAAGGAGTGGCAGAGCGCGCTCAACGCAGAGCGTCCTCTTGCCCTGTTACTCCTCGACCTCAACAACTTCCGCGCCATCAATCGATGTTGTGGCCACGAACAGGGAGATCGGTTTTTGCAGGAGGTTGCCGGTGCCATCGCCAGCCATTGCCGACCCGAGGATTTTGTCGCCCACGTCCAAGCCGATCGCTTTGCGCTTTTGTTGCCACTGGCCAATGCGGATGAAGGTCTCGAGCTGGCTCGAACGTTTCAACAGATGTTGGCGACCCTGGACCTCGGAGTTGCGCCCCCCGGCTATCGCATGCTGCCGGTCGCTGGCCTCGCCCTGAATCATGTTGATGATGAGGGGTTTGATGCTCTGGTGCATCGCTCGGAACAAGCGCTGGAACTGGCGCGGCTTCAAGGCAATGGAGCGATCGTTGAATTGCGCGATGGCATTCCTTCAATGGCCGCGGCTCACTCCGCAGGCCATTGGTAAGAAGGCTGTTCCAGGGTCTGGCAAAGCCGATCCAAGGAGGCACGGATGAAGATGCGATCGGCCATGTCTTTCAGCCAGGCTTCCGCTTCCGGGTCTCGGTCATCAAACCAGGCGATCAGCTTGCTGAGTTCATCGTCGTGAGGCTTTTGGGCCATGGGTGAATTGGCTGAGCCTCGTGATAATCGGCGTAATTTGTTTTCAGAAATTCATGTGAAGCGATACTGCCTCATCGTTGCTTCATGACAGGACATTCGCTGTACACCCCTTGGCGTCTTCTTTTTGTTTGCAGAGATGCCTGTAGTCAGTTGGCAAGTAGTTTGAGCTGCTGTTGCACCTGATCTTTCATGCTTGTTTGATAGGAGATGAAATGTTCATTGAGCATCAAGAGCCAGAGATATTCCTCCAGCACCAGAGAATGCTGTGTGCTGATTTGAATCAAGCGTTTCCAGAACAGCCAGCGCGTCTTGCGTCGGAGCCCTTGGCGCCAGCAGAGAATGGTCAGCCCACGCAGCAGCACCGAGCCTTGATTCCAATTCCGGCCTTGACGCTGATCGCTGCTGATGCGTCGTCGGCCCGCATCAAGGGCGCAACAGTAGCGATACACCCGCTCGAGATAGGAGTGAGGGTCATAGAGAGCGGAGAAGGCCTCAAGAAACTCCCCAGCAATCTCCGGCATCGGCCGCTGCGTGCGGAAGTTGAGTAGGTGGGTCTGCACCCCCTGATCAAATCCATCGCTGCTCTCCAGCAGCCGTCCTTCCTTTTGCAGTCGATCCCACAGGGCGGTGTTCGGGAGCGCAATGAGGATTCCCACCATGGCGAGGGGGATCCCGGTGCGTTCAATGAACTGCACGATGCGATCTCCGGCTCCGCTTGTTTCGCCATCGAAGCCCAGGATGAATCCGGCCATCACCTCCAGGCCATGGGCGGTGATGTCAACGACAGCCTGGTCTAGGGGGTGGCGTGTGTTCTGATCTTTGTGTGTGAGTTTGAGACTGTTTTGATCGGGAGTTTCAATCCCGAGAAATACACGCTTGAAGCCTGCCATCGCCATGGCGATCATTAGCTCCTCATCTTGTGCGAGATCCAGGGAGGCTTCGGTGGTGAAGCTGAAGGGCCAGTTGTGGATGCGTTGCCAGTGCTGCAGCACTGGCAGCAGCCGCTTCACATTGCGCTTGTTGCCGATGAAATTGTCATCAACAAGGAAGATTTCGCCGCGCCATCCCAAGCGGTATAAACAATCCAATTCAGCCAAGAGCTGCGATGGTTCCTTGGTGCGAGGCTTGCGACCGTAGAGAACAATGATGTCGCAGAATTCGCATTGATAGGGGCAGCCCCTCGAGAACTGCACAGCCATCAGGCTGTAGTGCTGCTGGTCGAGTAGATCGAAACGTGGGATCGGTGATGTCTGCACATCCGGTCGTTCACCGCCCGCTTTAAATTGTCCTTGTTTCTGACCTCGTTCGAGGGCGTTCAAGAACAGCGGGATCGTGATTTCCCCTTCATCCAGGATCAGATAATCCGCCTCTCTTAACTCCGCTGCATCCGGCGTCGACGTGGCAAAGGGACCCCCTACGGCCACCGGTAGCTGGTGTTCCTTGGCGCTGCGAATCAGCTGCGCCAGGTGATGGCGTTGCACGAGCATGGCGGAGGCGATCACCAGATCCGCCCATGCCCAGTCCTGGAGGCTCACCGGTCGGATGTTGGTGTCCACCAGTCGCAACTCCCAGCGCTCTGGCAGTAGTGCCGCCACGGTGATCAGACCTAGAGGTGGCAGAAGCACCTTCCTCCCCAGTAATTCCAGTGCTCCATGCAGGCTCCAGAAGGTGATCGGGAACTGCGGATAGAGCAGCAAGACACGCATCGATTCCTCAAGAGCTGTGGGCAGGCTGGAGGCTGCACAGGCCAGTGGATGGAGGGTTTACGGCTTCGCGGCGCATTCGCTTCGTTGTCGCGTCTGTCGGCGTTTCAGCCAGGCATCGGCGAGCAAAATCACGACAGGTGCGCTCAACATCCAGAGAAGGATCGGCTCGGGGAAAGGAGTCATTCCAAAGAGTTCTGCGAGAGGGGGCCAGAGAACCAGTGCGGTGAGCAGTAGTAATTCGCTGCTGACCCCCAGCCAGAGCAGAGGATTGGCTGAACTCAGTTGTGACCATCCGGCTCGCCAGTCGCTGCGGCAGGCCATCGCGCCACACCTGCACCTGGGCTGGCAGGTTGCTCGCCAGTGCTTGCAAGGTGCGTTCGGCTTTGAATTCTTGCCAGAAGGAAAAAACAGCGTTGATCAAAACCACAGCCCAGATCGCCCACCCAGAGCAGCAGGGCCATGAAGTGCACAAGCTGGTCGGTGAAGCGCAGGGCCAAGGGCCGACGCCGCAAGGGAGGCAGGCTGTTGGAGCCGAAGCGTTTCAGGCGGGCTAAAGCTTCATCGCTGTTCAGTCCATCGCGACTGGTGCGCAGGGCTGAACAGAGTTCCTCTTTTGGCAGTGTCTAGATCGGTCGACTGGCGGCGAGCTGCACGACGGTGAGCCAACAAGCCAATCAAGGTTGATGCCGGATCGCTGGGGGCGTGCGCAGCACATTGGCTGCGGATCCCGGTGCCTGGAAAACGACGGCAGCCACGAAAAACGCCTTGATTTTCTTTGATTTCGCTGCCGGTGATGGCCGACGGATGTGGTTGGCGCTTGATAATTGCTCGACACACACACCAACACACCAACACACCAAAGCAAACGGGCACGCAGGCAGGGAAGTGGGCGGATCGCCAATTCTCTCTCTCTCTCTCTCCCTCTCTGAAAGGAATGTCAACCCCTAATTTTCAAGGCGATCCAACACAGCGTTTTAAGACGCCTCAGCGGATCACAATCACCATTGCCTACACGGTGTATGAGCAGCTGATTGAGCGAAGCAGCACTCAGGGGCGTTCCATCAGCAACCTTGCGGCCTATTTGCTCGAGCAGGCCCTGTCCTCGAGCGATTGACAGTGGCCTTGACCAACCCAAACAAACGGGAGTTGGAGCGGATTCCCTCCCCGATGCCCTCCCTGGGGGCCGAGTTGGTCGTCGGCCCCAGGGAGCTCGAGCTCGTCACGGCGGCAGTGCGAGGCCGACGTTCTGTTGGCCTGGATGACCTGGTCGATTTCATTCATGCTCAAGGTTCTGCCTCGCTTTCTCTCAGTGATCTGGAACGGCGCAGCGGCTATTCCTCTAGGCAGTTGCAGAGGCTGTTTCGTGCCCGCTTCGATTGCACTCCCATGCAGTTCGTGCGTCGAACACGTCTGGAGGAAGGTCTGCGCCTTCTTCAGATTGCTCGGGCGGGCGACAGTGTCGTGGCGGTGTCACGCAGCATCGGATATCGCTCAGCGTCAGCCTTGAGTGCCGACTTTCAGCGCCGCTACGGCATGAAGCCCTCAATGGTGTTGCGCCAGCCGAAGCTGTAAGACTTCAATGGATGAGACGTTGCAGCAGCAGTAAGCCGAGCAGAAACCAGCCCAGGTTGGACGCAGCGGCCAGACGGCTTTGGCTGTTTTTGATCTCCGGCACCAGATCTGAGGCAGCGATGTAAAGGAAATTGCCGGCGGCAAAGAGCACCAGTGGGGCCAGAGGAAGACTGGTCCTGAAGGCCCAGGCGATGAGTGCCCCCAGCGGAAAGGTGACTGCAGAGATCAGATTCCAGAGCAGGGCCTGTCTAGGTCTCCAGCCGCTGTGCAAGAGCACTCCGAAATCTCCGAGCTCCTGCGGGATTTCATGGAGCACGGCCGCCAACCAGGCGGCGATGCCAGCAGGGGGATTGATCAGATAGGTGCTGGTGATGCCTAAGCCACCAATCAAGTTGTGGAGGCCATCCCCCAGCAGAATCAAGAGGGCCATGGGTTGCACAGCGGTTGGGGAGTCAGCCCTCCTTTGTCTGTGGCTGTGATGCCAGTGCAGGCTTTGCTCCAGCACCAAGAAGGTGCTGAATCCCGCAGCGATCCAGTTCGCACCCTGACGGGGCATCAGCTCCGAGAACCCCTCCGGAAGCATGTGAAAAAGGGCACCGCCGAGCAGGGATCCGGCGGCCAATGCCACCAGCGGTAACAGCAGCACTTCTAACCGTCTGGCTGGCAGGATCAGGCTGATGGCTCCCACCATGGCGATCAGAGTCATGCCAAGGGATCCCGTCAGGATCGTTGCAGTGCTGCTCATCCCCGCCACCACACCCATGTGGCCCCATTGAGCAGCAGGCCGATCAGGGTCAGAGCCAGCATCAGCACGATTTGATCCCGGCGTGCATCCGGGAGACGGATATCGGCGACCAGATGGATCACATTGGTCACTGAGTAGCCCAAACTCAGCCACCACTGGGAGGCTCGCCAGATTGGCCTCGCGCTCCAATTCAGCGGTTCCGCTGCCGCATGGAAGGCCAGCAGCATCGCCAACACCGGCACCATCAGATAGAGCAGCATCGCCATGAAGAGTCGCGGCAGCCTGGCGAGTGGAACCTCGCTTTTGATCTCCACCGACTGCCCATGGAAGAGGGGCATCAGACCGAGTTCCACGTGAAAGAGCATCACGATTAACCAGGCGGCCCAGAGCGCTCCAATCCAGAGGGGGGCTCCGGAAGCAGGCATCGCTGTCATGGTTGGCGATCCAGGTGAAGATGCCAGATTTGCTCGCCATCACAGCTGATTTTGAGATGGTGCACTTGGGTCTGGAGAGCAACGCTCTCCAGACAACCTTGAAGGCGACCGATCAGAAACCAAAATTCAGCATCAGTGCCCTCGCCACGAAGTGATTGGTCAAAGCGGGACGTTGAAATGGCAATCGTCTTCACATGAAGGTCCACACAACTGCTCCTGCGGTTCGACGTTCGCTTCAGCTTGACGAGCACGGGGGCGTGCCGGTTTGCATGCAGCGGCGCTGCAGCGCATAAGCCCTTAGTTGTTGCGGCCGTAGAGACCGGTCAGGCTGGCTTCCGCGAGCACATGGGGCTGCATGGCTGTCCGCAGGGCCGACACCGTGCTGCCTGCTGGCAAGGGCAGATGGGAATCGAGGGCAGCGAGCTGAAAGACATAACGGTGCAGCTCCCCATTGGGCGGGAACGGACCTTGATAACCAATGCGCTGATAGCGGTTGATTCCCCAGCAGCTGCCATGGCGTGCGCCATTGGACAGTTGCAGCGATTGGGGCTGAGCGGCCGTCAGCGAGCGTTGATCGGCAGGAATGTTGAAGAGAACCCAGTGCACCCAAGGCCCTGCAGGGACATCCGGGTCATCAACGATCAAGGAGAAACTACTCGTCCCCGTGGGAGCGCCTGTCCAGCGCAGGGGGGGAGAGAGATTGAGACTGTCGGCAGCGTGGATGGTGGGGATGAGATCGCCATTGTGAAAGGCCGGTGAATCGAGATGAAACCTACCGTTGCTGCTTGCCATGCGCTGTCGGGTCAATGCACAAGCACTCTGCAAACGGGGCGGCTCGCTTCTAAGCGTTGCAGCAGATCCGCAGACGCCTCACTCCAATGCTGCCTCTCGTGTGGTGCAGGCCAGTTCGCTCACAGGATTGACCGATACGGTTTGGCGGTCGTCATCACCATTCCATGATTGAGCTGATCGAGGATCTGCCCTCAGCAACCGTGGGCTTTCGTTGCAGCGGACAGGTGAGTGAAAGCGAGATGCAAGCGGTCGTTGTGCCCACGATCGAATCGAATCTGTTGGAGAACGATCGGGTGCGAGCGTTGATCGTGTTTGATTCAGATTTCCAGCGCTTCAGTGCGGCTGCGGCCTTTGATGATGCGACTCTCGGCTTGCGGCATTGGGATGGCTTTGATCGTCTCGCTGTTGTTACGGATCTTCCCTTGATGCGTCATGCCATGCACGCCATAGCCCTGATCCTCCCCTGTCCGGTGCGTGTATTCCCCCTCAATGCTCTTGAGGAGGCACGTCGCTGGTTGAGTGAATCGCTTGGAACGATTCATCTCGAGCGTGCCGGTGATGTGATTACGGTTACTTTGATTGGCTCACTCGACCGGGGCTCATACCTTCGGATCGAGGATGATCTCTCTCGCCTCTTCAGTGCTGGTGAACGACCGCGTGTGCTGGTGGATCTGCGGCAGTTTGATGGTTGGCTGGCCTTGAGTGGTCTGCGCGATCACCTGCGGCTGATTCATTCTTACCGGCAGCAACCGAGCCGACTTGCCGTGGTCACTGCTGAGGCTTGGCAGCAACTGGTGCAGCGTCTCGTCGCTGGGTTCGCCGAACCCAAGGTGCATCTTTTCACGGGGGGACGAATGCTCGAGGCTCAGGAATGGATCTGTCGTGACTGATTCCATGCTGTGCTGCTACTGCAGATCGGTGACGGCGTTCTCCAGACCTCGTGTATACCCATAACTTGAAAAGGTCTACTGCTTCCTCTTTGAGGTGACGTCATGAGCTTGATCAAGTGGGAACCGCTTAATGACATCGAAGCGATTATGGATAGGGCTTTGGCCATGCCATCCTTCCCCTTCGGTGCCACAATGCCCTGGAATGAATGGGGGCCACGCGTGGACATTTATGAGGCTAATGGAAACTATCAATTCAAGGTTGATCTTCCCGGCTTGCGACGCGATGATGTGTCAGTGACGGTTTCCGGCGACCGTTTGACACTTCAGGGTGAGAGGAAGAAAGAGAAGGAGGAGAAACACCCCCGCTTTCATCGGGTTGAGCGCAGTTATGGAAGCTTTAGTCGTAGTTTTACTTTGCCAGATGATGCTGATCTAGATGCCGTAAAGGCCCATTGCGAAAATGGAGAGCTCACGATCACGATCCCGAGACGAGCGGGCGCTATTGACACACATGCTGTCAATATTCCCGTTGATTAGGCATGGTTGATGCATCAAGACCCGCCCTTGACTGTTGTCTGCAGCGAAAGCGATGCAAGCCCTGATTTGTTGCTTAAACCATGGTTTTCTTGTAACGAACTCCATTCCTAAGCATGGCACTTCCAGTTCTTCTTCAGCAGGTGTCTTCGCTCGCAGATGTTCGCTTTGATGGCGCTAGGCCCTTTGACCTCGATGTGCATGATCGGGGCCTTTTTTCTGACCTCATCCAGCGAGGTGGCCTGGCGCTTGGTGAGCGCTATGTCTCGGGGGACTGGGACTGCGAGGATCTTCCCGAGTTGATCTCCAGGTTGTTGCGAGCCCGTCGGCAACTGGAGGCCAGCCCTTTGATGGCAGTTCGTGAAACCTGGATTCGTTTTCAGGAGTGGTTATTGAACCCCCAGGCTATGCATCGCTCTTTTCGGGTCGGTCAGGTGCACTACGACATTGATCCCCGTGTCTATACGGCAATGCTTGATCAGCGCAGGATCTACAGCTGTGCGATCTGGCAGGAGGGTGACAGTCTTGATCAGGCCCAGGAGCGCAAGCTTGATCTGATCTGCCGCAAGTTGCAGCTTCAACCGGGTCAGCGCCTGCTGGATGTGGGATGTGGATGGGGTGGACTTTTGGCCTTTGCCTGTGAGCATTACGGCGTGGAGGGCACCGGGATCACGATTTCATCGCGGCAGTATTGCCACATTCGCGATCGTTATTCTCATCTTCCGATCGAGGTTGTTCTCGCTGATTATCGGACTTTGCCGTCGCTTGGCCTTCAACGGTTTGACCGGATTGTCTCCGTTGGTATGTTTGAGCATGTAGGGCCGAATAATCATCGTCAGTTTCATCACACGCTGCGTGAGATGCTCGAGCCTGAAGGTTGCTTGTTACTGCAGACGATTGGTCACTTTGTTCTCTCAAACCAGGCTGATCCCTGGATTGATCGCTATATATTTCCGGGTGGTCGCTTGCCATCTCCGTCTCAGCTTGCGGAGGGCTTGGAGGGGGTATTTCAGTTGGAGAGTTGGCAAAACTATGGGTCACATTATGAGCGAACTCTGCTTGCCTGGTGGGCGAATTTCGAAGATCAGTGGCCGCAACTTAGCGGATTGCTGAGTGAAGATTTCTTCCGGATGTGGCGATACTATCTACTTGGCTGCGCAGGCTTTTTTCGCTCTGGCCACGGTCAGCTTTGGCAGCTGTTGCTGCGACCAGCTGCCTGATTGCTCTTGTGTGCCTATAAAAAAGCCCCGACAAATGGAGTCGGGGCTTTTGCCTATTTAGAAATAACGGGGTTTGTTGCCGGGTGGATGTTTGCCGGCGAGCGTTTGTTGGTGGCCATTGCCCTGGCTGTAGGCCATGTTGGCCTGGCCATTGCGTAATGGATCGCGCAGTGCTTCTTCGAGCAGGAAGGCGCAGAGGTTTGAAACGGATCGTCCCTCTTCTTCTGAACGGGTGAGTAGGGCATCATGAACGTTGTGGCTGAGCGTGATCGAGATCCTCTTTGGTTGTCTTTGCAGCACGCGAATACGGTTGTTCATGGAACGTTGAAGCTGTTTGCTCGACAACTGAATCTTATTTGCAATTGCGGTTTTAAGTCGCTGCGACGATGCAGCGTTTAGGCTGCTGATTTGATCTTCAACTTGGTGTGATGTTGATCTGCTGATGTTTAGCTGCGTTTCTGTAGATGGGTGAGTTGCTTGTGGTTGTTTTGCCTATGACTGTGTGGGGCGCGCGCCTCTTCTTTGTTCCTTTTCGGATCGTTCTCAATGACTTTTGAACTGATTTCTGATCTTCACGCTGAAGCTCTTCAGGGTGGTGGCTCTAACGGCAATGGTGGTGGCCGTAAGTGGCGTGCTACTCGGTCTACCCGTCAGGCCGCATTTGCTGTCAACTATGGCAAGAACGTGAGTCGTGATCGCGCCACTGCTCGTAAGAATTCTTCGGCTGTCTCTGGTGGTAACTCCCAAGGCAACATTGGCCTGATTCTTCTCGGTCAGGACGCCTGATTTCTGGTTCAATCGGGCGGCTTTGTGCCGCCCTTTTATTTTTTTAAACATGGAAACTCTCACTGATTGCCAGGCCGAAGTGATTGGTGGTGGCGGCTCGTTGATTACCATCTCGCCCCGCATCACAACCAATGTTTCGCCTCGTACGACGACTACTATCTCGCCCAGGATCGCTACCACCGTTTCTCCTGCTATTGATCTAGACAACACTGTTGCTCTCAATAATCAGGCGAATTTTGCCAACTCGATCGCATTTGCTGCTTTGGGTTCATCGGCGACTTCGTTTAACGGACTCATGCGTAATCGTGCCTCGATTCGTAGTTTTTCCTGAATCTTGCTCAGCTGTGGATTTTTCCGCAGCTGGGTTTTTTATTTTGCTGATTATCTGAATCGTGCGGAGCTCAAAACTCTTGCTTCGGTGGTTTGTCAATCACTGGAACAGCTATCCCTGTGTTCGTCAATTCGATGAGGAGGATTGCGGTGCCGCCTGCCTAGCGACGGTGGCCAAAGCCCATGGGATCACGCTTTCTCAGGGATTGATTCGCGATGCCGTTGGTACGACCAGTTACGGCACAACGTTGCTCGGGTTACGTCGAGGTGCGGAGCAGCTTGGCTTCATCGCCCGTGCCGCTCGTGCACCCGAGCGTTTTCTTGATGCTTTGCAGGATGTTCCTCTTCCTTTGATTTGCCACTGGGATGGTCAGCACTGGGTTGTCCTCCATCGCCTTGTGGATGACGAAGTCTTGATTGCCGACCCTGCCGTTGGTTTGCGTCGTCTTCCCCGTGATCGCTTTCTCCAGCATTGGAACGATGGCGTGGTGTTGCTATTGGAGCCCGATCCTGCACGACGGCCGGAAGTCTCCGAGGCTCCGAGCCATGCCCTTGCCGTCCTGCTTCGCTACGTCGTGCCCTTTCGGCGGTTACTTGTTCAGGCCTTGCTGCTCAATTTCATTATCGGCCTGATGTCGCTTGGGTTGCCGTTGCTGATGCAACTGCTCACCGATGACGTCTTGGTTCGGGGTGATCAGCGCATGCTCGTGAGTCTTTGCCTTGGCTTGATGCTGCTCTTCGGTTTTCGTTCCTTGATCGGGCAACTCCAGGGGCACTTGGTTGGCTATTTCGGCCAGAAGCTGCAGCTCCAGATGGTGATGCATTACGGCCGTCAGTTGTTGCTGCTTCCGCTCCGCTATTTCGAAACGCACCGTAGCGGTGAGGCGGTGAGCCGAATCGGAGATATCGAGCATTTGAACAGTCTGATCGGTTCCGTTGTGCTGGGGCTCCCTAGTCAGTTCTGTATCGCATTGATTTCGCTCCTGTTGATGTGGGCCTATTCCCCGCAACTGACCCTGGCGGCTTTGGTCGGTTATTCAGTGGTGATTGCTTGCAGTCTGGTTTTTCTTCCTGCTTTGAAGGCCGCTTCCCAGGAACTGCTCGTTCGCTCTGCTGATAACCAGGGCTTTTTGGTGGAACTTTTTCGTGGTGCGAGTGTGCTTAAAACCAGTGATGCCTTCGCACAGGCCTGGCAGGAATACCAGCGCAATTTTGGACGCATGTCTCACCTCGCCTGGCGTGAATTGCGTTTACAACTAACTGAATCAACGCTGACCGGTGCTTTAGGCAGCGTGATCACTGTGGCGTTGCTCTGGTATGGCAGTTCCTTCGTGATTGCGCGGGAGCTCTCGATTGGTCAGTTGCTGGCGTTCAATGGCTTCGGTGCCAATGTGCTCGGGCTTCTGGCTTCCCTCAGTGGCATCACTCAGGAGTTATTGCTCGCCGATGTGGTGATCCGGCGCATGAGTGATGTGCTTGAGCGTAAAGCTGAGGCTTTTGGCAGTGGCTCCGGTTGTGATGTTGCCATTCCGGCTGATGCATCCATTCGTTGTGACGCCATCACCTACAACCACCCTGGTCGTCGCCCGCTATTGCAGGATCTTTCACTGATGATTCCCGGTGGCTTGACCACGGCCCTCGTGGGCGAATCCGGGTGTGGCAAGAGCACCCTTAGCAAGATTCTTGCTGGGATCTATCCCCCAGATCATGGAACCCTTCATTACGGGCCTTTCAACAGTCAGGATCTCTCGCTGGATTGTCTTCGTGCCCAGGTTGTATTGGTTCCCCAGGAATCGATCATCTTCAATCGTTCAATCTTCGACAATTTCACCTTTGCCCATCCTGGTGTCAGTTTTGAGCGAGTGGTGGAGGCCTGTCAGCTTTCCCTTGCTGATGATTTCATTCGCCAGCTGCCCGATGGTTATCGCACGGTGCTCGGCGAGTTCGGTGCCAATCTCTCGGGCGGTCAGCGTCAGCGCTTGGCGATTGCCCGGGCTCTGATTAGCAATCCGCCTGTGTTGATCCTCGATGAAGCCACCTCCGCCCTCGATCCTGTGCTCGAGAGCCGTTTGATGGAGAAGCTGCTGGAGCAGCGCAAGGGGCGCACCACCGTGCTCATCAGTCATCGCCCTTCGGTGATCATTCGGGCCGACTGGATCATCTATCTGGAGCAGGGAAGGGTGCTGGCGGAGAACACACCTCGACTGCTGCGTGATCACGCCCCTGTGTCTCCCTTCCTGCAGGTGGCTTGATGACAACCCCGCTCCATCACGTGCCCCATCAGCTGCCCCCTGCTGCAGCAGATGAGTTTTTGCCACCTCCAGGTGCTTGGGCTCACCAGTTGGGCGTGCGAACAGCCGCCGCTGGAGCGGCGCTGCTGTTGCTGGCTTGTGTCTGGCCCTTTGATGAGTCGGTCAGAGCTCCTGGCAGTGTGCGGCCGCGGGGCGAAAACTCTCCCGTGCAGGCCCTTGGTGGTGGTCGCCTTCAGCGGGTCCTCGTGTCCCCCAATCAACAGGTGCGGGCCGGTCAACTGCTCGCCCAGTTGGATCTCGAGGCGATTAACTCTCAACAGCGCCAACTGCAGCGTGAACGCGCGCAGCTACAGGAGCAGCTTCACCAGGCTGCTCAACAGTTCACCGATCTGCAGGCCCAATCCCGATCCATCCATCGTTTGATGACAACTCAGATCGCGACGGCCCGCGGTGGGGTCGCCCAGGCGCTTGCTGGTTCCCGTTTCCAGGATCGGGAGCTTCAGCGACTCCGCGGCTTGGCCGCGGAGGGGGCCATCCCCCAGCTGCTTCTTGAGGAGAAGGAGGCCGGCGTCGCAGTCGCTAAAAGCCAACTCGATCAAGCACGCCTTGGGGTCGGTGAGCAGCGGGCCCGACTGCAGGCGGAGCAGGCGCGTTTGCGCCAGTCCCTCAGTGCCACGATCAGTGCCCGTGCTGAGTTGGAGCGTCAACTGGCGGCTGTGGATGGTCGGCTCCGAGAGATAGCCCTGGCTAGACAGCAGTCCCGCCTTCTAGCGCCAGTGGATGGCACGGTTGTGGAGACCAAGCTGCGTTACCCGGGCCAGGTGCTCCAACCCGGGGAGGTGGTGGCCACCCTGGCTCCAAAGGGCCAGCCCCTGTCCGTCAAGGTTCAGCTTCCCTCTCGAGATGTGGCGCCGCTCAAGCCTGGCCAGCGGGCTTATTTGCGAGTGGGTAGTTGCCCCCACACGGATTTTGGGGTGCTGGACGGGCGCATCCAGGCCATCGCCGCTGATGCCGTTGACGGTCGCTATGCCGTCACGATCAGCCCTGTCGCGGATCATTTGGTGCGCGGGCAGCGTCGCTGTGTTCTGCGCCCTGGGATGGAGCTTGATGCCGATCTCGTGATTCGGAGGGGCACGGTGATGGGGCTGTTGTTGCGCAAGTTGCGGCTGCTGGCCTCCACCTGATCCGCGGCATTCCCGGGCCGCCTCTCCTGCTGTCTTCGTGCCAGACCTAGGTCAGATCCAGACCTCTTAATTGTTTGTCGTCATGGACCATCATGCTCCCGTTTGGGTCGATCGCCATCAGGCCGGTCTGGCGCTTGCCGAATGCATGCAGGACTGTGCTGGAGCCCGTGCTGATACCTGTTTGGTAGCCCTTCCCCGTGGTGGTGTCGCCGTGGCGGCTGCAATGGCGCAGCGCTTAGATCTGCCACTGCTCACCTGGTCGGTGCGCAAAATTGTCGAGCCCTCTAGGCCAGAACTTGCCCTTGGTGCTGTGGCTGGAGAGGGCGTGGTGCTCTGGCGCCATGAGCCCGGTGATCCAGCCTGGTCCATGCTTCCCCAGGCCCAGGATTGGCTACTCAACGCCCAGGAGGAGCTGGAGCGTCGCCATCGTTTGTTCGATGGCCCCGACCTCAGTCGCCTGTTCAATCACCATCTGATCGTGGTTGATGACGGGATTGCCACCGGCATGACGGTGCTGGCGGCGCTTCAGTCCTTGCGCCTGGCCCGGCCATCCCTGCTCACACTGGCCGTTCCGGTGATGGATCGCTCCTTAGAGGAGACCATGCGTCTGCATGTCGACCGTCTGGAGGTCTTGCGTCTGGTGGATCACCTGTCTGCAGTCGGCCTCTGGTATGAGCGCTTTGACCAGCTCAGCGATCGTGACGTTCTCAACCTTCTACGAAGTC
This sequence comes from Synechococcus sp. BS55D, assembly GCF_004332415.1. NCBI lineage: Bacteria > Bacillati > Cyanobacteriota > Cyanophyceae > Synechococcales > Synechococcaceae > Synechococcus > Synechococcus sp. BS55D. Next base: position 145,671 of record NZ_PHQT01000002.1, read on the forward strand.
AAGGTGCGCCAGGCGACCGGCCTGCTCCCTTAGGCAGTGCTTCGCCCGGTTGAGCACGAGGCGCTGACCGGACGGGAGCTTGCGGCCCGCCCGGTTGATATAGAGGCAGAGCATGGCCATGGCACTGCCATACACACTGCGCTTGCGCGCCCGGCTTTTCTGAGCTGAGCGCAGCAACGACGCGGCGATCCGTTCCGGTTGCTGCCAGGTGAAGAGGCCTGGTTCCAGATCGAGCACTGGTGGGCGGCGGTTCACCTCCGCGGCCCAGTCGTGTCTTGTGTCGTGTTGCACGCTTGTTTCAGAGCAGCGGGGCGGATTGCATGCGGTGTCGCCTCACCCCTTCTTCCAGGTCGCAGGGCTTGTAGTCACCGCACATCTGGTTGCGACTGGTGTAGGGCCAGATCGCCATCGGAATCTGCAGGTCATCGATGCTGTTGTCGTGATTGAGAAAGGCCTGAAGGTCGGGAGGTGAGCCCGTCAGCGCAATCGTCTCCAGGTGGAAGTGCCTGGGGGCGTGACGGGTGCATGGGGCGATGGCGCCGAGGCTGGTTCGCTCCAGTCCGTGGGCCTGGTCCCAGAAGCTGCAGGTCTGGCAGTGCGGGTGGGTCATGGCGGGATGCATTCACTCGCTCAGCCAAGCCAAAGCTTCTGCTGATTCCAGCCAGTCCTACGGATCTGCCCAGCCTTTGCCGCGGTGCCATGCAGGCCACTGCGCCCTGCTCAGCGGTGCCAGTGAAGCTGCAGCATGCTGCCGGGAGGGACGTTGTCGCCGCTAAGGCAACCGCCGTAGGCATCCTGAAGCCGCTGAGCCAGACCCCGGGTGATGTGGTGGCCGCTGAAGGCAATCACGGTGGCTCCGCTGAGGTCATTGCTCTCGATCCACATCAGGCGTTCGAGAGGGTGTTCCGAGCGATAGCGCTGCTCGTTGTGCAGCAGCAGCTGCATCACCTCGTCATGGTGTTCGGCGAGGAAGGGGCCGCTGAGCTTGAGTTCCCCGGCAGGTAGGCGTTCGGCAATGCGTCGGCAGGCTGGACAGGTCAGGGCGGCTGCACGCTCCAAGGCCTGATGCCAGCTCCAGCGTCCCTGGTGGACGGTTGCTCCGCAGTGGGGGCAGCAGCTGTGTTCTTTGGGTTTGCGGGTCTCCACAAAGGGGTCCAGCCGCCCTCGCTGCCCCATGCCTGACTGGCGGATGCGATGGCCTGGGCTGCTGGTGTGCACATCAGGGCCGCTGGAAGGCTCTCTCATGGCTGGCTTGGTTCACTCGCCTGATCCTGTGTTGCTGGCCTGGTTGGAATCCCCGCCTGCTGGTGATCTGAGGCATCACCGCTCCGGTGTCGCGAAAGTGCATGGACGTCTCGCTGCCGCAATCAGAACCTGTTGCAGTCCCTGCTGGTGGCTCTGATGGCCGATGCATTCACGGATTACCTGCGCCAGATCGCCGGCTCCCCCTTGCTGACGACTGCGGAGGAGATTCATCTGGGCACATTGATCCAGTCCTGGCGCCGTGACGCTGCCCCTGATGCTCGACGCATTCGCAGTGGGCAGCGGGCTCTCTCCCGGGTTGTCACAGCCAACCTGCGGCTTGTGGTGGCGGTGGTGAAGCGTTCCCATTCTCGACTTCAACAGTTGGGCATCGATCCGATGGATGCCGTTCAGGCGGGCAATCTTGGGCTGATCCGCGCTGCTCAGAAATTTGACCCCGCCCGTGGCTATCGCTTTTCCACCTATGCCTTCTGGTGGGTGAAGGAGGCGTTGAATCGCTTTCTCCATGAGCAGCACAGCTCCATTCATATTCCCGCCAACGTGCTTCAGCTCGCCTTCAAGGTGAATACGTTGCTCTCCGGCCCCGATCGCTCTGGCTCAATCGAGGCGATCGCAGCGGAATTAGAGGAAAAGCCGGAACGGCTCCGCTTCGTGCTGCGTGCACTCCAACTCTCGCGCCTCGCTTCGCTGGATCAACGGCTCGATGCCACTGAGCCCAGTAGTTCGCTGCTTGAGACGGTCTGGGATGGCCGGCTTCAGGAGCCGGATGATGACTACGGGTGGCTATACCAGGTGATTGGGCGTTTGAGTGCCCGGGAGCAGCAGATCCTGGCGCTGCGTTATGGGGATGGAGACATGGTCAGCCTCAGTCAGGTTGCTGATGGGATGGGCCTGAGTCGGTATCAGGTGCAGCGCCTGGAGCGGCTCGCCCTGCGCAAGCTCAGGACCCACTTGCAGCCGATGCTTGATCCTCAGACTCCCACGGATCGGGAGGAAGGCCCCAGATCTCACGGCAGCCATCGGCCAGGATCGGAAAGGCTCGGGCAATCCGTTGCTTCGCAAGCTGCAGTTCCTGCACTGCAGGCCTCAGGCTGAGGCAATGGCGCAGCACCCCCGCTTCGGTGGCGACCGTCACCTGGCGGGTTTGGTGGCGGATCGCCTCCACGCAGCTGGAGACCTGGGGACCAAAGGGAATCGAGACACCGAAGGCCCCCTGGGGCATCCAGTCCTTGTCGCGCACGTTGTCGTCAAAGACGGCGTAGTACTGATTGTCGTAGGGGTAGATGCCCAGCTGCAGATACACGCTCGAGGATTCGCAGCTGATCCCTCCTTTGCCCACGGTCATCACCCCCAGCTTGCCGATGGCTGGGTTGATGTTTTGCTGAATGAGATCACCACCCGTGCTGAAGCTGCTCGATTGGTTGGTTTGGTTGTTGTTCGGGGTGGCGATCGCCTGGTTGTTGTTGCTTTGCTCGGCGTCCATGGCGCTCTGTTGGGCGAGGACCCGGTCAGGCTGGATTGCCAGCCCTCCCAGCAGCCCTGCGATTAAGGCACCTGCCGCGATGAGACCCTGTGGTTGGCTCCATCCGCTGTTGTCTCGACTCCACTGCATCAGTCGAATGCGAAGAGGTCACCGCGGCCCGTGCGCTCCGAGCTGAACACGCTGCTACCGGTGAAGCGCTCCAGCGAATGCAAGTGCTGCCGGCCCGATTCCTCCATGGTGTAAGCGCCGTTTTGGCCGCCCCGTTCCATTCGAATGTCGAGGCTGCCGTTGAGGCTGAGTTGCAGGCCATCGTTCAGGCTCTCCAGCGATGAGCTTGATCCGACATCGGAGGACTGCAGGCTGATCGCGCCACCAGAGAGGCTTTGGCGCCCAGCCGCTGTGCTGTCGATGGCCTGTAGACCCTGATCACTGAGCAGGCTCTGCAGGCCGATGCCGGGAAGTTTCAGCTTCAGGTCATGGTCAACGCTGCTGCTGCTGGAGGCGGTTGCCGAGCTGCTCCAGTTCATCAGCTCCGACTGGCTGAGGCCGGCCGCCGAAAGTCCCTGGTTCAGTTCATTGCTTCCGCTGCTTTCGATCAACTGTTGCCCCTGTCGGCTCCACTGGAAGCCATCCCCCGCGATGGTCATTCCCAGATGCTCCACTTGGCTGCTGCCGCTGAGGCTGTTGCTGTAGCTGCGCTCACTGCGAATCTCCTCCATGCCGGAGGTGATGCTGCGGTTGCTGCTGGAGTGATCCTTGGTCTGATAGGTGCCGGTGCGAAATCCGCCGGCGTCTGAGGCCATAGGCAGGCTCAGGCCCAAGCTCAAGCTGAGCGTCAAGGTGCTGATCACTGATCGGAACATGCGGTCAACCTGCGGCATGGGTCAGGCGGAACCTAGGGATCCGTTCGGCTTGATTCAGGGGGTGCGCAGGCTTGCGGCAGATCCGACGGTGAGGCGACTCAAAACGCCGTGCCGTCGCTGGGATCGAGACGTTCTGCCAGTGTTGCCACCGGCACCATCAGCACCATCGGTAGAGCGCAGATCATCAGTGACCCAAATGACAATGGGCTGGTGCCGAGGAATCGATTCATCCAGGAGCTCTGGCTGAAGAGGGTTTGCACGGCCACGGTGGCCAGGATCCCGAGGGGCACCGCTGGCGCCATGGCGATCTGGCGCCAGCGCAGCAGCTGCCAGCGCCCAAGTAGCCCTCGCCAGTGACTGATGCACACCAGATACACCAGGTGGGCGAGCACCAGCCCCTGCACCGCCATCGTGCGCGCCAGCGCTAGATCCCCGAGGTGTTGCTCGCTCCACAGAAACAGTCCGAACACCACCGTCCAGTTGAACGCTGAGACCACCAACACCCGTTGGATCAGCCCTTGGCTCAGTAACGGCTGACCTGGGGGACGCGGGGGCTGCTTCATGAGCGCCGCACAGCTGGGTTCAAAGGCCAGGGCGATCGACATGGTCAGAGAGCAGATCATGTTCAGCCAGAGCACCTGGAGCGCTGTGACGGGCAGCGCCGTGCCCAGGGCCGCGCCCAACAGGATGGTCATCGAGGCCCCTCCACTGACCGGCAGCACGAAGGCCAGGGTCTTGTGCAGATTCAGCGCGACTGTGCGACCTTCCTCAACAGCAGCCTCGATCGTGGCGAAGTTGTCGTCCGTCAGCAGCATGTCGGCGGCATCCCGGGCCACTTCAGTGCCTCCGGCTCCCATGGCGATGCCGATATCAGCCTGTCGGAGCGCTGGCGCATCGTTCACGCCATCACCGGTCATGGCGACCACCTCGCCGTGGCTCTGCAGCGCTTCCACCAGGGCCAGCTTCTGGGCTGGAGCGATCCGGGCGAACACATCCACGCGCTGCACCACCCGCGCGATGGTCGCCTCGTCCATGGCGGCTAACTGCCTGCCGTCGATGGTGTCACCGCCGCTTCCGATGCCGATCTGTCTGGCGATGGCGGCGGCGGTTTCGCGGTGGTCGCCGGTGATCAGCTTCACGCGGATGCCGGCCGCCCGGCAGGTGGCCACGGCTTGAATCGCCTCGGGGCGTGGGGGATCTTGCATCCCCTGCAGTCCAATGAAGTCGAGGTTGGCCATCACGTCCTGATGCCGGAGCTGCCGCTGCGATCGATCGGCTTTGCCGATGGCGAAGGCGAGCACCCGTTCACCAGCCATCGCCATCGTTGACACAGCCCGATCAATGGCGGCCCTGTTCAGCGCTTCTGGCTGCCCTTCTGTATTGAGCTGTCGGCTGCAGCGCGCGAGCACAGCCTCCACCGACCCTTTGAGAAGGATGCGCTCCCGGCCATGGAGTGTGGCCATGAATTGTTGTTCCGATTCAAACGGGATTGCATCGCGGCGGGGATAGCGATTCCTTGCTGCGCCCTGATCCATGCCGAGGGAATGGGCGGCTGCCAGCAGAGCCGTTTCTGTGGGATCGCCGACCAGGGTGTTGCCGTCATCCACCCGAGCGTTGCTGCACAGCAATCCAGCCACAAGCGTCTCCTCCAGGGCCAGGTTTTGCAGGTCCGCGCTCCCGCGTTCGTTGCCGGGCCAGAGATCCTCGAGTGCCACCAGTGTTCCGCCGGCGTAGAGGTGCTTCACCGTCATGCGGTTTTGGGTGAGCGTTCCTGTTTTGTCGGAGCAGATCACGGTGGTGCTGCCCAGGGTTTCCACCGCCGGCAGTTTGCGGATGATCGCCCGTCGCCGCGCCATCCGTTTCACGCCAATCGCCAAGGTGATCGTCACGATTGCGGGGAGTTCCTCAGGGATTGCCCCCACCGCCAGGGCGATGGCACCGTCGACCATCTCTTCAAGTCCCTTGCCCCGGCCGAGGCCCACCATCAATGTGAGAGCGGCCAGCACCAGCACGGCCTTCAGCAGGGTGTGGCTGAAGCGAATAAACTGCCGCGTCAGCGGCGTTGTGAGCTGGCTGCGCTGTTGCAGGGAGCTCGAGATCTGACCCACTTCCGTGTCATTGCCGGTGGCGATGACAAGGGCACAGCCTTCCCCTGCCGTCACGTGCGTTCCTGCGTAGGCCATGGGACGACGCTCGGCCAGGGGAGTGTCCGGTGCCACCGCTGCGGTGCCTTTACCCACCGGAAGCGATTCACCGGTGAGCATCGATTCATCGACCTCGAGATTGCGCTGCGTGAGCAAGCGCAGATCGGCAGGAACCCGTTGTCCAGCCTCCAGCTGAATCACATCACCGGGCACCAGCTGATCGGACGGCAGGTTCTGCAGGGACCCGTCGCGGACGACCTCCACATCGGAGCGGAGTACCTGCGCGAGGGCTGCGATCGCCGACTCCGCCCTCCTTTCCTGTACGAAGCCGATCACGGCATTGATCAGGGTGACGCTGCTGATCACCAGGGCATCGGTTGCCTCCCCCAGCAGCATTTTGATGAGGGCCACCGCCAGCAGCGTGATCAGCAGTGGACTGTTGAACTGCTGCAGGAAGTGGAGCCAGGCTGGCTTTTTTGACTGGGCTTGCAGGGTGTTGGCCCCGTGGGAGAGCAGCCGGGCTCGTGCTTCCGGTTCCGAGAGTCCACGGTCTGGATCACTGCCTAAGGAGCGAATCAGCGCCTCGCTCGATAAGGCATGGGCTTGGACCTGGTGCATCGCTGAGCTCCACGGGGCCCTTCTAAGGCTGCCCGGGTCTTCACCATGCTATTGAGATCCCAGTCGTTCAGGGCACGGGCGAGAACGGGCGATGTTGCTGTGAACATCATCCTGCTGCGATCCTCCGACCCCTGGAGCGATCCTTCCACGGTGCGGTTGGAGGGTCTCCGGGCTCACCATCTGACGGTGCAACTCAAAGGTGCTGTTGGTGATCAGGTGCGTGTGGGCCTACTGGGCGGATGGCGCGGTAAGGCCCGAATCGCCTCGATGGATGGGCAGGCGGTCTGCCTGAGTGTGTCTCTGACGGAGCCACCGCCACCGCGACATCGCTTCGACATCGTGTTGGCGTTGCCGCGCCCGAAGATGTTGCGTCGCATCCTGCGCACGGTGGCGGAGTTCGGTGTGTCGAACCTGCACCTGATCAACAGCGCCAGGGTGGAGAAGAGCTACTGGCAGACCCCGCTTCTGGATCCAGGCAAGCTCCAGGAGGCCCTCGAGGCGGGACTGGAACGATCCCAAGACACGCTGGCGCCAACGGTGCATTTGCATCAACGCTTCCGCCCCTTTGTGGAGGATCAACTGGCGGATCTCTGCGCCGGTAGGCCCTGCTGGATTGCCCATCAGGAGGCCCCTCAGTCCCTGGCTCAGGTGGCTTCTGACCCAGCCGTGGTGATGATTGGCCCGGAGGGCGGGTTTGTGCCCTTCGAGCTGGACCTGGCGGAAACGGTGATCGCCAGGCGCGTCCATCTCGGGGTTCGAACGCTCAGCGTCGATACGGCCCTGCCGGCGGCGCTTGCCCAAGCATTGCCTTTCTGACACGTTTTCGTGTTAATAGCGTTACGAGGTCGTGCTGTTCTGCTGGGCCGCGGTGGCTGATGCCCATTTGGCTTTGAAGTGGTCACCGTGGGCCAGTCGCGCCAGGTAATTTGTGCCTCGAAGCAAGAGTGGTGAGGGCCGAAGGCGTTTCCGTGAGTCGATCTGGTTCCGTCACAAGCGCCGATCAACGCTGGCCCTGGTGGCCGCTGCTGCCTCTGTATCCCTACGGCCGGCGCGCCACCTATGTCGAGGAGCTGATCCCCGGTCAGGTCTGGAGTTTTGAGCAGCTCCAGGGCATCTATTACGTGGCCGTTCCGATTCGCCTCACCGTTGTGAAGGTGCCGGGGGGACTGATGCTGATCAACCCGCTTCCGCCCACCGCCGAGCTTTGCGCCGGGATCCGGGCTTTGGAGGCGCACCATGGCCCCGTGCTCACCATTGTGTTGCCCACTGCGTCGGGCTTAGAGCACAAACTGCCTCTCGCTCCCCTGGCTCGTGCCTTCCCTGACGCCACCTTGTGGGTGTGCCCTGGCCAGTGGAGTTTCCCCTTGCCGTTGCCCCTCAGCTTGCTAGGGGTGCCGGCCAGGCGTACCAGGGTGCTGATCGACGATGGGGTGCCCCATGGTGAGGTGTGCCAGTGGATCTCCCTTGGCCCCCTGGATTTGGGCGTTGGACGTTTCCAGGAGATCAGCTGTCTGCATCGCCCGTCCGGAGCCTTGCTCGTGACGGATGCCTTGGTCGGGATTGGGGCCGACCCTCCTGCGGTGTTCGAGACCGATCCCACCCCGTTGTTGTTCCATGCCCGAGATCGTGGCGATGAGCCCCTCGAAGACAGCCTGGTCAACCGTCGACGCGGTTGGGCACGCCTGGTGTTGTTTGCCTCTTATCTCAGGCCGGAGCGGCTGGAGATTCCAGGCTTTCGGGTCTTGCTGCGCCATGCCTTTCAGCCAGGGCTTCGTTCGGCCCGCGCCCATTTCGGGATTTATCCCTTTGCCTGGCAGGAGGGATGGCAGCAGGCCGCTTCCGCTCTGATGGGGCAGCAGAGCCCAAGGCTGCAGGTGGCACCTGTCCTCGAGCGGCTGGTTTTGCCCAGGTCTCGAACCGCTCTGATCCAGTGGTTGGAGCAACTCGAGCGCCTGCCAGAACTGCGCTGGCTGGTGCCAGCTCACTACAGCGCCCCGCTCCAGTTTGGCCTTGCTCAGGTCGAGCAGCTCAGGGCCGAACTTCTGATACGGCCCTGGGCCCCCAGCGATGGCAACTGGCAGTTTCTCGGAGACCTTGACCGTCAGCTGCTTCAGCTCGGCCTGGTGCCGGAAGATCCCAGCATTGGCTGAGATTCAGAGCTTGAGATCGTCGTCGGGATTGACCGCCATGGCGTCGTCTCCGAACAGCGTTTCCTCCAGCTCCTTGCGCTGTTCCATCTGGCGCAGGAAATAGCCAGTCATCATGGCCGAGGCAAGCAAATTGGCGAGGTTGTCGCGGCTGGCGGTCACCTTCACGTCGAAGTGCTCGCCGGGGAGCATGCCCAGCAGACCCTGCACGTTGTGGCGAATGATGTCCTGAATATCGGTGCTGGCGGATTTGGCCACCCGTTGCAGCACGTCAGGCGACTGGTCCTGCAGGTACTGAATCAGACCGTTGACGGGTTGGCCGTCTTGGCTGTCGGTGGTCAGGAACTCCGGGTTGAACATCCCGTGTGCTCTCCGTCACGACGTTGACCCTACCGCAGCTGCCTGAATCACACCCGCAGCGGTTGGGTGGGGGAACCGTATCGGACCGAACCGGCTCAGCGGCCAGTAGCGCCAGACCGCTGTGCCGATCACTCGTTCCTGGGGTAGAGGGCCCCAGAGGTGGGAATCGAGGCTGGCATTGCGGTTGTCGCCTAACACCCAGAGCTGATCCTGTGGAACTGTGATCGCGGCTTGGGTGTAGTCAATCGGCTCCTCCAGCCAGGCTTCACGCACCGGTTGTCCGTTCCGCAGCAACACCCCATCGCGCACTTCGAGGACATCTCCAGGACGTCCCACCACCCGCTTGATTAAGGCCGCATTCGCGTCGTACCCCGCCATCACCAATTGGGGCGGTGCCGCAAACACCACCACGCTGCCCAGGGGCAGGGGTTGATGCCGGCTTGCCGCCAGCCTGGGGCGCAGCTTCTCCACCAGGATCCTGTCCTGCAGTTGCAGGGTGGGCAGCATCGAGCCCGACGGGATCCAGCGGGGCTCGAGCACGAGCCAACGCAGCAGCAGAGCCACCAGCACCCAAACCAGGAGGCTGCGCCAGCTGCCGCCGGAACGGCTCGTTGTTTGTGGGCTGTCCATGGCTGGATCCGTATTCAACGAGGATCGCATCAGCCCTGGGGTTCCCTTTGCCGCGCCCACTCGCCAACCTGCAGGCCGCTGTGGCGCTTCTCGAGGGCCTGATCGGCCATGGGCTCTCCGATGTGGTGCTCTGCCCCGGGAGTCGCAGTGGCCCGTTGGCCCATGCCGCCGGGGGGCTCCAGCGGGCAGGTCTGCTCCGACTCATCACCGCCATCGATGAGCGCTCCGCCGCCTTTCATGCGCTCGGGCTCGCGGCCTCGAGTGGCCGTGCCAGCGCCGTGATCACCACCTCGGGTACCGCCGTGGCCAACCTGCTGCCGGCGGCCGTGGAGGCCGATCGTTCCTGTTTACCACTGCTCTTCCTCACTGCCGATCGGCCCCTGCGTCTCAAGCACTGCGGTGCCAACCAGACGGTGAATCAAGAGGCGTTTCTGGTTCCAGTGTGTCGCTGGAGTGGCAGTGCCGATCTGGCAGGTCTTGATCGCATGCTCCCACTCGCCATCCATGATCTGGCTGCTCAGGCCTGGCGTGAGGCCCACCATTGGCCCGGCCCGGTGCACCTCAATCTCCCCTTCGAGGAACCTCTCCATCCCTCTGTGGAAGAGCAGGAGCACTTCTGGAGCGGATGGTCTGCCCCGACGAGCGATGGCGAGGCAGGCTGCCTGCAGGAGCCCATGGAGGCAGCCCCCTGGGAGGCGCGTTTCGCCCTCGATCCCGACCGTCCTGGCCTGGTGATCGCCGGCCCCTGGCGAGGTCGTCCGCTTTTGCGGGCTGCCCACGAACAGGCCCTGCTCGCCTGGCAGCAGCGCAGTGGCTGGCCGGTGCTGGTGGACCCCCTCGCCGCCGTTCCCCCCGAGCTGCCCGGGCAGATTCGCGCTTGGGATGTCTTGCTCCCCGACGGTCTGCCTTGGCCAGCGGAGCTCTCCGCGGCCGATCTCCAGGTGCTGCGCCTGGGGCCGATGCCGGCCAGCCGCCGGCTTGAGCGCTGGTTGCAGGCATTCGATGGTGCTCAGGTGCTGGTCAGCGAAGGCGATCAGCGCGGGCTGGATCCCCTCCGCAAGGCCTCCCAGTGGTCGACAGGTCTGGCCACCTGGTGGAAGCAGCAACAGGATCAGTCCGCATCCGGCCCTACGGGTGCGGAGCCGGCCGGCCTCGCTCTATGTCGCCTGTGGCAGCAGCGTGATCAGCAGGCTCGCCGTTCCCTGGAGCGCTTGTTGCCGCAGCAGGGAGCGATCACGGAGCCCGCTTTGATGCAGGCGCTTCCCCCGCTGTTGCCTGATCCCTGCACGGTGATGCTCGCCGCCAGCAGCCCCGTGCGCGACTGGCAGGCTTTCGCGCCTGCGGCCGGTCCCGGCATCCGCTGCTTCAGTTTTCGTGGTGCTTCCGGGATTGACGGGACCCTCTCATTAGCGCTCGGCCTGGCCCGGGCCCGCGGGCGCACCCTCTTGCTGACCGGCGACATCGCCCTGTTACACGACAGCAATGGCTGGTTACTCGCCGATGCCGATGGTCCTCCCTTGCTGGTGCTGCTGATCGATAACGGCGGTGGTGGCATCTTTCAGCAACTGCCTGTGCCGACGGCCCCCCAGGAGGCCTTGGAGCAGCTCTTCGCCATGCCCCAGGCCGTTGATCCGCTGGCCCTTGCCGCCGCCCATGGCCATCCGGTGCGGCAGCTGGCCTGCCTGGAGGATCTCCCCGAGGCACTGGCTTGGGGTTGGGCCCAGGCCCGTCCTTCCCTGTTGCGGGTCTGTACCGACAGGGACAGGGATGCGCGCCTGCGGCAGGAGTTGCGCAGAACCCTTCAGACGGAAGATCCGGGTGGGTGATCACAATGGCGCTGCCGATGGGGCGAGGCCATGACCGATCACCAACACCGCCGCGTGCTCCCCGGGGAGTCCAACGGGGAGTCCAACGTGGTCTGGGAGCCCTGGGGGAACTACCAAGACATTCTTTTGGATCGCTGTCCTGGTGGTATCGCCCGGGTGGCGATCAATCGTCCACGCCGGCGTAACGCCTTCCGGCCCCGCACGGTGGTGGAGCTCTGTGATGCCTTCACGCGGATCCGCGATGCCAGTGACATCGGGGTGGTGTTGTTCACGGGAGTTGGCCCCGCCGAAGACGGTGGCTATGCCTTCTGCGCCGGAGGAGATCAGAGCGTTCGCGGGGATGGCGGTTACCTGGACGAGGAGGGGCTGCCTCGCCTCAACGTGCTCGACCTGCAGCGCATCATCCGCAGCCTGCCCAAGGTGGTGATTGCCCTGGTGGCTGGCTATGCCATCGGCGGTGGCCAGGTGCTCCACCTGCTCTGCGACCTCAGTTTGGCCGCTGACAATGCTGTGTTTGGCCAGACAGGCCCAAGGGTTGGCAGCTTTGACGGCGGCTTCGGTGCCGGCTTCTTGGCCCGGGTGGTGGGGCAGCGCAAGGCGCGTGAGATCTGGTTCCTGTGCCGCCAGTACGGGGCTGAGCAGGCTCTGGCCATGGGTCTGGTGAACGCTGTGGTGCCGCTGGAGCAACTGGAGGCCGAGGGCCTTCGCTGGGCCCAGGAGGTGATGCAGCACAGCCCGACGGCGATCCGTTGCCTCAAGGCGGCCTTCAATGCCGAGACGGACGGCATGGCTGGGATTCAGGAGCTGGCGGGTCAGGCCACCCATCTCTTCTATCGAACGGCTGAGGGCCAGGAGGGCCGTAATGCCTTCCTGGACAAGCGATCCCCCGACTTTTCTGCCTCCCCCTGGCTCCCTTAGCTAAACAAGGGCAGCGCTTCCACCGCTTTCGTTCTCGACCTTTTTCGTTCTCGACCTTTTTCGCTCCGACCGTGTTGCGTCTTCGCCCGCGTCTGCTGCTCACCGCCACGCTGACGCTGACCTTGGTCAGCACCATTCCCTGCTTGGTCCGTGCCCAGGTCCAGGGAGGAGAGACAGCACGTCCGGCTGACCCGATTCCGCCGCTTGCCGAGCCGATCTCCGAGCAAGCATCCCTGCAGCGCATCCCCCCTGATCTTCTGGATGCGAAGGGTCTCCAGTTGGTGCTGGATCGCACCCACCGCCAACTGATGGTGCTGCGCGATGGAGTGCTCACCCATCGCTTCCCAGCCGCCGTGGGCACCGAAGGCTGGGAGACACCGGCCGGTCGCCATCGGGTCTTGCAGAAGATCCATGAGCCGGTCTGGACCCATCCGATCACCGGCGAAAACATCCGCCAGGGGAAACGCAATCCCCTCGGATCCCGCTGGATCGGTTTCTATCGCGATTGCAAAGGGCGTTCGGGCTGGGATGGTGAGCAATACCTCGATATCGATGGCTGCACCGTCGCCGGTTTCCATGGCACCCCTTATCGCTGGACCGTCGGCCGGGCCGTCTCCCACGGTTGTGTTCGCCTTTACGAGGAGAATGTGCAGGAGCTCTTCAAACTGGTTCGTCTGGGAACGCCCGTCACCGTGATTCCCTGAAGCTCTGGCCACGTGCGGTTTCCCCGGCGTGATTCCCCTTAAAGTCGCGGCGCCTTCTTGGGGTTCCACCGACCATGCGCATTCTTTTTGCTGCTGCCGAGTGCGCCCCGATGGTGAAGGTGGGTGGCATGGGCGACGTGGTCGGCTCTCTGCCACCTGCCCTGGCCAAGCTCGGCCATGATGTGCGCCTGATCATGCCTGGCTATAGCAAGCTCTGGAGCCGCTTGGCCATTAGCGACGAGCCCATCTGGCGCGCCCAGACCATGGGCACAGAATTTGCGGTCTACGAGACGCGACACCCCAGCAATGGGATGACGATCTACCTGGTCGGCCATCCCGTGTTCGATCCTGAGCGGATCTATGGCGGAGAGGATGAAGACTGGCGCTTCACGTTCTTTGCCAGTGCCGCCTCAGAGTTCGCTTGGAACGTCTGGAAGCCCCAGGTGCTGCATTGCCATGACTGGCATACCGGCATGATTCCGGTCTGGATGCATCAAGACCCCGAGATCAGCACGGTCTTCACCATCCACAACCTCAAGTACCAGGGCCCCTGGCGCTGGAAGCTCGATCGCATGACCTGGTGCCCCTGGTACATGCAGGGAGACCACACCATGGCTGCAGCCCTGCTGTATGCCGATCGTGTCAATGCCGTCTCTCCCACCTACGCCTGTGAAATCCGTACGGCCGAATACGGCGAAAAGCTCGACGGATTGCTCAATTACATCTCCGGAAAGCTCCGCGGCATTCTGAATGGGCTCGATCTCGAGGCCTGGGACCCCGCCACGGATCCTGCGCTTCCCTCCCACTTCAGCGCCGACGACCTGTCCGGTCGTCCCGAGAACAAGCGGGTTCTGCAGGAGCGCATGGGACTCACTGTGAATCCCGACACCTTCCTCCTTGGAATGGTGAGCCGCTTGGTCGATCAGAAGGGGGTCGATCTGCTTCTTCAGGTGGCCGATCGTCTGTTGGCGTACACCGATACCCAAATCGTGGTTCTGGGCACCGGTGATCGCGGCCTGGAGTCCGGTCTCTGGCAGCTTGCCTCACGGCATCCCGGACGGGTTGCCGTCTTCCTCACCTACGACGACGCCCTCTCCCGTCTCATCTATGCAGGCAGCGATGCCTTCCTGATGCCAAGTCGCTTTGAGCCCTGTGGCATCAGTCAGCTGATGGCCATGCGCTACGGGTGCGTCCCAGTGGTCCGCAAGGTTGGTGGTCTCGTGGACACGGTGCCGCCCCACGATCCCGCCAATCAGACCGGCACTGGCTTCTGCTTCGACCGTTTCGAGCCGGTTGACTTCTACACAGCCCTGGTGAGGGCCTGGGAGGCTTATCGCCATCGGGACAGCTGGCGGGAGCTGCAGCTGCGCGGCATGCGACAGGATTACAGCTGGGATCGCTCCGCCCTCGCTTACGACCAGATGTATCGCGACGTTTGCGGACTCAAAGAGCCCAGCCCGGATGCGGCGGCCGTCGAGAGCTTCTCCCTTGGCCAGGAAGCCGATCCCAACCGCAGCCATGCCGATCAAGACCCGTTCGTTCCCGCCCCTGGAGTCGGTCGGGCTCCGCTCGATGGTCCTCGCCGGAATCCCCTGTCCAGACTGCTGGGGAGGAAGCGTTCCTGACGATTGATGGTGGATCCCTCCAGTCGCGATCAGCCCTCGACCGGGCCGCTGCCGGCCCCCTATGCCAATCCCTGGTCGACACTGCTGGAGAATCTGCGAGCCGTTGTCGCCGACCTGCGGTTGCGGCTTCAGGAGCTGTGGCGTCGTAACGCTGAAGGGACTCTCTCCACCCCAGGCTTCTGGCCCCGTGATCTTGCTCCCCTGTTTTGGCCCCTCTGTCTGCTGCTGCTTCTCTTGCTCCTAGGTGGCATCGTGCTGCAGTTGAGGCGGGATCCGTCACCAGAACCCTCCCAGGAGGTGATGCATCTCACCACCAGTCCGCTGTCCGCTGATGGAAGAACCGGTCCGGCGATCTCGGAATCTGCCTCTGAAGCCTCGGCCCTGGGCGATTCAGTCGTGCCGCCATTGCCGGGGGCATCGTCGGAGCCATCACCCGAGCCCTTCGTGGATCAGGCAGAGCAACAGGCCCTCGAGCAGTCCTCCCCTCTCCAGACCCCTGCGCCTCCGATCGACCCACTGCTGCGCTTTCTGAGTGATGACGATGCATGGATCACCGCCGCCACCCCCCAGCCCTCGATCAATGGCGTGCTGTTGGTGGTGTCTGAAGGGTGGGTTGTGCTCCCAGAGGCCAGACGCCAGCAGTGCGTTGATCATTGGTGGGAGCGACTGGAAGCAGAGGGGTTCAGTGAGCTGCGCATCGAGGCGGCCGATCAGCGGCTTCTGGCCAGGACAGCTCGTGTTGGCAGCGGCATGATCCTGTTCGAGTCATCGGGACGCTGACCGTGCTGCAGCTCAGGCAATTGATGGAGATCTGGGGGGCTCCCCAAGGTCTGGTCGACCCGGCGCAGTTGGCGCAACCCCTGGGCCCTGTTTGCACCGACAGTCGCCTGCTCCAGGCCGGTGCCTTCTTCGTGCCCCTGGTCGGCGATCGTTTTGATGGGCACAGCTTCCTCCCTCAGGCAGCTGTTTGCCCTGCCCAGGCGGCTGTGGTCAACCAAGACACCCGTCACCCCATACCGGAGGGCTTACTCCACTGGACCGTTGCCGATACCCAGGAGGCCTATCAGCAGCTGGCGTGCCTCCATCGTCGCCAGCTGTCGTGCCCTGTGGTGGCGGTGACGGGCTCTGCGGGCAAAACCACCACGCGCGTGCTGATTCGTGCAGCGCTCGCACCGCTTGGAGCTGTTCAGGCCAGCATTGGCAACAACAACAACGACATCGGCGTTCCCCTCACGCTGTTGGGGCTTGGGCCGGAGCACCGTGCTGCAGTGATTGAAATGGGCATGCGTGGCCCTGGGGAAATCGCCCGTCTTTCCCGCTGCGCGGAGCCGCAGGTCGCGGTGATCACCAACATCGGCACCGCCCATATCGGTCGTTTGGGCAGTCGGGAGGCGATTGCGGCGGCTAAATGTGAGATCACAGAGGCCTTGGTCGCCGATGGACTGGTGGTGATTCCGGCCGGGGATCCGCTGCTGGAACAGACCCTTTCCAGCCGCTGGAGCGGCCGGGTGCGTCGTGTCGCACTCGAGGGGGATCCGGTCCTGCAGGCCCATCCTCCCGATTGCCTGGGTCGAATCGATGAGGCGGCCGGGCGACTGGTTTGCAACGGACGCAGGGTTCAGCTGCCACTCGAGGGGCGTCACAACGCCCGTAACCTTCTGCTCGCCCTGGCCGTGGCTGAGGAGCTTGGGGTGGATCTGCAGCAGCTGGAGCGTTTCGAGGTGGACATGCCCGGTGGACGCAATCGTCGCTTGCATCTGGGTGGCATCACCGTGCTTGATGAGACCTACAACGCCTCCCCTGAGGCCGTTCTCGCTGCTCTCGACCTACTCGCGAGCCATGGCGGACGTCGCTTCGCGGTGCTTGGCACCATGCTGGAGCTGGGTGAGCGCAGTGTGGAGCTGCACCGTCAGGTGGCTGAACATGCCGTGGCACTCGGTCTTGATGGTCTTGTGCTGGTGGTCGATGGGATGGAAGCGGAGGCGATGGAACCGATCGCACTGTCCTTGCCAGCCTTTGCTCGGGTCAGCACACCGGAAGACGCCATGAATCCCCTACGGGACTGGCTCCATTCCGGTGACACGCTGCTTCTCAAGGCCAGCCGCGGGGTGGCTCTGGAGCGACTGCTGCCCCTCCTCGATACGCTGCCGACTGGCTAGGTCGATTCAGGCCGCGCGATTGAAGGGATGGCTGGTCTCTCGGCGAATCAGATCGATCGCCATGGGGTGGTTGCGGATAAAAGGAATCGACTCCATCGCCAACACCCTGGCCTCATGCACATCACGGGCGTAGTAGCAACGTTCGATTGACGCGCTATTGCGGTCCCGATACCGCACGGTGTATCGCTGTTGGAGAGGCATTGCCGCAGCGCAGGTCGCCCTTACGCTCACACGTCACGATGATTTCGCCATCGGGTCAGTGCTGAAGAGTTTCTGCTGTTTAACCAGCCCAGTTCTCCTTCACGAGCTGTTTGGCCCGCCCTAGGGCCAGGGCGCCATTGGGTACATCCTTGGTGATCGTTGAGCCGGCGCCAATGGTGACCTTGGCGCCGATGGTGACCGGCGCCACCAGCACCGAATTGGCCCCTGTCTTGCTTTCGTCACCAATGATGGTGCGGTGTTTATTCACACCGTCGTAGTTGGCGGTGATGGTGCCGGCGCCCACATTGACGTTGGTTCCTAACTGGGCATCGCCGATGTAGCTGAGGTGATTCACCTTGGTGCCGTAGCCCAGCTCGCTTTTCTTGACCTCCACAAAGTTGCCGATCCTGCACTGATCACCGATGACTGCAGATGGTCGTAGGTGCGCGAAGGGGCCAATGGCGACGCCATTGCCGACCTTGGCCTCTCGGACCACGGACTGGAGCACGGTCACATCGCAGCCGAGTTCGGCATCCTCGAGCAGGCTTCCGGGACCGATCCGACAGTTGTCCCCGATCTGGCAGCGGCCGCGCAGGTGGGTCTGGGGTTCGATCACCACATCCTGGCCGAAGCTGCAGGCTTCGCTCAGGGTGCAGCTGGCCGGATCGATGAAGGTCACCCCTTCCGCCATCCAATGGTCGCGAAGGCGCTGTTGCAGCAACGCTTCACACTGCGCCAGCTGTTGGCGGTTGTTGATGCCGTTCACCTCGTCGGGGTCTGACACCTCGAGGTGCATGGCTGTATCGAGCATCGCCACGGTGTCGGTCAGATAGAGCTCCCCCTGGTCGTTGTCGGTGCTCAGCTTCGGCAGCACCGTCATCAACGCCTCCCAGTTGAAGCAGTAGATGCCTGCGTTGGTTAAGTCGTTCTGTCGCTGTTCCTCGTTGCAGTCGCGATGCTCGATGATTTCGCTCACCCGTCCCTCTGGATCGGCAAACACCCTTCCATAGCCGCTGGGATCGGCAAGCCGGGCCGTGAGCAGCGTGACATCGGCGCCGCTGCGGCGGTGCTGGCTCACCAGCTGGTCGATCGTCTCCGCACGCAGCAGAGGCACATCTCCATTCAGCACGAGCAGCTCTCCGCTGAATCCCTTCAGGGCCGGCATCAGCTGTTGCACGGCATGGCCTGTGCCGTTCTGGGGTTGCTGCAGCACAAACTCCAGACCATGGAGATGACTGAGCTGCTGCTCGACCCGCTCGGCTTGGTGGCCAACGATCAGCAGACGGCGCTCCGGCTGCAGGTTGCCAGCACTGGCCAGGACCCGCTCCACCAGGGTGGCTCCAGCCAGGGGCTGCAGCACCTTGGGCAGGGCACTTTTCATGCGGGTGCCTTTTCCAGCGGCCAGAACGGCAACGGCGAGCATGCGCAGCGGTCGAGTCGGGCGGAATCTACCGGGATCTCCGTCGCTTGGGACTCGACGGCCGATCAGCCCATGGATGCAACACGATGGATCCAGCGTCGCTGCCAACAGCTCGTGCTCTCCAGCGTGCAGCAGCCCTGCTCATCCCGTCGACGTTGCTGAATCGATGCGGCCCTATCCGTCCCCCCTGGGTCCCGATAGGGGATGGCCGCACGGGTGTGTAGATGCTCTTGCTCCATGGTGGTGAGGGGTTGCCAGCCGGGCCCGTAGTTCGGCAGCGGATCGCTGGGGTTGGGGCGGCTGGCCAGGGTGCCCGAGCTCCACTCTTTGCGTTGGCCTGGAGCCGGCAGCAGCGAGCGCAACTCCAGTCCTGCCCTGCTCAGGCTCCCTCGCACAGCCGCTGCTCTCGAATAGGTGAGCAGCCGTCCTCCGGGAGCTAAGCGCTCCGCCAGACCTCGAAGAAATTCCTCACTCCAGAGCTCGGGGCAGCGGCTGGGGGAGAAGGCATCGTGAAGAATCAGATCAAAGCCGGAACCCGACGGCAACTGCTTGAGGGTCTGGCGCGCATCGCCCCAGAGGATTGTTCCGGCACTGGTGCGGTCTTGCCAGCCACCGTTCCTCTGCAGGGCCTCAAGACGATGGCGTACAGGTTCGGGCCAGAGCTTGAGGAATGGTGCGTGGGCCAACGCCATGGCGAGGGGGCGACGATCCAGCTCCAGCCCCCACCAATCCAATCGAGGTGCTTCTTCCGGCACCATGGGCCCGTGTCGCTCCTCCAGCTCCGACATCAGGGCGGCGCTGTTGTAGCCGAGTCCAACGCAGACATCCAGCACCCGCAGCGCCGATCCTGCAAGGAAGCGCTGTAGTTCAGCTGGTTGGGCAAATTTGGCCCGCGCCTCCTCGAGAGCTCCCACAGAGCTATGGAAGGCCTCCTGGAAATGATCACTGTGGAGACTCAGGCTTCCATCCGCTGTTTCCAGGGCTGTCAGATGGCCGAGGGGGCAGTCCTCAGCAGCGCAGTCGCTCAAGGTCGCTCCAGAAGGTGGGATAGCTCACGGCCGCTGCATCGCTCCGCTCGAGCGTGGAATCTCCATCCGCCAGCATCGCTGCCACCGCCAGGCTCATGGCCACCCTGTGGTCGGTTTCGCTGTCGAGGGCAGCCCCCCGCAGCGACTGGCCTCCGTGGATGATCAGGCCATCGGGCTGCTCTTCGATCGAGGCGCCCATCGCCTTGAGCTGACGGGCCATCACCGCCAGTCGGTCGGTTTCTTTGACGCGGAGTTCGGAGGCGCCGCTGATGCGACTGATGCCATCGCAGAAGCAGGCGGCCACGGCAAGGATCGGGACCTCATCCACCAATCTGGGCATGATCTCTTCCCCGAACTGGAAGGCTTTGAGGGGGCCGTGATGCACGCGCAGATCGCCCACCGGCTCGCCGGCCACATCCCGCTGGTTCAGCACTTCGATCCGTGCCTCCATCTGCTCGAGAATGTCGAGCACACCGGTGCGGGTGGGGTTCAGACCCACGTTTTCAATGGTGATCTCAGCTCCTGGGATCAGTGCTCCGGCCACCAGCCAGAACGCCGCTGAGCTGATGTCACCGGGCACGACAACGTGCTGACCGGTGAGAGTGGCACCGGGCCTGACGCTGATGTGCCGTCCCATCTCGCCACCCACCTCAAGGTCGGCCCCAAAAGCCCGCAGCATCCGTTCACTGTGGTCTCGGGAATGGGCGGGCTCGATCACAGTGCTTGGCCCTGAAGCGGTGAGGGCCGCCAGCAGCAGTGCCGACTTCACTTGGGCGCTGGCCACAGGTGTGCCCACCACCGCTCCGTGGAGCTTGCGGCCCTGCACCGCCAGTGGTGCGTAGTTGCCGCCGTCCCGTCCGCGCACTTCAGCGCCCATCAGGGCGAGGGGCTGTCCGACCCGTTCCATTGGCCGTCGTCTCAGAGAGGCATCTCCACTCAGCACGAAATGACGCCCCTCGCGTCCGGCCAGAAGGCCGAGCATGAGACGCATGGTGGTGCCGGAGTTGCCGCAGTCGAGCACTTCAGAGGGTTCATCCAGCCCATCGAGGCCCACGCCCTTCACTTGGATCACCGCCCCAGACTCAATCGGGCTGATCTCCGCCCCCATCGCCCGCAGGCAGGCGGCAGTGCTGATCGGATCTTCTGCCGGCAGCAGGCCCTCGATGGTGGTCGTTCCCTCCGCGATCGCGCCGAACAGCAACGCCCGATGGGAAATCGACTTGTCTCCAGGCACGGTGACCCGTCCGCTCAGACGTCCGCCCGCCTTCAGGTCACGGGGAGAGCCAGTCGTTCCGGACACGTTCGGTCAGCCGCCTTTGGATGCTGCCGATCCTATGGGTCGGTTCTGCAGCAATGCATCCAGGACGTAGCCGAACAGTGCCGGATCGGGGCTCTGATCATCGAGATCCCCCAAGCCCAGCTCCTCCATGCGGCTGCTGACCCGTGCCTCTAGGTCGGCGGGCCGGCTGAGGGGTTCGCCCCAGGGATGGTTCTTTTCCGGACCGATCTTGGTGGTGGCGTCGATGGCCAGTCGTCCCCCAAGCCCTAGCTGCTCACTGGCGAAATCGAGGCTGTCGAATGGAGTGTTCTCGAGAACGAACAGGTCCCGCTGTGGATCCACCTGGGCTGCAATCGCCCAGACCACCTGGCGGGGATCGCGCACATTGATGTGGCTGTCCACCACCACCACAAACTTGGTGTAGGTGAACTGGGGCAAGGCGCTCCAGAAGGCCATGGCCGCGCGCTTGGCTTGACCCGGATAGGCCTTGTCGATGGAGATCACAGCCAGCTTGTAGCTGAGGGCCTCCATCGGAAGGAAGAAGTCCTTGATCTCCGGAATCTGCTGACGGAGGATCGGTGTGTAGATCCGATTGAGGGCGATCGCGAGCATCGCTTCTTCCTTCGGTGGCCTACCGCTGAAGGTGGTCAGCATGATCGGCTTCCGCCGTTGCGTCATGCAGTGGAAGCGCACGAGCGGTGAATCCTCCACCCCGCCGTAGAAGCCCATGTGATCTCCGAAGGGACCATCGGGAAGCACTTCCCCAGGCGTGATCGTGCCCTCGAGAACGATTTCGCTGTGGCTGGGTACTTTGAGGTCGAGGGTTTTGCAGCGGGTGAGACGCACCCCCTCGCCGGCATAGAGCCCGGCAAACAACCATTCGCTCAACTGCACCGGGATCGGAGTTGCGGCTGCCATCACCAGCAGGGGGTGAACGCCGATCGCCACCGCGACTTCAAGCTTCTTGCCCATGGCCGCTGCCTTGCGCAGGTGTCTGGCTCCCCCACGCACACTCAGCCAGTGCACCGTCATGGTGTTGAAGGACTGCTTCTGAAGGCGGTAGACCCCAACATTGGGAACACCGGTCTCGGGATCCTTCGTGATCACCAGCCCCAGGGTGATCACCCCTCCGGCATCACTGGGCCATGGCCGGATCAGGGGAAGCGCATCGAGTGTCATCGCCTCCCCTTCGAAGACCTGTTGATGGCAGGGCGGCGTCAGGTCCCGATCCGGCACCGCCTTCAGCAGATCCCAAAACACCCGAGCAAAAGCCTTCGTTTCGCTCAGTCCCTTGGGCGGGCGGGGTTGTTGGAGCAAAGCCAGGCGACTCCCGAGGTCTTCCAGCTGTTCGGCCCGTTCCAGACCCATGCTCCACACCACCCGCTCGACGGTTCCGAGCAGGTTCACCGCGACCGGCATCGAGCTGCCGATCACGTTCTCGAACAGCAGGGCGGGCCCCCCTGCGGCCAGCACCCGATCGGCGACCGCTGCGAGCTCCAGATCCGGATCCACCGGTGCCGTGATCCGGCGCAGTTGTCCCTTGCTTTCCAGCAGCTCGAGAAAGCCCCTGAGATCGCGTGTCGCCGGTCCGGAGCGAAACAGGGCCATGGAACTGACAGTGACGGAACGGGCGATCCCGGTACTGTGACGCACCCGCTCCATCTCCGTGGCCATGCAGATCGCTTACTTCCACGTTGCGGCCGATGTGCCGGAGGGGCAGGACAGCTCGAGGGTGGATGCCGCTGTCGTGATCGATGTGCTGCGTGCCACCACCACCATCGCCTGGGCGCTCCATCACGGAGCTGAAGCGGTGCAGACCTTCAGCGATCTCGATGAGCTGCGCACGGCAGCGGCAGCCTGGCCCGCGGCAGAACGTCTGCTGGTGGGTGAGCGTGGCGGCCAGAAACTGGAGGGCTTTGATCTCGGTAACTCGCCAGTCGCCGTGGTGCCCGAGCTGGTGCAGGGCAAGCGTCTTTTTATGAGCACCACGAATGGGACCCGCTCCCTGCAGCGGGTCCGCGATGTCGCTCGCGTCTTCACTGCAGCGCTTCCCAATCGTCAGGCGGTGGCGGATCGCCTGCTGGCGGAACCCCTGGAGACCGTGTGGATTGTCGGTAGCGGCTGGGAGGGGTCGTATTCCTTGGAGGATTCCCTTGCCGCTGGTGCGCTGGCGTCCCTGCTGATTGCTCAAGGTGGATCCAGCGCCAACGATGAGATGGAGGCGGCGCTCGCTCTTTGGAACCAATGGCAGCAGGATCCTGAGGCCTGTCTTCGCAAGGCCACCCATGGCCAGCGTCTGATCGGTCTGGGGAACCATGATGCCGATTTCCGCTGCTGTGCAGAGCTCGATGGGCTCCGAGTGGTGCCGACCCAGGTGGAGCCAGGGGTGTTGCGAGCTGTCTGAGCGGCACTCTCTGCGGGCTTGCTGATGCGGCAGATCCCTTTACAGTCGGACCCTTTCAGGGATTGCTGTGAGCGACTTTCTGGCGGCGGCTGTGCAACTGACCAGCGGCTCTGATCCGGAGAGCAACTTCAGTGCCGCCGAGGAGCAGATCGAACTGGCGGCCCGCCGTGGGGCGGAGCTGGTGGGCCTGCCTGAAAATTTCGCCTACATGGGGGACGACGCCCGTCGGCTCGAGTTGGCCCCGGCCTTGGCTGAGCAATGCCAACGCTTTCTGGTCACGATGGCCTGCCGTTACCAGGTCGCGATCCTCGGGGGTGGATTCCCCGTGCCGGTGGGCGATGGCCAGCACACCTACCAGCGCGCTCAGTTAGTGGGCCGTGACGGTCAGCTGCTGTCGAGTTACGACAAGATCCATCTGTTTGATGTGGATCTGCCTGACGGCAGCACCTATCGGGAATCGGCGAGCTTCAGTCCCGGAAGCACCCATCCACCAGTGGTCAGCATTCCCGGCCTCTGCCGGGTGGGGGTGTCCATTTGCTACGACGTGCGTTTCCCTGAGCTCTACCGCCATCTCGTCGGCGATGGGGCCGAGGTGTTGATGATCCCTGCTGCCTTCACCGCCTTCACCGGCAAGGATCACTGGCAGGTGCTGCTGCAGGCCCGGGCGATCGAGAACACTGCCTACGTGCTGGCCCCTGCCCAGACCGGACAACACGGAGGCCGTCGTCAGACCCATGGCCACGCCATGGTGATCGATCCTTGGGGCACGGTTCTGGCTGACGCGGGTGTGCTCCCCGGTGCCGCGGTCGCGCCCATCGATCCCGATCATCTGAAGCGCATTCGCGGTCAAATGCCGAGCCTTCGGCATCGCCGGCCCGCCCTGTTCTGATTCCATGCGCCCGGCCCGTTCCCGTTCCCTGGCCCTGCTGGCGCTGGCGTTGCTGCAGCTCCCTGCCGCTTTGGCCTCGTTGCCGGCCAGAGCTGCCAGCGCCCTGGCGGCCTGGTCGTTCACTGACAATGGAGTGCTTGAGCTGCGCACGGCCACCGGTGCAAGGCTCGAGGCCTTCTTTGAAGCTGGTGACCGTCGTCAGGGACCGCGGGTCTGGATTGATTTTCCTGGGGAGCTGAGCCGTTCAAGGAGCGTTCGTGGCAGTGGGGCGCTTCGGGAGATCCGCCTCGGCAAGCCAACGCCCGGGAGCACGCGCCTGGTGCTGGAGTTTCAGCCTGGTGTAGAGCTTGACCCTGCTCGCCTCAAGCTGGTGGGCACGGCCGCCGACCGCTGGAAGCTTGTCTTCGAGGGGATGCCCACCAGGGGCTTGCGTGCCATCGGTGAGGGCGACCTCACGGCCCGTTCCGGTGGTTGGTCGTCGGGGGTGCAGATCACACCGACCCGCACACCGATCAATGCCGCGGGTCTGCCCGATGTGCCCCGTGGTCGTTACCACGTGGTGATTGATCCCGGGCATGGCGGGCCTGATCCAGGAGCGGTTGGCATTGCTGGTTTGCGCGAGACCGATGTCGTGCTCGACATCTCCTTCCAGGTGGCCCAGCTGCTGGAGGCCAAAGGTGTGCAGGTGACCATGACGCGCACGGCAGACGTTGACGTGGACCTCCCCCCCCGGGTGGCCCTCGCCAACCGCGTCGGTGCCACGGCGTTCGTCAGCATCCATGCCAATGCGATCAGCATGTCCCGCCCGGAGGTCAACGGCATCGAGACCTTTTACTTTTCGGATCCGCGTTCAGCCCGGCTGGCGGCGCGCATTCAACGGCAGGTGCTCAACGTCTCCCCCGGCAGTCCCGATCGGGGAGTGCGGCAGGGGCGCTTCTTTGTGATCCGACGCACCACCATGCCCTCGTCATTGGTGGAGACCGGGTTTGTCACCGGCGGACTGGATTCCCCTCGACTCGCCACGGCCGCCCATCGCCGTCGCCTTGCCCTCGCCATTGCCACCGGCATCCTCGAGTATCTCCAGGAGGCTCGGTGAGCATCTGTCTCGGCCTATTTGACAGTGGTGTCGGTGGGCTCACCGTGCTCCGGAGCGTTCTGCGCCGCCATGGTTCGGTGCCCGTTGTGTATCTCGGTGACACGGCCCGGGTGCCCTACGGCAGTCGCGCCCCCTCTGAGATCCGGGCCATTGCAGCCGAGGTGGTGGCCTGGTTGAAGGATCAGGACGTCTCCACGGTGGTGATGGCCTGCAACACCACCAATGCCTTGGCCCGCGATGTGGCTGAGGGCCAGGCCGGAGTCCCGGTGGTGGGCTTGATCGGTGCGGCTGCCGCCCTCGTGCGGGAAAGCCGGGTTGGAGTGCTCGCGACTCCGGCGACCGTGGCTTCCGGTGCCTACCGCGAGAGCATCGAAGCGCTCCATCCAGGCTCCCTGGTGGTGCAGCAGGCCTGTCCCGATTTCGTGCCGAGGATCGAGGCGGGCGATCTCAGCAGTCCGGAGCTGCGTCAGCTGGCGATGGGGTACCTCAGTCCTTTGCTGGAAGCGTCGGTTGAATCGGTGATCCTGGGCTGTACCCATTACCCCCTCCTTGAACCATTGCTGCGCAGCCTGCTGCCTGATGGGATCCGCCTGATTGATCCCGCTGAAGGCGTTGCCCGTCAGCTCGATGCATTGTTGGGCAGCCCCGCGGAGGACGGCCATGCCCCTCCCCTTTCGCTCGCCTCCACCCGTCTGTGTGTGACGGCGGATCCGGAGGGTTTTGCAACCCGCGCCACCCCCTGGTTGGGCGAACGTCCGCTGGTGGAACTGGTGGACCTGCGACCCCAGGCCTGCTCCCCCTAGGATCGCCGCACCGAGGGGATCCATGGCCACCGTCACAGAGCTGCTGCAGCCGGTTGAACAGGATCTGGAGACACTCCTGAGCGATCTGCGCAGCCTGATCGGGGCTGGCCATCCGATCCTTCAGGCTGCGGCCGAACATCTGTTCAGCGCTGGCGGAAAGCGTTTACGCCCGGGGATCGTGCTCCTGATCTCAAGGGCACTCTCTGCCGACGGTGAATTAACGGCGCGACACCGCAGGCTGGCAGAGATCACTGAAATGATCCACACGGCCTCACTTGTCCACGACGATGTCGTCGATGAGGCCTCGACCCGTCGCGGTGTGGCCACAGTCCACAGCCGTTTCAATCATCGGGTGGCTGTGCTCGCCGGTGATTTCCTTTTTGCCCAAGCCAGTTGGCACTTGGCCAACCTCGATGATCTTGAGGTGGTGAAGCTGCTGAGCCGCGTGATCATGGATCTCGCCGATGGTGAGGTGAAGCAGGGCCTCTTCCGATACGACACCGGTCAGACCTTTGCTACGTATCTCGAGAAGAGCTACTGCAAGACCGCTTCCCTGATTGCCAACAGCGCCAAGGCCGCTGGGGTGCTCAGCAATGAACACAGTGAGCATCTGGATGCTCTCTATCACTATGGGCGCCAGCTTGGACTCGCCTTCCAAGTGGTCGACGACATCCTTGATTTCACGGGTAGCGACCAACAACTGGGTAAGCCAGCTGCCAGTGATCTCGCCAGTGGCTACCTCACCGCTCCAGCGCTCTATGCCCTTGAGGAGCAACCGAAGCTGGCTGGACTCATTGAACGGGAATTCAGCGGTGATGAGGATCTCGTTCAGGCTCTCGAGCTTGTCCGCGCTTCCCGGGCGATTCCCCGCAGCCGTGAACTCGCTGAAACCTTTGCCCGCGAGGCGAGGGAAGCCCTGGCCTGGCTGCCCGAGTCTCCATCCAGGCGGGCTCTGATTGAACTCCCTGAGTTTGTGCTCGGCCGTTTGTATTGACGCGTCAGGTCGCGCCGATGAGAGCGTGCTCAACCTCGTTGAGGTGGAGGATTTTTTGCCAGGTTCCTTCGGGTAGCTGAGCCGAATCAATCCCGCTGTTATCGGCATCCAGTAGCCAGAGTCGGCATCCGGCTGATAGCGCAGCCCTCGATCCCGCCAAGGAGTCCTCCAGGGCCCAGCAGGCACGGACGTCCACCCCCAGCCTGTCGGCAGCCAGCAGAAAGGGATCTGCAGCCGGTTTTCCCTGACGAAGCTCTGGGTCATCGCCCAGCACCCTGGTCTCGATCAGGGTGAGCCAGGGATGGGGGGCGCATTTGCGCCGCACAGCTTCCTCGGCGCTGCTGGTGACGAGAGCCATGGCCATGTCCAGGCGCCGGCAGGTGCGCAGCAACGCTTCTGCCCCAGGCATGGCTGGCGCTCCGGCCAGCAGTCGACGGGCGACCGGTTGTTGCACTGCCAGGAGCTCCTCAGGAGTGATCGATCTCTCCAACCAGCGGATCACCTGTTCGGCACAGTCCTGGCGCCGACGGCCCCGAAGTTGCTTGAGCTGTGTGTCACTCAGCTCTGAGCCGAAATGCTTGGCCGCGGCGGCCCAGGCCTTCCCATGCAAAGGCTCGGTGTCAAGGAGCAGTCCATCCAGGTCAAACAGGCAGGCTGCAGGAGCGGACATGGCCGGCGAGGGCGTTGGCGTTTGAACAAGCGTGTCACCCTGCCCTGACGGGTGGCCGTGACTGGCTTGAATGCGCCCATTGACTGGTCCAGCTTCACTGATGGTTTCCGATCCCTCCACCACGATCGAATCGGTGCTCCAGGAGCAGCGCGTTTTTGAACCGCCTGCGACCGTTGCAGCCCAGGCCCGCATCGGCAGCCTGGAGGCCTACCGGGCGATGGCTGAGGCGGCTGCGGCCGATCCCGACAGCTTCTGGGGCGATGCCGCCCGTCGCGAGTTGCACTGGTTCGAACCGTTCCGCAGCGTCCTCGATTGGAGTGATGCACCGTTCGCCCGCTGGTTTGAAGGGGGCACCACCAATCTGTCCTTCAACTGTCTGGACCGCCATCTCGATGGCCCTCGTGCCGAGAAGACGGCCCTGATCTGGGAGGGGGAGCCAGGCGATGTGCGGCGCTTCAGCTACCGCGAGCTCCATGCCGAGGTGTGTCAAGCGGCCAATGCCCTGAAGGCCATGGGTATCGGCAAGGGAGATCTGGTGGCTCTCTACATGCCGATGGTTCCTGAGGCGGCGATCGCCATGCTCGCCTGTGCCCGCATCGGTGCTCCCCACTCAGTGGTGTTTGGCGGTTTTTCCGCTGAGGCCCTGCGTGATCGGTTGATCGATGGCGAAGCCAAGGCGGTGATCACCGCCGATGGCGGGTTCCGCAAGGACAAGCCGGTGTCGTTGAAGCCTGCAGTGGATGCCGCCCTTGCGGATGGGGCGTGCCCCTCCGTGACCGGTGTTCTGGTGGTGCAACGCACCAAGCAGCCCGTGGAGATGGTCGAGGGCCGTGATCAGTGGTGGCACGATCTGGTGGAGGCCCAGTCGACCGACTGCCCCGCTGTGCCAATGGCGAGTGAGGATCGCCTGTTTGTTCTTTACACCTCAGGCTCGACCGGGAAACCCAAAGGTGTGGTGCACACCACAGCCGGCTACAACCTCTGGGCCCATCTCACCTTCCAGTGGATCTTTGACATCCAAGAGAACGACGTCTATTGGTGCACCGCTGACGTGGGCTGGATCACTGGTCACAGCTACATCGTTTACGGCCCGCTCTCCAACGGCGCCACCACCGTGATGTACGAGGGTGCCCCACGCCCGAGCAAACCCGGTGCCTTCTGGGAGGTGATCCAGAAGCATGGGGTCACCATCTTCTACACCGCCCCCACAGCGATCCGTGCCTTCATGAAGAGCGGCCGTGATGTGCCTGATCAATACGACATGAGCAGCCTGCGCCTGCTGGGAACCGTTGGTGAACCGATCAACCCCGAAGCCTGGATGTGGTATCGCGATGTGATCGGCGGTAACCGTTGCCCGATCGTCGACACCTGGTGGCAGACCGAGACCGGTGGGGTCATGATCAGCCCCCTGCCCGGTGCCACACCGACCAAGCCAGGTTCTGCCACCTTGCCGCTGCCGGGCATTCAAGCGGATGTGGTGGATGGGGACGGCATTAGTGTGGCGGCCGATGAAGGGGGCTACCTGGTGGTCCGCCGCCCCTGGCCAGGAATGATGCGCACGGTGCATGGCAATCCTCAGCGCTTCCGTGAGAGCTACTGGGAGCACATCCGTCCCGCCGATGGCAGTTACATCTACTTCGCAGGGGATGGCGCCCGGAGGGACGCCGATGGCTACTTCTGGGTGATGGGTCGCGTGGATGACGTGATCAATGTGTCCGGTCATCGGCTTGGAACGATGGAGATCGAATCCGCCCTTGTGAGCCATCCTGCGGTAGCTGAGGCTGCTGTGGTTGGCCGCCCCGATGACCTCAAAGGTGAGGGCATCGTGGCCTTCGTGACCCTGGAGGCTGGCCGGGAGGCCACCGAGGCCCTGGTGGCGGAATTGCGCTCTCACGTAGGTCAGGAGATTGGCCCGATTGCGCGCCCGGATGAGATCCGTTGCAGTGATGCGCTCCCCAAGACCCGCAGCGGCAAGATCATGCGGCGAATCCTGCGGGCCCTGGCTGCCGGCCAGGAGGTCAGTGGTGACACCAGCACCCTGGAGGATCGCTCGGTTCTCGATCGCTTGCGGGCCTGATCGCAAAGCGGTCTGGGATCAGACCAGCCCGCTTTGCCATCGAAGGATCGCGTCGATCAAGGTCTGGATCCGGCGGCTGCGGCCAGGGTCATCAGCCCAGTCACCCAGCAGTCCCTGGCGCAGTCCGGCGCTGGCTGGCGTGAGGTGATCTCCGGCCAGCTGCAGCCATTCGCTTTGGTCGCAGCTGCGGCTGCGCAGGCTGTCGAAGAGCGCGTGGCTTTGATCGAGGCTGTCCTCACCAAAGCGCACCACCAGATTCCTGGGGCAGTGGTAATAGCGCTCCACGAGTCGCAGCGTTTCCTCGGGGCCTGGACTGAATTCCGTGGTCACCCCAAGACTGGGGGCCAGGGTGGAGAGCAGGGGAATGGAGCGGTCGGCTGAAAAGTTGTTGAAGCTCAGGGAGATCAGGCCCGCGCTGTTGCGCCCTCCGTCCGGAGCCAGAAGGTGCAACTTGCAACCGAGACTGTGTCCAAGGCGCAGGCTGGGCGGAAGGTCTTCAATCCGCTCACGTAATAGGGCGCGGCTGCTGCGGAATCCATCCCAGGCCTGCCTGGCCTGAAGCTGATGGTCGAATCCGGGCACATAACTCCAGGCGTGCACCGCCAACCCCTGAGCTGCCAATCCTTCAAGGAGGCGTCGATAGCTCAGTTGGGGAGTGGCAGCCAGGTAGCTCCCGCCGATGAACTCAACCAGGGCCTTCGGTTGCGCTGGCCAGAGACACCAGCTGTCGTCCAGCCTTCGCCAGCGGCTCATGCAGCGTTCTGCAGCTCCTTCACGATGCGGCTGGCCTCGCGCACGTGGGCAGGACCATCCAGCAGGTTGTTGAAGATATGGCGGATCGTTCCGGACGCATCGATCACATAGGTCACGCGGGCGGGTAGCAGCCCAAGGGTTTTGGGAACCCCAAAGGCCCGGCGTAGCCGCTGATCGCTGTCGCTCAGCAGGGGAAACGGAAGACCATGGCGTTCACTGAAGCGTCGGTGACTGACGGCGTCATCGCCACTCACGCCCCAGATTTCGGCGCCGAGAGCTTGCAATTCTTCAAAGCTGTCACGAAATCCGCAGGCCTCGGCTGTGCAGCCCGGTGTGTCGTCCTTGGGATAAAAGAAGAGCACCAGGATGCGACCGCCAAGCTCGCTGTTGCTTCGCGAGACACCGTTCTGGTCGTCCAGGCGGATCTCTGGGGCTTGATCACCGACAGCCAGGGCCATGAATCCCACATCGAAGCGAGCTGCACCCTAGTGGCCCTGGCTCAATCGCTGGAGAATGGCGCTAGCTCGACGGAACCCATGGCAGATGAGGCCTCATCAGCTCAGTTGAACCTGCTCTCCACACCTGTGGAGCCTCCGATCGTCACCACCAAGACCAGTGCTCCGGAGACCCTGTTGATTCTCGACACGGAGACCTCGGGGCTGGATCCTCAAGAGCATCAGTGCCTTGAGGTGGGAGCGATTCTGTTTTCTGTCCCGGAGCGTGAGGTGCTGGTGCAGCAGTCGTTCCTGCTGCCAGTGGAGAGCAATGCGGCAGAAGCGATCAACCACATTCCTGCCACGGCCACTCGCCGGCACCAGCCCTGGAAGGAGGGGCTTCGTTATCTGCAGGCCTTGATGGATGCGGCGGATCTGCTGGTGGCCCACCATGCGGCTTTCGATCGGCAATGGTTTGGGCGGGGCCACCTGCCAGAGGCACGAGCTCCCTGGTTGTGCACCATGGAAGACATTCGTTGGCCAGCTGAACTGCAACTGCGCTCAAGACCCTCTGTTCGAGATCTGGCCTTAGCCCATGGGGTGCCGGTGTGGGCGGTGCATCGGGCTCTTGCTGATTGCGTGTACATCGCGGAGGTGTTCCGACGACGGGACGATCTTGAGCAGTTGCTTGCGTGGGGCATGGAACCGCGGGTGTTGATGCGCGCTCAGGTCTCTTACGACGAGCGCCATCTCGCCCGCTCAGCGGGTTTCCGTTGGAATGATCCCGTGCAAGGCGCCTGGACCCGTCGCCTCAGTGCCCGTGAGGCTCAGGATCTCGAGTTCCCTGTCATCGCTCTTGATCGGGACGAACCGCTCGCCTCTTGATCGGGGTCCGCATCGACCAAGGATTTGCTTCAGCAGTCCGAAGGGACCCGGACGGTTTGCCTCGCTTGCAGGCGCCGGCGTCAGCCTGGAGTCATGGCTGCATTCTCCCGCAAGGATCGCTATCGGCGACGACTGCTTCGTTCCCAGGCAGCCTCCTGGGATCCATTAAGGCTGCGCTTGCGCCATTGGCAGCAGGTGCGCACCTGGGCTCGTCTCATCCGGGAGGCAGAAGCCCTCTGGCATGTGGATGTGCGCGAGCTGAAACGGCTTGGTGCATTGGAACTCTCTCAGTTGCTTGAGGAGGTGCCACCGGCGCAGCGCCAGCGGGTCAATCGCTGGTTGCGACGTTATGCCGTCGCCACGCGCTTGCAGGATCACGATTCGGTAGCGAAACGAACCAATCGACCCGGCTCTGCTCACTAAAACAGAGAAAAATTAGATCCATAGCGGCTTCTGCCTGGATCCTTAACCTTGCGCTAACGACTGAATCGCTGTTTCTTGGCTACTCATAGGGCGCCGATTTCCCTAAGGCTTGTCATGAGCTTCGCTAAGAAGGCTCTTCTGTTCTCCTCCGTGCTCGCTCTTGGAGCCGGTGTGTCTGCTTCCGCCGCCGATCGTCTCAACGGCGCCGGTGCTACTTTCCCCGCCAAGATTTATCAGCGCTGGTTCGCTGAGCTCGCCAAATCCGGCGGTCCCAAGGTCAACTACCAGGCCGTTGGTTCCGGTTCCGGCCGTAAGGCTTTCATCGATCAGACCGTCAACTTCGGCGCGTCTGATGACCCGATGAAGAAGTCTGACATGGCCAAGGTCAAGCGCGGTGTGGTCCAGATCCCCATGGTGGGTGGCACCATCGCCTTCGGTTACAACAAGCCCGGCTGCAACCTGAAGCTGACTCAGGCTCAGGCTGTCAAGATCGCCATGGGCAAAATCACCAAGTGGCAAGAGCTTGGCTGCGCCCCCGGCAACATCACCTGGGTGCACCGTTCTGATGGTTCCGGTACCACCAAGGCGTTCACCGCTTCCCTGGCTGCCTTCTCCCCCGAGTGGACCCTGGGTGCTGGTAAGTCCGTCAAGTGGCCTGGTGCCAATGCTGTCGGTGCTAAGGGCAACTCCGGCGTTGCCGGCGTGATCCAGAGCAAAGTCGGCGCCATCGGCTATGTGAACCAGTCCTACATCAAGGGCAACGTCAAGGCTGCCGCCCTCCAGAACAAGTCTGGTGAGTATGTGCTGCCTAGCTTCACTTCCGGCGCCAAGGCCCTGAACGGCATCACCCTCGATGCTGATCTGGCCGGTTCTAACCCCAACCCCACCGCCAAGGGTGCGTATCCCATCGCCACCCTCACCTGGGTGCTGGCTTACAAGACTGGCAACGGCAAAAACACCGATGCCATCAAGAAGTCCTTCAACTTCATGCTGAGCGATAAGGCTCAGGCTCAGGCCGATGACATGGGTTTTGTTCCCCTCAAGGGCGGCATCCTCAGCAAGGCCCGCGCTGCTGTGAACAAGATCGGCAACTGATCGCTCATTGAGTGATCGCTCATTGCCGACTCAAAGAGGGGGCCGTATGGCCCCTTTTTTTGTCTGCATTGTGTTTTAGGAAACTTTTAGGTGAGTCTTAACGCTTCGCCTACCGAGTCTTTGCCTGGGAGGTCTGTCGCGCTCCATACAGTCGGGTGTATCCCAGACACGCATTCCAATGGTTGCTGTTCCCTCCCGCGATCGCGCACCTCGTCGCGAAGGATTTCGCGATCTTTTGGAGGCGAATTATCAGAAACGCAACCTGGTTCATCTCAGTGCAGGCAGCGTTGTTCCACTGCTCAAGAACAACCTTTGGTTGGTGGTGCGTGGCATGGTGAAGCTCGGTGCCGTGTCTGTGCATGGCGATGAATTGCTGCTGGGTCTGGCTGGCCCCAATGAACCCTTTGGTGAGCCCCTGAGCACGGTGGAGGCCTATGAAGCCGTCACCCTGAGTGACTGTGATCTTCTTTGTTTGACCATGGCCGAGGTGGAGCAATCACCGCAGCTTGCGGTGGCCATGCTCGAGGCCGTCTCCATGCGCTACCGCCAGGCTGAATATCTTCTTTCCCTCCTTGGTCTTCGCCGTGTGGAGGAGCGGGTCAGGGGCTTCCTGGAGCTGCTGGCCCAGGATTATGGACAGGCCTGTGAGGATGGGCTGCGCCTCAATCTGCGCCTCACCCATCAGGAAATGGCCAGTGCGCTCAGCACCACTCGCGTGACGGTGACACGGGTCATCGGTCTGCTTCGCGATGAGGGATGGCTGAAGATCGATGAGCAGCGTCACTTGGTGATCACGCACCTGCCCAAGCGTTGAACTCAAAGAGAACGAGACAAAAAAAGCCCCTCATCGAGGGGCTTTTTCATGGGGTGACGGAACCAAGAAGAATCGGAGCGGCGGGATTTGAACCCACGACCCCCACTACCCCAAAGTGGTGCGCTACCAAGCTGCGCTACGCCCCGGCAGATGCAAGTTATCACAAGGCATTGCCCGCCCCTGAGCGTCGTCGGATTCGCTTCAGGAGTCGGTTTGTGAGTGCCTGACGGGCGTCCCCGCTGTAGCCCCGCAGACGCAGATCTCTGGCCAGCTGACGCAGTTCCGCCAGATTCATCGACGCCAGGTGCAGCTCAGGCACGGCGCGCCACGCTCGGGAGCGCATGGGAAGCGGGGCGCCACCAGGGCGTCCCCCCAGGGTGATGGTGCCATCGGCCAGCCATTCCGGGATCAGCACCACGAGCACGGCGATCAACCCATAAAGCTCCACCAATCCCCGTGGCAACGGGTGGAGTTGACGTCGCTGATGGGGATCGGAGGGAGACGTCACGATCAGCGATCGATGCACTGCCGACCATCACCTTGCCAGGATTCGGTCGTGCTGGGCGCTGGGGTGGTCAGATCTGAAGGGATCCTGCCGGCTTTTGATCTGGAGGTGTTCGCCAGAGCAGCGGAGGTTCGCTTCCGCCTGACTGTGGGCGTTGAGAGAACACGAGAGCAAACACCAGCAGCAGCGTGCAGGCCAGCGCCAGCAACACACCCCAGTCAGGCCACGAGGGTTTCATCGCTCAAGGGTGATGGGAGCGTTATCACCGCGCAGGACGCAGTGACTGATGCTCCAGTCGTAGTGGCTCCAAACTTTGGCAGGCAGCTTGTAGTCGGCGCCTGGAAACGCCTCCAGGGGCACTCCTGTCGGCATGGCGGAGCAGTACGGACGGCTTCCGGGTTTGGCCAGATACTGCTGGTGGTAAGTCTCCGCAGGGAAATAGGTCTGCTTCGCACTGATCTCGGTGGTGATCGGTCCCAGGCCCCTGCTGATGAGCCCTTGTTGGTAGGCGTCACGACTGGTTTCAGCCAGCTGCAGCTGCTCTGGGGTGGTGGTGTAGATCGCTGATCGGTACTGGCTGCCCTGGTCATTGCCCTGACGGTCCCCTTGGGTCGGGTCATGGCACTCCCAGAACAGCTTCAACAGATCACTGAATGCAATCGCTGGGGTGCTCCAGACCACGCGGACGATTTCGGTATGGCCCGTGCGACCGCTGCAAACCTGCTGATAGGTCGGTGAGGGAGTGCGCCCACCGGCGTAGCCAACACTGGTCGTCACCACACCAGGAAGGCGCCAGAAGCCTTTCTCCGCTCC
This sequence comes from Synechococcus sp. BS55D, assembly GCF_004332415.1. Taxonomy (NCBI): domain Bacteria; kingdom Bacillati; phylum Cyanobacteriota; class Cyanophyceae; order Synechococcales; family Synechococcaceae; genus Synechococcus; species Synechococcus sp. BS55D. Next base: position 180,994 of record NZ_PHQT01000002.1, read on the forward strand.
CCAGAAGCAGCCGCAGCCGAACATCGCTTCCTCCTGGTCATCCATCAGGGGGGCGTGCAGCGGGGTGCCGAGCACGGCATGGCGCTCAGGCGCAGCTGCCCCGTCGTTCGCGGAGGCACCGGTCAACCAAGAGGGAAGCATCAGGCTGAAACGTCTTGGCTGAACCCTAGGAACCTTGCAGGGGGTCCAGCTGAATGTGGTTGAGCAGCGTTGTCACGAAGGCGAACAGAAGGAACGGCAGGCTCAACACCAGGATCAGGCCCACGCCGACGAGTGCAAACAGTGGACGGCTCGCCCCCATCAGTCCGAGGCCTGCCGCCAGGCTGACGAAGATCACGGCCATCCAGGCCAGCACCTGGAGATAGATATCACCAAACGTGAGGGTGCAGCGCACCGCAAAGGGGGTGCTGGTGGTCATGGGCTGCAGGCCAGGGGAGCCTCTCCAGCTAAGCCGCGGTTCGCACTTCAGGCCACCGCTTCGAGACGTTCCGCAGCTTGTTCCCTCTCCCAAAGCCGTCGATAGGTTCCCTCCCGTTCCACCAGTTCGCTGTGGTGACCCTGCTGGACCAGGCGTCCCTCTTCGATGACCAGGATCCGATCGCAGGCAGCGGCGGCGGAGAGCTGATGACTGATCATCAGAATCGTGCGCTGCCGCTGCTGACGGATGGAGGCCAGGATCGCTGCAGCGGTGTTGTTGTCAACGCTGGCGAGGGCATCATCTAGCACCAGCACGGGCGCGGTCATCAAGAGGGCGCGTCCCAGCGCAGTGCGCTGACGCTGGCCACCGCTCAGAGTGATGCCCCGCTCGCCTACCAGGGTCTCAAAACCGTCGGGGAAGCCTTTCACGTCGTCCAGCAAGCGCGCCTGTTCTGCGGCAGCTTCGACGGCTTCGATCGAGGCATCTGGTTCGCCGTAGCGCAAGTTGTCAGCCAGGGAGCTCGTAAACAGATAGCCCTCCTGGGGCACCAGGGCAATCCGTCGGCGCAGGTCGTCGAGGCGCATGGCCGTGACATCACAGCGATCGAGATACAACGCACCAGAGCCCACCTCCACCATGCGGCCCAGAGCTCGTGCCAGCGTGGTTTTGCCGCAGCCAACAGGACCCACGACCGCGACCAGCTCCCCGGGTTCAATCACAAAGGAGAGACCGCAGAGCGTGTCGCGATCACTGCCGTCGTAGCGGATGTGCAGATTGCGGGCCTCGATTCGGCCTTGGCCTGGTTGGGGTGGTGTCTGGGGATCGGCAGGGTTTTGAATGCGCGGTCGACGCGTCAGGAGTTCCTCGACTCGCTCGAGGCTCACCTGACCGGTCTGGAAGGTGTTGAGGGTGAAACCCAGGAGCGCCGTGGGGAACACCAGCCGCTCGACGTAGAGAATCAGGGCCACCAGACCACCGATTGAGAGCGTTCCTTTCTCGAGCTGACCGCTACCGAGTGCCAGCAGAAGCAGGAGAGAGATGGAAGAGATCCCCTCCAGCAGGGGGAACAGGGTGCTGCGGGTGCGGGCAAGCCGAATCGCTGCATCGCGATAGTGACGGTTGCGCTCCTGGAAAGCAGCCTGCTCCTGGGGCTCCTGGCCATAGATCTTGATGGCTGCGATTCCTGAGAGATCTTCCTGAATCAGATCGCTCAGGCCGGCGAGCTCTTCTTGCTGGCGGCGTTGCTGGCGCATCATGCGTCCGCCGAAGAGACGAACTGACCCCAGCATCAGGGGATAAAGGGCGATCGCCGCCACCGTGAGGCCGGGGTCGATCGCCAGCATGGCCGGAAGGGTGAAGGCATAGGCCAGGGCGGTGTTGGTGAGACTGAGGACTGCAAAACCAAGCAGCCGGCGCACGTTTTCAACATCACTGGTGGCCCGGCTGATCACCTCGCCGCTGCCGGTGGTCTGCACCCAGCCCGGCTCCTGAAGCAGCATCTGATCAAACAGTTTTTGGCGCAGTTCGACCTCCACCTGCCGGCCAACCCCGAACACCAGCTGGCGCGAGATCAGACGCACCGCCCCCATCACGCTGGCCAGCAGCACAATCCAGCCGGCCTGACGCAGCACGTCACCCACAGCGAAGCCGTCCTGCAGCTCATCGATGATCCGGCGCACTTCCAGAGGGATCGTGACGCTGAGGACGTTGACGATCACCAAAGCCACTGCACCCAGCAGCACCGTGCGGCGGTGGGGGCGAAGGTAGCGACCGATCAGATCAAGACGAAAGGCTGCCATTCACTCGCTGGTGCAGGAATCAACTTAGGAAGTGGTGTGCTGGGGCTGGGCTGACTCCACGCCTGCGTCATCCTCACCCCATACCTTTTCATCTCCAGGGCAGTTCCGGGAGTTCAGGCCATGGCCGAGTCCAATGCATCCAACGGGGGACAAACCCATCCTCTCGAGGCGATCGATCGGGACGTGGTGGATCGCCTTCTCTCCCGGGAGCAGCCAGCGGATCAGGACATTGTTGATCTGGCGCGTTTGCTGCTCCGCTACGAGGAGTTCCCAGGGGCCGATGGCCTGCGCGATGACCTCACGAGGGCCATGGGGCTTTGGGGGTTGAACCGAGAATCTCTGAACAGCCGGGCCCGCGAGCTTTGGAGCTCCGGTTTCCGGCCCGGCCAAGACCGTGAGGTGGCGGTTGGATCTGGCTTTGATACGGATCAGTCCGAGGCCAACTGATCGACTGATTTCGAGAACCTGACCAGACGTTCTGGCCAGAAGTCGCTTTTTAAGGGATATTGGAAAAGTCCCCATCACCCGGCCCGGCGTGCTCAGCACCCGGGTTTTTTTCTGTCTGCCCATGGCATCTGCATCTGCCCCCTGGCCTCAACTGCTGGAGCGATTGTTGGAAGGGGATGCTCTGCAGGCATCGGATGCGGCGGCATTGATGCAGGCCTGGCTCGCCGAGGAGCTCACCCCCGTGCAGACGGGTGCCTTTCTGGCCGCACTGCGCGCGTGTGGCGCTGATGGCCCCGGTCTGGCGGCCATGGCCGATGTGTTGCGTCGGGCCTGCCCCCTGCCCTGTGCGCGTCCTGATCTGCTTTTGGTGGATACCTGCGGTACCGGGGGGGATGGGGCGGATACCTTCAATATCTCCACGGCGGTGGCTTTCACTGCCGCTGCCTGTGGCGCCGTGGTGGCAAAACATGGCAATCGCAGTGCCAGTGGAAAGGTGGGATCTGCTGATGTGCTCGAGGGGCTGGGTGTGCAGCTTCAGGCGCCCCTCCGCCACGTGGTGGAGGCCTTGCCTGATGCAGGCGTGACGTTTCTGTTCGCTCCCGCCTGGCATCCGGCTCTGATCAACCTGGCGCCCTTACGCCGCAGTCTGGGGGTGCGCACCGTGTTCAATCTTCTGGGGCCGTTGGTGAATCCGCTCCTTCCCAATGGTCAGGTGCTTGGCGTGGCCCGTGCTGATCTGCTCGATCCGATGGCGGAGGCCCTGCAGTGTCTCGGCCAGCAGCGGGCTGTGGTGGTGCATGGAGCGGGCGGTCTCGATGAAGCCTCCCTCGCGGGAACCAACACCCTGCGCATTCTTGACCATGGTGTGATTCGCTCTGAAGCGATCGCCCCAGCGGATCTCGGTCTGTGCGAAGCACCTCTATCGGCCATCAAGGGCGGCGATCTTCAGCTCAATCAGACGATTCTTCGCGATCTGCTGCAGGGCCGCGGCAGCGAGGCTCAGGGGCATGTGGTTGCCTTCAACACCGCACTCGTCCTCTGGGTTGCCGGGGTGGAGCCTGACCTGAAACTGGGGGCTCAGCGAGCTCTGACTGCCCTGGCCCAGGGCCAGCCCTGGGCTCGGTTGGAGCGACTGCGACAGTTCCTGACCCCCGCCGAGGAAGAATGAGAGCACGACTGTTGCTGATGGGGTCCCTCTGTTGATGACTGCTGCTGCTTCCCGGGAGTCGGCTCTACTGGTCTTGGCCGATGGCACGGTGTTTGAGGGGGTGGCCTGCGGCGCCCGCGGCAGCGTCATCGGGGAGGTGGTCTTCAACACGGGAATGACCGGCTACCAGGAGGTCCTCACGGATCCGAGCTATTCCGGGCAGTTGGTGACGTTCACCTATCCGGAGCTTGGCAACACGGGCGTGAATCCTGATGATCAGGAGGCAGAGGTTCCCCATGCCCGGGGACTGATCGCCCGTCAGCTTGCGCCGCTACCAAGCAGTTGGCGTTCCCGCCAGACCCTTCCCGCTTGGTTGGATCAGCACGGTGTGGTGGGCATCCAGGGCATCGACACCAGGGCCTTGGTCCGTCATTTGCGCGAGACCGGCGCCATGAACGGTGTGATCAGCTCCGACGGGCGCACGCCTCAGGATCTGCTTCAAGCCGTGCAGGCGGCCCCTTCCATGGAGGGGCTGAACCTGGCGGATCAGGTCTCCACCTCCGAGCCCTACATCTGGACCACGCCCTGTTCCGCGGGATTCGACCAACGGCTGCAGTCAGCTCCAGACCGCCGTTACCGGGTGGTGGCAATCGACTTCGGAATCAAACGGGCGATCCTCGACCGCCTCGTCGGCCACGGCTGTGATGTGACGGTTTTGCCTGCCTCCACCGATCTGGCCTCGGTGATGGCCCATCATCCTGAAGGGGTGTTTCTTTCCAATGGACCTGGAGACCCGGCGGCCGTCAGCGGTGGAATCGCCCTCGCCCGGCAGCTCCTGGAGCAGCCCAACCTCCCTCTGTTCGGGATCTGTCTCGGACATCAGATCCTTGGTCTCGCGCTGGGTGGTTCCACCTTCAAGCTGGCCTACGGCCATCGGGGGCTCAACCACCCCTGCGGCACCAGTGGCCAGGTTGAGATCACGAGCCAAAACCATGGATTCGCCCTAGACGCAGCCTCCCTAGACAGCGACCAGATAGTGGTCACTCACCTCAATCTCAACGACCGCACGGTGGCGGCGATGGCCCATCGTCACCAGCCCGTTTTTGGAGTGCAGTACCACCCAGAAGCCAGTCCTGGCCCCCATGATGCCGACCACCACTTCGCCCGTTTCGTTGCACTCATGGCGGAACGGCGTTGAACCGTGGTGAACTGCGGTGACTCTCCCTACACTTCGGCACATCACTTCGGGGGGTTGGTTCCATCACTGAACTGCAGCGATTGACCGTTTCTCTGCGCGGCGGCTTCGAGCAAAGGGATCAGTGTCTGGTGTTCCACTTCACTGGTCAGCTGGATGCCTACTCCGAGAAGCAGTTCCTCGCCTACGTGGGCGATGTGCTTCAGGCCAACAAGTCCTCAGCGGTGATCGATCTCAGCAAGATCGATTTCATCGATTCTTCTGGGCTCGGCGCGATGGTTCAGCTCGCCAAGCAATGCAACGACGCCAAGCGCAGTTTCCTGGTGGTGGGTAACGCGAGGGTGATCCAGACCGTGAAGCTGGTTCGCCTCGAAGAGTTTCTTCATCTCGTGCCTGATCTGGAAAGTGCCATGAGTCAGCTGGCGGCTTGAGGAACTGGATCCGAGACCTGGAGGCCAGCAGCGTCCCGGTCGAGACCCTTGGTCCCCTTCAGCTCGCCTGGCTGGGAGATGCCGTTTGGGAGCTCCACCAGCGGCTGCGGCATTGCGGCAGCCCAGGCCGCTCTGACGATCTGCATCGTGCCGTGGTCTCGGAGGTCAAGGCCGCTGCCCAGGCCGCTGTTCTCGATCGCCTGGAGCCACACCTCACTGAGCAGGAGCTGGATCTGGTGCGTCGCGGACGCAATCGGGCCGGTCGGGGACCCCGGCGGGGGGAGGCATCCGTCTATGGGCGGGCCACGGGATTTGAGACAATGGTGGGCTGGCTCTTTTTGCAGAATCCGGCGCGGCTTGCCGAGCTTTTGGATCGACTCGAGGAGACCGAAAACGACCCGTCATAGCCCCAGTTTCTGCCCATGAGCTTCCGATCTGATCGCCGTTCCTCCGGGGGTGGCCGCTCCGGTGGGGGGCGCCCTTCCTCCGGGGGGCGCCCCTCGGGAGGAGCACGCCCCTCCCGCGAAGGCCGTTTCCCGAGAGAAGGCCGTTTCCCGAGAGAAGGCCGTTTTCCCAGGGATGATCGTTTTTCACGAGACGAAGGTTCAGCCTCAGGCGAGGGGGGCTTCCAAGGGCGTCGTCCCTTCCGCGGCGGTCAGGGGGAAGATCGGCCGAGCTCGGGCCGTTTCCCAGGCAACCGTCCAACGGGCAGCCGTCCAACGGGCAGCCGTCCAACGGGAGCTCGTCCCTACGGCGATCGTCGCCGGGATGATCGCTTTCGGTCTGACCGCCCCAATCGTTTTGGTGCTGATCGCTTCGATGGCGGTCGGGATGTCAGTGAGCGCTCGCGTCCTGATCAGGATCGCGAGCGCCCGTGGAGTGGGGGCTCCGACAGGTTCGCCGCCAACAGGGGCAGCCGTGATGGGATGAAGCGCTTTTCCTCTCGGCCTGAGCGCAGTCGTCCTGATCAGCGCAGGGCTCCCCAGCGCGCCTGGTTGAAGGATGAGCGGCCCCCTCTTCCCGAGGGGGAGGCCAGTAGTCATGCCCCAGAGGCGCCCGCCGACGATCTGCTCTGGGGACGCCATGCCACCCAAGCGGTGCTGGAGGCTGGGCGTCCGATCCATCGCATTTGGTGCACATCGGAGCTGAGGAGTGCGCCCCGCTTCTTGCAGCTGCTGCGCGAGGCCAAGGCCTCGGGTGTGCTCGTTGAGGAGGTCACCTGGGCTCGCCTTGGCCAACTCACCGGTGGTGCCGTGCATCAGGGCATTGCTCTACAGACCGCGTCAGCGGAAACGTTTGATCTGCCTTCATTGATCGAGGGCTGCGCAACCCTTGGCGAGGCCCCCTTACTGCTCGCCCTCGATGGCCTCACCGACCCCCACAACCTCGGCGCGATCGTTCGCTCCGCTGAGGCTCTGGGTGCCCACGGCGTTGTCTTGCCGCAGCGCCGCAGCGCCGGTCTGACCGGATCCGTGGCCAAGGTTGCCGCTGGTGCTCTGGAGCATCTGCCCGTCGCGCGGGTGGTCAACCTCAACCGCTCCCTTGAAACCCTGAAGGACGCCGGCTATCGGGTGATCGGCCTGGCTGAGGAGGGCGGGGTGACGTTGGCAGAGGCCGATCTGGATGGCCCTCTGGTGGTGGTCACCGGTTCGGAAGGGGATGGACTGTCTCTGTTGACCCGCCGTCATTGCGATCAACTGATCCGGATTCCACTACGCGGGGTGACCCCAAGCCTGAATGCTTCCGTGGCCACAGCGATGTGCCTCTACGAGGTGGCGCGACGGGGGTGGATGAAGGATCTGCGGGGCCAGGCACCCTCCCCACCGATCACCAGGCCTCGCCTGAATCATGAGCAGGCTCAACCCGAACAGCTCGATGAACAGGGAGCTGAAGAGCGACCTGAAGAGCCTGCCTTGGTGGCTGCCGCAACGGAGGCGCCTGGGTTGCAGCTCGACCTCGAACGCCCCACGGACGGCGACCCGGAGTCGGACAACAGCGATTTCCAGAGCAGCGTCGAGCTCTGATTCGGATCCAATCTGCTGTTTTCGCTCGATTGAGAACCACCAAACAGCCGGAATCAGGGCACAATGTCGGAGACATGCCTCCCTCGACATGGGCCCCCTGATCCGGCCGCTGCGCAGCTTCGCCAACGGTCTTGGACTGGCCTGGTGGGCAAGGGTTCAGACCCATGGCCCCGATGTGACCTATTGGTTCGGCCCGTTTGTGACGCGTGGAAGCCTCGAGCGGGAACTGCCCTTGTTTCTTGAGGATGTGGCGTCTGAGGCGCCGGTCTCGATCGACCACAGCTGCCTGCGCTGCCGCCGTGGCGAGCCCTTCACCATCCCGGCAAGCGACGGCTGATAGCGTCGCAGCTGAATAGCAGCTCAAGCCGATGGCGATCGCCGAGTGGCGTCAGCAACTTGAACGGGGTGAGGTTTCGGCCCGTGAGCTCACGGACCACCATCTGGCCCGCATCGCCGCCGTTGATCCGAGCCTCCACGCTTACCTTGAGGTGACTGCCGATCGCGCCAGGGCAGATGCCGATCGCATTGATGCCGCTAGGCAGGCCGGTGAGACCCTCCCACCGCTCGCTGGCGTGCCGCTGGCCATCAAGGACAACCTCTGCACGCGCGGAGTCCGCACGACCTGCGCCAGCAGGATGCTGGCACAATTCGTTCCGCCCTACGAATCCACCGTCACCGATCGCCTTTGGAAGGCTGGTGCCGTGCTGCTCGGGAAGACCAATCTCGATGAATTCGCCATGGGCGGATCGACGGAAACTTCGGCCTTCGGTCCCACAGGCAATCCCTGGAATCTCGATCATGTTCCAGGCGGTAGCTCGGGTGGCAGCGCCGCTGCTCTCGCCGCCGGGGAATGCATGGCGGCCCTCGGTTCGGATACCGGCGGGTCGATTCGTCAGCCCGCTTCCTTCTGCGGTGTGGTCGGTCTCAAGCCCACCTATGGCCGCATCAGTCGTTATGGCTTGGTGGCTTTCGCCAGCTCTTTAGACCAGGTGGGTCCCTTCACCAGCACGGTTGCGGATGCCGCTGCTCTGCTCCAGGTCATGGCTGGCGAGGATCCCCGTGACTCCACCTGCCTGAAGGTGCCTGTGCCCGATTACAGCGCCACCCTGTCCGATCCGATCGATGGATTGCGGGTGGGCCTGGTGCGGGAGTGTTTTGAACAGGAGGGGCTCGACCCCCAGGTGAAGGCTGCAGTGCTCGCTGCCGCTGACCAACTTCAGAACCTCGGGGCTGAATTGGTTGATGTGAGCTGCCCGCGATTCAACGACGGCATCGCCACGTATTACGTCATCGCCCCATCGGAGGCTTCCGCCAATCTCGCCCGTTATGACGGCGTCAAATACGGCTTCCGGGCGGAGGCTGCCGACAGCCTGATCAGCATGACGGCACGCTCAAGGGCCGAAGGGTTCGGGCCTGAAGTTCAGCGCAGGATTCTCATCGGCACCTACGCGCTCTCCGCTGGTTACGTCGACGCCTATTACCGCAAGGCTCAGCAGGTGCGCACCTTGATCCGTCAGGACTTTGATGCTGCTTACCGCTCCGTGGATGTGCTCCTTACCCCCACGGCGCCGACCACCTCATTCCGGAAGGGCGCCCATGCGGATGATCCTCTGGCGATGTACCTCGCCGATCTGCTCACGATTCCGGCCAACCTGGCGGGTCTGCCGGCCATCAGCGTCCCCTGCGGTTTCGACACAGCCGGCCTGCCGATCGGTGTTCAGTTGATCGGCAACGTGCTTCAGGAACAGCGCCTGCTCCAGGTGGCCCATCAGTACGAGCAGTCGGCGGCTGTCATGCAGCGACGCCCCGAGGGTGTGCTGATCCCATCCTGATCAGCACCAAGGTCTGCATCAGCACCAAGGCCGATGGTTGACCCCACAGGTGGTGGTTGCTGAGGTCAGTCCACCCTCTATCTTGCGCAGGCGCCTAGGCTGGGTGCATGGCATTTGTCCCTCTCCATAACCACAGCGATTACAGCCTTCTCGATGGCGCCTCCCAGCTTCCCCAGATGGTGGAGCGGGTCAAGGAGCTGGGGATGCCTGCGCTCGCACTCACTGATCACGGTGTGATGTATGGGGCGATCGAGCTCCTGAAGTTATGCAAGGCCGCTGGGATCAAGCCGATCATCGGCAACGAGATGTATGTGATCAACGGTTCGATTGAAGATCCGCAGCAGAAGAAGGAGCGTCGTTATCACCTGGTGGTGCTTGCCAAGAACGCCACTGGTTATCGCAATCTGGTCAAGCTCACCAGCATCAGCCATCTACGGGGGATGCGGGGCAAAGGAATCTTTTCGCGTGCCTGCATCGATAAGCAGTTGCTGAAGGAGCACAGCGAAGGCCTGATCGTGGCCACGGCCTGTCTCGGCGGGGAGATTCCCCAGGCGATTCTGCGGGGTCGTCCTGAGGTGGCGCGGGATGTAGCTCGCTGGTACCAAGAGGTCTTCGGCGAAGACTTTTACCTCGAGATTCAAGACCATGGCTCGCTCGAGGATCGGATCGTCAATGTGGAGATTGTTCGGATCGCGCGCGAATTGGGCATCGGCCTGATCGCCACCAACGATGCTCACTACCTCACCCGCAACGATGTGGAGGCCCATGACGCGCTTCTCTGTGTGCTCACAGGCAAGCTGATCAGCGACGAGAAGCGACTGCGATACACCGGCACCGAGTACATCCGTAGCGAGGAGGAGATGGGGCGCCTGTTCGCTGACCACCTCGAGCCCGATGTCGTGCAGGAGGCGATTGCCACCACAGCACGGGTGGCCGAAAAGGTCGAGGACTATGACATCCTTGGCCGCTATCAGATGCCCCGCTTCCCGATACCGGATGGGCATACCCCCGTGAGTTATCTCCAGCAGGTGTCTGAGCAGGGGCTCCGGCATCGTCTGGGTCTCGATGATGCCGCAGCCATTGATCCTCTCTATGGCGAGAGGCTCACCTATGAGCTGGGGATCATGGAGCAGATGGGGTTCCCCACCTACTTCTTGGTGGTTTGGGATTACATCCGCTTTGCTCGAGAACAGGGCATTCCTGTTGGCCCGGGCCGTGGTTCTGCGGCAGGGTCCCTCGTGGCCTATGCCCTAGGAATCACCAATATCGACCCGGTGAGCAATGGCTTGCTGTTTGAGCGATTCCTCAATCCGGAACGTAAGTCGATGCCTGATATCGATACGGATTTCTGCATCGAGCGTCGTAGTGAGGTGATTGATTACGTCACCCAGCGCTATGGCGACGACAAGGTGGCTCAGATCATTACGTTCAACCGGATGACATCAAAGGCCGTCCTGAAGGATGTGGCGCGCGTGCTGGATATTCCCTATGGCGATGCTGATCGGCTGGCGAAATTAATCCCTGTGGTGCGGGGCAAGCCAGCCAAGCTAGCCGCAATGATTGGCGACGAATCTCCCAATCCTGAATTCCGCCAGAAATATGAAAGTGACCCAGTCGTGAAGCGCTGGGTTGATATGGCCATGCGGATCGAGGGTACGAACAAAACCTTCGGGGTGCACGCCGCCGGTGTGGTGATTGCCGCTGATCCCCTTGATGAGCTTGTGCCGTTGCAGCGCAACAACGATGGTCAGGTGATCACCCAATATTTCATGGAGGATGTGGAGTCGATGGGGCTCCTGAAGATGGATTTCCTTGGCCTCAAGAATCTCACCATGATTGATAAGACCCTCGAGCTGGTGGAGTCCAGCCTGGGGCAACGAATCGATCCCGATCAATTACCGCCGCAGGATGATGCAACCTTTGCTTTGTTGGCACGGGGAGATCTGGAAGGGATTTTTCAGCTTGAATCCACTGGCATGCGTCAGATCGTCCGTGATCTCAAGCCATCATCGTTAGAAGATATTTCATCTATCCTCGCGCTTTATCGTCCAGGGCCTTTGGACGCAGGCCTGATTCCAAAATTCATTAATCGCAAGCACGGTCGCGAGGCGATCGACTTTGCCCATCAGTCTCTGGAGCCGATTCTTCAAGAAACCTACGGGATCATGGTGTATCAGGAGCAGATCATGCGAATTGCGCAGGATCTGGCCGGCTATTCCCTGGGGGAAGCTGATCTGCTGCGACGGGCGATGGGTAAGAAAAAAGTGTCGGAAATGCAAAAGCATCGTGGCATTTTCGTGAAGGGTGCCAGTGAGCGTGGGGTTGACGAAAAAGTCGCCGATGAGCTCTTTGACCAGATGGTTCTCTTCGCCGAATATTGCTTCAACAAAAGTCATTCCACCGCCTATGGCGCGGTGACTTATCAAACCGCCTATCTCAAGGCGCACTATCCGGTCGCTTACATGGCGGCGCTGCTCACCGTTAACGCTGGTGCCAGCGACAAGGTGCAGCGCTACATCTCCAATTGCAATGCCATGGGCATTGAGGTGATGCCACCGGATGTGAATGCCTCTGGCACTGACTTCACCCCTACAGGTGAGCGCATCCTGTTTGGCCTTTCCGCTGTGCGCAATTTGGGCGATGGCGCCATCCGCCAGCTCATCGCCAGCCGTGAGGCTGATGGACCGTTCCAGTCGCTTGCCGATCTCTGTGATCGCTTGCCCTCGTCTGTTCTGAATCGCCGCAGCTTGGAATCGTTGATTCACTGCGGAGCGATGGATGCCCTTGAGCCGCAGGCGAATCGTGCCCAGCTGATGGCCGACCTTGATCTGCTGCTTGATTGGGCCTCATCCCGAGCCAAGGATCGGGAACGCGGTCAGGGGAATCTGTTTGATCTAATGGCGGCCTCGTCTGATGATGATGGCCAGGGCGGAGCTGATCTCAGCCTGGCTCCCAAGGCGTCACCGGTGCCTGACTACCACCCCTCCGAGAAGCTTCGGCTGGAGAAGGAACTCGTGGGCTTCTATCTCTCTGATCATCCCCTGAAGCAGCTGACTCCTCCAGCACGGCTGCTCGCCCCAATCGGTTTGGGCAGCCTTCAGGAGCAGGCCGATAAGGCCAAAGTCAGTGCCATCGCGATGATCAGTGAGCTCCGTCAGGTGACGACGCGCAAGGGAGATCGGATGGCGGTTCTCCAGCTGGAGGATCTCACCGGTAGCTGTGAGGCGGTGGTCTTCCCTAAGAGCTTTGCCCGTCTCTCCGATCATCTGCTTGCCGAGGCGCGGCTGCTCGTTTGGGCTTCCGTCGACCGTCGCGACGAGCGCGTGCAGCTGATTGTTGACGACTGCAGAGCGATTGATGATCTGCGCTTGTTGCTGGTGGAGCTCAACCCCGAGCAGGCCAGTGATGTGGCGATTCAGCACAAACTGCGCGAATGCCTGCAGGTGCATCGCCCCCAGCAGGACGAACTGGGGGTGAGGGTGCCTGTGGTGGCAGCAGTGCGTCAGGGGGCTGATGTGCGCTATGTGCGCCTGGGGTCCCAGTTCTGCGTTCGGGATGCTCAGCTGGCCGCCACTGCTCTGGAACAGCAATCCTTTGCGGCCCGATGCAGTGACCCGCTGCTGCGCTGAGTTCCCGGCCTAGCGCTGACTCATCCCTGCTTCTGGGCCTTGATCGACGCTCGCATCCGTTGGAGGTTCGGCCGAAGATTTTCAAAGCCCAACAGGGTTCCAGGGGTGGGTTCCCAGCTGGCGGAGAGCACGCCGTAGCTGAGTCCGCCAAGACCGAGCAAGAAAAAAGCCCCAGAGCTCACCAAGGTGAGTCCGGGGGGAATGTCCATGATTCCGCGACTGACCAGCAGGTAGCTGACCACAAAGACAGCCATTCCCATCACAGAGGGAATACCCGTGGCGATCACGACCCGCCGTGCCATCCGGTTAGCGACATAATTGGGAATGGCTTCTGCTGCCTTAGGCCGACCTCCCGATGGTCCTCCCTTGCGAGGCTCGAAGGGCAGAGGATTTCGGGGGTCGGCCATGACGTCAAGAGCTTGGGCGGACCGCAGCTCTTCAGCCGCGGATGCCCAGTTTGGCGATCAGGCTGCTGTAGCGCTCCTCGCTCTTGCCACGCACGTAGCTGAGCAGGCGCTTCCGGCGGCCGATCATCTTGAGCAGGCCCTGGCGGGAGGAGAAGTCGTGGATGTTCTGCTGCAGGTGGCTGCTGAGCTTGGAGATGCGCTCGCTCAGCATCGCCACCTGGACCTCAGCCGATCCGGTGTCGGTGGCGTGAGTCTGATGGGTGTTGATCAGTTGCTGCTTTTCGGTGGTATCGAGCGACATGCGCGGCGTCTGGCCCTGACAGTGCAAACAACCAATTTACCTCCTCATGGGCCCCTTCAAGGTCAGTCGCGCCTCAGCCGGCTTCAAGGCTGAGACGCCGCAGGCTTTCCCTCAGCCAGGCATCCCCATCCGAGGCCTCTGGTTTTGACTCTTCCGCTGCCACCGCCCTGAGGGCCCGGCGGATCTCCAGGTCTTCGTAGCCCAGCGCCATCAGGGTGACCTCCAGCTCCTTCAGGGCTTCCGCCTGGATTGGTAGGGCCTTCACGTCGCTACGGTCCACCAGGGAGAGGGGCGCTTCACTGCGCTGACTCCAGCTCGCTAGCCGCTCGCGCAGTTCCACCGCCAACCTTTCAGCCGTACGTTTGCCTACCCCTTGGGCCTGGCTGAGACGCCGCAGGTCTCCCTCAAGAATCGCGTTGACCAGTTCCTCCGGATTGCAGCACTCCAGCAGCGAAAGCCCCATCTGAGGCCCCACTCCGTTGACGGCGATCAGAATCCGGAAGAGGTCCCGTTCCTGCCGCTCGGGAAAGCCGAACAGGCTGCAACCGTCGTCCTTTTGCACCTGGTGAATCCAGAGGGTGCAGTGGCTGCCATCGCTCAGTCGGTGCAGATGCCGTTCTGCCAGCTGCACTTCGTAGCCGACCCCTGAGCAGTTGATCAGAAGCCCCTTGCGGCTGCCCTGTTCCCAGCTGTCGATGCGCTCCCCTTGCAGCCAGCCGATCATGGGGACGTTCCTCTCTGCGCCCATGCTGCCCGACCCGACGCCGTTCCCCCAGGGGGTCTTCGCTTTCAGGCGGTGGTTTGCGTTGGTGTTCAGCGCCGTTCTGGCCCTGACCCTCTCAGCCTGCACTGCCAGTTCACAGCCACCCCGTGCCGTGCTTCTTCGCGCGCTTGGGCTTCAGATCACCCTGACGCAGTCGGCGATTGCGCGCTCACTCGATCTAGACGCAGCCGGGGATCCGGAGGTGAGCCGGGTGCGCGTCGAGGATCAGGACTCGATCCGCCTTGGTGACCACCGCGGCCTTCATCTCACCGGACGCTTTGACTGGCAGCTCCCGGGCGATCGGGTCAGGGTCGACAGCCCGTTTGAGCTGTTTCTGGAGCGGGGGGAACGCGGTGAGAGCTGGCGACTGGCTCAACCCGTTGGCTCCAGTGATGGAAGCTCCCAGGAGTGGGTCACTTATCCGCTGCCGATCGACCCCACCTGATCAGGGGGAGGTTGGCGGGCGCTCAAGCTGATCAGGGTCGCCCCAAGGACGCAGGTGGCACCGAGTACCACCGTGCCGGTGACCGGCTCTGCGAAGAACAGCACCCCCCAGATCGTGGCAAAGACCACCTGCACGTAGTTGATGGAGGTGGCGCGTGCCGCCGGCAGTGCGGCCAGGCCCTCCGTCAGCCAGACCTGGCCCAGTTGGGTGAAGAGACCGACGCCGACCAGCCAGAGCCACTGGGTCGCGGAGGGCCACACTGCCGAATGCCACAGAAAGGGAAGGGTGGCGGGTACGGAGACAAGCGGAAAGTAGAAGACGATCACAAGGGGGTGTTCGCTCCTGGAGAGCTGGCGCACGCTCACGTAGGCCAGCGCCGTGAGCAAAGCCCCACCGAGGCCGATCAGCACGGCCACCATCGACAGGTCTTGCATCGCCGTCAGGTCAGCTCCAGCGTTGGCGATCCATTGGGGCTGTACCACCAGGGTCACCCCTAGCCAGCCCAGCAGCACGGCGATGCTGATGCGTTTACGCAAGGGTTCTCCCAACATCAGCCAGGCGGACAGAGCTGTGAGCGTCGGATAGGTGTATTGGATCAGGGTCGCCGCCGCCAGGGGTAGGCGAGCCAGGGCTTCGAAGAAGAACAGCAGGGCCGCGGTGCCGAGCGCACCGCGCAGCAGGAGCAGTCCTCGCCGTTGGCCCCAGGGCGAGACCTGCGCCTGGCGCAGCATGCTCAGCGTGATGGCGATGCTGATCAACGAGCGCACGAGCACGATTTCCGCCACGGGCAGTTGACCCCCGAGATGCTTGACGCAAACGGTCATCAGGCTGAAAGCCAGCGAGCAGGCGATCAGGAGTCCGCAGGCTCTCCATTGCGTGGCTGACTGACGCGCCCGGATCGCGTTGAGCAGGGCTCCCATGGATTGCCGGCGATCACCGCTCAACCATGCCACCCGGTGTCAGGTCCCGCAGAATGGGCCGATGGCGATGCCCCGGCTCCACCCCCGCACGATTGAAGCCGTCAAGGAGCGTGCCGACATCGTCGATGTGGTCGGTGAGCACGTTGTGCTCAAGAAAAAGGGGCGTGAGTTCGTCGGCATCTGTCCGTTTCACGACGACAGCAAGCCGTCGATGACGGTGTCGCCGGCCAAGCAGTTCTACTACTGCTTTTCCTGCGGGGCCGGAGGCAACTCCATCAAGTTCTTGATGGAGTTGCAGCGTCAGAGCTTCGGCGATGTGGTGCTGGATCTCGCTCGGAAATATCAGCTGCCGATCGAAACGGTCGAGGGGCCCCAGCAGGAGCGCCTGAAGCAGCAGCTCTCGCGCCGTGATCGTCTGCACCGCGCCTTGGCCCTGGCGGCGGGCTGGTTCCGCAGTCAGCTCAAGCAGCCTGTCGGCGCTGAGGCGCTGGCCTATCTGCGTGAGTCGAGAGGGTTGAGTGAGGCCACCCTCGAGAGTTTTGAACTCGGCTATGCCCCCGATCAGTGGGATGGTCTCCTGAGCCATCTGCAGCAGGTGGAGGGGATGCCTCCTGAATTGCTTGAGGCGGCCGGTCTTGTCGTGCCCCGTAAGGGTGGCAACGGCTTCTACGACCGTTTCCGTCACCGGGTGATGGTGCCGATCCGAGACCGGCAGGGCCGCGTGATCGGGTTTGGTGGCCGCAGCCTGGATGGTTCGGAACCGAAATACCTCAACTCCCCTGAAACGGAGGTGTTTGAGAAGGGCAAGCATCTTTTCGGCCTGGACCGCGCTGCCAATCCGATCCGTAAGGACGACCGCGCCGTTGTGGTGGAGGGCTATTTCGATGTGATCGCGCTCCATGCGGCCGGAATCACCAATGCAGTCGCCTCCCTGGGCACGGCCCTCAGCAGTCAGCAGATCACCCAGCTCTGTCGCTGCAGTGACGGCAAACGCATCGTGCTCAATTTCGATGCTGACGGTGCCGGGGTGCGGGCCGCCAACCGGGCGATCGGTGAGGTGGAGCAGCTGGCCCTGCAGGGCCAGCTCGAGCTGAGGGTGCTGCATCTGCCCTCGGGCAAGGATCCTGATGAGTACCTCAAGGAGCACGGCGCCGGCGACTATCGCGCCCTGCTCGATCAGGCTCCTCTCTGGCTTGATTGGCAGATCGAGCAAGTGCTCGAGGGACGTGATCTGGCAAAAGCCGATCAGTTTCAGCAAGCTGTTGCCGCCCTGGTGCAGCTCCTGGGCAAGTTGCCCCAGTCAGCAATCCGCACCCACTACCTGCAGCAGGTCGCTGAACGGCTCAGCGGCGGCCAGGGGCGTGTGGCGCTTCAGCTCGAGGACGATCTACGCCAGCAGGTCAAGGGTCAGCGCTGGCATGGGCGCTCAGCCCGGTTCGAGCAACCGGGGGAATCCAGTCAGCGTGAGCGCTGTGAAGCGGAGCTCCTGCGCCTTTACCTGCATTGCCCATCGCATCGCGGTGTGATCCGCAGGGAGTTGCGGCAGCGGGAATTGGAGGACTTTGGACTTCAACATCACCGTTTGCTCTGGTCTGCCATCAGTGAGCTGGAGGAAACCAACCTGGATGCTGGCCAGCTGGAGGCCATCAGCAGGGGGGAGGATCCCGGGCATGCACTGGCGGATCTGGATCTGCCGCGGTTGCTCACCGATCAGCTCATTCTTGAGAACAGTGCGCTGGTGTCGCGTCTGACCCCCCTGCTGGAGCCGGGTGAGTTGCAGATGCTGGCGTTGGCGAATCCGATCCAGCAGCTGCGCGGCACCGCCGCCATGCTCGAGCGGCAGAAGAGCATCAAACGTTGCCGCCATCTCTTGGAAGCCTGGGGTGGTCAACGGCTGGAGACTCTCGAGCGCTGCATCGCCTCTCTGATCAGTCAGGTGCAGCCCGAGTCCGACGTTGCCATCGACATGGAGGCGCGCATCCAGACCATGTTTGAGGAGCTGAACGCGGATGCATTGCGCTTCCAGGATCTGTATTACAGCGAACGCAAACACCTGGCCCATCTCGACCAGCAGCGTTGCGCCGGCTACACCGTGAGCGCGATCCCGCAGACTGATGCGTTGCCACCAGCGGCCTGATGGGGCTTTTTGAGCGGTTTCTTTCCCTTTGGATTGCTTTGGCGATCGTGGCTGGGGTCGCCATCGGCGCCCTGGTGCCCTCCCTGCCCGATACCTTGTCGAGCCTCGAGTTGGCAGGAATCAACCTGCCGATCGCCCTGCTGATCTGGGGAATGATTTATCCGATGATGCTGGCGGTGGATTTCTCCGCGATCGGAGGTCTCAGCCGTCAGCCGCGCGGTTTGCTCATCACCGTGGTGGTGAACTGGCTGATCAAGCCACTCACGATGACGGCCCTCGCCTGGGTGTTCATCCGCGGACTCTTCTCCAGTTGGATTCCCGTTGAGCTGGGGGATCAATACGTGGCCGGCATGATCCTGCTTGGCGTGGCCCCCTGCACGGCCATGGTCTTCGTCTGGAGCCGTCTCAGCGACGGCGATCCCAATTACACCCTTGTGCAGGTGGCGGTCAACGATCTGATCATGGTGTTCGCCTTTGCACCGATCGCTGCCCTTCTGCTGGGGGTCAGTGAGGTCTTGGTGCCCTGGGACACGCTGTTCGCTGCTGTCGGGCTGTTTGTCGTGGTTCCCCTGGCGGCCGGCTGGCTCACTCGGCTGTTGCTCCGCTCCCCTGGCCGGATTGAGCGTCTCGAACAGCGCCTTAAGCCACTCTCCGTTGTCTGCTTGATCGGTACGGTGCTGCTGCTGTTCATGGTGCAGGCCCGCTCGATCCTTGCTGAGCCGCTGGCGATCCTGTTGATTGCTGTTCCCCTGATCCTGCAGACCTATCTGATCTTCTGGATCAGCGCCCAGTGGATGCGCCTCTGGGGCCAGCCCCGTGCCATTGCCGCGCCGGGGGCGATGATCGGCGCCTCCAATTTCTTTGAATTGGCCGTCGCTGTGGCGATCAGCCTGTTCGGGTTGCAATCGGGCGCCGCCCTGGCCACGGTGGTGGGCGTGTTGGTGGAGGTTCCCGTGATGCTGTCGCTGGTGGCCATCGCCAATCGCAACCGCCGTCTCTTTCCCGCCTGAGATGTCTGAATTCTTCGAGGCCATCTGGCATGGCGATGGCATCGGTGACGGTGGCGATCTGGACGAGGCCCTGCAGGCCTATGTGGCCGTCAAGCCTGAGGACAATGATTGGATTGCCGCCTGCGCCGCCGAGGGCGCGGATCCCAGGATTGAGCGTTTTGCCTCCTTCGAGGCCTATCTCGACAACGCCGAAGCCCTGGAGACGATCCCTGTGACCCCACAGATGATCGTGGTTGCGCTGGAGCAGCTGCCTCTCTGATGCCCTCCCCGTCGATTGATTTCTCCGACACCCAACCGGTGAATCACCTCTGGCCTGCCATGGTCGAGCGGCTCGGCACCGACAAGGCCCAACGGGCGGTGCGTCAGGCGCTGGACCTCCAGGGGATGTCAGGCCATGGAGGTACCCTGCCGGTGCTGTTCTGTGAAACCTGCGGTTTGGCTTTGGCCAGCACTGATTTGCTCCGGGAGCAGACCGGTCTTAACGCCCATGGGGAGCGGATGGTGTTGCTATGCAGCCGCCGTGAGAAGGCTGTGCAGTTGCTTCAACAGGTCTGATCCTTGGTTGATCAGGGCTCAGGAGGGCTTCAGAACCGTCACGTTCAGCGGTTGATTCAGAGGCATCACTTTGATCGTTCCTCCATCGAGAGGCAGCTGGTCAAAATTCAGGCTGCGTAAGCCTGGATTGTCATAGGTCTGGATGTAGTACACCAGGTTTTTTTGGTCAGCAGCCACACTCCACTCCGTGATCTCATAGATGGTTGTGGATCCGGCTCCACCGAAGGACCCACCTGGCGGAAGCAAAATGCTCCCTGGTGGCAGATCAAACTGGCCCAGCAGACGAAACGCGGTTCCGACCTGTTGCTTGGTGCTGAGATTGGTTGGTGCGAAGCGGCTGAGCAGCAGGGCGCGAATGAAGCGGGAGGTGGAGAGGAAATCCCCTGGCAACCCATGCAGGCCACCACCGGTGCTGGTGGGTGGCAGCTTCAGGCCATTGATTGTCATCTCCGCCGGTGGCATGGCGCTCAAGTTGGCGTAATTCCCTGCCGTCGCCAGGTGATAGGGAAACGGGGGGTCGTTGGTGTAGGTCCCCGTTGGGTTGTCCATCATGGTCAGCGTTCCCTGGATGTATTCCACTGACAGGCTCTTGCCGCTGCGGTCATGCAATGTCATGTGGATGGGGAGTGGACCGCCAAAGGCCTTCACGGCGGCTCCGTTCACCAGGATCTTGGGAAGTCCTTGCTTCACCTCCTCGATGGTGGCGAAGTTGGTCAGCACATAGGTGAGCAGTTGGGCGCTGTTGATCGAGCGCTTGGTCTGTCCTGCTGGAACCTTTTGAAAGTCTGCATAGCCAGCGAAATAGAGCAGGCCGCCGGCCAATCCCTTTTCATTCATGCCATCGGGCACCACATCCTTGAGGCCCAGGGCATTGAGTCCCACCACGGCGTAGCGACTGGTCCAGGCGAGCCCGTTGCCAATGCCGCCGTTGGGCCCATTGCCGCGTAACGGCGTCCCCCGCTGAATCAACACGGCGGCGCTGTTCAGCGGTTGGCCGAATTCCATCGTGCGGCCATACACATGGCCACCGTCATTGCCTTTCAACGTGAAGCTTGTGCAGGCTTGAACGCTGTTCAAACCCGCGCCCCCAAGCACTCCTATCCCCGCAAGTGCGCCAATGACCTTGGTACAGATCCTTTGCATGCTGTTTTTGTGTTGCGCGATCCACTTCATCGTGTGAATCGATTCCTGTTGTGAGGCGATCTGACCCTCTTTCTTTATGACTGTTTAAGCCCGCACGACCGGCACATCACTGAGCCGAGTGGTGGCGGCTCGTCCCAGTCGCTCCCGGCGCATGGCCCAACTGGGATCCAGTCCGCAGGCAGCCCATTGCACGGTGCCACGGCCGTAGCGCTGGTTCAGTCGGTCGATTGTGTTCATCAAGTTGTCGCGCCGTTGCTGCTCGGCTTCGCTGCAGGGCACCAGCAGGTGATGCTGCAACTGGTCGCTGCTCTGCAGGTGCTGCATCAGTACTCCGGCTTTGGCGAGCTGGCGGTGCGGCTGGAAGATTCGCTCCACCAGAGGCAAAGCGGCGTTGAGCAGTGTTTGGGTGTCGTTGCTGGGTAGGTCTAGGCGAGTGCTGGCGGCCTGGCTGTAGAAGCCAGGGACGAAGGGACTGGTGCGTGTGAACACCGTGAGGGCGGCGGCCCGTTGCTGTTGCTTGCGTAGTTTCTCGGCGGCGCGCACCACGTAGGTGGCCACTGCTTCGCACAGTTCCTCCAGGCTGGTAATGGGTCGGCTGAAGCTGCGGCTTACGCAGGTCTCCTGCTTGGCGGAGGGGGCCAGATCAAGGGGTAGGCAGCTGTAGCCCTGCAGTTCCCGTTGCAGCCGCACACCCACCACGCCGGCTTTGGCCCGCAGTTCACCGCTGGGCATATCGCGCAGCTGGCGGGCATTGCTCACGCCCCGCAGCCGGCACCAGTGGGCCAGCTTGCGGCCGATTCCCCACACATCTTCGATGGCGATTGTTTCCAGCCATCGGTCGACATCACAGCAGCGCACCAGATCAAACAGGCCGGCATGGGCCGGTTCCACCTTGGCCAAGCGGTTGGCGAGTTTGGCCTGCCCCTTGCTGGAGCCAAGTCCAATGGCGATGGGTAAGCCCAGGTTGCGTCGGGCCAGGGCGCGCAGGCGTCTCCCCCAGGGCAGGAGATCGCCGTCGGCCGGTCGGCTGAGCCGGGCGAAGGCCTCGTCGATCGAATAGATCTCCAGCTCCTCCACCTCCCCTTCCAGCAGGCTCATCAGCCGCTGGCTCATGTCGGCGTAGAGGGCGTAGTTGGAACTGCGCACCACCACGTCATGGCGTTCCAGGTCGCGCTTGGCTTGGAAATAGGGGGTGCCCATGGCAATGCCGAGGGCTCGGGCTTCGGCGCTGCGGGCCACGATGCAGCCGTCGTTGTTGGAAAGCACCACCACCGGTCTGCCGATCAGGGCTGGATCAAGGCTCTGCTCGCAGGAGGCATAGAAATTGTTGGCATCAATGAGGGCCGTGACAGCAGGCATGGGACTTGCCCCTGAGGGTTCAGAGCGGGTGAATCACATGGATCGCCACTCCCCAGATCTGCACATCGCCGCAGCGATGCAGGTCGAGGGGCGGATAGTCGGGATTAGCGGCCTCCAGGCGCAGCTGGCCGCGATGGCGTGCCAGTCGCTTGAGGGTGAAACCGCCATCCAGCACCGCCACCACCACCCGACCCGGTCTGGGATCGAGGCTGCGGTCCACCACAAGCAGATCGCCGTCATGAATGCCGGCGCCGGTCATGGAGTCGCCGCTCACTCTTAGAAAGAAGGTGCTGGTGGGATGGCGGATCAGTTGTTCATTCAGGTCGATCCCCACCTCCACGTAATCGTCCGCGGGAGAGGGAAAGCCTGCGGCCACCCGTTCGCTTGCCAGGGGCAGGTGGAGCGGATGGCGCTGGAGGCGCAGGGGCTGTGCTGCTTGAAGAGAGGAGCGCTCGACCGCCAATGGAGACCATCCGACTCCATGGAATAGTACAGGTGTTCTGGACTTGTGGCTTTTGGGATCGGTGAGGATGCGCCCATTGCTCTGTTCCCGATGGCTGAGGCTCCTTATCTCGTCGCTTTAGCTCTGATCGAGCAGGAGGGGCGGCGGGCCTTGCCGCTCGCCGGTCGTTCGCTGACGGTCGAGGCCGCTGCTGCTGAGCAGCCCGTGGAGGTGGCCCATGCCCTGGCGCTGGAGCTGTTGCTGCGTGTGTGGCAACGGAGTGACGAGGGGCCGATTCGCCGTGTCTGTGGTCTGGACAGTCTGCTGCTGGTAGAGCTGCCGATGGAGCGGCTGCCGGAGGATCTCCCGGCCCTCAAGTCCGCTTGGCTCAAGACGGGTGACACGCAAGCGTTCCAATCTGGCCTTCGGGTCATGGCGGGCCGCGGCTGGACCCTGAGTGTCGCCAAGTTCCAGCCGCTGACCCTTACGGCTTGGTGAAGAGGGCGAGAGCGCGAAATGGTTCCTCTTCTCTGATGGACTCAGGGTGGGCTTGCACCCAGTCGTTCACCAAAGTGCTTTTGCCCAGAGAGTGGGCGCCTGAGATGGCCATGCGCCTGGATGCCTGGATCAGGGTTCAAGCCCGGTGATAGGGGCTCCCCTGCAGGATCGCCTGGGCTCGGTAAAGCTGCTCGAGCAGCAGGAGCCGGGCCAATTCATGGGGGAAGGTCATGGGTGAGAGGCTCAGTTGCCAGCGGGCGGCAGCTTTGAGCTCATCGGTCAGCCCATCGGCGCCGCCAATCACAAAGGCCAGGCGTTCGTTGCCGAACTGGTCGAGTCGCGTGGCGAAGGGCACCGAGGCGAGGGTGTCACCCTGCTCCATCAGCAACACCGGGAGTTCATCGGATCGCAGGGCGGCACGGATCGCCTCCGCCTCCTTCTCTCTGCTGCTGTCCTTGAGTTCCACCACGGTGAGCCCAGGGAGTCGTTTGAGGTAGAGCTCCACCCCTTCCTGCACCCAGCCCTTGCGCACCTTGCCGACGGCGATGATCCGGCAGCGGGAGGGATTCAATCCTCTTCCTCGTCTTCCAGTAGCAACTGCCCGAAGGCCACGTAGAGGCTTTCCTCTTCGCTGCCCGGCGTGACGGGGGGGCGCTGGGCGCGGGTGTTTTTGCCTTTGTTCGGCCGTTGACTGGTCGTCGGCGGTAAGGGGGAGCTGGTGGTTGCCGGGGGAGGGCGACGTTCGAGCTTGGTGCGCTCTTCCGCTTCCTTCAGGCGCTGCATCAGGTGCTCGGGCACCGTGCCATCGGGGCTCACGTGCATCAGTTCGCGGAACAGCTGCTCCGGGTTCTGCTCCGTTTCCACCTTGTGGCGTCGCTCACTGGCTTTCGGCGATGGTGCTGGTTTCGCCTCGGGCGCGGGCAGGGCCTGGGGAAGGCTCCGGCCCAACTCCTTCAGGCGTTCCAGGCTGCGGGGATCGAAGCTCATCAGCAGCCGAGGGTGTCGCGGGTGTTGCGGCCGGTCACCGGATTGGTGCCTTCAGCAGCTGCGCAGAGGGTTTTGAGCACATCGCCACGCAGGGGCACGTTCGTGAAGTCAGCGCCGCTGATCGTCACGTTGATGAAGCGGGTGTTGAAGGCGAAGGCGTCCTCCAGGACCGCATTGCTGAGGTTGGTGCCATCCAGCACGGCGGAATCGAGGGTGGCGTCGCGAAGATTGCTGTTGCTGAGATCGGCATCCTGCAGCTTGGCGCCGAACAAGCTGGCTCCCTGGAGATCACTGCCTGATAAATCGGCTTCGCGCAGGTTGGTGAGGTTGAAGGTGACGCCCTGCATCTCCCGTCCTGAGAAGTCGGCGCCGATCAGCACCTGCTTGGCGTAGTCCATGGCCGCCAGGGCTGGTGCCGGTTGCAGCACAAGGGAGAGGGGCAGCAGCAGGCCGATCAGAAGCACAAGCAGGCGTGAACGCATGGACCGCTGCGATTCCGGAGATGTCGCCATTCTGAAGGGCTGGATCGGTTGGCGAGTGCTGAGGTGGCGCTGGGGTGGCGTTGAAGTGCTCTTGAATAGCACGAATTCGTAACGCTATTGACACGATAACGTGTCATGCAGCCTCGGTCATGGTTGGGGGGAATGCTTGGTCTCGGCAGTGCTGATCCAGGGGTGTCGGTCATGGGCTCAAGAGCGCTGCAGCCTCCGGATCAGGGTCAGTGGGCCGAACGCAGGGCGCTGCGCCTACTACGCCAGCAGGGCTGGCGCTGTTTGGCGCAGCGCTGGCGTTGCCGCTGGGGTGAGATCGATCTTGTGATGGCCAAGGGAGCGCCACCGCAGGGGCGGTTACTGGCGGTGGAGGTCAAGGGTCGGAGCTCATCCGGTTTGGATGGATGGGGCCTGCATGCTTTCGGTTATCGCAAGCGCCGTTGCTTGGGCAGGGCGCTGGCCTGCTGGCAGGTCGAAAATCCCCTTTGGTCCGGCACGGGTCTAGAGGTGGTGCTGGCCTTGGTGCCCTTGCCCCCCAGCATCAAACCGGTGCGATGGATCCCGGTGGCTGCGTTCCTGCACAGTGAAGGATGGTCCCAGGAATCATGAGCTTCTCCGGCCACACCACCCGCAAGCGCTTCGGACAGCACTGGCTCACCGATGAGCGCGTGTTGGATCAGATTCTCAGCTCTGCTGATCTCCAGCCCGAGGATCGTGTGCTGGAGGTTGGGCCCGGTCGGGGCGCCCTCACCGAGCGACTGCTGGCATCGCCAGCGGCCCGAGTTCATGCCATTGAGCTCGACCGTGATCTTGTGGCTGGTCTGCAGGAACGCTTCGCTGGTGATTCCCGTTTCTCTCTGAGGCAGGGAGATGTGCTGGAAGGGCCACTCACCCTTCCCGACGATGCACCAGCCACCAAGGTGGTGGCCAACATCCCTTACAACATCACCGGCCCTTTGCTGGAGCGCCTGATCGGACGCCTTGATCGGCCTGTTGATCCTCCCTACCAATCGTTGGTGCTGCTCGTGCAGAAGGAGGTGGCCGAACGGGTGCGCGCCCGCCCCGGTGCCAGCAGCTTCAGCGCCCTGAGCGTGCGGATGCAGCTGCTGGCCAGCTGCCAGTCCGTTTGTGCGGTGCCTCCCCGTTGTTTTCAGCCGCCGCCGAAGGTGCAGTCGGAGGTGATCCGCCTCGATCCTCTGCCGATCAACCAGCGCCTGGAGCCGGAGCTGGCCCGCACGGTTGAACGCTTATTGCGTAGGGCGTTTCTCGCTCGACGCAAGATGCTGCGCAACACTCTGGCTGGCCTCTGTGCGCCTGAACAGCTTCAGGATCTGACTGCATCGGCGGGAATTCAGCTGCAGCAGCGCCCTCAGGAGATCGCACCCGAGGCCTGGGTCCGCTTCGCTAGGGGTTTGAATCAGGCCGTCATCGCCTCAACGACGTCATGACGGCCACGGTTCGCGTCAGCGCCCCAGCCAAAATCAATCTGCACCTGGAGGTGCTTGGCCTGAGAGCCGATGGCTTTCATGAGCTGGCGATGGTGATGCAGAGCATCGACCTGGCCGATGAGCTCTCCTGCATCAACACCGCAGACGGCAGCTTGCATCTCACCTGTGATCGCGACGATCTGAGCTGCGGGCGCGACAATCTGATCGTGAGGGCTGCGGAATTGCTCCGCCAGCGCTCTGGCTTTGGTGAACTGGGCGCCAGGCTTCATCTCAGCAAGCGAATCCCGATCGGGGCAGGTCTGGCCGGCGGCTCCAGTGATGGTGCAGCCGCCCTGGTGGCGCTCAACACCCTTTGGGGCTTGGGCCACAGCCAGGCCGAGCTCGAGCGCATGGCGGCAGACCTGGGTTCCGATATGCCCTTCTGCATTGCCGGAGGCAGCCAGCTCTGCTTCGGCCGCGGTGAAACCCTGGAGCCTCCGGTGGCTGGTTGCCATCGTTTTGGGGTCGTGCTCGTGAAGGATCCCCTGGTCAGCGTCTCGACCCCTTGGGCTTACGGCGAATGTCGACGCCTGCGCGGGGCCAGCTACCTGAACGACGAGTCGGCCTTTGAGGATCGCCGTCAGGCTTTGCGTCAGGCGCCCTGGCTGCAGCCCCATGACGACCTGCGGATTCCTCCATTGCGCAACGACCTGCAGGAGGTCGTCGCCCCCCAGACCCCTGCGGTGCCAATCGCTCTGCAGCTGCTCTCGGAACTTCCCGGACAGCTGCGGGTGGCCATGAGTGGTTCCGGCCCGAGCTGTTTCGCTCTGTTCCCCGATCGCAGCGCTGCGGATCTTGCCCTTGAACAGCATCGGGACCAGTTCTATGACGCAGGGCTGGAAGCCTGGAGTTGTTCCTTTCTGGGCCATGGGGCCAAGCTGGCGGCATGAACAGCAAGAACAGCGGTCAACCGAATGAGGAGAGGCGCAAGGGTCCCCTCAGCTTCGTCTCGGGTTCCCTCACAAGCCTGTTGCTCGCCTGGTTGAGCCTCGGCCTCAGCAAGCGCATGGTGCTCTATTTCGCAGCCCATCCTCCGAACTACAGCTCACCGATTGCCCAAAGCATTGCCACGGCGCTCAAAACCCTGTTGATCGGCATGTGTTTTCTGGCCACCTTCAGCTTTGCCTTCATCGGGTTGGGCTTGTTTCTGGTGTTTCTTCGCAGTCTCTTCACGGGCCAGGAGCCCGATGCTGCCTAGCGTCTGAGCGTGCCCTCATCGCTTCTAGGGCGACCTTCTTCCATGACGCCCCACGATCTCGGTCAGCTGGTTTTGCTTCTGTCTCCGGGCCTGCTGCTCTCGGTGCTGCTGCTCACAACCTTCGCCGCCGGAGGGTGAAGGCGCCCGGACTGAGATAGCTTGGCCGCTGAAGCCGGCAAGGCCGGACCGACAGCAACGCCGTGGCAGGGACGCTTCTTTTCAACGCACTCCGTGAGGCCATCGACGAGGAGATGGCTCGAGATCCCCATGTCTGCGTGATGGGAGAGGACGTCGGTCAGTACGGCGGTTCCTACAAGGTCACCAAGGATCTCTACGAAAAGTACGGGGAGCTGAGGGTGCTCGACACCCCGATTGCGGAAAACAGCTTCACAGGCATGGCCGTCGGAGCAGCGATGACGGGCCTTCGCCCCATCGTGGAAGGCATGAATATGGGCTTTCTGTTGCTCGCCTTCAATCAGATCTCAAACAACATGGGCATGCTCCGCTACACCAGCGGCGGCAACTTCACGATTCCCACCGTCGTGCGTGGACCCGGTGGTGTAGGCCGTCAGCTCGGTGCCGAGCACAGCCAGCGACTTGAGGCCTACTTCCATGCGGTGCCCGGCATCAAGATCGTGGCCTGCAGCACCCCCACCAACGCCAAGGGGTTGATGAAGGCGGCGATCCGCGACAACAACCCTGTGCTCTTCTTCGAGCATGTGCTCCTCTACAACCTGAGCGAAGAGTTGCCAGAGGGTGAGTACACCTGCGCACTCGATCAGGCCGACCTGGTGCAAGAGGGGACTGACGTCACGATCCTCACCTACTCGCGCATGCGTCACCACTGCCTCAAGGCTGTGGAACAGCTGGAAGCCGATGGCATCAGCGTGGAGTTGATCGATCTGATCAGCCTCAAGCCCTTTGATATGGAAACGATCGCCCGCTCGATCCGTAAGACCCATCGGGTGATCGTGGTGGAAGAGTGCATGAAGACCGGTGGCATCGGAGCCGAACTGATCGCCCTGATCACCGAGCAGTGCTTCGATGATCTGGATGCTCGCCCTGTGCGCCTTTCCAGCCAGGACATCCCTACCCCCTACAACGGAAATCTCGAGAACCTCACGATCATTCAGCCCCATCAGATCGTTGAGGCGGCTCAGCAGATCGTTCGCGTGGGGATCTGATCAATGGCGCGTCAGCAGGGCTGGTTTGCCCTCATCCTCGCCCTAGCGATTGCGGCGGCATCGGTGCTTGCCAGCTTCCCTTTGCAGCTTGGTCTTGATTTGCGCGGCGGCAGTCAGCTCACCCTCGAGGTGCAGCCCGGCGGTGAGATCAAAACCGTCAAGCCCGAGCAACTGGAGGCGGTGAAGGCGGTCCTCGACCGCCGGGTCAATGGATTGGGAGTCTCCGAGTCGACTCTCCAGACCATTGGTGACGATCAACTGGTTCTGCAGCTGCCTGGTGAGACCGACCCATCCCGGGCCGCCAAGGTGCTCGGCAGCACGGCCCTCCTTGAATTCCGTGCCCAGAAGCCCGGCACAGAAGAGGACATGCGGGGTCTCCTCAAGCTTCGCGCTCAGACCAAGGCCATCCTTGCGGCGCGTCAGGCTCGAGCCGAAGCGGCACAACCCTCCCAGCAAAACGAGGATCTCGATCTCGAACAGCTCGAGAAGGCCCAGAAGGCTCTTGGTCTCAGTGGCAGTGCCGGAAGTGAGCAGCAGCAACTCGAGCAGCTGCTGGAGAAGGTCAACCAGGAGATCGTGGCCCGTTTTGAGCCTGCAGCACTCACCGGCAAGGATCTTGTGACGGCAGGTCGTCAGCAGCAGCCCAATACCCCTGGCTGGGAAGTGACCCTTTCCTTTAATCGTGAGGGGGGAGATGCCTTTGCTGAACTCACCCGCTCCATCGCCGGTACAGGGCGTTTGCTTGGCATTGTTCTCGATGGTCAGCCGATCAGTGAGGCGAGCGTCGGTGAACAGTTCAAAGCGGCTGGCATCACCGGGGGGGCAGCCTCGATTACTGGCAATTTCAGCGCCGAAGAGGCGAGGGATCTTGAGGTGCAGCTGCGGGGGGGATCGCTGCCTCTTCCCGTCAAGATCCTTGAGGTGCGCACGATCGGTCCCAGCCTTGGGGCCGAGAACGTCAGGCGCAGCTTGATTGCTGCCCTTTCTGGCCTGGCGCTCGTGGCTGTCTTCATGGTGGTGGTTTACCGGTTGGCGGGCTTCGTTGCCGTGCTCGCTCTCAGCCTTTATGCGTTGTTCAACCTCGCGATCTACGCCCTTCTACCGGTCACATTGACCCTGCCAGGCATTGCTGGATTCATTCTCAGCGTTGGCATGGCGGTCGATGCCAATGTGCTGATTTTTGAGCGCATCAAGGATGAGTTGCGGCGGGGCAACACCCTGATCCGTTCCATCGAGACGGGCTTCTCCGAAGCCTTCTCCTCCATCGTCGATGGTCACCTCACCACCTTGATCAGTTGTGCGGCTCTGTTCTTCCTCGGCACCGGTCTCGTGAAAGGCTTTGCCGCCACCCTGGGAATCGGCGTCTTGCTCAGCCTGTTTACCGCCCTCACCTGCACCCGTACGCTCTTGCGCTTCCTGATGAGTTATCAGGGCCTGAGGCGTATCAGCAATTTCATTCCAGAGCGACAGCTCCCCACGTCTCCCGTCTGAGCCATGGTCGTCTTCAACGTCAGTCGTCTTCGTCGTCGTGTCTGGTGGGTGTCGTTTCTGATGATTGCGGTCAGCGTCATCGGCATCCTCCTCAGCTGGACCAACCCTCAGATTCATGCTCCCCTTCGCCCCGGCCTTGATTTCACCGGCGGTACTCAGATCCAGTTGGAGCGCCGTTGTGGGACCAGCTGTGGCGCACTGAAGGTCTCTGAGCTTCAGAACGTCCTTGCGGCGGCTCCATTGCCAGACGAAGCCGATGCTCCAGCACCCAATCTTGCCTCCGCGCGCGTTCAGCTTCTCGATCGCGGCAAGTCTCTGGTGCTGCGCATGCCCACCCTCAGTGCGGCCCAGGGCCAGGCCGTGATCGCTGCGCTCACGCCTGTGGCCGGACCGTTTCTGCCCGGTGGACAGGCTGTGGACACGATCGGTCCCACCCTCGGTAATCAGTTGTTGCGCAGCAGTCTCATCTCCCTGCTGGTCGCCTTCGCGGGAATCGCGGTCTACATCAGCATTCGCTACGACAGGCGCTACGCCGCGCTCGCGCTTCTGGCCCTTGCCCATGATGTGGTGATCGTTTGTGGCCTGTTCGCCTGGCTGGGCCTACTGATCGCCTTGGAGGTCGACAGTCTTTTTGCAGTGGCTCTGCTCACCATTGCCGGTTATTCGGTCAACGACACCGTGGTCGTGTTCGACCGCATTCGTGAACGGCAGCGCCTGGAAGGCGATCGTCCGATTGGTGAGCAAGTCGACAATGCGGTTACTGCAACCCTCACGCGCACGCTTTACACCAGTGGCACCACCTTGATGCCCCTGTTGGCCCTGATCCTCTTCGGGGGAAGCACCCTGGTGTGGTTTGCAGTGGCTCTTGCAGCCGGCGTCATCGTCGGTAGCTGGTCGAGCATCGCCCTGGCTCCCTCGCTTCTCACGCTCTGGTCCAGACGCGCCGTCCCCCCCAGTCGCGCGAGTTGATCCGTGGGTTCTCCCCGTCGCAGCAGCGACCGATGGTTTCCAGCGTTGCTCCTGATTTTGGCGCTGCTGGATCTACGCACTGAACTGCTTCTGCTCCGTGACCACGTCACAGTCACAGCCCTGTCCTATGCGATCCGGCATCATGCCCTCGCGATTGTTGTGCTCTGTGCCATTCCTTCGCTCTGGCGTCGTTACGGGCCTCGCTCAGGAGATTGAGCCATGGCTGGAGGTTGCGCCATGGCGCTGAAGCGTTACTGGGCTGTGTTGCTTCTCGTGGGCCTCGTCGGCGTGGTGCTCATCGCCAGAACCCAGTCCCAGTTCCAGCCCCATCGCCCCAGAGCTCAACCGGCGAAAGTGCGACCGTCCAGCCTGAATCCGGTGCGCACCAGCCCTCGCAATACCATCCGTCAGGTGAAGGCAGGACCGTCGCGCCCCTAAGACAAGTGGGGATCAGCTCCAGCGATCCATGATCTGACGCACCACGACCAGTTCCATTCCCACCTGCAGAACCACCACGAGAGGGAGGGCCAGCAGAACTCCAGGCAGGCCGAGCAGGGCGCCCAGGCTTAACTGAGCCATCAATGCCACGGTCGGCAGCAAGTTCACCGTACGCCGTAACAGAAGCGGTGTGAGCAGGAAAGCCTCCAGGTTTTGCAGCACTAGCCGCAGGATCAGCACCTGAAGGGTCAGTGTCGGCGAGATCAACAGTGCCAGGCCAAGCGGCAGCAGGGTGGCCGCCGTTGGACCGATGGTTGGCACGAAGGTCAGCAGGCCGCAGATCAGCGCGCTGAGCAGAGCAAGCGGCGCTTTTAACAGCACCAGACCCAGCCAAGTGAGAAGAAACACCGCCGTTGCAGACAGTGTCATGCCCGCAAGCCAGCCGCCCAGGGCCGCTCGACATTGATCGAGAACCCGTTTCATCATCGGTCGAGCTGGCCTGGGGGTTGCAGCGATCACCATGCGGCGATGGGAGCCAGGGTCGAGGGCCATGAGCACCGCCAAGAGGCTCATCAGCAGGAGCTGGATCAGCCCATTCGCTGCACCGCCAGCGACCCCAAGCAGCTGGAAGCCAACGGGTTGGATTCGCTCCCAGCTGAACTGCTCCGGAATCGATTGCTCCAGCTCGGACAGCCTCGGCTGGCTCGCGATGATGGAGCGAAGTTTTTCAACCAAACTCGGGAGCAGGGAGGTCAGCTGCTGGAGCTGGGTGAGCAGTTCCGGTACGAGCAGCTGAATCACCAGTGCACCGCCCAGAATCAGCAGGGCCAGCACCACGAGCAGCGAGAGGTGCCTCGGTAGCCCTAATTGCATGAGTTTGCGGATCGGCACGTCTAAGGCCACGGCCAGCACCACGGCGCCGAACAGCACCAGCAACACCCAGCGCAGTTCCCACACCAACAGGCAGAGCACCACAAGGGTGAGGGCGGCCAGCAGGTTCCGGGCACTCATGGTGTGCTTTGTCTGGAGAGACGGAGGCGGCCTTCCGACTTCCAGCGATCGAACAGGTCGTGAATCACGATTTCACGGATCAGCACCTGCAGCACCACAGCGAGTGGAAGGGCCAGCAGCAGCCCAAGCGGACCGAACACCACCGTGAAGACAAACTGTGCCGTCAGGGTCAGTCCCGGCAGCAGTTTGACCTGGTGGTGCATCACCGATGGTGTGATCACATAACTTTCCAGGTTCTGCACGATCACGTAGAGCCCAAGCACCGCCAGCGCTTTCCAGGGGGAATCCAGCAGAGCGACTGCCATCGGAAAAATCGTGCTCATCGTTGGGCCAACGTTGGGAATCACGTTGAGCAGACCGGCCAGCAGAGCATTGGCCATCACCAGCTTCACGCCGAGGAGCGAGAGACCGATGCCAGCCAGCAACGCTACACAGAGGGAGCTGATCAGCACCCCCACCATCCAGCTGCTCAGCGCGTTTCCGCACTGATCAAGGATTCCCTGGGCACGGCGTCGATAAAACGACGGCACCAGAAGAATCGCCACGTTGCGGTAGGCATTGGGCTGTACAGCAACCATCAGGCTGACGGCGAGTACAAACAAGAGCTGCACCAGTCCGCTGCCCAGGTTTCCGGCGAGACCGAGCAGGCTCTGTAGTCCCCCCCCGAGACCGCTCGCCAAGGTGGAGCTGTCTGGGAGTGATGTGACGCCGTTGGCGAACAGTCGATCACTCCAGCTGCCGCTGGCTCCGCTTCCGTAGACCCAGCCGGAGATGACGTTGATGGCATTGATCGCCAGGGTCTTCAGCTCACCTGCAGCAGCCGGGAGTTGAAGCAGCAGCTGATGAAACTGGCTGGTGAATGGGGGGACGACGACGGCTGCTCCGAGGCCGATGACCACCAGCAGGCCAACCAGACAGATCAGCAGGGCGACAGGTCTGGGAATCGGCCAACGGGCCCGGAGTGTTCCCACCAGCGTGCAGAGCGCCATGGCCAGCACCACTGCTGCAAACAGGTGGATGAGAACGTCCTTGAGCGTCCAGAGCAGGACCACTGCAGCGCCAAGGGCGGCGAGCCCAATCCACTGGGGAAATTTCACCCGTCGCTGTCGTTGTCCTCGGCATTGTCGCCGGAATTCTGGGAATAGCCCAGGTCGTGGCTGTCGGCGTAGCGCTGGGCAAAGCGCATGAAGCGTTCGAAGTCCACCTCACTCTTCCAGGTGTAAGTGGCCTCCAAGGCACTGGCCTTGCCATTCACGAAACGGGCCTTCACCTCACGGGTGACCAGGGTGCCTTCTTCATCCACCAGGAACATGCCGGTGATGTCGCCCATGCTCTCGGGGGCCAGGGCATCGGGCTGCTCAAACACGAACAGGGCCTGGCCGGTGCGTCCATCGCGGCTGCGGGTGAGGCGGATATCCGGCACCACCGGCTCATCGACCCCACGGAAAAATTGAATTGCCGCTGTCGCCTGGCCACCGGTGCTTGCCGCCTCTGCCATGTCGTTTGTCCCCAGCTGACCAAAGGGTGACTTTAGAGCCAGCTCTTCCAGGTTGTGCTCAGCATTGGCGAGGCTCGATCAGCTGTCGATGCAGCAGAGCATCGGCGGCTTGATCAGCACTCAGGCCGTCCAGATCAACGCTTTGCCGAGCTGGGGAACGGGCTAACTCGTGCTCATAGCAACGGTCGTAGTAGTCGAGCATGGCCCTGCAGGCCCTCGCCCAGTCCTGCTCCTGGATGGCATCGATCGCCTCCCTGGTGCGCTGTGGCCCGAGTCTGCGGCTGATGCGTTCCGTTGCGGCAAGCAGGGGTTCGCGTCCCTGGGATCCGTAGACCGTGACCAGCTGCGCGACACGCTCTTCAAGATTGCGTCGGATCTCCAGGACCGGTGCGGATTGCATCTGGCGAAACAGTGCATTGGGAATGCGGCAACGGCCCACTTGCGCACTTTCGGCCTCGAGCCAGATCTGATCAGCTCCTTGATGGCGCGCAAGATCCAGGGCTTCGGCGAGGCGATTCTCGTAATGCTCCGTGCTGGGCTGCTCCGGAAGGCCCAGGCCACCGAAACTGCTGCCCCGGTGATGGGCGAGGCCTTCCAGATCCACCACCGCCACCTCCCGCTGGGCGAGGGCGAGCAGCAAATCAGTCTTTCCTGTGCCCGTGCGTCCTCCCAGCAGGCGCAGCGGCCAGGGCTCCTCAAAACTGGCCAGCACCCAGCGTCGGTAGCTTTTGTAGCCACCGTCCAGACGAGTGGGATTCAGATCAACGAGTCGTGCCAACCAGGCCACACTGTTGGAGCGCAGTCCCCCCCGCCAGCAGTAGAGCCGCAGTTGACCATCGGCTCCTGCGGCGCAGCGCAGGGCATCGGCAAGATCCGCCAACTGAGGCCCTATCGCGGCCAGCCCGAGCTGGGTGGCCGCCAGTCGCCCTTCCTCTTTGTAGGTCAGTCCCACCTCAGCACGCTGGTCGTCGTTGAAAAGCGGAATGTTGACCGACCCCGGCCAATGGCCTTGCGCGAATTCCGAGGGGCTGCGCACGTCCACGATCGGCCCTCCTGCTGCACGGAAGTGCCTCAGGTCCACGCCTTCACCAGCCACGCCATCACCCACCACCATCACCAACGACTGCATCGATCAGGCCCATGCCTGACATAGTGGGCCAACGCCGAGCCTGTCAGAGCCGGCCCTGATCCATGCTTTCCGGTTCTCCTTCCACCACAAGCCTGCCCGTAGACCAACTGCTGGAGCGTTTCTCCACAGGGTCGACCCGTCAGCGGCGCGCTTTGATCCCAACGATTGAATCGAGGGCTGCTGAGTTGGCGGCTCTGGGTTCCGCGGCCCTCGCTCCGTTCGATCCCAAGGGGGATGCCTGGGAGGCTGGCTGGTTACTGCAGGTGTTCCAGCGTCATCAACCTCAGGCGCTCCCGGCCCTCATCGGAAGCCGGGATGGTTGGTTTGAGGCGTCTTCAGCAGCGGGCATCGACTACGGCCCCCTGCAGCGTGATTTGCTCGCTGAACGGTTCGAAGAGGCGGATCGCTTCACCAGTGCGGCGCTTCGCAGCCTTGCCGGCCCCCAGGCTGAACGGCGTGGTTACGTTTATTTCAGTGAAGTCCCGGCGATGGAGGGGCTGGATCTCGCCACCCTTGACCGGCTTTGGATGGCCTATTCCCAGGGGCGTTTCGGCTTCAGTGTTCAGGCCAGGCTGCTCGCTGGTCTTGATGGTCGCTACGAACGGCTCTGGCCACGGATTGGCTGGAAGCATGAGGGAGTTTGGACGCGTTATCCGGGCGCTTTTCAGTGGGCCATGGATGCTCCAGAAGGTCACATGCCCCTGATTAATCAACTCCGCGGCGTGCGTCTGATGGACGCCCTGCTTGACCACCCATCTCTGCAGGCCCGTCGCTCCACTGCAAGCCGGTAGTGGCAACCCTCCCGCATCCCGGTATGGTCGAAAAAGAGTGCAGCGTTTCCGATGGCATCCGGGCATAGGTCCGTCGATCCGCTGCAGTTGTTGTTGCAGTCCATCGGTGCCGCTCCTGTGTTCCGCTGGGCCGACTTCATCCTTCCCTCGACACTCCAGCTCAGCCCACTGCTGGAGATCTTGTTAGAGCCTGTCTCCTGTCCTGACACCTGCTGTCGCCTTCAGCTGGGTCTTCAGGAGGCTCTCGTTAATGCTGTGCGCCACGGCAACGCAGGCGATCCATCCAAATGTTTGCGTGTGCGCCGCATCCTCACGCCCAACTGGTTGATCTGGCAGATCCAGGATGAAGGGATTGGGCTACCGCCTCAGGCCCGTTCCGCTTCCCTTCCCGATCGTCTGGACGCCAATCAGGGGCGAGGCCTGTTTCTGATTCATCAGTGTTTCGATGACGTGCGCTGGAGCCGGCGCGGCAATCGCCTTCAGCTGGCCTGCAGGCGCTATCAAACGCCTGCTCCCGTGGTCAGCGGTGCTGGGGACAGCCTGGGTCCTTCAGTTCCCGCCTGAGCCAGAGCAGTCCCTGGTTGATCAGAGCCTCCACATCGGCCCTCTCCCCGCCCTGAAGAAGTTGCACCAGTGCTCCTGAGAGCAGTTCAGCAGCACGACGATCGGCGTTGCTTTTCAATCGGTGCCAGTCGCGATCATCCAGTCGCAATTGGCCATGCAGTTCCTGGGCGAGAGGCGGTGCTTCATCAGGCCAGGGGGCTGGGCTGCGGGTGGCCATGGCGGTGGGCAAAGCTGTTTCTATCCTGGCGCTAGCAGCGTGCGCGCGAAGGCATGACATCCGCCCGAGGCCTCTGCCCCCGTCGAAACCGTCACGCACGAAGGAACTGTCTCCGGACGCCCTCCGGCTCCCTGAAGCGTCTGGCCTTCTGGTTGACGCTGGAACGCCAACTGATGATGCGCCCTTCACAACGTCTGGGACGTCATCAGCGTTTGCGCTGGCGTCAGCGCTCTGCCCTGATGCGTCAGGTTCTTGAGGGTCAGCCGAGTCACGAGGTCTTCAGGCCAGCACCGTCGGGATGGTGGTTCTGGAGAGCGATGCGCTGGGGTGGTCCGGGATTGCTGCTGGGTTGGCTACTGGCTCGCCTTTAAGTGGCGCCTCTCAAGCTGCCAGGCTGTCAGGCTGCTAGGGGTTGGGGGTGGACCACCACTAGGGACCCGGGTGCCTCCTGACGCGCCTCTTCCAGAGCTGGGGCCTCGTCCGTGGCACTGCGCGTGAGGTCCTGACCGCGGATCCAAGCTTGATGCAGGGCGCGCCTGCGCTTGTCCTCGGCAAGCACGAGCCTGTCGGCAGCTGCCTGGGGGCTCTCGCCCGGAAACAGAGCTGTCCTGAGACAGATGCCAAAGCCATGGGCTTCCACCTGAACCTTCCCTTCCATCAGAACGAGCTGGAAGGTCC
Organism: Synechococcus sp. BS55D; assembly: GCF_004332415.1. Lineage (NCBI taxonomy): Bacteria > Bacillati > Cyanobacteriota > Cyanophyceae > Synechococcales > Synechococcaceae > Synechococcus > Synechococcus sp. BS55D. The sequence goes on from NZ_PHQT01000002.1 coordinate 218,029, forward strand.
AGCCCTGAAGCCAGCGCAGACGGAAAGGATTGGACATGGACCCCACGAGGGTTAGGGGCACCCTATGGGGCGCGACTCCGTGCGCAAGCGCACATGTCAGGGAATGCCTATGCCCCTTTGCTGGCCGACCAGACCCTTGCCATGAAGTGAGACTCGCCGGTGATGCCACGGAAGCCGGCTTGGCTGAGACGCGCTTCGATGTCATCACGGATGTAATCGGCGTAATAAGGCTCGTGGAAAGCGCGGCGGAAGTTTTCCATCGCCACGCTGAACTGCGGTGAGTCGGCCAACTGAATCGAATCGGCCAGCACCAGAACACCACCGGGTTCCAGGACGCGATAGCACTCCTCCAACACAGCCTGTCTGGCTTGGGCTGGTAGCTCGTGGAGCAGAAACACGCAGGTGACGGCCTGCATGCTTCCATCTGCGAAGGGAAGCTGTTCGCCATTGCCCTTCAGGAGTTGCACCAGACCTTGGCGCCCCTGGTTGAGCCATCGGTTGGCCTGCCTCAGATACGCCTCCGAGAGGTCGATGCCAGTCAGAGTCGCTTCAGGCAGGGCTGCACGGATCTGATGCAGGGTTCTACCCGTTCCCGTGGCCACATCGAGGACCCTGAGGCTGGCTGCAGGGCGGTCCTCAAAGCGACGCAGACCGCGGAGGAGAGGTGCCAGGACACGCCTGCGCATCGCATCGGCTGCGCCATTGAACAGGATGTCCACTTGGAGGTCATAGAGCTCCGCGGAGTGATCACTCAGGTAACCGTCGGTTTGATGGTGGAAGTTCTGTAGGTAGTAGTCGGGGTAGAGCGTTTCGCTTGCCTCATCCGGGAGGTCGCGGACATTTCTCTTTTGGCGACGCATCCAGGTGGAGGGAAGGTCCAGCCAGAGACGGGGGTAGCGGGCCGCCCAGTCGATCCAGGGCTGGTCGAACAGCTGACGTTTGGGATAGAGCCCGGATTCGGCCTCCTGCCAGTCGGTGTCCTCCAGGGAGGCGAGGGAGCGACGCAGCTCCATGAACATTGCCTCTGGCACGGTTTCCGTGCTTGGTACGGCGTCCGGCGCGACCCATTCCATCAGCCTGGTGCTGAATTCCTTGTGAGCCAGGCCGGCGATGCTGCGGCTCTGTTGAAGGGTGCGGTAGGCGATCTCGGTGATGCTGGGCGTCGCCATCGAGGGTGCCTGCGGGCCAAAGGTTGTCCATTCCAGCTCACTGACCGCCCTCTCTGTGGCTTTCGTGCCTGGCTGATCAATTGGCTGGAAAGATTCGTGTAGTAATGCGAGATTCTGTAGCGGTTGCTACAGACTGAGTTCAGTGAAAGAGGAGATTTGCAATGTCTGATGTTCATTCGGTCAACGTTCTCGATCGTCGCCGTCGTGCGGCCGTCGAATTTGTCTCCTGGTCAGATCACCATGCCCATGAACGTCGTCGGCGTGAGGCAGGGCTCGCCCAGATCGAGACCCATCCCGATGCCCTTGATCAGCGCAATGCGATCGCGCAGCAGAGGGCATGGTCTCGACGCCAGGATCATTGTCGGCATCTCCATGACAGCGCTTTGGCCCAGTTGAGGCATCGCTGAACCCAAAAAAACGGGGGGCAAAGCCCCCCGTTCGTCCTATTGCCTTTGACCAACTCCCTTTGATCAGGCGTCGTAGTACATCACAAACTCATGGGGATGAGGGCGCTGGCGCAATTGCTGCACCTCCTCATATTTGAGATCGATCCAGTTGTTGATGAAGTCTTCGCTGAAGACACCTCCTTCCATGAGGTAGTGCTTATCAGCGTTGAGGGCTTCAAGGGCGCCGTTGAGGGATGCCGGCACCGTGGCGATATTGGCGAGCTGATCGGCCGGAAGTTCGAACAGGTCAACGTCCACCCCTTCGCCAGGGTCGATCTGGTTTTTGATGCCGTCAATGCCAGCCATCATCATCGCGCTGAAGGCGAGGTAGGGATTGGCAAGGGCATCACCGGAGCGGAATTCCAGGCGCTTGGCCTTGGGGCTTGGGCCGGTGAGCGGGATGCGCACCGCTGCTGAGCGGTTGCCCTCCGAATACACCAGATTAACGGGCGCTTCAAATCCGGGAACCAGGCGCTTGTAGCTGTTGGTGGTCGGGTTGGTGAAGGCCAGGAAGGAGGGGGCGTGCTTGAGGATGCCGCCGATGTACCAGCGGGCGGTCTGGGAGAGGTTGGCGTAGGTGCCCTCTCCGAAGAAAAGGGGCTGACCACCTTTCCAGAGGCTCTGGTGGACGTGCATGCCGCTGCCGTTGTCGTTAAACACTGGCTTGGGCATGAATGTGGCTGTCTTGCCGTATTTCTTGGCGACATTTCTCACGACGTACTTGTACGTCATGACGTTGTCGGCTGCCTGGATGAGTTCGGCGAATTTCATGCCGAGCTCGTGCTGACCGGCGCCGGCCACTTCGTGGTGGTGCTTCTCGATCGGAACACCCAGCTGCCCCATCATCAGCAGCATCTCGGAACGAATGTCCTGGGCGGTGTCGTTGGGGGCAACAGGGAAGTAGCCCTCTTTGGTTTGAATTTTGTAAGCCAGGTTTCCGCCTTCCTCCAGGCGGCCTGTGTTCCAACCGGCCTCGATGGTGTCGACGCTGTAGAAGCAGCCACCCTCGCTGGAGTTGTAGCGAACGTCGTCGAACAGGAAGAACTCAGGCTCAGGTCCGAAGAAAGCCGTGTCAGCAAGGCCAGTGCCAGCCAGATAGGCGAGTGCTTTCTGAGCGAGTGCGCGCGGGCAGCGGTCATAGGCCTGCCCCGTGCGCGGATCCTGAATCGAGCAGATCAGGCTCAGGGTTTTGTGGCGATAAAAGGGATCGATCCAGGCGGTGGCGGGATCGGGAACCATCGCCATATCGGAGGCATTGATCGCCTTCCAGCCGCGAATGGAGGATCCGTCAAACGCCAGTCCTTCGCTGAAGGCCGCCTCGTCCACCATGTCGGCGCAGACGGTCAGGTGTTGCCACTTCCCGTGAAGATCAGTGAATTTGAGGTCGATCAGCTCAATCCCTTCGTCCTTGATCTGACGGAGAACGTCCTGTGCGGTCTTGCCCATGGGTGCAAAAGATGGCAGGGGGCCAATAGTCAGGGCGGACCGTAGTCAGCCCCTGGGACTCGTTTTGTATCAATAGGTACATTTTTAGCTTCGCGCCGATGCCGCCTCGATCGTCTTGGGACGGCTTGATCCATTGGGACGGCTTCCTTTTTGGCTCCCTCTGCGCTTTCTGAATGCTCACCGCATCACGGCATCAACCCGTTGATGAAGGCCGTGGAGCCTGTTCCACTCCTCCCCGTTAGTAACCGTTTCTGTCAACTTGCCCATAACGCTGCTGCAGAGAGCGTTCTGCTGGGAAAGCTGGTGTTACTTTCCAGTTTGACACTGTTCAAGCCTGAGCCATGCGTGATGCCATCACCGGGTTGATCGGTCGATACGACCAGCTCGGTCGTTATCTCGATCGCTCCGCCATGGACAGCATCGATGGCTATCTCTCCGAATCAGCCCTCAGGCTCAAGGCTGTCGAACTGATCAACCGTGAGGCGGCTGAAATCGTCCGAGAGGCCAGTCAGCGTCTCTTCCTTGACGACCCTGAGCTGCTGCTTCCTGGGGGCAACGCTTACACCACCCGGCGTCTCGCAGCATGCCTGCGAGACATGGATTACTTCCTGCGCTACGCCAGCTACGCCCTGGTGGCAGGAGACAGCACCATCCTGAATGAGCGGGTGCTCAACGGTCTTGACGACACGTACAAGAGTCTCGGAGTACCGACGGGACCCACGGTTCGCAGCATTGTTCTCTTGGGCGATGTGCTTTGTGAGCGACTGGTGGCTGAGGGGGTGGAGTTTGATCGCTGCCCAGTGGTGCGTCAGCCCTTCGAGCACATGGCCTCCGGTCTGGCGGCCACCGACGTTCGCCAGCGTTAGGCCGTTGCATTCCCTCATCTCCTCCCCTGATGGAGGGATGACTGCGTAGGCTTTTCGCCAACGATTTTCCCGTCAGTCCTTGGCGATAGCGCCCTCCCATCTCCAGATTGATTCGAGCCATCGCCGAGATCTGGCTCCGATCGCAACGCCAGATCGGCTCTTGCTTGGTCCTGGCCCTTCCAATGCCCATCCGACCGTGCTGGAGGCCCTGTCCCGCACACCGATCGGTCATCTCGATCCGCTTTATGTGGAGCTGATGGGTGAAGTACAGGAATTGCTTCGCTACGCCTGGCAAACCGACAACCGGCTCACCCTTCCGATGAGCGGTACTGGTAGTGCCGCCATGGAAGCCACCCTGGCCAACACCGTTGAGCCTGGCGATCGGGTGCTGGTGGCTGTCAAGGGTTATTTCGGCCTTCGTCTTGTTGATATGGCCGGCCGCTACCAGGCCGATGTCCGGGTGATCGAGAAGCCCTGGGGAGAAGCGTTCTCTCTCGATGAGCTCGAAGCCGCTCTGATCGAACATCGCCCGGCGATTCTGGCGATGGTTCATGCAGAAACGTCCACAGGGATCTGCCAACCCATGGAAGGTGTCGGGGATCTCTGCCGCAAGCACCATTGCCTCCTGCTCCTCGACACGGTCACCTCCTTGGGTGGAGTTCCGCTGCATCTGGATGCCTGGAAAGTCGACCTCGCGTACAGCTGCAGTCAGAAAGGTCTGAGTTGTCCGCCCGGACTTGGTCCTTTCACGATGGGACCGCGGGCCGAACAGAAGCTCTCGGCCCGCACCACCACGGTGCCCAATTGGTACCTCGACGTGTCCCTGCTGAATCAGTACTGGGGAAGCGACAGGGTGTATCACCACACGGCGCCCGTGAACATGAACTTTGGGATGCGCGAGGCACTTCGGCTTCTTGCCGAAGAGGGTCTTGAACAGGCCTGGGCCCGCCATCGCCGCAATGCCGAGGCCCTCTGGTCCGGTCTTGAAGGTCTCGGCTTGGTCATGCATGCACCCCTGGAGCTGCGCCTGCCCACCCTCACCACCGTGCGAATTCCTGAAGGTGTCGATGGCAAGGCTTTCAGTCAGCACCTCCTGAACAACCACGGCATCGAGGTGGGTGGCGGATTAGGTGTGTTGGCCGGCAAGATCTGGCGAATTGGCTTGATGGGTTACAACTCCACTCCCGAAAACGTCGATCGTCTGCTCAATCTGTTTGAAACGGAATTGCCCCGTTTCAAACAGACCGCCGCCGCCGCTGCCTGAACCAGCACTCCAGCATCTGGCTGGCTTCGCGCTCGAGAACGCCCCCGATCACTCGCATGTGGTGGTGGGCGCTCTCATGGCTGCTGAGATCGATTGTGCCCCCCATGGCCCCCCGCTTCGGATCCCTGGCGGCGAAGATCACTTGCCCCATGCGGGCCTGAACCAGTGCTCCAGCACACATTGGGCACGGCTCAAGTGTCACAAGCAGGGTGCAGCTGTTGCAACGCCAGTCCCCCCTGATGCTGGTGGCCTGTTGCAGGGCCACCAGCTCGGCATGGCCCAAGGGGTCCTGATCGCGTTCGCGCCGATTGACGCCATAGCCAATGCAGCGGCCGTGGCGATCCAGAACGAGCGCTGCCACAGGTACTTCACCGCTGTCGCCGACCCTGTTGGCGCGCCGCAGCAGGCGTCCCATCCACAGTCGGCACTGATGCTCATTCAATGTCAGTGGTGCGCTCACGGCTGCCTCTCCAACGCGCCATCAAGGCCACGTCCACCTTCAATGTGCCACCGCAAGGGAGAATGACACCTGATCTGGCGATGCCCTTGGTTGGCAACCCTGCGATTCATTCGTCGCTGCCGCTTGCCCCATTCGCCTCACCGGATGGGCTCGATCCGCAGCTGCAGGACTTTCTTGATCTGACCTCCGCCAAGCTCTGTCGCTGGCTGGGGGAGGCTCAGGCACGAGGGCCATTGCCCACGCTTGCGGTTCTCCCTTGCATTGAGCCTGAGGGGGGCCCCCGGTCGTTCACGCAATTGCTGGATGACCTGCAGCTGGTGATGGACGGCGCCTATCGCCCTTCCCATCCCGGTGCTCTCGCCCACCTGGACCCACCTCCGCTCACGGCCTCGATCGCCGCTGATCTTGTCTGTGCCGGCCTCAACAACAATCTCCTGGCCGAAGAGCTGGCCCCCAGCCTCAGCAATCTCGAGCGTCAGCTTTGTACCTGGGTTGCCCATCGTCTCGGCATGCCCGAGTCGGCCGGTGGCGTTCCTGCTAGCGGCGGCAGCCTCAGCAACCTGATGGCGCTTGTGGTGGCTCGTCAGCAGGCCGGTCTTGGCTCCGATGCCGATGCGGTCGTGCTTGCCAGTGCGGATGCCCACGTGTCTCTGGCCAAGGCCGTGCGGGTGATGGGTCTCCGAGCCGATGCGCTTCAAACCGTTCCTGTTGATGGCAGCGGTGCCTTGCAGGTGGAGGCCCTTGAGGCTTTGCTGTTGAAGCTTCGTCAGCAAGGACGTTCCTGCCTCGCGGTTGTCGCCACCGCTGGCACCACCGTGCGCGGTGCGGTGGATCCCCTGCAAGCCCTCGCGGATCTCTGCGCGCGACATCACCTTTGGCTTCACGTCGATGCAGCCATCGGTGGTGCCTATGGCCTTTCTCCGACCACTGCGGCTTTACTCAGCGGAGTGGAGCGTGCGGATTCGATCACGATCAACCCTCAGAAACTGCTGGGCATCACCAAGACCTCCTCGTTGCTGTTGGTGGCTGATCGAGGGTTGCTCAGCCGCACCTTTGCCACCGGCCTCCCCTATATGGAATCTCCCTGGGGTGAAGCCCACGGCGGCGAACAGGGCTTGCAGGGATCGCGCCCAGCGGAAATCCTCAAGCTCTGGCTTGGGCTGCGCCAACTGGGCGATCAGGGCATTGAGCAGCTGTTGGAAGGGGCCCTGCAGCGCAAGCAATTCCTTCTCGATCACCTCGATGCAGAGCGGCTTCAGCTGCTGAGTGGGCCTCTCCATCTGTTGGCCTGCCGGCCAATGCACGCTGACCATGACGCGGTGGATGCCTGGTCGGCCTCCACCAGGACCATGTTGCTTGACCACCAGTTCATGCTCTCCAGACCCCTGTATGCGGGCTGTCATCACCTCAAGGCGGTGCTGGGTAATCCCCATACCCAGGCCCCCCACCTCGAGCAGCTGGCCGCCATGCTCAACGGGTCTGTGCAGGAGGTGCCTTGATGTCAACACCGGCTCCGGCTCGCGGTCGCTGGGTCGCCATCGTCACCGGTGCGCTCTCTGTGGCAATCGGGGTGATCTATCTGTTGTTGATCACCGTTCTCGATTCTCGGGGGCCCATGCGCCCTCCCCCGCCCGAGGCCCTGGTCTCGGCGGTAGTTGCTTCGCCTCCCGACGCTGCAGCGGCTCCACCACCCTCTGGAGCGCTTGGGCCAGAAAATGCTGCAGGGATGTCTCCCGGCGGTTGAGGTCGTAATGGTGTTGGACCACGTCCTGCACGCCACCATCGCCCCAGTCCTGATCCTGTTGGAAGTAGGTCATGAAGCTGGCCCCAGCGATGCGCGTCAGCCAGGCGGCGGCAACGCCCTGGATGGCTCGACCCAGTAACAGGGTCGGCAGGTTGAGGCTCAGGGCCGTGCCAATCAAGGACATTCCTCCTTTAACAATCCCGAGGCCGGCGAGGGTCCGCCCCACGGATACCGCCAGTTCCTGGGCGCGGCTGCGAGTGAGCTGAACGCCGTAGACACCAGCGATTTCCATCACCATCTGGGCATTCACCGCCGCCGTGCCGAGCAGATCAATGCCTGGAAGAGGTGTGGCGGCCACGACGCCTCCACTGATCCAGCTGTAGCGATCCACGCAACGTCGTGCTTCCTGCATCCGCTGCTGATCGAGAAGGCGTCGTCCGGATTCCCCCAGATGCCTGCATTGCAGAAGGATGTTGTCGGCCAGCAGTTCTTCACCGTCCTGATGGAGCACGCTGGCCAACCGTCGCAGCAGACGCTCCACCTCCGCCGGAGGTTGCCAAGGCTGTTGTCCCGGTCGGGGGACCGATTGCGGTGAAGCGCTCGCAGGCACAACGTCGTCGGCGGCAAGTAGATCACCGCAGCGCTGCCTGAGCAGCATCAGCAGGCGTCGCTCCTCCTCCTCGCCACGAAGATCGCATTTGTTGAGCACCAGCACGAGGCGCTTCCCTAGCCCTGCCAGATGGCGGGTGACCTCCAGCTCAGCCGCCCTCAGATCCCCATCCACAACCACAAGCATCAGGTCGGCACGACTGGCCTGACGGCGTGCCTCGATCTCCCGCTCCCGCCCATCGCGCCCACTCTCGAGGATTCCTGGTGTGTCCACCAGTTGCAGGCCCCGCTTTAAACCTTTGAGGCGGAGTCGGTAGCGATGGGTTTCGCTCGTGCTCCCCATCGCTGCTCCCACCTCTCCGACCATCTCTTGCAGCAGCGCTCGGATCAGGGAGGTCTTTCCGCTGGATCCTGTGCCGAAGACCACCACGGTCAGGTCGCCGCGTTGGAGCTCCTGCTCGACCCGTTCACGCTCCTGGCGAAGTCCCTCCCGTGCCACGGCGTCTTCAAGCTTCTCGAGCAGTCGATCAATGCTTTCGAGGCTTTGTTCAGCTGCTTGCCGGCGACTGTCGGGTGGTGCTGGGGTGGAGCCCGCATGTCCACGATGCTGCCCTGAACCAGCTTGTCTTTGGCGCCAGGCGCGCCACCAGGGCAATCCCACCTGCAGGATCACCGCCACCACCAGCAGCGTGCCGATGAGCAGCACGGGTCCAATCAGCCAGGCTGGAAGCAGGTAGCTGAGATCCCAAAGCAGGCTCCGGATGGCCTGCAAAACCATCCCCGCCACCACGAGCGCGATCAGGCCACCAACGGCCCACAGGATCCACGACTGTCGAAGCTTCAAGGCGACTCCTTGCTGCCACGTCCCGCTGCACGCATGATGTCTCCCCAGAGGGAGGCTGCCAGGGCACTGGAGCTGGCCGTGGGGCTGTTGTCATCGTTTCCGAGCCAGATCCCCAGCACCCAGTGGCGGCTGGGTTCATAGCCGATGAACAGCAGGTCCCGGCCGTCATTCGTGGTGCCGGTCTTGCCCCCTTCCTGTCCTCCAAGGGAGGCCGCCGTTCCAGTTCCCGCCCGGACAACGCTCCGCAGCATGGCCTGCATGCTTTTGGCCACGTCCTTGCGCAGGGCGCGCCGGGCGCTGGTCATCCGAGTGTTGTCGGTGCCGGTGAGGCTGCCGCAGCGCTTGATCTTTTCGGCCGCACAGCTTTCTGCATCCAGCAGTCTGCGGATCGTTGTCGGTGGGTTCCAGAGCCCATCGTTGGCCACGGCTGCATAGGCGGCTGTCAGATCGATCAGTCGCACTTCGCTCTGACCCAGAGCCAGCCCGGGCACTGGGTCCAGTGGGGTGTTGATTCCGAGGGCTCTGGCCTGTCGCACCACCTGTTCAAGTCCCACGCGCCGAGCCAGCCTCAGGGCGGCTGTGTTGCTGCTGGAGGCGAAGGCACTTGTGAGGCTGAGCTGACCACCACAGGTGCTCTCAAAGCGTTGGCCGCCCCAGTCCAGAGGGCCACAGTCAACAGCATCTCCAGCTTTGATTCCCCGTTGCAATGCCGCCAGGTAGGTCATCAGCTTGAAGGTGCTCCCCGGCTGACGCAGGGCCATGGTCGCCCTGTTGAACTGACTGAAGCGGTAGTCCTTGCCGCCCATGATGGCAAGCACGCCCCCGTTGCGCTGATCGATCACCACGGCAGCCCCCTCTCGGACCCCGAGCCCCTGGGCTTCGTTGAGCAGCCGTTGCAGTTGTCGCTCCAAGACCGCCTGTAGCAGCGGGTCGAGGTGTGTTTCCACCAGGAAATTTCCTTCCGCTGCGACTTCAGGGCCCACGAGGGCGCTGAGATCTCGACGCACCTGATCGGTATAGAAGGGTGCCGAGCGGCGCGTGGATTGTTGGCTGCAGGCAGATTTCGACAGCTGAATCGGCCGCCGGCGTGCTTGGCGAGCCTGATCGAGGGACAAGCGTCCAGCGTCGGCCATCTTGTTGAGCACGCGGTTTCTCGCTTCCAGCGCCCGCTGGGGGTACTGACAGGGGTCATGCCCATTCGGTGAAGGAAGCAGCCCCACCAACAGTGCCGATTCCTCCAGGCTGAGTTGCGAGGCGGACTTCCCGAAATAGGTTCTGGCTGCGTCCTCGAAGCCCCAGCCCACCCCCAAGTAGACCCGGTTGAGGTAACTGAGCAGCAAATCCCCTTTGCTGAATCGGCTCTCCAGCTGCAGAGCCACCAACAGCTCCCTCCATTTGCGCCCCAAGGTGTCTCCCTGCCCCACCTGATCGGGGTAGAGGCTGCGGGCCAGCTGCTGGGTCAGGCTGCTGCCCCCTTCCATGAGGCGCCCCCCCGTCAGATTGGTGGCGAAGGCTCTGAGCGTGCCCACTGGGTCAACACCCGGGTGCCACCAGAAGCGGTTGTCCTCGCTACTCAGCAGCGCATGAACCAGATCAGGGGAGAAGGATCCGATCGACTGCAACTCACGGTGTCGGCTGGAATCAACCGAATCCAGGGGTTTGTTGTTGCGGTCATAAATCGCGATCGGTCCCTGCACGCTCGCGAGTCGCCCCCGGACGGGAACCTGCAGGGCCGCGAGACTGAGAACCAGGCCACCACCCCCGAGGGCGAGAAGCAGCCCTCGGGCGATCCACTGTTCGACGCGCCGAAGTCCTCGTTCGGCAGGGTTGTGGAAGTGAAGGGTGGGGGCACCGGCTTCCGTGGCGGGCGCGAGGCTGACGCGATCCCCGTCCCGTAGTTCCAGCTCGCGGATCCGTCGGCCTCTCCACCACAATCCATTGGTGGACTCCAGGTCGATCAGCATCCAATGGCGGCCTCGGCGGCGCAGAAGGGCATGCTGACGACTGACTGCCGGGTGCTCTACGGCGATCTCCAGTCCCTCATCACGGCCGAGCCGATAGGCCTCTCCATGGAGCACCAGCTGGCGATCCGGCTGGTTGGGCTGTCGCAAGGTCAGCATCGCCAACCTTGTGCGTTCAGGTTCGTCCCGAATCATGGCGTCGGCTGAGGGCGTCGATGGCGAAGCAGGCGACCGCAAGATTGATGGCGATATCGGCCCCATTGAAGATCGGAAACGAGATCGGCACCAGTTCCAGGAAGTCGGTGACATGACCAAGCCGCCAGCGATCGAGTCCGTTGCCCACGGTCCCGCCGAGCAACAGGGCTAGGGCTATGCCTTGCCAAGCTCCCAGTCGAGGTGCTTTCCAAATCCAGATGAGCAAGACGATCGCCACCACCAGGCTGAGCAGCCCGAGCAGGACCGTCGCATCGGTCAACAGGCTGAACGCGGCGCCGCTGTTGCGCACCCAGCGCAGTTGCAGCAACCCTGGGATCAAGGGCGTGGCCACGCCCGGCAAAAGCTGATCGCGCACCCAGGCTTTGCTGAGTTGATCAGCGAGCACGACCAGCAATGCCAGGAGCAAATAGACCCGTCTGAAGCGTCGCTGGCCACCCGCGTGAATCATCGGAACTCCATTCATTCGATGACCAGAAGCTTGCGCATCAGTCGCGCGACCAGGGCCGCAGCGATGCAAAGAAGGATCTGCGCCCCAAGGGGGCCCAGGGAATAGCTGAACAGGAGCTGGGGAAGCGGCTCAGTCCAACGCCCGACCAAGCTGCCAAGCAACAGATTGAGCAGTCCGCAGATCTGAATCGTGAGCAATCCGGTAATCGCTGCAAGGGTCAGGCGGCCCAGGTTGTTCATGCCTCGCTGTTGGGCGAGTCGACCACTGAGCCAGGCAGCGGGAACGAAGCCAGCCAGATACCCAAAACCTGGATTCAGCAGATAGGCCAACCCGCCACCGTCGTGAAACACCGGCATGTCGAACAATCCGATGGTCAGATAGGCGACGGCGGCCATGACTCCAGCCCTGGGTCCGCAGATCAGGGCAACAGCTAACAGGGCCGGCACCTGCCAGGTGCTGGGTAAAGACACCACATGGGGGGGGACGAGCGGCAGAACAACGGCCGCCGGCATTAAACTGCCGACGAGAATCAGCATCAGACCGGCAGTTGCGCCGCTCCAGGTGGCCAAAGCCCGCACGGGCAGAAGTCAGCTCGACCCATCCTGCAGTAGGAGAGGAGCATTGCCCAGGGATCATGACCGCCGCGATTGGTGACCGCGTTCAGCTGGTACGACCACTGCCGTACCTGAAGACGGCCGATCCCATGCCGATGCTTCGCCCACCTGACCTCGTCACAACGGAGGAATTGGGGGATGTCGTGGGCCTGCGCCCAATGCAGATGGCTGCCGTTCGTTTTCGGAGAGGCACCTTCCTGATCCCGCTCGAGTATCTGCGGGTGCTTGATGCAACATCCGACTGAGCTGCGTCGTTTCAGATCAGCTTGCGCCAGTCCTTCGCGAGGGTTTGGAGCGACTCCTTGGGGCCGCAGAGGCTGAGCAAAGGCGTCTGGAGACAACGGGCGGCGGTTGTCCGCAGCACCTCGGCATCAAGCTCTTTGAGTTGCTCCAGGCTTCTCTGATCGTGCGCATCGTCAAGACCGAGGGCCCGCAGCTGGGCGCGTCGCTCTGCTCTCTGCCCAGTGGTCTGGGTGGCGTGGGCGAGTTGTCCGCGGAATTTCGCGCGGGCTAGCTCGAGATCCTCCTCGTTCAGTAATCGTTCAGCCAGTTCCTGCCAGCTTTGATGAAGCAGCCGCAGGCTCAACCGAGCCCGTTCCACACTGCTGGACGCGTGCAGGACGAACGGGGCGGCGGCTGCACGGGCGGGGTGGTGGACTCCCACGTCGTAAGCGACGCCGTGGTCCTCCCGCAGGCGCCGGAACAGCAGGCTTGACATGCCAACCCCTAGATGGGCCTGGAGTAGTCGCAGGGCTAGATCGTCGGGATGACCATGGGGGCGAGTGGGCCGCCCCAGCATCATCACCACCTGTTCGGTGGCTAGAGGGTGAAGGCTGATCGCTCCTTGTGGTTGAGGTGTGGACGTTTCATTCGCACACCGCTCGTCCAGGTCGGGCCCCGCCTGGTTCAGCCCCTGGCCTGTCTGGAGCGACTGAAAAGCAGGCGTATCCACCAGTCCGCTGAGCAGTTCCGTCGGAATCGTTCCCGAGAGGGCGAGAACGCTTCCATCGCAAGTCAACTGCTCGGCGAGGGGGCGCAGACTTTGTGCATCGAGGACTTGCAACTCGTCGCTGACCCCGAGGGGATCGTGTCCATAGGGACCTGTGCCATAGGCCAGCTGACGCCAGCCGTCGTAGGCGAGGTGAAAGGGGTCCTCCCGCTGACGCTGTAGGGCTTGAAGGCTTAATTCCCGCTCCAGATTCACCTGCTTGGGACGGAGTTGGGGGGCGCTGAGCATCCAGCCCAGCACAGGCAGAAGTTCCGCAGCGTCGGTGTCACGGCACTTGAGGCTGATGAGCATGCCGTCTTCATGGGTATCGCAGCGCAGGCCTGCGCCGCAGCCCTCCACCAGATCCGCCAATGCCAGGTGATCAAGCGGTCCACAGCCTCTGGTGAGGCTGGAGCCCAGCAGTTGATGCGCTCCACGTTGGCCGTCGGGATCCGCACCGCTTCCGCGACGGATCCAAAGTTTGGCGGCCATCACCCCGGGCGTGTTGACGGGGTCGAGAATCAGATCAGGTAGGGGCATCAGTCCTCATCACCAGGCAGGGCCACGAGCGTGAAGGCCTGTTCGGTTTGTAACTGGGAGAACACCGAAGTTCTCAGGGTTTCAGGATCCCAGTGATTCAGATGGATCAACGGCTCAAGCAGCGACTTTGAATGTCCCCAAAGCGTTTGCGCTCCGGCAATCCCGGCCACAGCACCAGGTGCCTCCAGGCTGAAGCGCAGACCGTTACCTACGAGCTGTCTCGCCCGTTCCAGCTCGTTCGCATGAATTGGTTCTGCGGCTACCGCAGCGAGCACGATCTGCACCTCCTGCTCCACTCGCTCCACCAAGTCGGGCGGGCAGCAGGCCTCGAGCATGACCAGGCTGCCCTCTTCCAAAACGGTCAGGTCCATGTCGATGGATTCCACGATTTGCAGCTCCTCGCGCAGGTGCTGCACGAAGCGGCTGCGCCGTCCCTCGGCCAGCACCGTTGTGGCTAGGTCCATTCCCATCACGGCCAGCTGGTCTTCAGCCGGGGCGGCCGGCCAGGCCATGAGCACCCTCGCGGCCTCCAGCCTGGGCACCTGGATGGCAGCGTGCCCAGCCTTGAAACGCAGGGGAGTGGTCCTTTGGACTCCTCCGCCCTCGACATCTTTTTTTGGCAGTGCAGCCATGGCACTAGCCGTCAGTCGGCTCTCAAGCCCTGCCGGAAGCGCACCGGCTACCGCCAGACAGCAATTGCTGCCTTGGTAGCGCCGTTCGTGGAAGCGGCGCATGAGTGCTGGAGTGCTGGCTAGCAGGCTGGTTTCCCAGCCAAGAATCGGACGTCCGTAGGCCTGATCTGGGCAGCAGCGTGTCAGCAGCTGCTGGATCACCTGGTCATCGGGTTGGTCCCGGTATTGAGCGATCTCCTCCAGCACCACGTCCCGTTCCATGGCATAGGCGTCTGCCTCAAGGGCCGGCTCCAGCACCAAGTCGAGTAGTAGGTCGAGCCCCTCCGCAGCGGCTTCTGGAGGCACGAGAGCATGGAAATGCACATCGTCGAATCCAGTGGCGGCATTGCTGCTGCCACCCAGCGCTTCGATGCGTCGATCGAATTGCCCTGGCCCAAGCCGTTGGCTGCCCTTGAACACCATGTGTTCCAGGAAATGGGCGATCCCTTCCTCACCGGTTGTTTCGCTGGCACTTCCGGCTTTACACCAGAAATCAAAACAGGTGAGTGTGCTCTCCGGCATGGGGGCGATCACGCAGCGGCTGCCGTTCGCCAGGGTCTGATGCAGAAGTTCAGGGCCGGGGGTGGAGTGGCTCAGGATCCCGTGTCAAAGTCCCATTCTGTGCTGCATCGCACCTGTGCCGACGACCATCAGCGATTCGGATCTCTCCATGCATCCCCTGGTGGATGCCCTGGCCGATCGGATCCGGATCTGTCGTCAGGATCTGCCCGATCTTGCCCCCCTTGCGGTCGACCCCGATTTGGAGGCGATCACCGCCACGCTTGACGGCGAGGCTCTGTTCATCCGCAACGAACTGCATCAGTGCCGAGGGCTGCGCAAGTTGCATCTCGAGACCGCTCGCCTTGGGCTTGGCCTCCAGATCCTGCACTGCGTGTTTTTCCCAGATCCTCGCTACGACCTGCCCGTCTTCGGTGCCGATATCGTCGCCAGTCCCGCGGGGATCTCCGCAGCGATCGTCGATCTCTCCCCGGTGACAGCTCATCTGCCGGACTCGGTGCACAGTCCGCTGGAGGACCTGGTGTTGCCGCCGTTCCAGCAGGTGCGCGAGCTGCCGGCCTGGGGGTCGATCTTCTCCCCATTCGTTCGCTTCATCCGCCCCGTCGATGCCGAGGAGGAAGGGTGGTTTGTGGATCTTGTGGATCGCTATCTCGAGATCCTGGCCACAGCGATCAGGCAGGGCGAGCCCGACGCCGCTGATGCGCTTCCTACAATTCAACGTCACCAGGGTCAGCTCTCCTATTGCCTGCAACAGAAGCGCAACGACAAGACCCGGCGGGTTCTCGAGAAGGCCTTCAGTCCGGAGTGGGCGGATCGTTACATCGAGGAGCTTCTCTTCGACAATCCCCCCGAGCCTTGACCATGTCTGGGCGACTCCCCTGGCTTGCTGGTGGCCTGGGACTGCTCGTGTTGCTGGGCCTGTTTGCGGTGCTACGGCGGCCATCCGTTCCCTCACAGCCGGCACCGGCAAACCCGGTGACTGTTCGGCCACCCGAAGCTGTCGCAGCCTTAGGCCAGCTTGAACCCGCCGGTGATGTCCGCCGCCTTGCGGCGCCGGTCAGTGGTTTTGGCGGCACCCCTCGAGTAGCCCAAATGTTGGTGAGGGAGGGGGACAGAGTGCGTCGCGGCGACGTGCTTGCCAGCTTCGACAGCCGCCCCCAAATTCTGGCGGATCTTTCTGGTGTGCAAGAGACATTGCGCACGTTGGACATTGAGATCCGGATGCAGAAGCGTGAGGTCTCCCGCTACGCCGCGGCCGCTCGTGAAGGTGCGGCCGCCCTTGTTCTCCTCGAAGACAAGCAGGATGAACTGGTGCGTCTGGAAGGGGAGCGTCGGGAAACCCTGGCCCGTGAGCGCAAATTGCAGGCTGATCTCAAGGACAGTGAGTTGCGCTCTCCGATTGATGGTGTGGTGCTGAAAGTGATCACCAGGGTGGGGGAGCGTTCCGGTACCGATGGGGTGCTTGAGGTTGGGGCTAGCCAGGAGATGGAAGCTCTGATTGAGGTTTACGAATCGGATGTCAATCGCATTCTCCTCGGTCAGGCGGTCACTCTGGTGAGTGAGAACGGCGGCTTTAGCGGACGTCTTGAGGGCGAGGTGATGCGGATCAGTCCCCAGGTGCGACAGCGGCGGGTGCTCTCCACTGATCCCACGGGTGATGCTGATGCTCGGATCGTGGAGGTCAGGGTTCGCTTGAACGCTGAATCCGCAGCTCGGGTGACCCGTTTGGCCGGTATGAAGGTCATCGCTCGCTTCCAGAACCCCTGAGCCGGTTGCTGTGATGCGTCCTTTCTGGTGGTGGCGGCGAATTCCCCTGGCCTCCCTGATGCTGATCCGCCAGCCGGTGAGGTTGGTCGTGGCCCTCGCCGGGATCAGTTTCGCTGGGATCCTGATGTTCATGCAGCTGGGATTCCGCGATGGCCTCTTCGATGCCAGCGTCACTGTGCATCGACGTTTTGATGCGGATCTGGTCCTGATCAGCCCCCGCTCCACCAGTTCGGTGCGGATGGCTGGCTTTCCCAGGCGGCGTTTGATTCAAACCATGGCCGATCCTGCTGTTGAGGGCATCACTCCGGTGCACTGGAGCCTCATGCTCTGGCGCAATCCTGAGACCCGTCACACCCGTTCGATCTTGGCGCTCGGATTTGACCCAGACGATCCTTTTTTTACCGATCCAGATTTACCCGCCAAGGCGAGATTGTTGTCTCAGAAGGGCCGGGTCTTGTTCGATGAGCGTTCCCGTCCGGAATTTGGTCCAGTTGCTGCTTGGTTTCGGGAGGGTCGCACCGTTGAGAGTGAAATCGGCGGCAATCGAGTGAGAGTGGCCGGTCTGGTTGCCCTCGGCACCAGTTTCGGCGCAGACGGAAATCTGCTGACCAGTTCGGAAACCTTCTTGGATCTCATGCCCAACACCCCCTCGGGCAGCATCGAACTCGGTCTGATTCGTCTGCTTCCTGGCGCCGACCCTGAACAGGTGCGTCAGAGGCTCCAGGCTTTGCTGCCTGAGGATGTGCGTGTGCTGACCAAGCAGGGGTTCATTGATTTTGAACAGAACTACTGGCGCAGCAGTACGTCCATCGGATTCATCTTCACGCTCGGTGCCGCCATGGGATTCGTGGTGGGATGCGTGATTGTGTACCAGGTGCTCTACACAGACGTGAGCGACCACCTGCCGGAATACGCCACCTTGATGGCCATGGGCTACCGCCTCCCCACGTTGCTCGGGGTTGTCGTCCGCGAAGGGTTGCTGCTGGCCATGTTCGGCTACGTGCCCGCCTACCTGGCCGGCCAGGGTCTGTATTGGTTTGTCCGTGAGGCCACGCGTTTACCTGTCGGTATGGACCTCAGCCGTGCTCTGACGGTCTTCACGATGATCCTTGTCATGTGCATGGTGTCCGCCTGCCTGGCCATGCGCCGATTGGTCGATGCAGACCCAGCTGAGATCTTCTGACCCATGTCCAGCCCGTCCGATCAGCTGATTCGTTCTCGGCAGCCCGAGCCTGCCAAGCCAACCTCGTCGTTCACGGTTGAGATCCAGGGGCTGAGCCACTGGTATGGCCGCGGCTCCACTCGCCGGCAGGTTCTTCAGGCTGTGGATCTGAGGATTGAACCCGGAGAGGTGGTCCTCCTGACGGGACCTTCGGGCTGCGGGAAGACCACCTTGCTCACCCTGATCGGAGCCCTGCGCCAGGTGCAGCAAGGGGATCTTTGGGTGTTCGGACAGCAGCTCCGGGGGGCTGGCCGCGGCCAGAGGCAGAGATTGCGCCGTCGGATCGGCATGATTTTTCAGGGCCATAACCTGCTGCGCTGCCTCTCGGCGGAACAGAACGTGCAGATGGGCTCTGATCTTCTTGAGGGGCTCTCCTACCGCGCCCGTCGTGATCAGGCACGGGAATGGCTTCGGGCGGTCGGTCTGGATGACCACATGGCCAAGCGGCCCCACGATCTCTCCGGTGGGCAGAAGCAACGCGTCGCGATCGCCCGGGCGCTGGCGGCCAGGCCACAGCTGCTGCTCGCTGATGAACCGACAGCCGCGCTGGACAGCACCACGGGCCGCGAGGTGGTGGAATTGCTGCGTCGCTTGGCCCGCGAACAGTCCTGCTCGGTGCTGATGGTGACCCATGACCCTCGCATTCTCGATCTAGCTGATCGGTTGATGCGGATGGAGGACGGTCGCCTGTTCAAGGCGGAAGAGTAAGTTGGTAGGAGTCCCAGTCGTCGTCCAGCCCCTTTCGCATGGCCAAGCGCAGAAATCTCAAGAAGGAAAAGCAAGAGCGCAACCGCGCTTACGCCCGTAAGTTCAAGAAGCGCAAGCTCCGCAACGACGGCCGTGGAGAAGGTGCCGGCAATGGTGTGACCGGTACGGCCAACAACGGTGGCGCAGCCGACTGAATTCCGTTCTTGCTTTCGTTTCAGGGGGGCCTTGGCCCCCTTTTTTCATGTCTTTAGGCTGTGGGTCCTTGCCGGTCCTGTGCGGATGTTTGCCAGCGTCGTCATCCCCACCTACAACCGGCGGTCGATCCTGGAGAAGTGTCTGCTGGCCTTGGAGGATCAGCGCCTGACTACCGACCTCGAGGCCTATGAGGTGGTGGTGGTGGATGACGGCTCCAGTGATGGCACGCCTGACTGGCTGCGTCGGGACGCTGGTCGCTTTCCGCATGTGCGTCTGGTGGAGCAGGCCCATGGCGGGCCCGCGGAGGGGCGGAACCGGGGTGTCGATCACGCCCGTGGTGACGTGATTGTTTTCATCGATAGCGATCTTGTGGTCACTCCCACATTTCTGGCCTCCCATGCGGCGGCCTTGAAACAGTCCTGGAGTCAGCGCGGTGATCGGCTTTGTTTCACCTATGGCGCTGTGATCAACACCGCCAATTTTGAGAGCCCCACCTCTGAACGACACAAACTCCGCGATTTGTCCTGGGCCTATTTCGCCACTGGCAATGTGGCGATCGATCGAGAGGTCCTGGAACGGTCCGGACTCTTCGACACCGGTTTCCGCCTTTACGGCTGGGAGGATCTTGAACTCGGTGAGCGACTCCGCCAGATGGGTGTTGTTCTGGTCAAGTGTCCTCAGGCGGTGGGGTATCACTGGCATCCGGCATTCCGTCTTGAGCAGATCCCCGATTTGATCAGGGTGGAGCGTGAGCGAGCCAAAATGGGGCTGGTTTTTTATCGCAAGCACCCCAGCCGCCGGGTGCGATTCATCATTCAGTTCACCTGGTTGCATCGCTTGCTTTGGGAGCTGCTCACCCTTGGCGGTCTGCTCAACGAACGCTCACTGAGGCCGCTGCTTGCCTGGCTCATTCGCCGCGGGCGGCCCGATCTGGCCATGGAATTGCTCCGGCTTCCCCTCAATCGGATCGGGGTGCGGGCTATGGCACTTGAAGCTCGCCAGCAAGGGATGGCCTGAACCTTGCTTTGGTAGGGTCATCTGGTCCTTTCAAACCGCACACCTGTCTGTTTCGGGTGCTGGTCCCACGACCATCCCTGACAGGTGGAGGCGAACCCGAAACCTCACCTCCCATGGCTGTTGTCACTCTTGCTGAGATGATGGAAGCTGGCGCCCACTTTGGGCACCAGACCCGTCGCTGGAACCCCAAGATGTCGCGCTACATCTATTGCGCGCGCAACGGGGTGCACATTATTGACCTCGTGCAGACCGCTGTCTGCATGAACAATGCCTACAAGTGGGTTCGCTCCGCTGCCCGCAGTGGCAAGCGCTTTCTGTTTGTCGGCACCAAAAAGCAGGCGTCCGAAGTGGTGGCTCTCGAAGCCGCCCGTTGCGGAGCGTCCTATGTGAACCAGCGCTGGCTGGGCGGCATGCTCACCAACTGGACCACCATGAAGGCCCGGATTGATCGCCTCAAGGATCTTGAGCGCATGGAATCCAGCGGAGCCATCGCCATGCGCCCCAAGAAAGAGGCCGCTGTACTCCGTCGTGAGCTCGATCGACTCCAGAAATATCTGGGTGGTCTGAAGAACATGCGCCGCCTCCCGGATGTTGTGGTTCTCGTCGATCAGCGTCGCGAGACCAATGCTGTGCTCGAGGCACGCAAGCTTGATATTCCTCTGGTGTCGATGCTGGACACCAATTGCGATCCAGATCTGTGCGAGGTGCCGATTCCTTGCAATGACGACGCTGTCCGCTCCGTTCAGCTCGTGCTCAGCCGCCTTGCCGATGCGATCAATGAGGGCCGTCACGGTGCCAATGATCAGCGCGGTGCCGACGACGCCGAAGGCTGAGGTCCTCGAACCGCTAAGTTCACGCCGCCGTTCCGCTTGAGCGGGTCGGCGGTTCTCCATTTCCAGTTCCCACCACCACCTCTTCACGATGGCTGCCGTTTCCGCCAAGCTTGTCAAGGACCTGCGCGATAAGACCGGCGCGGGAATGATGGATTGCAAGAAAGCTCTTGCAGCGACCGATGGTGATTGCGATAAGGCCATTGAGTGGTTGCGGCAGAAGGGCATTGCCAGCGCTGAGAAGAAGTCCGGCCGTACCGCCGCTGAGGGCTCGATCGGCAGCTACATCCACACCGGCGCCCGCGTGGGTGTTCTGGTTGAGGTCAACTGCGAGACCGACTTTGTGGCACGTGGCGACATGTTCCAGGAGCTGCTTCGCGATGTGGCCATGCAGGTGGCCGCCTGCCCCAACGTCGAATACGTCACCACTGACGAGATCCCTGACGAGATTCGTGAGCGCGAAAAGGCGATTGAGATGGGTCGTGACGACCTGGATGGCAAGCCTGAAGCGATGAAGGAGAAGATCGTTGAGGGCCGTATCGGCAAGCGCCTCAAGGAGCTTGCTCTGATGGAGCAGCCCTTCATCAAGGACAGCTCGATCACTGTTGCTGAGCTGGTCAAGCAGGCCGCCGGCAAGATTGGTGAAAACGTCAAGGTGCGTCGCTTCACTCGTTACACCCTTGGCGAGGGCATCGAGATTGAGCAGGTGGACTTCGCCACTGAAGTCGCCTCCATGACGGCTGGCTGATCAGCCAGCCGAGATACGGCGTTTCTTCCCCGTTGCACGACCCCAGCGAACAACTTGCCCGTCTTGAGACGTGGGGGCAGTCCATGGCCCCACGTCTTTATCGCGAGCAGGCGCTTTATCTGCAGATCCTTCGAGACCTGCTCCTACCAGCTGTCCGTGCGTCCCTGGCCACGCTATTGACTGCTGATGACGGTCAGCGTCTTGCGGCAATCGACGTGGCTCGACGGGCCGAGATTCAGGCAAGGATTGATGCGCTGGTTCAGCGCTGCTGTTCTCTTCTCACCATTGAGCAGCTGATGGATCTCTCCCGTCAGATTTCTCGCGAGCAGGTGGTCAGAGTCCAGCAAGCCCAGAAAGCGTTGCTGGAGGATCGGCCGACTGACGCGGTTCACCCTGAGCGGTCACCGACTGATTCAGGCCCTAGGGCGACGCAGTCGATCCAACTGAGCCTCGATCCTCCGATCCATCAGCCCTCGCTGCTTCAGGGTCTCCTGCCTACCGGTGGGCAGGAGGACAGCGAGATTGATCTGGCTGAGCTCGAGAAGGCAGATCACGAGCAGGCAGATCACGAGCAGGCAGATCACGAGGAGAGCCCCACGGAGCAGAGCGTTCCAGAGGAGACCGAGATTGAGGACGACGACTCGCTGCAGAGTGAGTGGTCTGGGCAGGGAGCCACATCTGATTTGGCGATGTTGCGCTCGTTGTTTGTGATGGCAGGCCAGGCGATGGTTGCTGCCGAGTCTTCAGGGGGTTCAGAGCTGGATTCATGGCCCCGTTCCCTCCCCTCAACTGAGGCGGGGTCTGGTCTGTTGCCAGCCATGCCCAGGGAGCTTGTGCGTTGGTTAGACGGTCTTGATCGTGCTTTGTTGAGGCGTCTGCGCAATTTGTCCCACGCGTTGAATGTGGAGCTGATGCGCTCAGGATTGGCATCAAGTCTGTTGCCCATCAGCCTGCTCGATGCAGCGCTGAGTGGTCAGGTCGAGAGTCTCCCGGCAGCATCCAACCTTCTGAGGCTTCGTGTCCCACTCCCTGAAGCTTCTGTGGATCAGTGGGTCGAACTCAGCTGCCTGCTGCTTCGTCCCTCAGAGCTGGAATTTGATCACGCTGAGCTGCGTCGTTGTCGCATGTGTCTGCGTCATCGGCGGCGGGAACTGCTCACAATGGTGCAAAAGCAACGCCACTGGCAGCGGCGTTCCACGATCCGGCAGGTGCAAGAGCAGTGGTGGCCCAGCCCTCCGAGCGACCCCCAGATGAGAGCCTGAAGCCCGCGCTCTCGGCGCGGGAGATGGATGTTCTGAAGGCATGGCTGCAGCCTTTGCAGACCGCCCTCGGCCTCGAAGCGGATCGTGGTTTCTCCAATCTGCAAGGGCGTCAGGAGCGATTTCATGCGTTCCTGAGTCGACAGTGCGCTGCTCCTCCCCCCTGTCCCCTGCCGCAGGACAGCCTCCAACGTTTAGCAACGTTGGCCCAGGAGTTCGCCCGCTATCCGGAGCTGGAGGAAGCGTCTCGACGGCGATTGGTGACCACCACGCGTCAGTGGCTCCACGGCCTTCGTCAACGCTTGGAGCCCTCCACTCCCATGGCGCCGCCGCGTCTCCGTGTTCAGGCGGCCCCAGTGTCGTCTTCAACAGGGAACGGCCGTGAGTCGCTGGCCTTGGACGCAGCCCTCTCCAAGGTTCGCGGGATTGGACCAAAGCTTGCTGAACGACTGGCCGCTCTTGGTTTGCTTGTGGTGCGAGACCTTTTGCTTTATTTCCCCCGCGACTACGTCGATTACTCAGCATTGCGACGGATCGAAGCCCTTGAGCCAGGCGAGACGGCGACGATCGTGGCCACAGTGCGTCGTTGCCATGGCTTCACGAGTCCGCGTAATCCCAACCTTTCGATCCTCGAACTGCAGCTGCAAGATCCCACCGGCCGCTTGAAAGTCACACGCTTCTTAGCCGGTCGTCGCTTCAGTTCACCTGCTGCCCTTCATGCTCAGGCGCGTCTTTATCCTCCGGGTGCCACGGTGGCCGTCAGTGGTTTGGTGAAAACTGGCCCCTATGGCGTGAGTTTTCAGGATCCGCTAATTGAAGTCATGGAGAGCGCCAGTTCTCCCTTGCGTTCCCGCCAGATCGGTCGATTAATCCCGGTTTATGCACTCACAGAGGGACTGACTGCTGATCGCATGCGCAGTCTCGTGGATACGGTCCTGCCGGCTTCATCCCAATGGTCGGACCCGCTGCCAATTGAGACGCAACGCCGCCGGCAGCTCATGCCTAGACCGGAAGCCCTGCGTGTGATCCACCAACCAAGCGACCGGGAGCAACTGCAACAGGCCCGCCGCCGTCTTGTGTTCGACGAATTCCTGTTGCTACAGCTCGGTCTGATGCAGCGTCGGTCTCGTTGGCGCCAGCGTCAGGCTCCGGTGTTGTCGATTGCTGGCCAGCGGGATGGCTTGGTTGGTCGGTTTCTCGAGCAGCTGCCCTTTCAATTCACCGGTGCACAGCAGCGTGTGTTGGCGGAGATTGAGAAGGATCTTGCTCGCGCGGAACCGATGGCGCGATTGGTACAGGGGGATGTGGGCAGTGGCAAAACCGTGGTGGCCATCGCGGCCCTTCTCAAGGCGGTGGAGTCAGGTTGGCAAGGGGCTCTGATGGCACCGACCGAGGTCCTTGCAGAGCAGCACTATCGCGGTCTTTGTCGTTGGTTGATCCCACTCAATGTCACGGTGGAACTGTTGACAGGCTCAACGCCAAGGCCCGCTCGGCGGCGAATGCTGACTGATCTGGCGAACGGAACTCTGCAGATTCTGGTTGGAACCCACGCGTTGATTGAAGATCCTGTGGATTTTTCTCGCCTTGGGCTGGTCGTGGTGGATGAGCAACATCGGTTCGGGGTGAAGCAGCGCAACCGATTGCTTGCCAAAGGGTTGCAACCCCATCTGCTCACGATGACGGCGACTCCGATCCCCCGCACGTTGGCGCTCTCCCTCCACGGGGATCTCGATGTCAGTCAGATCGATGAACTACCACCAGGACGCACCCCGATCCAGACGCAGCTCCTGGCGTCAACATCTCGCCAGGAGGCCTATGACCTCATCGCCAGTGAGATCGCCAAGGGACAACGGGCCTACGTGGTTCTGCCGCTGGTGGAGGAATCGGAAAAACTTGATCTGCGATCAGCGGTGGATGTGCATCGCCAGTTGAGTGAGGAGATCTTCCCAGATCGATCCGTGGGCCTATTGCATGGCCGATTGAATAGTGCTGACAAGCAGTCGGTGATCCGAGCGTTTGCAGAAGGGCGTTGTGATGTGCTCGTGTCCACGACCGTGGTGGAGGTGGGTGTTGATGTGCCGGAAGCCAGCGTGATGATGATTGATCATGCCGATCGTTTCGGCCTGGCCCAGTTGCATCAACTGCGCGGACGTGTCGGGCGCGGTGCTGCAGCGTCCCACTGTCTCCTGGTGAATGACAGCCGCAATCTGCTGGCTCGTCAGCGACTTGAGGTGTTGGTGCGCTCCCATGACGGCTTCGAGATCGCTGAGATGGATCTGCGCTTGCGCGGACCAGGACAGGTGCTTGGAACGCGCCAGTCGGGCCTGCCTGATCTGGCCCTGGCCAGTCTTGCGGATGATGGCAGTGTGCTCGAGGAAGCGCGGGAGGAGGCTTCAAGCCTCATTAGCCAGGATCCCGGTTTGGGGCAGTACCCAACTCTGCGTCAATTGCTTGAGGAACAGCAACGTCGTCTGACCGCAGCAGGCCAGCTGAACTGAGACCGCCCAGCTGAGACCGTTCAGCTGACAGCGTTCTCCACAGGCTTGAGTCCATTCTGAGACTTGCGCCACTGTTGCCCTCTGATTTCTGTGTTTTGCAACACCGTTTTGGGGCTTGTTGCAGCGATGTTTACCCATTGTCGATTCCGCGCATTGGTTTTGTTGATACGAAAGGATTTCAGTGTTGGCCCTCGTTTTCAGGGGCGGTCCTCGCTTTGTTTTTGAGATGAAAGAATTTCTTCGGATTTGTCAAGATTCATGGAAGATCCCCGCCTGTTGTCTGGTTGACGACTGGCCTGAGCTTGAGCCGCGTGAGACTCAATCTGGGGAAAATGCCTGTCCCTCTGTGGAAATGATGCGGTTTTTGCATTCTTGATGAGGGCGATGCATTGAGGTCTGGCAATCTGGCCGCAACGACCCTTGTCCTGATGGTCAGGCCCTGGCGTGATTGTCCAATCAGGGACTGCGGTGAGCCTCTGCTGCCCTTGGAGCCCGCTCTCCTTTGTTTGCGGCCGCATCCCTATGCGTCTCTGGGGGCTCCCTACGGTCCCGGCTCCGATCCCTTCCGGTTGCGGCAGGGGGTTCGGCAGCGATTGCTCCTGGCCCAGGATGAGCTTCAGCGGCTTCAGCCGTCCCTGCGGCTCGGCATTTTCGATGCCTGGAGGCCAGTGGTTGTTCAGTCCTTCATGGTGGAGCATGCGTTCCTAGAGGAATGCAGGCGCCGACAGTTGGATGCCAGTCAACCAAGCCAGGCCTCGAGGCATGAGGAGGTGAGACAGCTTGTTGAGCGCTTCTGGGCTCCCCCTTCTTCAGACCCGACAACGCCCCCTCCCCACAGCACCGGAGCTGCTGTGGATCTCACGCTCGTCTCCGAGGCGGGCATGCCTCTCGATATGGGGGGGGAGATTGATGCGATCGGTGCTGTCTCAGAGCCGCACTTCTACTCGGAGCTCGCGCATCGGAATCCCGACTCAGCCGAAGCGGTCTGGCATGAACGCCGTGAGCTTCTTGCGTCATGTCTGAGCGTGGCGGGATTCGTGCGTCACCCGAATGAGTGGTGGCACTTCAGTTACGGAGATCAACTGTGGGCTTGGAGTACAGCGGCTGCTGAGGCGGTCTACGGACGCTCGGATTAGGTGCTGGCGAGCAGCTCGCTCACTGCTGCATCGCCCAGCTTGCTGATGTGATCACCAAGGGTGCTCCGACCTCCGGCTTCGCGCCAACTGATCAGCAGAGGCTCAAGGGTGGTTTCCAGCGATTCCAACGGCATCTTGTCCAGGAAGGGACGAGCCAGGCGCTGCAGATTGGCGCTTCCACCCAACCAGAGTTGATACTGATTGACCCCGCTGCCGACGAGTCCGAGTTCCGCCATGTAGGGGCGTGCACAACCGTTCGGGCATCCCGTCATCCGCACCAGGATCGGTTTACTGATCGCCAGGCGTTCCAGTTGGGTATTGAGCCGCTTGAGGACCTCCGGAAGAATTCGCTCTGATTCAGTGATCGCCAGGCCGCAGGTCGGCAGTGCCGGGCAGGCAATGGCGTGGCGTGCCAGGGCCTGAGGGGATTCAGGTGTCTCGATGCCAAGGGCGGCAAGGGCCTGACGCACTCCGGCCCGTTGCGGTGTGCCGATATTGCAGAGGAGAAGGTCTTGATTGGGGGTCAGGCGAATCTCGAGCTGATACGTCTCCACGATCCGACGCAGGCCGGCTTTGAGTTCGCCCTGCAAGCGCCCGCAAAGGAGGGGGATCCCAACGAACCACATCCCGGCACGATGGCGGTGCCAGCCCAGATAATCAACGAGCTTGGCCTTGGGCTCATTGCGGAGTGACTTGAGCTCTCCTTGGAAATAGCGTGTCTTGAGCTCTTGCTTGAACCACTGCACCCCCCGGTCGTGAAGCAGATACTTCATTCGGGCATGGCGACGCAGCCGGCGATCTCCGTGGTCCCTCTGGAGGGCAAGAATCGACTGAACCAGGTCAAACACCTGATCGGCTGCTACGTAACCAAGGGGGTCAGCGACGCGGGCAAAGGTCTCCTCCTTGTTATGGGTTCGACCCATGCCTCCGCCCACGTACACGTTGCAACCCTTCAGGGCTCCTGTGGCATCGGCAAAGGCGACAAGACCAATGTCCTGGGTCAGCAGGTCGACGGAATTGTCACCGGGCACGGTGACGGCCACTTTGAATTTGCGTGGCAGATAAGTGTCGCCGTAGAGGGGCTCCTGCTCACTCCCTGAGTTCACACCACCTTCCTTTTGCCTTTGTCTGGCCGCTTTCACGCCACGACTGGGTTTGATGCGATAGCTGAGGTCTCCATCCACCCAAAGGTCTAGATAGGAGCCTTCAGCAGCTTCAGGACTGAGCAGGTCAGCAATCTCGTCGGCCAGTTGTCGTGCCGCTGGGTAGCCATCTTTTTCAAATGGGGCCGCCGGAGCCATCACGTTGCGGTTGATGTCTCCACAGGCCGCAAGCGTTGAGCCCATTTGACGGATGATCGTTCCGATGACCTCTTTGAGGTCAGATTTGGCCACCCCATGCATCTGGAATGCCTGGCGCGTCGTGGCCCGAAGGCTGCCATCACCGAGGCGATCCGAAAGATCATCCAGTGCCAGGAACAGATCAGCGGGGATGCGGCCACCTGGGCTGCGCAGCCGCAGCATCATCTGCCAATGCTTGTCACGACCCTTTTCGCGGCGGTCGCGATCATCTTGCTGATAGCTGCCGTGGAATTTAAGGATCTGCAGGGCGTCTTCACTGAACTGCGGCAGCTCGTTTTTCAGCTCAGTCAGCAGGGGCTCTCGCAGATAATCGCTGTCGAGCTTGCGCTGTTCGGCCTTCGGCAGAGCCTGGGAGACCGCGCCGCTGCCCTGGTCTTCGAGACCCTTTGAAGCATCGACGTCGCTCTGGCTCACTGGCACTCGTATCAATCTCTATTGAAGGTAGCGAAACGGCTTCCAATACAGTCAGCGACTGGATGAGCTCAACGGCGTGCCTGCAACCTTTCTGCTCGAGATCGGTACCGAGGAACTGCCCGCCGATTTTGCGCGTCTGGCCTTACCCCAGCTACGGGAGCGCCTGCAGCGTGATCTGAAGGAGTGGAGGCTGGATCACGGTGACATCCAGGTCACCAGCACCCCGAGGCGCCTGGCCGTGCTGGTCGAGAACTTGGCCGATGGGCAGGATGATCTCCAGGAGGAGCGCAAGGGCCCCCCTGTGGCCCAGGCCTTCGTGAACGGCGAGGCGGGACCGGCAGCCATTGGTTTTGCTCGTCGTTGTGGTGTGGACCCTTCGGCTCTGGAGGTCCGCCCCACTCCGAAGGGTGATTGTGTCTTCGCTTCCGTCCTCGTGAAGGGGCAAACGACCCGTGAGCTGCTCCAGAACGCCATTCCAATTTGGATCGATGCTCTCCAGGGCAGGCGCTTCATGCGTTGGGGCTCAGGTGACCAGCGTTTCAGTCGTCCCGTGCGTTGGTTAGTGGCCCTCCAGGGCGAGGAGATCATTCCTGTGACACTGCAGGGGAGCGATCCAGTGGTGAACAGCGGACGTTGCAGTCGCCCCCACCGCCTTGGCTCTGAAGTAGTAGAGCTCTCCAACGCCGGGACCTATGCATCCGCGATGGCTGCAGCGGGTGTCCTGGTGAATCGCGAGCAGCGTGCTCAGGTGATTCGGGAAGCCTTGGCTGCTAAGGCTCAGACTTTGCAGGGTGAACCCGACTGCCCGGACTCGCTTTTTGAGGAGCTCGTCGATCTTGTGGAGTCACCGACGGTGCTTGCAGGGGCGATTGCTGATCGCTTCCTCGATCTTCCTCCTGAGGTGATCGTCACCGTGATGCAGTCCCATCAGCGCTACGTCCCTCTTCGACGTCCTGATGTGGCCATTGATCCGTTGCGGCTCACAGCCCGAGAGGTGCTCTGTGCTGACTTCCTGCTGGTCAGTAATGGATTGGATGCTGCTGCAGAGCGCATTTGCCGAGGTAATGAGCGTGTTCTCAGTGCCCGGCTGGCCGATGCCGAGTTTTTCCTCACCGTTGATCGCCGTCAGCCCAGTGCCGAGCGCCGTGACGCCCTCGACCGGGTCACGTTTGCCGAGGGGCTGGGAAGTCTGCGTGATCGCGTTGATCGGATCGAATGGCTCACAGCCCAGTTGCTGGATCAGCTCAGTCTGGATGCCGCGGCGCAATCCGCTGCAATCCGTGCCGCGCACCTCTGCAAGCACGATCTGGTCAGCCAGATGGTGGGTGAATTCCCTGAATTACAAGGGTTGATGGGTGGTAAGTATCTGCTGGAGGAGGGGGAGCCGCGTTCTGTGGCCCTGGCGGTTGTGGAGCATTACCTGCCGCGAGGGGCTGGTGATCACCTCCCCAGCAGTGATGCTGGCGCCGTTGTGGCCCTGGCCGAACGGCTGGAGCTGTTGCTCAGCATCTTTGCCAAGGGGGAACGCCCCAGTGGCTCGTCTGATCCCTACGCACTGCGTCGTGCCGGAAATGGTGTCCTTCAGATCCTCTGGAATCAGGGTTGGCGGCTGGATTTGCTCCAACTTCTGCAGGCCGCAGCCGATCACTGGAGCGCACTGTTCCCGGCGTTTCAGGTGAATACGAGTGGTTTGGTCGCAGATCTAGTGCTGCTTCTGCGTCAGCGGATCCAGTCGCAATTGGAGGAGGATGGCCACGGCGTCGATCTGGTCCAGGCGGTGGCCGGCGAAGGCGTGACCGATGGACGTCTCTTGGCGGATCCGATGGATGTGCTTGATCGCATTCGTTTGCTGGCAAGCCTGCGCCAGCAGGGGCGACTTGGGGGTGTGCAGGCTGTGGTTCAGCGTGCCGCTCGTCTGGCGGAAAAAGGAGATTTGGCGAGCTCCGTGCTTGATGCCAGTGGCGTGGTGGATCCGGCACGGTTCGAGTCACCCAGTGAACAGGCGATGTTTGATGTCGTGACTCGCTTGCTTCCCCTGGCGTTGTCGCGGGATTACCAGGCACTGGCCAGTGCCCTAGACGAGGCAACGCCTGCCCTCGAGGCGTTCTTTGATGGTGATCAGAGCGTGATGGTGATGGCCGATGACCCCCAGCTTCGCGATAACCGCCTCAATCTTCTCGCTGTACTGCGTAACCAGGCCTCGCAACTGGCCCGTTTCGAACTGATTCAGTCCTGACAAAAAGCTGGAGTCATTAAAGTGACTCCAGCTTGATTTTTTATGAGGGGTTCATAGCTGAAGCGACAATGCTTCAGCTGACTTCCGCGGTTTCTTTCTCTTTTGCCTGTGCCTTGATCGCTTGCGCAGCTTCTTCTGCAAGGAAGTCACCATCGGAGCGACCGACAGCAGAAGGAACGGGACCGTAATCAGAAGGCGCTAGAGCTTCACCACGGATCAGGCTTCCGAGGGTGCGCAGCGTCAGCTTGATTTGCTGCCATGGATTCATCAGCACCACTCGCTTGTACAAATAGCTGTCGAAGGTCAGCTTCTGTACATCACGGTCATCACACATTTCGACGAAAGCCTCGCGTGCCGCGTCGTTGCGATAAAAGATCCGTTGCAGAATGTCGAGCACGGCGTAGGTGGCACCGTATTTGCGGTCCCAGCGCTTCAGATAGGTCGACTTGATCTCCTTTTCTGTGGGAATGCGAGAGCCCTTGTTGGAGATTTCGACGATGGCCTCGGCGCACATGCGACCGCTCTTGGCGGCGAAGTAGATCCCCTCGCCGGAACTTTTGGTCACGTAGCCAGCTGCATCACCCACCAGCGCCATGCGCCCCACCACCCGACGGGGCCGTGGATGTTCAGGGATGGGGTGGGCTTCGACCTTGATCACTTCACCTTTGAACAGTCGCTTGCTCGCGCGTTCGCGAATGCCCTGCTGAAGACCCTTGATCAGGGACTGGTTCTGCTGCATGGTGCCGGTGCCGACAGCCACATGGTCAAATTTGGGGAACACCCAGGCGTAGAAGTCGGGGGACACGTCGGTACCCACATACATCTCGGCGAGATCTTCGTAGTAGGCCATCTCCTCTGCAGGAAGCTTGATCCGTTCCTGGAAGGCGATGGCGACGTTGTAATCGCCGGCATCCATCGCTTTGGCAACCCGGGAGTTCGCTCCGTCGGCTCCGATGATCAAGTCGACCTCGAGGGTTTTGAGCTCGCCTGTGGGACCGCCCGAGCTGTAGTCCGCGTAATGAAGTGTGTAAGGACCCTGTCGGTTGTTGCCGGTGTCGATCTTCTGGACAAGTCCATTGATCAGGGTGGTGCCGAGATCTGCAGCGCGGTTGCGCAGGAAGGCATCAAACACCTCGCGGCGACACATGCCGATGTAGGCGTTGCGGTCGTAGCCAAGAGGATCAAGCTTGATATCCACCTCACGGTTGGAGGGGGAGATCATCTTCATGTTGCGGACCTTGCGGTCGATGATCTCGTCTGGGATGTCGAACTCGTCCACCATGCAGAGGGGGATCGCACCTCCACAGGGCTTGGCATTGTCGAGTTTTCGCTCGAACAGCCAAGTCTGAATACCGGCTTTGGCGAGTACTTCAGCGGCGCAGGACCCAGAAGGACCACCACCGACGACGGCAACTCGAAGCATCTCAGCCTGACTCCGCTGGATTGTTGTGGCGAAGCTACCACCGCCGGAACCTTCGCCGTGGAACGGGTCTGGCGCCCCCCCTTACGATCGTCACAAGACTGCATCAAAGCTGTGGCTCGCGCCGTTGCGCCCCGTCGCACCAGCCGGGACGACATTCCCGTCGCACGACGCACGCGCGCTGGTCGCCGCAGCGGAGCCGGTGCGGGTGGCGGTGGAGGTGCAGCCCTCCTGCTGTCCTGTGGATTGGTTTTTAGTGGTGCCTTGGCAGCGGTGCTCTTTGGCCCTTCACTGCTGGCTCGTCTTTCTGCACCGTCTTCCGTTGTCGAAGGCATCGTCGAACAGCCTTCCGGAGATGGACGCCTTCTCGGTCACTTCCCTTATCCGGAGGTGCCTGTGGTGGATCGTGTCGGTGTTGAAGCAGGCATCGAACTGCATAAAGATGCCGCTGAGGCCTTCCGGGCTCTACAGCAAGCGGCTGCTGCCGACGGTGTGGATTTGCGCTTGCTGAGCGGCTATCGCTCCCATGCGCTTCAGAAGGGGATTTTCTTTGATGTGAAATCCGCTCGTAATCAGACCGCAAGCGAGCGCGCCAAGGTCAGTGCTCCTCCGGGTTATTCGGAGCACAGCACCGGCTTCGCCGTTGATGTGGGAGATGGTGATGATCCGGGCACCAATCTCTCCCAGTCTTTTGAGAGCACTAAGGCCTTCCGCTGGCTTCAGGATCACGCCGCCAGTTATCACTTCACTCTCTCCTTTCCGGACGGTAATGCGCAGGGTGTGAGCTATGAACCCTGGCATTGGCGTTTCGAGGGCTCGTCGGAGGCGCTCCGCGAGTTTGAGCCCGCCCGTCGTCTCGCGCAGGGATCTTGAGAGCTTCGCTGCTCCCTGAGCTGCTGGCCCCCGCCGGTGACTGGTCGTCTCTCAAGGCTGCCGTGGCCCAGGGTGCTGATGCGGTCTATTTCGGGGTGGAGGCCTTCAACGCCCGGCTCCGTGCTGAGAACTTCCGACTCGCGGACCTGCCAGAGATCATGGAGTGGTTGCACGCCAGAGGTGTCAAGGGCTTCCTCACCTTCAACGTGCTGGTGTTCAGCGATGAGTTGGAGGCAGCCGCGTCCCTTCTGTTGGCTGCGCACAGGGCCGGTGTCGATGCCTTGATCGTTCAGGACTTGGGGCTTTGTTTGTTAGCCCAGCAGCTTGTGCCTTCCATGGCGCTGCATGCGTCGACTCAGATGTCGATCACCAGTGCAGCGGGGGTGGCCCAGGCGGCAGCAGCTGGTTGCCAACGGGTGGTGTTGGCCCGTGAATTAGCGCTCAAGGACCTTCGCCGACTTCAGAACCAGCTGCTGGATCGCGATCTGTCCATGCCCCTGGAGGTGTTCGTCCACGGTGCCCTGTGTGTGGCTTACTCGGGACAGTGCCTCACCAGTGAATCCCTTGGGCAGCGGAGTGCCAATCGTGGCGAGTGCGCTCAGGCCTGCCGTCTTCCTTATGAGCTGATCGTCGATGGTGAGGCCCGTGACCTCGGGGATCAGCGCTACCTCCTATCCCCGCAGGATTTATCGGCCTGGACCCTGCTTCCGGAGCTCGTGGATCTGGGGATCGCCAGTTTCAAAATTGAAGGCCGCCTAAAAGATCCCACCTACGTGGCCTCGGTGACCCAGGCCTATCGCCAGCAGCTGGATGGTCTGGATCCTGACCCCATCGCCGTTCAGCGCCAGCTTGAGCTCGGCTTCTCTCGTGGTCTATCCAGTGGTTGGTTGGCGGGGGTCAATCACCGTCGTTTGGTGCACGGCCGCTGGAGCAAGAAACGTGGCCCCGTGGTCGGTCAGCTCGAGCGCGTGGAAGCGCAGGGCTGGCTTCTGGTCCGGACGGACGAACCCTTGACCTGCGGTCAGGGGCTGGTCATGGAAGTGCAAGCTGGGGCTGGTGAAGCATTGCGGCCGCCTCTTGAGGTGGGTGGCCGGATTATGCGCGTGGAGCCCTGTGGCGCGGCTTTATTGCGGTTGCGTCTCGGTCCGGGGCGTCTCGATTTGCGCGGACTTCTCCCGGGTGCGCCGATCTGGCTCACGGCGGATCCCCAATGGCAGAGCTACTGGCAGCGGCAGGTTGGCCGGGAGACGCCCATTCAAGAGCGGGCTCTCAGGCTCCGCGTCACTGGAACGGATGGCCATCCGTTGACCCTGGAGTTGCTCGAGCCTGTTCCATCCTCTGGGGCTCGCCTCAGCGTGCGCAGCAGCATGCCCCTCCAAGCGGCCAGAGATCAGGGCCTGGATCGCCAGAGGCTTGAACGTCAGATCGGCCGGTTGGGAGGAAGCGGTTGGCGCTTGGATCACTTGGAGATCGATCTGCCTGACGCACTGTTTCTCCCCCTCGCAGAGCTCAATCGCTTGCGTCGGGAGCTGTTGGATCAGTTGGACATGGTTCTCGCTTCGTGCAAGGCCCCTTCGTGCACAAGCTCTTCGCCAGCGAGTCCAGAGTCCGATCAGCGTGTCATCGCCCAGGCGCTGGAGCATTGTTTGCCGCGCCGCACCACCGATTCTGTTTCGACTGCATCGAGGAGTCGGCCCCCGTCTTTGCATGTGCTGGTGCGCAGTCTTGAGCAGTTGCGCGCGCTCGCTTCTGAATCTGATGGACTTCCGCTGGCCGGAGTGGTCGCCGATCTCGAAGCACCGACCGATCTGAAAACGGCGGTTTCGATCGGTCGTGGTCTTTGGCCTGATGGTTTGCGTCTCGCCGGGCCGCGGATCACTCGACCGGACGAACGTTGGAGCCTTGAGCCCCTGATCCGTGCCAATCCGGAGGGCTATCTGGTGCGCAATGCCGATCAGCTGGAGACCCTCACTCCCCTCGCTCCCTGTATCGGCGATTTTTCCTTGAACACGGCGAATCCCCTCACCCATCGCTGGTACAGCGATCAGTGGGGGCTCCAGCGCCTGACCGCGAGCTATGACCTCAATCTTGATCAGTTGTTGGATCTCATCACCGGGGTGGACCCAGGCGCGCTTGAGGTGACCCTCCATCAGCACATGCCGCTGTTTCATATGGAGCATTGCCTCTTCTGCGCCTTCCTCTCTGAAGGGCACGATCACACCGATTGCGGAAGGCCTTGCGAACACCACGTGGTGCATCTGCGTGACCGCAGCGGTGTTGAGCATCCGCTCCATGCCGATCTCGGCTGCCGCAACACCTTGTTCAACGGTCGGGCCCAAAGTGGTGTGGAAGCCCTTCCTGATCTGCTCGCCGCGGGTGTGCGTCACCTTCGCCTGGAGCTTTTGGATGAAGACGGGCCGTCGACGCTCCGTCGTGTTCGGCTCTACGCCCAGGCCCTGACTGGTGAGATTCCCTCCCAGGCTGTCTGGCGACGTGAGCGCATCGACCACCGGCTTGGGGTGACCCGGGGCAGTCTGCGGGCGGAGCGGCCGGAGCGCACCAGTCAGCTTGGATCCTGACCGATCTCACGTTGAGATAGCCTGGGCCGGCTGCGCCTGCGGGCGACTCCCAGCCTTCTTTTCAGACCGTCACGGACCCCAATGAGCGCCCCGAACAAGGCGATTCGCAACATCGCGATCATCGCCCACGTTGACCACGGCAAGACGACCCTGGTCGACGCCCTGCTCAGTCAGTCCGGCATTTTCCGTGACAACGAGGCGGTGCCGACCTGCGTGATGGACTCCAACGATCTGGAGCGTGAGCGCGGTATCACGATCCTGTCGAAGAACACAGCGGTCACCTACAACGACACGCGTATCAACATCGTTGACACCCCTGGTCACGCCGATTTCGGTGGTGAAGTGGAGCGTGTGCTGGGCATGGTGGATGGATGCCTGCTGATCGTGGATGCCAACGAGGGGCCCATGCCCCAGACCCGCTTCGTGCTCAAGAAGGCCCTGGAGCAGGGACTTCGCCCGATCGTGTTCGTGAACAAAATCGATCGCGCCCGGGTTGATCCCGAAACGGCGGTCGACAAGGTGCTCGATCTGTTCATTGAGCTTGGTGCCGACGACGATCAGTGTGATTTCCCTTATTTGTTCGGCAGTGGTCTTGGTGGCTTCGCCAAGCCCGATATGAAGACCGAAAGCGACAACATGCGGCCGCTGTTCGACGCGATCCTGCGTCATGTTCCGCCGCCGGTCGGTGATCCTGAGAAGCCCCTTCAGCTTCAGATCACGACTCTTGACTACTCCGATTTCTTAGGTCGCATCATTATCGGACGCGTCCATAACGGCATGATTAGGCAGGGCCAGAGCGCCTCTCTGATTAAGGACGACGGCAGCGTCAAGCGTGGCCGGATCAGCAAACTGCTCGGATTCGAAGGTTTGCAGCGGGTTGAGATTGAGGAGGCTTCCGCTGGAGACCTTGTTGCCGTGGCTGGTTTCGACGATGTGAACATCGGCGAGACCATCGCCTGCCCGGACGAACCGAAAGCTCTGCCTCTGATCAAGGTGGACGAACCCACCTTGCAGATGACCTTTGTGGTCAACGATTCCCCTTTCGCTGGAAAGGAAGGAAAGTTCGTCACCAGCCGTCAGGTTCGCGACCGTCTGCAGAGGGAGTTGCTCACCAACGTGGCTCTGCGGGTGGAAGACACTGACTCCCCCGACCGCTTTGCTGTGAGCGGACGCGGTGAACTCCACCTCGGCATCCTCATTGAGACCATGCGTCGCGAGGGGTATGAGTTCCAGGTGTCGCAGCCTCAGGTGATCTTCCGCACGATCGATGGCACTCCCTGTGAGCCTGTGGAAACTCTGGTGATGGATGTCCCCGAGGAATCCGTCGGGGCCTGCATCGAGAAGCTCGGAACCCGTAAAGGCGAGATGCAGAACATGGAGACAGGACAGGACGGACGCACCCAGCTGGAGTTCATCGTTCCCTCCCGTGGTCTGATCGGATTCCGAGGTGAGTTCATTCGTGCCACCAGGGGTGAAGGGATCATGAGCCACTCCTTCTTCGAATACAGGCCGATGCTTGGCGACTTCGATACCCGCAGGAACGGCGTCCTGATTGCCTTCGAGGAGGGGACTGCCACCTTCTATGCCCTGAAGAATGCTGAAGATCGCGGGCAATTCTTCATCTCACCTGGCACGAAGGTCTACAAGGGAATGATCATCGGCGAGAACAACCGCCCCCAGGATTTGGAGATCAATATCTGCAAGGCCAAACAGCTCACCAACATGCGCTCGGCCGGTGCTGAAGAACTCGACACCCTGCAGGCGCCCATTCAGATGACCCTGGAAAGGGCCCTTGAATACATCGGACCTGACGAAATGCTGGAGGTGACTCCGGAATCGATTCGTCTTCGCAAGCTTCCAGCCAAGAAGATGGCGAAGCGTTGAGTTCGTCGCCCTCCAATCGTGAGCAGAGTTCAGGGGATTCGCTGATCATTCAGTCGGATCCCCGTTTCTGCGAGGGCATCGCGCTCTTCAACAGGAAGGAGTGGTACGCAGCCCATGATGTTCTTGAAGAGCTCTGGCACGAGACATCAGGGCCTGAGCGCCGGGTTTTACAGGGCCTGATTCAGGTGGCAGTGGCCCACGTGCATCTTCAGAATGGCAATCAGCGTGGGGCGACGATCCTGCTCGGCGAGGGGCTTGGTCGGTTCGCTTCCCCTTCAGCCCCTGATCTTGGTCTCGACCTTCTGACGCTGCAGCACCAGGTGACAGCACGTTTAAAGGCTTTGCAGCACGGGGAGGACCCGGATGTTCTGGAGGCCCCAACCCTGCATCCACGCTGATCGGGTTGTCGGTACATTGGCGATTCGCTGATGGCCCCCTTTGCCAGCTTTCGTCTCCCGGCTGACAGCACTGGCACCACTTTTGGTTCAGATGCTGCTCATTGGCGGTGTCAAGGCCGAACCGCAGCCAGCCCAAGCGTCGGCCGGCCCTGCCCCAGCTGTTCAGGCTTCAGACGGTCCCAAAGGTTTGATCACGATTGAATCGGACACCCAGAGCGCGGACAACATCACCGGTGTGGTGACCGCCCTTGGCAATGTGCGGATCGTTTACCCAGCCCGCAAGATGGTGGCTACATCACGACAGGCTCAGTACTTCAGCAAAGAGGGTCGCCTGGTGCTCAGCGGTGATGTTGACGTGATTCAGGAGGGCGGCAACACCTTGAGGGCGGAGCGTGTGGTTTATCTGCTCGATGATGAGCGCGCCGTCGCTGAACCAGCCAAGGGTGCGCAGGTCTTTAGTCAGATGGTGATTCGTCAACCCGCTACTGAAACCAAGAAACCCCCCGGGGGAGGCCCTGCTCAAACCCCATTCACCCCATGAGTCTCTCCCTGGAACGGGTGGCCCTCACCCTTGGTGGCAGGCCGTTGGTTCGTGACCTCTCCATCTCCCTTGATCCTGGTGAGGTGATCGGCCTGCTTGGACCGAATGGAGCTGGCAAGACCACCACCTTCAATCTGGTGATTGGACTCCTGCGTCCTGACCGTGGTCAGGTCCTTCTCGATGGTCACCCGATCGCCGGTTTGGCGATGCCTCAGCGGGCGCGACTCGGTATTGGTTATTTGCCTCAGGAACCGAGTGTTTTCCGTCAGCTCACGGTGCGGGAGAACTTGGAATTGGTTCTGGCACAAAGCTGTCTCCCCCGCCCGCAATGTCGCGAGCGCTTGCATCAGCTGGTTGATGACTTTCACCTCGGTCCTTTCCTGGACCGCCGTGGTTATCAGCTCTCAGGTGGGGAACGCCGTCGTTGTGAAGTCGCCCGTGCCCTTGCCGTCGGTCTTGAGGGACCTCGATATCTCCTGCTGGATGAACCGTTTGCCGGGGTCGATCCCTTGGCCGTGGCCGACCTTCAGCAACTCATCCAGGTGCTTCGTGATCGGGGTATGGGCATCCTGATCACCGATCACAACGTCCGCGAAACCCTTGCGATCACTGACCGTGCCTACATCCTTACGGACGGTTCCATTCTCGCCTCGGGTCCCTCCCAGGACGTGGCCCATGATCCCCTCGTGCGCCGTCATTACCTCGGGGAGGGCTTTCAGCTGTGATCGAGTCCCTGCGCTCTCGCGTGACCAGTCAGGCCCGCCGCATTCCGCTCCTGGATCGCTGGCTGTTGGGGGAGCTGATTGGCCCCCTTTTGTTCGCCATCGCTGCCTTCACGGTGGTCTCCCTTTCGGTAGGGGTGATGTTCGAGCTGGTGCGCAAAATTGTCGAATCAGGCTTGCCGGTGCTGATCGCCGTTCGGGTTCTGATGCTGCGGTTGCCCAGCTTTCTGGTGATCTCCTTTCCGATGGCCACCTTGATGGCCACGCTGCTCGCCTATAGCCGTCTATCGGCGAATAGTGAGCTCACGGCCCTGCGCAGTGTTGGTGTCAGTGCCAGTCGCATGATCGCGCCTGCGCTGGTGCTGGCGTTGCTGATGACCGGACTCACCTTCGTGTTCAACGATGTGATCGTTCCTCGGACCAACCGCTCGGCAGAAATCACTCTGCAGCGAGCTCTTGGTAAGGCGATCGCTACGGAAAAGGGAGACAATATTGTGTACTCCCGTTTCGGCCGCCTCGCTGGTGCCGATGGGCAGTCCGACAAGGGCTTGGCTCAGCTGTTCTATGCCCGTGAGTTCCGTGACGGCACGATGAGCGACGTCACGGTGCTTGATTTTTCACGGGTTGGTTTCACCCAGATGCTTGTGGCCAAACGTGCCAACTGGAACGATCGCGAGAGCAAATGGGAATTTCTGGATGGCCAGATCCTGACCCTCACCCCATCGGGTAGCACCACGGCCGCCGACTTTGATCGGTATCTCTATCCACTCAGTGCGGCACCGATTCGGGTCGCCCAGTTGCCGAAGGACGCCAACAACATGACCGTCGCCGAGGCCGTTGAGGCGGAACGCTTGCTTCTGGACGCGGGCGATCGCAAGGAGGCGCGGCGCCTGCGGGTGCGAATTCAGGAGAAATTCACCTTGCCGATGGCCTGTCTTGTCTTCGGCCTGATTGGCAGCAGCCTCGGAGCCAAGCCGAACAGCCGCACCAGTCGCAGTCAGGGGTTTGGCATCAGCGTGGTGCTCATCCTTGTGTATTACGTGCTCAGTTTCAGTTTCAGTTCTCTCGGTGTGAAGGGCACATTGCCGCCACTCATCGCCGCCTGGTCACCCGTTTTGATTTGTCTGGCCGGAGGCGGAGTGTTGCTGCGTCAGGCCAGTCGTTGATTGCGGCGGTCAGAATCGTCTGATCGGTTGTTCCATTGCGTTCTTGATCCACTGATGCCCATCCTGGATGCCGCCTTGCATGAGCCCGTGTTGCTGCTGGGGCTCATCGCCTTCGCTCTGTTGCTCATTGCTCTTCCCTGGGCGTTTTGGGCACTGTCTTCCGGGCGTAGCTCAGGAGCTGTGCGAACTCTGGTGGCTCTTGCCAATCTCGCCTTTACAGCCCAACTGGTTCTGCGTTGGTGGCAGTCAGGGCACTTTCCGATCAGCAACCTCTACGAATCTCTCTGTTTCCTGGCCTGGGCTTGCACCCTCACTCAGTTGCTCGTGGAGCGCGCTTGGGCTTCTCCCCTGGTGGCTGCAGCGGCCACGCCAATGGGGCTCGGCTGTGTTGCATTTGCCAGTTTTGCTCTGCCAGATCGGCTTCAGGAAGCATCCCCTCTGGTGCCTGCGCTCCGCTCGAGCTGGCTCGTGATGCATGTCAGCGTGATCATGGTCAGCTATGCGGCCCTGTTGGTCGGCTCGCTGCTGTCACTGGCCGTGTTGTTCGTGGATCGCGGCGATGCGCTCGAACTCCGCAGCAGCTCGATTGGCAGCGGAGGTTTTCGCCGGGCAGCCCTGCAGGGACCCGATGGAGCGGCACTTGCGGTTGGCGATCTTCAACTCTCCTCGGTGGCCTTTTCACGGATTGAACAGCTC
Organism: Synechococcus sp. BS55D; assembly: GCF_004332415.1. Lineage (NCBI taxonomy): Bacteria > Bacillati > Cyanobacteriota > Cyanophyceae > Synechococcales > Synechococcaceae > Synechococcus > Synechococcus sp. BS55D. The sequence goes on from NZ_PHQT01000002.1 coordinate 258,504, forward strand.
GACAGCCTCAGTTATCGAACGATCACGGTCGGCTTCCTGTTGCTCACGGTCGGCATCATCAGTGGAGCGGTGTGGGCGAACGAAGCCTGGGGAAGTTGGTGGAGCTGGGACCCGAAGGAGACCTGGGCTCTGATCTGCTGGCTTGTGTATGCCGCCTACCTTCACACCCGTCTCAGTCGCGGTTGGCAGGGCCGTCGACCTGCGCTTGTGGCAGCGGTTGGTCTTGTTGTGATCGTGGTCTGTTACATCGGCGTGAATCTCCTGGGAATCGGTCTGCACAGCTATGGCTGGTTCTTCGGCAGCTGAGGCAGGACGCGTTGCTTGTTACAACAAAGCCCCGCCAAGGCGGGGCTTTGTGAGATCTCTCCAGTGAAAGGTGCTCAGACGAGAACGCCTTCGGGTCGCTTGCTATCGCGAATGCCCTGAATCGCTGCGGCGTAGTCAGGCTGGTTGAACACGCCGGAACCACTCACGATCGCGTTGGCTCCCGCCTCAATCACTTTCCAGGCATTGGCACCTTTGATGCCTCCGTCGACCTCGATCCAGGGGTCAAGACCCTTCTCATCGCACATGCGGCGCAGATCACGGATCTTCTGAACCTGGCTCTCAATGAAGCTCTGGCCGCCGAAGCCTGGGTTCACACTCATGATCAACACCAGATCGCAGAGCTCAAGGCAATACTCAAGCGTGTCGATTGGGGTGCTGGGGTTCAGCACTGCACCGGCTTTCTTGCCGAGATCCTTGATCTGAGCCAGGTTGCGATGCAGGTGCGGGCACGCTTCCACTTGCACAGAAATGATGTCTGCGCCGGCTTTTGCGAAATCGGGAACGTACTTTTCCGGCTCCACGATCATCAAGTGCACATCCAGGGGCTTTGTTGTTACTGGACGGAGTGCGTCAACGATCAGGGGGCCGATTGTGATGTTGGGGACGAAGCGCCCATCCATCACATCCACATGAATCCAATCGGCGCCAGCCTGATCGACTGCTTTCACCTCCTCCCCGAGGCGAGCGAAATCGGCCGAGAGGATCGATGGGGAGATCACCAGGGGCTTGGTGCTCATGAAGGCGTCCGCAGGAATGCGCGGCGATTGTAGGAAGCGCGGATGCCGCTGATACAGTGAGCCGCGCTCAAGAGCTGGAAAGCCCTGCGGCATCGGGTCCGTGGCCCAGGCCAGCCGATTCCGTCGGTTCGCTCCCATGCCGGATCGTCCGTTCCGCTCTCCGTTCGCTGCACCCGTTCCCAACGCCGCACACCCGTGGATCGCACTCTTATCCAGGAAATTCTCGAGGTCGTCGAGCAGGCGGCTATCGCCTCTGCACGCCTCACTGGTCTCGGCCAAAAGGACGAAGCCGACGCCGCTGCTGTCGAGGCCATGCGCCAGCGCATGGGTCAGATCCAGATGCAGGGCCGGATCGTGATCGGTGAAGGTGAGCGGGACGAAGCCCCCATGCTTTACATCGGTGAGGAAGTGGGCAGCGGCACCGGCCCAGGTGTTGACTTCGCCGTGGACCCCTGCGAAGGCACCAACCTCTGCGCCAACAACCAACGCGGCTCCATGGCCGTCCTCGCTGCTTCCGACCGCGGCGGTCTCTTCAATGCCCCCGACTTCTACATGAAGAAGCTGGCTGCTCCCCCGGCTGCCAAGGGCAAGGTGGACATCCGTAAGTCGGCCACCGAAAACATCAAAATCCTCAGCGAGTGCCTTGGCCTTGCCGTGAACGAGCTCACGATCGTTGTGATGGATCGTGCCCGTCACAAGGATCTGATCGCTGAGATCCGTGCCACCGGTGCTCGTGTGCAGCCCATCTCCGATGGTGATGTGCAGGCTGCGATCGCCTGTGGTTTCGCTGGCACCGGCACCCACTGCCTGATGGGCATTGGTGCGGCTCCCGAGGGTGTGATCTCTGCGGCAGCCATGCGCGCACTCGGCGGACACTTCCAGGGACAGCTCGTCTATGACCCCGCGGTTGCTCAGACCAAAGAGTGGGCTGACCTCACCAAGGAAGGCAACCTGGCGCGCCTGGCTGAGATGGGCATCAGCGATCCCGACAAGATCTACGAGGCCGAGGAGCTGGCTTCCGGCGAGCACGTTGTCTTTGCAGGCAGCGGAATCACCGATGGTCTCCTCTTCCACGGCGTTAAGTTCGAGAAGGACTGCACCCGCACGAGCAGCCTGGTGATCAGCAATCTCGACAACACCTGCCGCTTCACCAATACGGTGCACATCAAGGATGGAGCCCAGAGCATCGCTCTGAGCTGAACGTCGCATCGTCTGGATTTGAGGACCTAACTCCATGCATATTGCCGTCGTCGGCCTCAGTCATCGAACGGCACCTGTCGAAGTCCGGGAGAAGCTCAGCATCCCGGAACACACCATGGAGTCCTCGCTCCAGAGCCTTCGTGGCCACGAGCAGGTGCTAGAGGCATCCATCCTCAGCACCTGCAATCGGCTCGAGATCTACACACTGGTGCAGCATCCCGAGCAGGGGATTTCAGCGGTCAGGGAGTTTTTGAGTGGTCACTCTGGTCTTCCGACCGATGACCTCACCCCTCATCTCTTCACCTTCCATCACCAGGAAGCCGTCGCCCATCTGCTCAGGGTTTCTGCAGGCCTCGACAGTCTTGTGCTCGGAGAGGGGCAGATCCTCTCCCAGGTGAAGAAGATGATGCGCCTGGGCCAGGAGCACAAATCGATCGGCCCGATTCTCAATCGACTGCTGACTCAGGCCGTGAGCACCGGAAAGCGGGTGCGGAGCGAAACCAACCTCGGAACGGGTGCGGTGTCGATCAGTTCGGCCGCTGTCGAGCTGGCTCAGCTGAAGCTTGGACAGTCCCGCGGTCTCGATCAGCTTGTCAGCCTTGAGTCCGAGCAGGTGGCTGTGGTTGGCGCAGGCCGCATGAGCCGCCTGCTGCTCCAGCATCTGCAGGCCAAGGGCTGTTCCGGCGTTGTGCTGCTGAACCGCACCCGGGAACGAGCCCTCACCCTGGCGGCCGACTTTCCGTCCCTGCCGGTGCAATGTCGCTCCCTCGAGGATCTCGACCACTGCCTGAGCACCTGTTCACTGGTGTTCACCAGCACCGCGGCGGATGAACCGATCATCGACGCAGCTCGTCTTCAGGGCCTTAATCGCCGCAGTTCCCTGCGTTTGATCGATATTGGCGTGCCTCGCAATATCGCCTCCGATGTCACCGGTCTTCCCGGAGTGGAAGCCCATGATGTGGATGATCTCCAAGAGGTGGTCGCCCGCAACCAGGAGGCCCGTCAACAGGTGGCTCGCGAAGCCCAGGGTTTGCTTGATGAGGAGGGTCGCCTGTTCCTTGAATGGTGGGACAGTCTCGAGGCCGTTCCCACCATCAACCGTTTACGGGCTTCCCTTGAGGAGATCCGCACTGAAGAGCTGCAGAAAGCCCTCAGTCGCATGGGACCTGATTTTTCAGCGCGTGAGCGCAAGGTGGTGGAAGCCCTCACCAAGGGCATCATTAACAAGATCCTGCACACGCCGGTGACGGAGTTGCGTAGCCCTCAGACGCGGGCGGAACGACAGCAGGCCCTCCGGGTGGTGGAGCGCATTTTCGACCTCACGCCGCCAGTCCAGGGCTGAATCCCAGCAATCTCGACGGATCTTGCCCGCGAGGCGGTTCTAGAAGCGAAATGTCCGGTAGGTTTGCACGCGCAAAGCCGATCTGAGGGGGCGGCATGAAGCGCGTTCTGGCCATCATTCTGGGCGGGGGAGCTGGAACCCGTCTCTATCCGCTCACCAAGATGCGGGCCAAGCCGGCTGTCCCCCTGGCAGGTAAGTACCGCCTGATTGATATTCCAATTAGTAACTGCATCAACTCCAGCATCAACAAGATGTACGTGTTGACGCAGTTCAACAGCGCCTCACTGAACAGGCACCTCTCTCAGACCTACGACCTCAGCGCGGGGTTTGGCCAGGGATTCGTTGAAGTGCTCGCCGCCCAGCAGACTCCTGAAAGCCCCTCCTGGTTCGAAGGCACCGCTGATGCCGTTCGCAAATATCAGTGGCTATTTCAGGAATGGGATGTTGATGAATACCTGATCCTCTCCGGTGATCAGCTCTACCGGATGGACTACAGCCAGTTCGTCGAGCACCATCGTCAATCTGGTGCCGACCTCACCGTTGCAGCGCTTCCGGTGGATGCAAAACAGGCGGAGGCCTTTGGCCTCATGCGCACCGATGCCCACGGCACGATCCAGGAGTTCCGTGAGAAGCCCAAGGGTGATGCACTGAAAGAGATGGCTGTGGATACCTCCCGCTTCGGTCTGTCAGCCGAGTCGGCAGAGCAGAAGCCCTATCTGGCTTCTATGGGCATCTATGTGTTCAGCAGAAAGGCCCTGTTTGATCTGCTCAACAATAATCCGGAGCACAAGGATTTCGGTAAGGAAGTCATTCCAGAGGCACTGGCCAGTGGCATGACCCTGAAGAGCTACGTTTTTGATGACTATTGGGAAGATATTGGAACCATCGGTGCCTTCTACGAAGCCAACCTGGCTCTGACTCAGCAGCCCACTCCCCCCTTCAGCTTCTACGACGAAGACTTTCCGATTTACACCCGTCCCCGCTATCTGCCACCAAGCAAGCTGGTTGACGCCCAGATCACCGAATCGATCATTGGCGAGGGCACAATTCTCAAATCCTGCAGCATCCACCACTGTGTTTTAGGCGTGCGCAGCCGCGTTGAGGATGATGTGGTGCTCCAGGATTCTCTGTTGATGGGATCCGACTTCTTTGAATCCTCTTCCGAGCGGGCCGTCTTGCGGGAGCGTGGAGGCATTCCTCTCGGTGTGGGTCAGGGGACCACGGTGAAGCGCGCCATCCTTGATAAAAATGCTCGGATTGGTAGCAATGTCACCATCGTCAATAAAGACCATGTGGATGAAGCCGATCGCCCCGAGCTGGGCTTCTACATCCGTAACGGAATTGTTGTGGTTGTCAAAAATGCCTCCATCCCCGATGGGACGGTGATTTAACCCCTGGTTGGGTGACGCCTCCCTAACAGACGTCGCCCAGGTTGCAGCCGAACCTTCATCCCGTGGTCACACTGACGCCATTGAATGACCACACGGATCCATGTCCAAGGCGCACTTCGGTCTGATCGGTCTCGGTGTGATGGGCGAGAACCTCGTCCTCAATGCCGAGCGCAACGGCTTTTCCAGCGTCGTCTACAACCGTACCTACGCCAAGACTGAGGAATTTCTGGCTGGTCGAGGTGCCGGGAAGAACATCCAGGGTGCGACGGACCTTCAGGACTTCGTGAACAAGCTGGAGCGTCCACGCCGGATCCTGATGATGGTGAAGGCCGGTGGTCCTGTTGATGCCGTCATCCAACAGATCTCCCCCTATCTAGAGGAAGGAGATCTTCTGATTGACGGTGGTAATTCTGAGTACCACGACACCGAGCGTCGGGTGGCTGAGCTGGAGAGCAAAAGCTTTGGTTTTATCGGCATGGGCGTGTCCGGTGGAGCGAAGGGTGCCCTGGAAGGTCCGAGCATGATGCCCGGTGGCACCAAGGCGTCCTATGACGCGATTGAAAGCCTGGTGTGCAAGATGGCCGCCCAGGTGGAGGACGGTCCCTGCGTCACCTATATCGGTCCTGGTGGTTCCGGCCATTTCGTCAAGACCGTCCACAACGGTATTGAGTACGGAATTGAGCAGATCCTGGCTGAGGGGTACGACCTCATGAAGCGGGTCGGCGGCATGAGCGGCAGCCAGATGGCGGATGTGTTCGCTTACTGGAACAGCACGGAGGAACTCTCCTCCTATCTCGTGGAGATCACCGAGGTGTGCCTACGGACCAAGGATCCCGACGACGGCAGTGACCTGGTCGAAAAAATTCAAGACAAGGCCGGCCAGAAGGGAACGGGTCTCTGGACCGTGGTCAGCGCCCTTCAGATGGGCGCTTCGGTGCCAACGATTTATGCCTCACTGAACGGTCGGGTGATGAGCTCGATGAAGGATCAGCGCATCAAGGCGGAGCCAATTCTCAAGGGACCTGCAATCAAGCCCTTCGCGATGGGGACTCCGGCTGATGGCATGGCGCCATTGATGGACGCCATGGTGCTGGCGAGTATGGCGAGTTATGCCCAGGGCATGGAGTTGTTGCGCATCGCTTCTGCAGAGCACAACTACAACTTGCACATGCCTTCGATCGCGCAGATCTGGAAGGGTGGGTGCATCATTCGCGCCCGATTGCTCAAGCGGATCCAGGATGCCTTCAATGCCGATCCCCAGCTTCCCAACCTGCTGATCGACCCCTGGTTCGCTGAGCAGGTGAACCGTCGCCTGCCCGGTCTGGCTCAGGTGGTGGCAGGTGCCGCCGAGGCCGGCATTCCTGTGCCATGCCTCAGCAGCACCCTCGATTACATCAACAGCTATCGCACTTCCCGCCTGCCCCAGAACCTCGTGCAGGCCATGCGCGACTGCTTTGGTTCTCATACCTACGAGCGTGTGGACAAGCCCGGAACCTTCCACACCGAGTGGCTCAGCTGAGGTGCGCTCATGAACGCCTATCGCATCGAACGGGCCAAGGATCCCCAGGATCTGGCCCGTCGCGCGGCTGAGCACATCGCCACCGCCATTGATCTGGCCCTTGATCAGCGGGATCGGGCTCAGATTGCCCTCTCCGGGGGGTCGACTCCGGCCGCCGCCTATGAGCTCCTCGGCCGAGAACATCTCCCTTGGGATCGGGTGGATGTGTTCCTTGGTGACGAGCGCTGGGTGGCTGCAGGTGATGCCTCAAGCAATGCCCGCATGCTGCGCAGCACCCTGCTCAAGGAGGGGCAGCCGGGATCGCGCGCCTGTTTTCATCCTGTACCCACGGTTGCATTGCCATCTCCGGAGGCCAGTGCCGATGCCTTCGCTCAGCTCGTTTCAGGCATCTGTACTGGTGAGCCGCCCGTGTTTGACCTGATGTTGCTTGGCCTTGGTGATGACGGTCATACCGCCTCTTTATTTCCCGGTACCGAGGCTCCTTCCGTTCGCGATCGCTGGACCACGATTGGCCGGGGAAAGGGTTTGGACCGCATCACCCTCACGGCACCGGTGCTGAGTGCTGCCAGGCAGGTGCTGTTTCTGGTGAGTGGTGAAGGCAAGCGGCAAGCCCTATCTCGCCTTCTCGACCCCAGTGAATCTGCTGAGCGCACCCCCGCCAAGTTGGTGCAACCTGGTTCGGAGATCATCGTGGTCGCGGATCAGGGTGCCTGTGGGGATCACTGATCCCCTTGCGCAGCTCCGGCTCTGAATCATTCAGGATTGAGGATTCCATCCAGCCTCACTGTGACCCTCACCCCACCCGAGCCTGCCGCTGAGGTGCGCGTCATCGCTGCTGGATCGAGCTTCTCGGAATGGGCCAGTTTGAATGACACGATCATGGGCGGCTCCAGTCGTGCCGGCTGTCGTCTCACTTCAGAGGGGCTTGTTCTCGAAGGAGAGGTGGTGAGTGAAGGCGGAGGTTTTGTCAGTTGTCGGTCTCCTGTCTACCGTCCGCCGCTTGATCTCAGTCGCTATCGCGGATTGCGCCTGCGTGTGGATGGCGGCGGGCGAACCCTGAAGCTCGCTGTTGCCTGTGCCGATGGAGTGATGGGGTTGACGGAACTGATTCCCGGAGGTTTGCGATGGGTGGCTCCGTTGCCAACCCTTGCCGAGGGCACCACCACGCTTGAAATCCCTTTCAGCATCCTCAAGCCGGTGGTTCGAGCGCAGCCCGTGACCTTGCCTGTGCAGTTTCAGGCTTCTGCTTTGACCCGTCTTCAGCTTCTCCACTCGCGGTTCGCTGACGACGGGAGTGAGAACTCTGGGTACCGGGCTGGTTCGATTCAACTGCTCGTTCGCTCGATCGAGGCCTACCGCTGATGGATTTGCTGGCTTTGATTGCAGCTGCCGCAGATGTCTGCCGTAAACCCCTGCGCCACGGTGTTGTGCCAGTGACTGCTGATGACGCCGAGCCGCAGACCATCCACCTCGATGACCTGCGGCTTCGCCTCGAAGCGAGGGATCCTGATGGGGCCCGTCAGCAGCTCCACGATCTTGAGCTGGAGATCTATCGCAGTGGTGCCGATCTCAATCTGATGCTGGGTTGGTGGGATCAACCCGATCGACCGCTGCTCTGGCAGGGACAGCATCCACTGTGGATGGACGGGAGCAGTGGTCAGCGCTGTACTGCTCCCTCCGACGGTGCCCCGATCGAAGCCCTAGCGAGGCGCTTGCGTGCTCTGCTGGTGGGATCTCTGGCTCAGGAGGGCGGCTGATCAGTGACGGCTCCCAAACTGCTGGAGCTGACCAGTCGCGCGTATTTGCCCAGAATCCCTGTCCGATATTTCGGAGCAGGTGGCACCCAGGCGTTACGTCGACGTGCCAATTCCGTGTCGTCTACGTTGAGTTGGATGAGCAGCTTGGTGGCATCCACCGTGATGCTGTCTCCTTCTTCGATCAGCCCGATCGTGCCGCCCACAGCGGCTTCCGGGGCCACATGGCCAATCACAAGCCCATAGGACCCACCCGAAAAGCGTCCATCGGTGATCAGGGCCACTTTGTCGAGGAGACCCTGGCCCACGATTGCCGAGGTGGGGCTGAGCATTTCGCGCATGCCAGGTCCTCCCACGGGGCCCTCGTTGCGCACCACCACCACGTCCCCGGCTTGAATCCGCTTGTCGAGAATTGCTTCTAAGCAGGTCTCCTCGCTTTCGAAAACTCGTGCTGGTCCGGTGATCACAGGGTTCTTCACGCCGCTGATCTTGGCGACCGCACCCTCTTCGGCGAGGTTGCCCTTGAGGATTGCCAGATGCCCTTGGGCGTAGAGGGGGTTGGAGAGCGGGCGTATCACCTCTTGATCTGCTGGAGGTACAGAGGGCACACCGGCGAGCAGCTCCTTCAGCGTCGTTCCCTCGATGGTCCGACAGTCGCCGTGCAGCAATCCTGCATCGAGCAGCAGTTTCATCACCTGGGGGATGCCGCCGGCCTGGTGTAGGTCCACGGTGACAAAGCGGCCACTGGGCTTGAGGTCGCAGATCACTGGAACGCGTTCACGGATGCGCTCGAAGTCATCAATGCTGAGTTCCACCCCGGCGGTCCGGGCTATCGCCAGCAGGTGGAGAACCGAGTTGGTGGAGCCGCCCACCGCCATGACCACGCTGATGGCGTTCTCGAAAGCCTCCCGGGTCATCAGATCGAGGGGGCGGATGTTCGCCTTGATCGCCTCCACAAGCACTTCGGCGGAGCGAGCAGCGCTCTCGGCCTTTTCCTCGTCTTCAGCCGCCATCGTTGAGCTGAAAGGAAGGCTCAACCCCATGGTTTCGATCGCCGCGCTCATGGTGTTGGCGGTGAACATCCCTCCGCAACTGCCTGCTCCGGGGCAGGCGTTCTTTTCAATCGCGGTCAGTTGTTCTTCGTCGATCTTGCCGCTGGTGATCTGGCCCACCGCCTCAAACGCACTGACAACGGTCAGGTCGCAGCCCCCCAGCTTGCCGGGTTTGATCGTTCCCCCATACACAAAAATCGAGGGGATGTTCATTCGGGCCATGGCCAGCATTGCGCCAGGCATGTTCTTGTCGCAGCCTCCGACGGCGAGCACGCCGTCCATGCTCTGGCCATTGCAGGCGGTCTCGATCGCATCAGCGATCACCTCACGGCTCACAAGGGAATATTTCATTCCCTCGGTGCCCATCGAAATGCCATCACTCACCGTGATCGTGCCGAAGGTCTGCGGCATCCCTCCAGCGAGACGGGCGGCCTCTTCGGCCCTGCGGGCCAGGTCATTCAGACCGACATTGCATGGGGTGATCGTGCTGTAGCCGTTGGCGATCCCAATGATCGGTTTGCCGAAATCAGAATCCCCGAAGCCAACGGCCCTGAGCATGGCCCGATTGGGTGAACGCTGAATCCCCTGCGTGATGGCGTCGGAGCGGAGCATCGATGGCAGCCGGAGGGCGGTGATGGTTCTTGGCCAACCTACCGAGTGCCCGGTCAGCCCCTGGCCCCGAGATCTTCAAGCTGGCGTCGCACATCTGCAATCGCGGTGTTGAGCTGTTCCACCTTCCTTTCGAGTTGATGATCGGCGCTCTGCAGGCTGTCCTGGTCGCTGTCTTCACTTCCGTCTTGAAGACGGGGTGCGTAGAGCATCGAGCGTTGCCGCTGGAGCCGCTGGCGACGATCCGCTTCCGATAGGAGCCACCAGGCGAGTCCGGCTGCCCCGAGGACTGCTCCGCTGATCAGTGTGGCCAGGCTGCCGCTGGCGGTCTCCCGCTGATGGGCCATGACTGTTTCTCAGTGTCCAAAGACTAGGTGCTGCCAGTCGTTCTGATCTGAAGCCGTTGCACTGGTTCTCCAATGCCTGGGTTCACGCGCCCGTCCGGCTCCAGTCCCTCATCGATGCAGGCGGTGTGAATGGTGAGGTCGGGCATGCGCTCACCGATGCTCTTCAGCCCTGGGCTGGCGGCCACGGCTGTGACCACACGCAGCCTGCGTCCATCGGTGACGCCTCGTTCGGCCAGCTGTTCGAGCAGATCGAGCAGGATCCTTCCACTGCTGATTTGGTCGATGAACAACACCACACCAGCCTGGCTTTCGATCTGATCTGGAACACCGGAAAGGCACAGCTCTGCATTAGGCAGCACCTGTCTGGCCCCCTGCCAGAGCGAGAGCCCACCAGGAAGCACAGGGACGGCCAACAGCGGAACCGCGGCTTCGATCACCTGACCTTCTGTTGTTGCTACTGGGGTCATCACGGTTTCACGCCGATGGGGGAGCCAGTCGCGGACCGCTTCATAGGTGAGCCATCGCCCCAGCTCCTCCATTCCGGTTCCATAAAGGGCCGCCGGTGTGCCCGCATGACGGAGCACCGTCAACCAGTGGGCAATCAATGGATGGGGGGGGACCACCACCCGCAATGTCTTGGCCATGACGCGTGGTTTAGCGGACGACTGCCATAACGTGACCACTCAAACTACGGCAGGTCCTTCGCGACCACGTCGGTGATTCCTTCTCTGCGATGTCTGCTCCAGCTCGCCCCTGTTGCCTGGGCCTGAAGCGCTTTGCGCTGTCATTCGTTGTTTTGCTGTTCGGAGTGCTCTTGCTCGTACCGGTTCGTCCTGTTCAGGCGATCACGGCTCCGGAGCTCCGCGGTCAGCGGGCCGTCCAGGAGATCGTGCCTGACATGCATGGCCTGGATCTCAAGGAGAAGGAATTCCTCAAGGCTGATCTGCAGGGAGTCAATCTTTCTGGCAGTGATCTCAGGGGCGCTGTGATCAACACCTCCCTGCTTCAGGGGGCTGATCTTCAGGGGGCTGATTTGTCCGATGTGGTTGCTTTTGCGAGCCGTTTCGATGCCGCTGATCTCTCCAATGCGGTCTTGACGAACGCCATGCTCATGCAGAGCCGCTTCACTGATGCTCGGATTGAAGGTGCCGATTTCACAGATGCTGTGATTGACCTTCCCCAGCTCAAGGCCCTCTGCTCTAGGGCGAGCGGTGTGAATGAACGCACGGGTGTCAGCACCCGTGACAGCTTGGGTTGCCGCTGATGGCGCGCTTACCGGTCACAGTGATCACAGGCTTTCTCGGTGCGGGAAAGACCACTCTTTTGCGTCATCTGCTCTCCCACAGTGGTCAGCGGCTCGCGGTGATGGTGAACGAGTTCGGCACCGTCGGCCTCGATGGTGATCTCATTCGCAGCTGCGGTTTCTGTCCGGAGGATGAGCTGGCAGGTCGTTTGGTCGAGCTCAATAACGGTTGTCTCTGCTGCACGGTGCAGGACGATTTCCTGCCGACGATGGAGCTCTTACTGGCCCGATCCGAGAGCCTGGATGGGATCGTCGTGGAAACCAGTGGTCTTGCCTTGCCAAGACCTCTGCTACAGGCGCTGGCTTGGCCAGAAGTCCGTTCCCGCGTGGTCGTGAACGGTGTGGTCACGGTGGTCGACGGCGAGGCTCTTGCGGCTGGTAGTCCCGTTGGGGATCCGGAGGCTCTGGAACGTCAGCGCGAGGAGGATCCCAGCCTCGACCACTTGAGTTCGATCGAGGAGTTGTTCAATGATCAGCTCCAGGCGGCTGATCAGGTGCTGATCAGTCGAGCCGATCGCCTTGAGGCCTCCCGACTTGACGAGCTCCAAGCCGAACTCGGCCAGCGGGTACGTCCGGGTACGGCTTTGATGGCGATGCAGCGCGGCGAGGTTGACCCGGCCCTCGTGCTCGGAGCACGTCTGGAAGGCTCGGATGACCTTGGGCACGATTCCCACAGTCAGACCCACGGTCATGACCACGACCACGACCACGATCACGACCACGATCACGACCATGACCATCACGATCACAGCCACGTGGAGGTGGTCAGTGGCACGGTCCGATTCGAGGGTCAGGTCTCGAGGGACGATCTAGAACAGCGGTTACCGTCCTTTGTTCGCAAGCATCGGGTTGTTCGCCTCAAGGGAAGGATCTGGTTGCCGGGTAAGAATCTCCCCCTGCAGATCCAGATGGTCGGCCCAAGGATCGACAGCTGGTTTGAAGCTGCCCCCTCACAGGCTTGGAGACCGCCCTCCGGTGCCGGGGTGGATCTGGTGTTGATCGGTTTCGAGCCCGAGGCAGCTGAGCTGCTCAGTGCTGAGCTTCAGGTGTGATGGCCACGGGGCACCGGGCGCTTTCGATCAGTCTCGAACCACCAGCTGTCGGGTACCCGTGCGTCGAATCAGCTCGGAGAGTTCAAGGATGTCCTTGCGATGGATCAGGCCAATGCATCCGAGGGTTCCGCTCTGGGAATTTCGGCCAGCGCTCGGATCCTGATGGATTCCCAGCACCCTTCGCCCGGTGCTGAAGCTGGGTTCGATGCTGATCCAGATGGGTCCGAGTTCCGGATAGGCCCCGGCGGCTAGTGGTTCCACGGCTCCGAGGGTGTAATGGCCACGCGGTAGCGGAGCACGACTGCCCATTTGATCGCGATTCGCCTGTTGGCGATTGGCACGCCCGCTGACGGCTGGATAGTGGTGTGGAGGTTGTCCTGGGATTTCCAGACGCAGGTCCCAGATTGGGTCACCGGTGGACCGAAGCGAGCGGTCGGTGCGCTCTAAAACCAGCACGGACTCTTTTCGCTCCTGGAGGAAGGCCAGCCATTGGTCTGGGCTGCTGGGAGCAGTCGTTGACTTCGTTGCCCAGTCCGCTCGGCTTGGATCTGCTCTGTTCAGGCGTCCCATGCCCAGGACCTGGTTGTCCTGAAGGCTGTCCATTTCGGCAGCGCTGACCTGCGGTGCGACGAGCGCGCAGCCCATGAGCAGGATCAGCGGAGCTTGGATCCGTTGCAGCAGCATCGCCGAGGCAGCAGGGGATGCCGAAACTACGGATTGTTTTTATCACTCCAGAGAGGAAAAGCCAGTTCCTTGTCCGACCCTGGGTCTTAGGGGTCTCGCCAGTCGAGTCCTGGCAGTCCGTTGAGAATCGCTGCCGTATGGCTGCGATAGGTCCCGTAGTCAGGATGCAGGGCGATCAGACTCCGCTCCTCCCGTCGTGCCTTCCCCGCCAGAACAGCCGCCAGCAGCACAAGCAGGAGCAGGTGTAGGGGACTCCATCGCAAGATCACCACTCCCGCGGCACTCAGGAGGAGTGCTTGATAGAGAGGATGGCGACAGCGCTGGTAGGCCCCTGTTGTGATCAGAGTTGCCCCTTGCTTCGGTTCCGGTAGTGGCGAAAGGCTGGCTCCGAGGCTCAGCAACGACTGAAGCGCCATCACCAGTCCGCTCATCAGCATTCCGCCTCCCAGTGCGGCCCGCGACCAGGCCCCCGTGCTGCTCTCCCATGCAGCCTGGTGGGGCCAGCTTGGAAGCAGCAGTAGCCCCAGGATCAGCAGGAGCTGTGCCATGAGCCACCATTCCCCCTGGCTGTTCTTCAACAGGCTGTCCCAGCTGAGGTTCCAGCCCTTCCAAGCCCCTTGCAAGTTTCGCTCGTTTTGGGCCATGGCTGGCTCTCCGATCAATCCAGGGGCAGATTCCCACGGGCACAGATCCCATCCCAGCAAAGGGTTCGTTCTGCCACCCAACGGGCTTCGACGGGCTGCCAGCCTGTCTTGCTGGAATCCCTCAGGCGCATCCGACCGCTGCCGTCATGTCGAAAATGCAGTTGGCGATCGGGAAGGTCAAGCCACCACTCTTCGCCGATCCGGACCACCCGCATCTGACAGGTCTGCCAGCCTCCGCCGTTGCGGTTGCATTCCAAGTCGATCCGCATCGGTGCAGGTTTGGCGGCCCTGGCCCCCATGGGAATGCCAGCGACCGTGACCACGGCCATCAGCCCCGCGACCAGGAATCCCTTTAGGCCCAATGCAACGGCCCGTTTGGCTGAGAGCAGCTGTGGCACACCATGGCATCGACCCTTTCTTCAACGTGCCCAGAGCCTTCCGGGATGGGTGCCTCGGCCTGTCAAGATTTAACAATCCCCGCCCGGAGCTCGTGCCGCGTTATCAAGCCCGCGTTTTGGTGAATCTGCGACCTTCGGTCCTCGATCCGGCCGGAGAGGCCACGCGAGCCGCCGCGGCTCGTCTCGGGGTCGACGGCGTGACCCGTCTCAGGATTGGGAAAGCGGTGGAGCTTGAGCTTGAGGCTCCTGATGAAGCGGAAGCGCGTCGACGTCTGGAGCTCCTCAGTGATCGCCTCCTGGCCAATCCTGTGATCGAGAACTGGAGCCTGGAGCTGCAGGAGTCATGAGCATTGGTGTGGTGATTTTTCCCGGCTCCAATTGCGACCGGGACGTGCGCTGGGCGACGGAGGGATGCTTAGGCCTGCCCACCCGTTTGCTCTGGCATGAGGAACGGGACCTGAGCGGACTGGACGCTGTGGTGCTTCCAGGGGGATTCAGCTACGGCGACTACCTTCGATGCGGGGCGATTGCTCGCTTTGCTCCGGTGCTGCAGTCCCTGGTGGACTTCGCCGCCGCCGGCGGTCGTGTGTTGGGCATTTGCAATGGCTTTCAGGTTCTCACCGAACTCGGTTTGTTGCCTGGTGCGTTGACCCGTAATCGGAACTTGCACTTCATCTGCGAGGACGCCGCCCTTCAGGTGGCCAGTTCCCGCACTCCTTGGTTGTCTGATCAGGTGGCTGGTGGTCAGATCACGCTCCCGATCGCCCATGGAGAGGGGCGCTATCAATGCAGCGACGAGACCTTGAAGCAGCTCCAGGATGACGATGCGATCGCTCTGCGCTACGTCGCCAATCCCAACGGGTCTGTGGACAATATTGCTGGTATCACCAATGCCAAGGGCAATGTTTTGGGTCTGATGCCCCATCCCGAACGGGCCTGCGATCCCGTCACTGGCGGTGTTGACGGGCGCGCGTTGCTGAAGGCCTTGATCGGGTGATGGGCTTCGCCTGAATCGTGATGGGGATTGGGCGTCGCCATGTTCTAACCAGCGGTTTCCTCAGTTTGATGGGGGCTCTGCTGCCTGGCTTCTCCCAGGCCGCGTCCCCAAGGGCTCAAGGCTCAGCCCTGTCTCTGCCACCCCCTTTGCGGCGCGGCTCACGGTTGCGGGCGGTGAACCCAGGCACCTGGATATCCCCGGATACGGATTTCACGCAGCTTCGCCAACGTTGTGCTGCGGAGGGCTGGATCTTGGAGCTTCCCGACACGATCTGGCGACAGTGGCAGTGGTTTTCCGGGACTGATGGTCAGCGCGTCGCTGAATTGGAAGAGGCCTGGGCAGACCCGACCCTCGATGGGCTGATTGTGGTGGGGGGGGGCTGGGGGGCTGCCCGGGTGCTTGAAGCTGGTTTCCGTTTTCCCCGTCGGTCCCTCTGGACCCTTGGTTTTTCCGATACCAGCTCTCTGTTGCTCGCGCAGTGGGCGTCGGGATCGTTCGGGGCGATCCATGGCTCCACTGGTGGTCCTGATGACCAGTGGCAGCGCACTGTTTCACTGCTCAGTGGTCGTCCGGTGGCTCCTCTGTCTGGGCGGGCCGTTCGTGCCGGTTTGGCGCAGGGTCCGCTTGTGGTGACCAATCTCACAGTGGCGACCCACCTGATTGGTACTCCCTGGCTTCCTTCCCTGAAGGGGGCCATCTTGGTGCTGGAAGACGTCGGCGAAGCGCCCTACCGAGTGGACCGAATGCTGACCCAGTGGCGCAGCGCAGGCCTACTGCAGCACTTGGCAGGGGTGGCCTGCGGTCGCTTCAGCTGGGCTGAAGACGACATCCTTCCCGGTGATTTCACGATGGAAGAGATCCTTGAGGAACGCCTGGGCGATCTGGGCATTCCCTTGGTGCTGAATCTGCCGCTGGGCCATGGTCGCCCCAACCAAGCCTTGCCTCTGGGAGCTCAGGCACAGCTGGATGGCCAGCGCGGCCGTCTCAGCCTGATTCCCTGATCTGCGAAGGCAACGCTGGTGCTTCGCGGGCTTTGCCGCTAGCGATGGTGACAGCAGCTCTAAGTCGTGGCCGACCTCACCATCGCGAACACGGTGTCTGATCTGATCCAGGGCGATGTTCGGGAGCATCTGCCCCTGGAACGGATTCCCCTTCAGGGCGACGTGCTGGGGCTGGGGACCACCTCCAGCCTGGAGAACGGAGAACTCACCTTTCTTCGCAACGCCTCCGGGAACTCGGACATCTGGCGCTGCATCGCCCACAACGGGAGCATCATCCGGCTGCAACCGGGCGACGGCAGCGGACATTTCCCTTACGTCTGCTTCACGGGAGATGTGACGGCCCTGCGTCGCCCTGTGGAGCTGGGCCCGCTTCAACAGATGAAGCATCGGCCGATCCAAGAGGTGATCAGCACAGCGATCAAACAGGAACGCCAGCGCGGGGCCCTGGAAGAGGCACCCATTTACGGCATCCGACTGCTGGCCCACTGGGACGAGCTGGTGATCACCGTCGCTTCGAAACTCTGCATGGGGCAACAACGCCGCAACCAAGGGTTCTCGAGTGAATCAGACGACGGCAGCCAAGCTGAAATGAGCATCTACGACAGGCTCCAGCACTACCGTCTGGCGCCGCTCCCACCTGAGCAACCCGACGGTCCCATCCGTTATCTCGGCAAGTCGATGCAATGGGATTGCTGTGGGTTCTTCGATCGTGAGCCGGAACGGGGGCTCGTCACCGTGCCCAAAGCCAGCGATCATCTGCATCTGCACGGCTGCAGCACCGATCTGGCCTATGGGGGGCATGTTCTACACGATCACCCCAACACCCGCCTCGGGAGCATCGAACAGCTGGTGCTCTACCCGCTGCAGACGATTGAATCGCTCTGCAGTGATCTCGCCATCAACCAACTCAGCTATGCAGAGGGCCAGATCCACTTCAGCGTCACCAATGCGGGTGCCCTTGATGTGAGCGATGTGGGGGTGGCTGTGGTCGTCAACGACCGCTTCAGTGATCACCGCTATCTCCAGATTCCCTGGATGGATGCCGGAGCCAGCGAGAGCTACAGCCTGCCCTGGCCGCTCCCCCCCGGGCAGCACTCGATCGCGGTGGTCG
Organism: Synechococcus sp. BS55D; assembly: GCF_004332415.1. NCBI lineage: Bacteria > Bacillati > Cyanobacteriota > Cyanophyceae > Synechococcales > Synechococcaceae > Synechococcus > Synechococcus sp. BS55D. Next base: position 275,972 of record NZ_PHQT01000002.1, read on the forward strand.
CCGACCCCCATGAGCTGGTCATCGAACCCCAGAGCCGACGCCAGAACAATCGGATGGATCTGACGGTCACGATTCCCTAAGCGAGCCGGGTTCAACAAGGAACGTCAACCACGCCACAAAAAAAGGGGGGCCTTTCGCCCCCCCCTTCATTGATCTTTCGATCGTGATGATCAGGCTGCAACTGCAGTCTTGGGGTCCAGTTCGCCCTTGGCGTACAGACCGGCGTAGTAGTTGATGTCGCGCTGCTTGATCTTGCTGGCGTTACCGGCAGCCCAGAACTGCTGATAGCGGTCAAGGCAGACCTGCTTCATGTATTTGCGAGCCGGCTTGTTGAAGTGACGGGGGTCGAAGTTGGCGGGATCCGCGGCAGCGGCTTCGCGAACAGCGGCGGTGAAGGCCAGTCGGTTATCGGTGTCGATGTTGACCTTGCGCACACCATTGCGGATCCCTTCCTGGATCTCCTCAACAGGCACGCCGTAGGTCTCAGGGATCTGACCGCCGTACTTGTTGATCATCTCCAGCCATTCCTGGGGAACGGAGGAGGAGCCATGCATCACCAGGTGGGTGTTGGGGATGGCCTTGTGGATTTCAGCAATGCGGCTGATGGCCAGCACTTCACCGGTGGGCTTGCGGGTGAACTTGTAGGCGCCGTGGCTGGTGCCGATGGCAATCGCCAGGGCATCAACCTTCGTCTTGGCCACGAAGTCAGCGGCTTCTGCGGGATCGGTGAGGAGCTGATCCTTGGAGAGTTCACCCTCGAAACCATGGCCGTCCTCGGCTTCACCCTTGCCGGTTTCCAGGGAACCGAGGCAACCCAGCTCACCTTCAACGCTCACGCCGATGGCGTGGGCCACGTCCACCACTTCCTTGGTCACAGCCACGTTGTAGTCGTAGCTAGCGGGAGTCTTGGCATCCGCCTCCAGGGAACCATCCATCATCACGGAGGTGAAGCCGTTGGCGGCAGCTCCGTAGCAGGTGGCAGGGCTGTTGCCGTGGTCCTGGTGCATCACCACCGGAATGTCCGGATAGGTTTCAACGGCGGCCAGGATTAGGTGGCGCAGGAAGTTCTCACCGGCATAGGTGCGAGCGCCGCGGGAGGCCTGCAGGATCACCGGGGAATCGGTCTCGTGGGCCGCTTCCATGATCGACTGGACCTGCTCCAAATTGTTCACGTTGAAGGCAGGGATGCCGTAGCCGTTTTCGGCGGCGTGATCAAGAAGAAGCCGAAGCGGAACGAGCGCCATGGTGAAGTCCTCGGTGGTGAAACGTCGTAGTGACGAATGGGGGGGAATCTACCGGATCTGCCCCTCAGGATTCCGTGTTGGCAAGCTCCATCCTTCATGGGATTCCTGGCAGCGGTCGCAGGCCAGTTGACTCAGGAGGCCTTCGGTCAGTCCAGGCACCATCGGCTGTCCGCTGAGAATGCTTTGGGCCCACCATTGCTGCAATCGCGCCACAGGAGCGATGCGTCCATCGCTCCAGGTGGTCGGAAAGAGCAGGTCGGCATCGGCCTGGAGACTCCGGGGTTCCTCATGGCCCTGCGCAATCCAGAGACCGAAACCATGCACATAGTCCTTCTGGTTATCGCTCCCCAGCTTCAAGCTTCCTTGTGAGCCATGGATCTCCAGCCAACAACCACGGCCATTCCGTGCCACGGAGGCCAAGCTCACCTGGGCTGGAACAAGGCCTGAGCCATCGTGCCGCTGCAGCTGGGCCTGGATGAGGGCCACATCCTCTGCATCGACAGGGGTCATCTGGCCATCGGAGTTGGGGCGTTCGCGAATGGCGGTGTGATGGAGAGCATGCAGGTTTTCGATCGGCCCGACCATCCAGGCCAGCATGTCGAAGGCATGGGTGCCGAGGGCTCCGATCACCCCACCCCCCTGGCGGCGGCTGGAATACCAATTCCACGGCCGCTCTGGATTCGCCCTGCTGCTCATCAGCCAGTCGAGCTTCACCAGCCAGGGGGTTCCGATCGCGCCCTGGGCCAGCAGACGAGCTGCCTGCATGAACAAAGGGACGGCTCTGTATTCGAAATCGACGGCCACACTGAGGCGTTGGGCCATAGCGAGTCGCTGCAGATCTGCCACCTGCTCAGCGCACAGCCCAACCGGTTTTTCCAGCAACAGATGTTTGCCCGCCTCGAGGGCGCGTCGGGCAAGATCAACCCTCGGTTCCGGCGGGGTGGCAATCACGATCGCCTCAACGGCGGGATCGGCCAGCAGGCCATCCCAGTCTTGATAACCCTTCAGTCCAGTGGTTGCCGTCGCTTGGTTGAGCCGATCCGCTCGAGGATGCCAGAGGGCGACGGGCTTGAGTTCCTGAAAAGCCTCAAGGGCTTTCAGGTGGACGATTTCACCGAAACCAAGACCGGCGATGGCGACACCGATGGGACGGTTGGATCTGCTTTGCATGGGGACTGTTCAGGCGAGGTCAGCGCTGCAAACCGCATCGATCACGCTGCTGATCAATGCATCCTGACCGGCAGCTTCCCACTGAGCCCCCCAGCGGGGAAGTCCATTGACCTGCTGGTCTCGATAGAGCTTCTGATCGCAATCAATCTGCATCACGTAGAGGCTCCCCAGGGGGCGCGCTTCAGGGTCGGTTTCCGGCGTAAAGCGACTGAGCACAGACAGGGTTCCTTCGCGAGTGCGGCGCACGCTTCCGGCATCCCACCATTGCCGGCCTTCGGCGGTTGGAGGGACCTCTCGCCAGTCCACGGGGCCGGCTATGGCCGCATAGGGCTGCGCAAGCCCTGTCAACAGGATCAGGATGCCGAGAAGCAGTCCGCGGGCAAGTCGACGGCCCATTACCCGACCGCTTCGACGGGATGGCTTCCGTGGAGTCGAAGCAGCCGCACGAGTGTGCTCTTCAGCTGGGTGCGCGGAACGATCGTGTCGACGAATCCGTGCTCCTGCAGATATTCAGCCGTCTGGAAATTGTCAGGGAGCTTTTCGCGCAGGGTTTGTTCGATCACCCGGCGACCGGCGAAACCGATCAGCGCTTTCGGTTCCGCAAGGATGAGGTCGCCGAGCATGGCGAAGCTGGCTGTGACTCCACCCGTTGTGGGGTGCGTGAGCAGCGGCATGTAGAGGAGACCCTGCTCACGGTGACGCTCCAGAGCCCCGGAGATTTTCGCCATCTGCATCAGGCTCAGCATGCCTTCCTGCATGCGCGCGCCGCCGGAGGCACACACAATCAGGAGAGGTAGTTGCTGTTCCGTGGCTCTCTCCACCAATCGGGTGATTTTTTCGCCGACCACGGAGCCCATGGAGCCCCCCATAAAGCGGAAATCCATCACCGCCAGGGCTAACGGATGATTCTCCACACGACACAGGCCGGTGATCACGGCATCCCGCAATCCGGTTTTTGCCTGCATCTCTCGTAGACGGTCGGCATAGGCACGGCGATCTTTGAAGCCGAGCGGGTCGGTTGGCTCCAGGTCTCCGTCCAGGGGCACGAAACTGCCTGGATCAGCGATGACTGCAATCCGCTCAGCACTGTCAATCCGGTTGTGATGCCCGCAATTGCTGCAGACACTCGCATTGGCGAGTAGATCCTTGCGGTAGACCACCTGGGAACACTCCGGGCACTTGCTCCAGAGACCATCTCCCTCTTCAGGCTCCTGGGTCAGCTTGACCACGGGCTGACCTTTTCGGCGATCGGCAAACCAGTCGAACAGCGACACGCAAGTCTTCCTTCTGATGACTATTTAAAGCCAATCAGGCCACTCCAATCAGCCTGATCCAGTTCTGCCACCACCAGATCGGGCCTGTGAGCCACACCAACCAGATGCCCAGGGCGATGAACGGACCGAAGGGGAAGGGCTGTCGTGGCCCCAGTCTTCCGCTGAGTCGGCCCATCAAACCAATGATCGCTCCGCTGCAGACGGCAAGGGCCATGGCCGCTGCGATCCCGGCCGGTCCCAGCCAGGCACCTCCCAAGGCCGCGAGTTTCGCATCGCCAAGTCCGAGAGCCGGCTGGCCGAGGATTGTCTCTCCAAGGGCGCTGAGGGCTTCCATCCCCAGGAGGGCAGCGGCGGCGGCCAGCAGATGGGGCAGCAGCTGAGATGGAGCGCTCAGCATCACAATCAGCCCCAGCAAGACTCCGGCACGGCAGAGGGGTTCGGGCAGCCAGAGGTGGTCGCAATCGATCAGCAGCAACACCAGCAGGAGGCTCACCAGCACCACTCCGGCCACCAGGGAGAGCCCTGTCGCGGCTTCGGCTCTTAATAGGGAATGATCGACGGGCAATCCTCGTGCCCACGCGGCGCTGACCCAGAGGCCACTGCTCAGGGCTTCAACCAGCGGATAACGGGTCGGAATTTTCCAGCCACAGTCTCGGCAACGACCGGCCAGCCAAAGCCACCCAAGCACCGGCAGGTTGTCATGCCAACGCACGGAATGACCACAACTCGGGCAATGGCTCCCCGGGTGGACCACTGATTCGTGTCGTGGGAGCCTCCATGCCACCACGTTGAGAAAACTGCCGATGCAGGCTCCCAGGAGGGCCAGGGGCACCACCACGACAGCAGCCATCAGCGAGCCATGGAGCGACGGGACCGGTTGCGAAGCAGCGCTGTGGAGAGGAATTCTTCCTCTGGCAGCAGTGTGGGCATCTCAAAAACCACCCGACCCTCGCCGCTCTTCTGACAGACCACAACGCCACTGGGTTCCTGCGTACGCGTCGCCTCGCTGAGATAGCGGAAATAGATCCGACGAGCCCGGGCGATGAGCTCCTGACTGTTGACCCGATCCCAACGCGGTGAGTTACCGGCACCATTGCCGGCTCCATGGATCACGAACGATGGGGATGAAACGGAAATGGGCCCACCTGATTACTCAGATGAACCCACGATAGATCTTCCTTTGGAAAAAGATCAGGAGAGCTTCTGCTTCTCCTCAATCATGCGATGAATGATCGGGGTGAGGATCAGCTCCATGGCAAAACCCATCTTGCCGCCATTGACAACGATGCTGGTAGGGCTGGACATGAATGAATCGTGGATCATGCTCAGCAGGTAAGGGAAGTCAATTCCCCACTTTTCACGTGCTCCTTTACGGAAGTGAATGATCACGAAGCTCTCATCCGGCGTTGGGATATTGCGGCAGATGAAAGGATTGGAGGTGTCAACGGTCGGCACCCGCTGGAAGTTGATGTCGGTGCGGCTGAACTGGGGACAGATGTGATTGATGTAGTCGGGCATCCGGCGCAGGATCGTATCGACGATCGCTTCGGCGGAATAGCCACGCTCAGCGTTGTCACGGTGGATTTTCTGAATCCATTCGAGGTTGGTGATGGGCACCACGCCCACCAGCAGGTCGGCAAGGGCAGCCACGTCGTAGCCATCGCCCTGCACACCACCATGCAGACCCTCGTAGAAGAGCAGGTCAGTGCCGCTGGGGATGTTTTCCCAGGGGGTGAACTGGCCGGGGCCAAGATCGGTGCCTAAACGGGCGTTGTGCTCAGCGGCCTCTTCAGGGCTGTGCAGGTAGTAACGCTTCTGGCCGCCACCGCTTTCGCCGTAAACGCGGAAGAGTTCCTCAAGCTTGTCGAAGAGGTTGGCCTCTGGACCGAAGTGGGAGAAGTTCTCACCCTTGGCCAGTGCTTCTGCCATGGCTTCCTTCATCGCCATCCGCTCGAAGCGGTGGTAGCTGTCACCCTCCACAACGGCAGGGGTGATGTTCTCCCTGGCAAAGATGTGTTCGAAGGCCCTTTTCACGGTGCTGGTTCCGGCACCGGAGGAACCCGTAACGGCGACAACGGGGTGACGCTTCGACATCGACGCAGGCAGAGCAGGCCCGAAGAGTTTGGCAGGTCAAGTGCCGATCCCGGTCGACGCAGTGCCGGGACCGGCAATGGCCCCCATGGTCCTCCTCAGGTGGAGAGGTGGTTGAGCAATTGCTCGCCCATGGCACGACAGCCGAGCATGGTGCAGCCCTCTGCCATCAGATCTCCGGTCCGGTAGCCCCCTGCCAAGACTCCATCCACGGCTTGTTCCAGGGCACTGGCGGCCGACTCCTCCCCGAGGCCGGTGCGCAGCATCATGGCCGCCGATAGCACCATCGCCATTGGGTTGGCTTTGTCCTGACCTGCGATATCCGGCGCGGAGCCATGCACAGGTTCGAACAGTCCAGGGCCTTCACTGCCAAGGGATGCGGAGGGCAGCATGCCGATGGAACCGGTGAGCATGGCGGCTTCGTCGCTCAAAATGTCGCCGAAGAGATTGCCGGTGAGCACCACATCAAATTGACGTGGGGCCCGCACCAGTTGCATCGCAGCGTTGTCCACATACATGTGGCTCACCTCCACCGCTGGGTAGCTCGATGCCATCGCCTCCACGCGATCGCGCCAGAGCTGACTCACGTCCAGCACATTGGCCTTGTCCACAGAACAAAGCTGACCACGGCGCTGAACAGCGAGCTCAAAGGCCACCTTGGCAATTCTGTCCACCTCGCCGCTGGAGTAGGTCATGGTGTTGAAACCGCGCTCCTCCCCATCAGCGCTAACTCGCCCCTTCGGCTGGCCGAAGTAAATGCCTCCGGTGAGTTCTCGCACCACCATCAGGTCAACCCCTTCGATCACCTCCGGCCGCAGAGTGCTGGCATCGATCAAAGCCGGAACGATTTTGACCGGACGCAGGTTGGCAAACAGTTCCATGCCGGACCGCAGCGCGAGCAGACCGCTTTCCGGTCGCTGTTGTCGCGGCAGGCTGTCAAAGCGGGGGCTACCGATTGCAGCCAGAAGCACGGCATCTGCCCCTCGACAGGCGGTGAGCGTGCTTTCCGGGAGTGGCTCCCCGGTGGCATCGATCGCTGCACCGCCGATTGGCTGCTCCTCAAAGCTGATGGTGAAGTCGTGACGAGAGGCCACGGCCTCAAGCAGCGTGCGGGCCACAGCAGTGATTTCGGGTCCGATGCCGTCACCCGGCAGCAGAACGACGCGATGCTGGCGCATGGGCTTCAGGGATGAGGGCCGAAGCCAGCGAGGTTACTGAGGCGAACGCTCCGACTTGATCAGAGCATCCAGGTCTTTCCTCAGCTCTCTGAGTTGTTTGGCCATCTCCGGCAGCTTGCCGAAGGCGGCGGAGCACCGAAGCCAAAGGCGATTGGGAATCGCCGGATAGCCGCTCACCACCTCACCGGCAGCCACCTCGCCATGGATGCCGCTCTTGGAGCTGGCAATGGCCCGGTCACCGATGACAGCCCTGTTGGCCACACCGACCTGGCCGGCAAGGATGACCCCATTCCCAAGCCGGGCTCCGCCAGCGATGCCGACCTGGGAGGCGAGGGCACAGCCCCGGCCCGTTTCGACGCCGTGGCCGATCTGCACCAGGTTGTCGATTTTGGTGCCAGCACCAATGCGGGTCTCCCCCACCGAGGGGCGATCGATCGTGCTGCCACACCCCACTTCAACGCCGTCCTCGAGCACCACCTGACCGGTCTGCGGCATCTTGCGCCAACCGTTGGCAGTCGGAACGAAACCGAAACCCTCAGAACCCACCACAGCATTGGAGTGCACCACGCATCGGGACCCAAGCCTTGAGCCTGGATGCAGCACTGCGTTGGCGTGGAGTTCGCAATGGTCTCCGACTTCCACGTCGTCGTAGATCACCACCCCCGGGTGGATCACGCTGTGGTTTCCGATCCTGCTTCCGTCACTGATGCAGACCCTTGCCCCGATGGAGACGCCAGCACCAAGGCTGACCCGTTCACCGATCACCGCTGAGGGATGCACTCCCGCGAGGGGCCGTGGTCGTGGATGCAAAAGTTCCAGGGCCTCTGCAAAGGCCAGGCGGGGATCTTTGAACACTGCCCAGGCGGTTCCCCGAGCTTCAGCTCGTTGCACTAACTCGTCTTGATCGGGAAGCAGCAGGGCACCAGCCTGGCTTGCTTCGAGGGCTTGCTCGAGCGCATTGCCCTTTTCGAGGAAGCTCATCTGGTCTGCCTTGGCTTTCTCCAGCGACGCCGCTGAACTGAGCCGGGGATCGCTCCCGAGGCCGTGGCGAAGCAGGCCGGCTTCGCCTTGCTGCAGCGCGGCAACCAACTGACTGAAATGCATGCGTTAGAGCTCCGCCGGCCGGATCGTAGGCGTGCTGAGCACGAGCGCGTCACGGTGAACAACCAGGGGCGAGCCACCATCGAGCCGGTTGTCGCTCTCAACTCGGTCGTTGCTTCCGATCTCCAAGGCTTTCTGGAGGACCTCACTGCTTAGGGAGCTCAGACCTCGACCCAACTCGGTCCCGTCCGGGCCAAGCAGGCGAACGGCATCTCCGCTGTCGAAGCGCCCGTCGATCGCTGCGATTCCCACCTGCAGTAAGGAGGCACCCCGATGCAGAAGCGCCTCACAGGCGCCGTGATCGAGGTGGAGTGAACCCTGAGGTTGAAGAGCATGGGCCAGCCAACGTTTGCGCTGTCCGAGGGGCTCCGGATGGGGGTGGAACACGGTTCCGCCTCGGCCTCCCTGCAGCAGGTCCTGCAGCACGCTGGCTTCCCTCCCATCCGCCAGGTGCACTGTGATTCCGCTGGCCGTCGCGATTCTGGCCGCTGCCAATTTCGTGGTCATGCCACCGGTGCCCCAACGGCCGCCGTCACCGGCACCTTCTTCGAGTTGAGCCAGTTCGGAGGGGTGATGCACATCCGTGATCGGATGGGCACTGGCGTCAATCCGCGGATCGGCTGAGTAGAGGTGGTTCACATCCGTCAGCAGGATCAGCTCATCGGCTTCCACAGCCGCAGCCACCAGTGCAGACAGTGTGTCGTTGTCGCCGAAGCGCAGTTCCGCTGACGAGACGGTGTCGTTTTCGTTCACGATCGGCAGAACGCCCCAATCGAGTAATTGATGCAGCGTTGCCGAGGCATTGCGATAGCTGCGCCGATCCGCGAGATCTGAGCGGGTCAGCAGCACCTGGGCCACGGTTTTGCTGTGGCGAGCCATGGCGGCTTCGTAGAGCCCCATCAGATGGCCCTGGCCCACTGCTGCCGCTGCTTGAAGAGCCACCACGCTCTCCGGTCGCGAATTGTGGCCAAGACGGCGGCAGCCGAGCCCGACTGCACCACTGCTCACCAGAACGGCGCGATCGCCTTTCTCCAAGCTTGCCGCCAGGGCGTCGGCGAGGCGCCCGATCATCGTCTCCGTTGAAACCTGTTCCTGACCTCTGAGCAGGCTGGTGCCCACCTTCACCACCCGCAGGGTCATGGACGCCCAGCCCCCATCCAGCGGGCGAGCTGCCGTTCAACCCGTTGCACCCTGTCGTGGCGGCAGGGGGTTCCGTCGGCTCGGAGCGGTCGAACCAGCACGGTAAACAGGCCAAGACGATTGCCGGCCAGAACATCGGTGAACAGGCGGTCACCAACGATGGCCAGCTGCTCCGGGCTCACTTGTAGATCCTTCAGCACCCGGCGAAGGGCGGCCCGTCTGGGTTTGGCGGCACCGCTGGTGAAGCCAAGCTCCAACTGGGCGGCCACTGCACCGATCCGTTGGCGGGAGGGGTTGTTGCTGAACAAATGCAGGGTGAGATGCTGCCGCGCCTGGTGGACCCAGCTGATGACGGCGGGAGGAAGCACGACCTCGTGGCCAGGCAGGAGTGTGCGATCCACATCCAAAAGCATGGCGGTAATGCCCTGCGACAGGAGCGGTTTCAGGGGGAGCTGGGCCAGTGTCAGGCCAGGGTCCCAGTCGGGTTGAAGCCAGTGATGGCTCATCGGCATCAGTTGCTGAGCTCCCGCTCCTCAAGTTCCGCTTCAATGCGCGGCTGGATGCGATCAAACTCCTCGCCCTCGACGAGTTCTGCGGCACCGTCGTTCATGCGGGCCACAACGAAGAAGGGATCGAGGGGGATGTAAAGGCCATATTCCTGTTCTTCGACCAGGAAACTAACCAGCAGCTCATAGGTTTCCGAATCGTCTTCCTCTTCACCGTCTTCTTCCAGCTCATCAGGGTCGGGTTCGTCCAGCTCACCGCTGACTGTGAGTGTCACGGCGGATCGCACAAGCGTCAGGTCGTGTTCCTGTAGAACCACGTCAGCCACAGAAAGGATCGGTTCGCTGTCACTGATGGCGTCGATCAGCTCGGGTTCGTCGCCGTCCTTGAGGCGAAACAGACACACCGGGGTATCGACAGGTGTGAGCAGGGCGTAGTCGATCCCATCGAGGGGGATCAGTTGTTCCAGGAAGCAGAGCAGATCCCTGCTCCCCTTGTCCCTGACAAGGACGGTGGGCACTTCGCCGCCGTTACCGGCTCCGCTGCTGCTCATGACTGCGCTGATGTGTTCTACCAGGATCCTTCATCGCCGCTGACACTGCCAGAGGCCGGGTCCGCCGTTGCGACCGGTTCTGGCTCGGGACCATCGTTCAGCCATTGCTCCAGTAGCAAGGCGGCGGCAGCACTATCGAGGCGACCGCTGCGGTCGCCGTGGAGTCCGAAGCGCTCGCCGGCAGCCCAGCTGCTGCTGTGTTCGTTCACCCAGGCCAGGGGCAGCATGAGCGCCCTCGCCAGCCTGATTCCGTAGCGCTGGCTATGGACCGCTTGGTCGGTGAGTCTTCCCTCTGCATCCAGCGGCAAGCCCACCACCAGACCTTCCACCCGGCGCTCGTGGCAGAGCCTGCGGATCTGCTCGAGGTCGTCGCCAAAGCGTTGACGCCTCAGGGCCTGCAACGGTCTGACCGCAATCCCGAGGGGGTCGCAGCCGGCCAAACCAATTCTGCGTCGACCGACGTCCAAACTGAGAACGGAACGGGGGCGAGGCTTCAGGCTTGCCACGTGATGGTCAGCGACGCCCCAGGCTCGGGGTCGGCAGCGGAGGACGTTGGGGCTGGAGACGTCCCAGCACGCTTTCCAGTGGGAGGCTGTTTGGACGTTGACGTGGTTGGATTTGCCGCCGCCAGAGACTTCTGCCGAGCAGTAGCTCCTCGCCAATGGAGTTCCATCCCGCTCTTTCCAGCAAGACGTTTAAGGGACGATCCTCCTCATTGCAAAGCAGTTTCAGGTCAGGTTGTTCCCGTTGCAGTCGATCCAGGACCGCTGGCAATGCCCGATTGAGTCGCTCATCCCAGGCCAGGTCCCGGACCAGTTCACACCGGGCACCATCGGGTCCTCGATCGATTCGCAGGAGTCCGGCGAGGGCGATTGGACCGTTGTCGCCTTTGCCCAGCAACACCCCGCTGCCGGCACCGCACTGGTCGAGAAGATCGTTGCAGCGTCGGTCCACGATCTGTCGTTGATGGCTTGATGCGGAAGCCTGCTCAAGGGGCCAGAGGAGCGGAGCACTGCGACGGTTGAGGGGAGACCAGAGACATCCGTCTCCAAGCTCAGTCGGCATCGGCGATGGCGTAGAAGCGCGGCTCCAAAGTCGCGTTCGTCGAAGGGGTTGAAAGCCGAGTTCCCGTAGGACCTCAATCTGGTCGCGATCCTGGGATGGGCAGCGAATCACCCAACTGCGGGATCGCGGGTGCGCTCCGAGGAGGGATTCCTTGAGCAGGGTGCTGAGCACCTGAGCGCGACTGTGCTGCGATGGCGTACTGATGTCGTCTAGGGCCAGTCGCCAGCAGGTGCCCTGTCGATTGTGGGGACGCAATTCCACGAGAGCCCGCAGTTGGTCGGCCTCCAGAGCGACAAGCGCCCTGGGCTGGCGTATCCAAGGCAGCACCGGAAAAAGGCTTTCTGCTCTAGCGATCAGCCCTTGAAGGAGAAGGGTCTGAAGTCTGGGAAGCAAAGCACTCGATTCGCCGGCCTGAAGCCGGGGAAGGTGGGCCGCGTGAAGCGGCTCTACCTGAAGGGTGCAGTCGGCTCCCTCCACCACGTTGCTCAGCAGGGATGAGCTCAATGTATCGCCCGTCTCTGCCCGTCGGGCAGCCCGGGAACTTCTTCAGGCTGGGCGGACCAGCACAAGTGGGGTTCGCTCGTTGGCATTTCCCGCTGGATTTGGTTTCAGAGCCCGGTGCAGCAGGGCGTGGTCGCAGCCACGGCTGCTCGCGAGCACCTTGACGCGACCGAGGTCGTTGACATCAACGATGGCCACGTCGACGCCGAGTGCTGCGGCTGCTGCCTCACAGAGGGCTTGGGGCTCCTGCGGACCCAAGACAATCGTCTGGTCGTAGGGAGGAGTGGTGCCGGTGATGTCGTCGATCAGCCGAGCCTGCTCTCCAGCCAGTCGATAGAAGCCACCTGGGCTTCCGACTAATTTCATGGCAAGGCCAAGAACCCAGGCCAGCAGGACCCGGGTTGGACCGACCTGATCCATGAGGGTTTGGAGACCACAGGCAGTAGCCAGGCTGCTGGTGGGATGAAACGCTCTGCAGAGGAGTCTGCTCAGCCAGCTTGGATCCACCATGGAGGGATGCTGATAGCGGCCCTGCATCACCGCCACGGGCGTTTCACCGATGGTGAGCACATCACCGGGCTGCACGAGATGCCCGGCATAGGTGCGAAGCACGTCAACGGTGTCATCCAGTGGCCCGAGCAGGTGGGTGCGGATCGGCAGCACTTCGCACTGGTCGCCAGGCCTGATTTTTGCCTGATCGCGGGTCGGGATAGAAGGACGCCGCAAGGGAAAGACCACACCCTGGCGTCGTTGAAGACGACCAAACGGTCCGTAGTTGACCCAGTGCACGTCGGCCCACAGGGTGTCGACGCTCTCGAGCACCGCAGTGCCCTCAGTGTCAGCGATGCTGATCGCCACCTTCACCGTGGTGGTTTTTCTTCCCTTCACGATGTAAGCGGCCCAGTAGCCATCGTCCCGGGCTTCTTCGTCGGGATGTTGGGGCCGAATGCTGGTGCTCACCTTCATTGAGGTGAGATCACACTGTCCAATCAGCACGGGCTTCACGTCGAACTCGGGAACCATCACCTCCATGCGTTGGTGGGGGTTGTGAATCGAGAAGGAGCCCGTCACCTTCAGCCCACCTTGCTCTTGAGGCTCCACGTGCCAGTCATTGGCACTCAGTTGCAGTGGCGAGGCTGGTCTCAGGCGGTGCCGCGCCTCAAGCCAGGCCACGGCCACACCGAGGACGAGCAGCACGATGAGCAGGGTGGCCATGCCATCACCGGTGCATCGACCGGACGATCAGCCGCGCAGCGTAGGCGGTTTCATCGCTCGGATCAGCGGGTCAGCACTTCAGTGTTGAGCTCATTGAAACTGAGGGTGGTGCTCACCCCCTCAGGAGCGGGAAGACCAGTGGCCTCACTGATCGCGAGATTGATGGCCTCGAGGGGCACTTGACCCTCTTCATCCAGCAGCAGACGTCCCTCGCCGTTGATCACCACCACTTGGGGGATGCGACCGTGCCAGTAGTGGGCAGGATCGCTGCCGCCCCGATCCATGCGGTCTTGCAGGGCATCAGTGGTCAGAGGCATCAGGTCGATGCTCCGCCCCCATAGCCGTTGCAGTTCTGAGACGGCTGGAGCGAAGGCTTTGCTCGTGCGGCTGTCATCCAGGTAGAAGATGAGGACGCTGGTTCGCCCGGCTGCCTGGGATTCGGCGAGGGTGCTGACGGGAGGGACCAGGGAGCCATTGCCTGCGTAGAGGGCGAAGATGTTGCCGTCATAGGCATCGTCATCGCGCGCTGCGGATGCAGTCGGAACCAACAAGAGCAGAGACAGCACCAGTCCCAGCATTGCCTTGAGTACTCGTGCCATCGCCCAGCCGTGATAGCTGGGCATTCTGCCTGTTGATCTCAGCCGCGGCCCGCAGGCCGCTGGTTCAGGCTCCGTCCCATCCCCTGAGCAATCCCTCGACCGATCAAGCCGATGGCCCGACCGACCACCTGGGTGAGCAGCACCACCATGAGGTCTCCAAGGGTGCGCACCAAAGCCTGCATCTGAGGAGCAATGGCATCCCTTGCTTCGAGAATCAGTGCGACCTGTTGCTGCCACCAGCCCAACTGCTTCAGTTCGCTGTCGCGGGGTTCCACAAGGATCAGCGGTTCGATTCGACCGGCCCGTAGTCGGTAAAGCAGACGACGGCTCTCATAGAGGCGGATCGGCCGCTGGATCCAGAGTTGCCAGCGGTTCTGATGGTTGAGCTGGTTGCGGAGTCGCTCCAGTTCACGGGTGGAGATCAGATGCTGGTTCAGGAGATAACGCCGCAGTTCAGGCCATTCAGCGCAGGCGCTAATCAACTCTCCGCTGATCAACTCAGCCGTTCGCACCAACCAGTTGCTGACAAGAGTCTCGAGTTGGAGCAAGGCGCGGGGGTGGTGGGCTGGCAGGAGTTGACCATCCACGAGCACCGGCTGGTCAAGAACGAGTGGATCCAGCATCCGTCGTGGATCGGGTAGTTCTTCATCGGCCTGCTGCAAATCCGCATGGGTCAGCAATGACTCCGTCACGGGCTGGAGGGAGTCGCCCTGCGGTAAGCGCACATAGCTACCGGTCATGGATTGGAGGGCCTGTTTGCGCAGCTGAGGCTGGAGAGCGTGCCAGCTGTCGGTCAGTGCCGTACCGGGAAGACCCTCTGGCTCCATCTCCTCGCGCCGGAGCCGTGCCATGACCTGGTCGAGTTGCTGCAGGAGTGCCAAAAGAAGATCGCGGCGCCGTTCTGGGTTCAGTCCCTCCATCGCCAACAGGCTGCCGGTGCCGTTGCCCAACCCTGCGTTGACCGCTCCCTGGAGCCGCTCCTGGATCGCTGTCCAGACCGCTATGGCATTGCGTTCACGCAGGGTGATCGCTGTGCTCGCCTGATGATGCGAGTCCCCGCCTTCCTCGAGGATCGTTCTGCTCTGTTGACCCAGGGGGACGGCGTCCATCAACCCGACCTGCAGGGGCCCCCACAGCCAGAGCAAGAGGTTTCTGGCACTGCGCAATTCACGGCAGCGCCCTTCCAGCAGCAGTCGCAGCAGAAGATGCTCTGGAGGGGGATTGAGCAGGCTTTCGATCACCTGCAGGTCATGGCTGATCTGCTGCAGACCGCTGACTAAGAGCCATTGCCCCAGGCCCAGCGTTGCCGCAGGGGTTGATGCGCTTGGTTGTGGGCCTGCACTCTGGCGAAGACGCAACACCCGTCCCCCCTCGCGCAGGGTGGTGATAGCTTCGCGAAGGCTTGATAGATCCGGGTCTTGAAGTAATCCGGGGCAGTCGAGTTGAAGCAGCTCGTCTTCGCTCAGGTTCAGTTGAGCGGGGAGCAAGAGCAGCACAGGAGCTGGTTGCCAGCGTTCATTGAGCTGCAAAAGCTCCCTACGCAGGGCCCCGAATCCGATCTGTTCGTCCACCGACCAGATCACCAGGCCGGGGTGTTGGTTGAGCTGCTCAGGCCGGAGTCGAACGGCGCAGGTGTCGGCCTCCATCGACAGCTGAAGGGCCAGGGACTCACCGAGGAGATCCGGCGCGAGCAGGAGGACTTCGACGTTCTTGCTGCTCAAGGCTGGGGACCTGGACCGTCACTGTTCCGTCAAGGTAACGAGTGCGGAGCCTTGGCTCCAGTGGCTGGGAGGGGATTGTTCAGGATGCGGAGCCCGTCGGGCGACCGTTGAGTTGCAGGGTGTACGACTCGATCCTGTAGCCAGTTCTCGATTCGATCGCGCGGAGCAGTGCGTCGGGCAGCTCGATGTCGAGATCTTCAATTCGCCCCGTCTCCAGACAGGTGAGGTGACTATGGGGATCACTGCGATACCCGTAGAGCCGCCCATTAGCCCTGTCGAGGCACTCGATCACTCCCGCGCTTTGCAGGGCCTCGAGGTTTTGGTAAACGGAGGTGTGGCCGATGTTTCGACCACGGGCATTGAGCTTCTCGAAGATGTCTCTTGCACTGAGATGGTTGGCCTCACTCCAGAGCAGATCGAGCACCATGCGTCTCTGCCTGCTAAGACGCATGCCGAGTTGACGGCAGCGTTCAAAGGCTTCCTGCACCCCGGTCTGGGGGACTGGGTCTGTGGAGGGATTGACTCCGCTCACAGGCGTATCGGGAATGACTTCACCTTAAGGTCCCAGGCAACCCGAGGTGGCTCAGCCGTTGAGGATGTCGAGGTTTGGAGGGTCCTGAAGACGGTTCTCTCCCAGGGCAGCGATCGCTTCGCTCAAATCCACGCGACCGTCGTAGAGGGCGCGTCCAACGATCACCCCCTGCACTCCAAGGGGTTCCAGCGCCAGTAGAGCCAGAAGGTCGGCCATGCATCCGACGCCTCCCGACGCGATCACCGGCACCTGGCTGGCCTGGGCCATGGCACGTAAGGCGTCAAGATTCGGCCCTTCAAGGGTGCCGTCCGTCGCGATGTCGGTGCTGATGATCGCGGCAATGCCTTCAACGCTGAGTTCTGAGGCCAGGGTCGTGGCCTCAACATTGCTGTTTTCAATCCAGCCTCGAGTGGCTACCTTGCCTTCCCGCGCATCGATGCCGACCACGATCCGGCCAGGGTGACGCGATGCCAGCTCGGTCACCAGCCCAGGATTTTCGAGCGCTGCGGTGCCAAGGATCACGCGATCAAGTCCGCAGGCCAGCAACTGTTCAGCCCGATCAACCGAACGAACGCCTCCACCGAGCTGGACGGGAATCGAGAGGGCCTGCGTGATGGCCTGCACGCTTTCGTCATTGACGGGTTTCCCACTTTTGGCGCCGTCAAGATCGACGAGGTGCAGGCGGCTGGCCCCCTGTGTCTGCCAGCTCAGTGCCTGGGCCACCGGATCGTCGTTGAACTGGGTGACCTGTTCGTAGTCACCTTGATGCAGGCGTACGCAAGCTCCACCCAGCAGATCGATGGCGGGAATGATCTCCATGGGTTGAGAGATGGATTGCAGAGCCCCATCCTGCAGCGTGGCTGATCAGCGACCCCCCAACCGCGCTTCAATGGCTGCCAACTGAGCTGTTCGGATGAAGATCCTTGTCATGGGTGGGACCCGATTTGTGGGTAAACCGCTGGTGGCGTCGCTCCAGGCTCAAGGGCATGCACTCACGCTCTTTACGCGAGGCAAGCAGTCCCTGCCAGCTGGGATTGAACACGTGCGTGGGGATCGCAGCCAGCTGTTGGATTTAGAGCAACTTCAGGGCCGAAGCTTCGACGTAATCATCGATAGTTCCGGCCGCACCCTGGACGACAGCCGTTCTGTCCTGTCTGTGACCGGTGCTCCGAGCCACCGATTCCTTTATGTGAGTTCAGCTGGTGTTTATGCATCCAGCGAACAGTGGCCCCTTGATGAAGACTGCCCAGTGGATCCGGCAAGCCGCCACGCCGGTAAAGCTGACACCGAAGCTTGGCTGCTCAAGGAGGGAATTCCGTTCACGAGTTTCCGTCCCACTTACATCGTCGGTCCTGGCAATTACAACCCGATTGAGCGTTGGTTTTTCGCCCGGATTTGTCATGACCTGCCCGTCCCCATCCCGGGGGATGGCACCACGATCACCCAGGTGGGTCATGTGGAGGACTTGGCTGAGGCCATGGCCCGTTCGCTGGCGGTCGATGCCTCCGCCAATCGCATCTATAACTGCTCCTGCCGCCGTGGCATCACGTTCAATGGGCTTGTGGCAGCTGCTGCGATCGCAGCGGGACGGGATCCTCAGTCCGTTGACGTGCGTCGCTTCGACCCGAGCGGACTTGATCCCAAGGCGCGGAAGGCCTTCCCGCTCAGGATCGGCCATTTCCTGACCGATATCAGCCGAGTGGAGCGTGAACTGGCCTGGACCCCGCGATTTGATGCCCTGAAGGCTTTTCAGGACAGTTTCAACCGGGAGTTCAGCCTCGACCCGGGGGATGCTCCAGATCTCAGCGCTGACCTTCAGTTGATTGGAGCGGCCTGAGGTAGCTGGCGGCGGATAGCAGGGCCATGAACAACGACGGCCAGAAGAGCCACCAGCCCAGTTGATGGAGCCCATCGACAGCTGCGTCCGATCCCCAGGATCTAGGCCAGAGCAGCAGCAGCAGGCTGAGGAACTGCAAGATCGTTTTGGCTTTCCCTGAACTCGAGGCGGGAGCACCGTCCATGGCATCTCGTCGCCATCCGGAGATCAGCAGCTCCCGGGCCAAGAGAAGCCACAGCGCCCAGAGGGGAAGGCGCTGTTCACTGGCGAGCCAGACCAAAGGGGCACAAATCAGGAGCTTGTCGGCTAAGGGGTCCAGGCGGGCGCCCCAACTGTTTCCCCCTCCACCTCGGCGAGCCAACCAGCCATCCAGTGCATCGCTGAGGCCTCCCAGAAGAAGCAGGATCCATGCCACGGCCGACCATCCGGTCGCCAGAGACATGATCAGCGGCAGGCCTACCAGCGCCCGAAGCAGGGTGAGGCGGTCAGCCCAGGTGCGCCATGGGTTCTTCAAGGCTCAGAATGCCTTCACTCGCATGTGTTCCATGGTGCTCCAGCAGTCGGTTCGTGATGTGATGACCACGCCGGTGCTGAAGGTCACTCCGGAGACCCCTCTTCAAGAGGCCGTGGCTTTGCTCAGTGATCACCACATCAGTGGTCTGCCGGTGGTGAATGACCAGGGTCAGCTGATCGGTGAACTGACCGAACAGGATCTGATGGTGCGTGAAAGCGGCGTGGATGCCGGTCCTTACGTGATGCTCCTTGACAGCGTCATCTACCTCCGGAACCCCCTGAACTGGGATAGGCAGGTCCATCAGGTGCTTGGCACTACGGTCAAAGATCTGATGCGGCGGGATCATCACTCCTGCAACGCTGAGCTTGCGCTGCCTCGGGCTGCATCGCTTCTGCACGAGCGCAGCACCCAGCGTCTCTATGTGGTGGATGCCGATCAGCAACCCATCGGTGTGATCACCCGCGGTGATGTGGTGCGAGCCCTGGCCTCGAGCCAGGTTTGAGTCAGGCCTTGCTGCCGCTGCCTTGACTCAGGGCAGCGGTGGTGGCAACACCGGCGGTGGGGGTGCACCGACCAGTGCATCCTGATTGACGGTTCCACTTTGCTTCTCTTGCATCGCACTGGACGGCCGAGACTCCTCCCGCACGACGATCGGGGGGGGGAGATCCGGCGGCAGGGTCAGACGGTCGAGTCCGTCCTGATTGGGCCCTGGCAAGACAGGATCAATCGTTTCGGACGATCTGGAGTCTGGATCAAGTTCCTGGAGCACCAGCGGATCGGCCGTAATCGGTGGTTCCGGCAGCGGTGAGCGCTCGCGGATTGCAGTTTTGCTGCCGGAGTCTCCGCTGCGTCCTGGTTTCGTTGGTTGTTTTGGACTCCAGATCATCCTGGCCACTGGTTCTACCCCCTGTTCCATGACCCGGTTCAGGCCTGCCAATGCACGGTCGATCAGACGGCTTCCGATCCACTGGGCGCAGTCGATGGGGCCGTCGCAGTGGGCGGCCATCCCCACGCGGCTGCTGAGGTTGGCCATCAGGTTCCCCTCCAAGACAAAGCGTCGTTCACTCAACCGGAGCAGATAGGGAACATGCACAAAGCTGGTGGCCCCTCCGCTGATCCAGTTGGCGTCCTCCTCTGTAAAACCCTTGACCCCTGGAATGATGAGGCGACTTTTGGAGGCATGGTCAGGCATGTAGGCGGCCACCAGGCCCCGCCGACGGGCCAGATCTCTCGTTTGCTCGAGGGTGAGGCCGTCCTTGCTCATCAGCATTTCCATCCGCCCGTCTTCGCGAAGTCCGAAGACCATTCGAATCCTGGGCAGGTAGTAGCGGATGCGCTGCCCCATGCTGATGCTGTAAGCCCCTTTGTAACTGGCGGGCGGGTCTTTCAGATCGTTGTAAACACTATGGAGACCACCGATGAAGGTGTCGTAGCGCCGTTCCCGTTCATTGCTCAGTTCGCCATAGCCGAAGTCGACACTGCCGTCATGACCGATGCCGATGAAGGCTCGTTGCTGTGACGCCGTACGGTTCCTGCCCTTCCAGATCCTTTGACCCAGCTTGAGGTCTCCCAGGGGAACAGTGATCTCCTGCCCACCATTGTCCACATGTCGTTCGTACATGGGACCTGACACATAAGCCAATGCTGCAGTGTCTTGATAGGCATCTTGCTCCCGGTCCCACCCCTCCAAGAGTCCGACCCGCACCTTTCTGGGATCGAAATCGAGGGCGTACACCTCGTCATCGGGCAGGTAACGGAAACTGCCGGCCTCGGCTCCTTGCAGGCGTTGTTTTCCCCCCGACGGCTGCTGTTCACGCTCCGGACTCGGAGGTGCCAGAGCGAGTAGAGCTGCGAAGCCCATGATCGGCAGTCCCAGCACGATCCAGCGTTTTCGCAACCCGCGACGTGCTCGTCGCTTCGGCGTCGAGCGACGCTGCCGTTTGGTTGCGCCGGCAGGCCTCTTGGTGACCGAGGATCCGTGTGTCACGGGGCCAGTCTTCTGGTTTGGTGGTGGGGAGACGGATCGAGCCAAGGAACGATGGCGTTCTCAGCCACCAGCCATTTGCGGTAACGCTGGCCGCAATCATGCCCTCCCGTCAACTCCCCGAACGCAGGAATCAGCAATCGCTCGCTCACAGGGTCATAGGCAAAGCAAGGAAGGCGGAGTCGATCATTGCCGGAGCGAAGCGATGCCACGGGGTGCACGTGGCCGCAGACATTGAGAAGAGGCGTTTGGCGTGGGTCCGGAGGCGACTCGGGTTCATGGCTCAGCCAAAGCTGGCCGACCCTTTGGCTGGGCTGCCTGGGAACTCCAGGGCAGGGGGCGTCACGGTCATGATTGCCACCGATCAGCGTCAGTTTGCAGCTGCACTCTCGTGGTAGTAACTGCAAACTCTCCATGAGCTTGTCGGTCAGCCCCTGTCGCCCGTGGATGAGATCTCCGAGGATCAGCAGTTCTTCAGGCTGCAGGACTTGGCATAACTGTTTGAGCCTATTGAGGTTGCACCGGTCTCCGTCGCTCGGGATCGGAATGCCGTGAGCTTGAAACACCTCGGCTTTGCCGAGGTGAAGATCGGCCACCATCAGCTGGCGGCTTTTGGGGCGCCAGAGAGCCCTCTGGGGCAACAGCACCAGGTCTTCGGATCCCCAATGCCAGGGTTGTCCTGCTCCTTTGGTTGCTGGAGCATGGGTCAAGGGCTCATCCGTCGGTGTGATCTCGACTGCATTCAAGTGTCGTGTCCATGCATCAGGCTGACGCCACCTGAGCGGTTGCATTGTGGCGTTCCCAGATCGTCTGCACCAGCCAGAGCCTGAAATCCTGCGCTTTCTGGAGCATCGTCTCAACGTTCTGGAACAGCAACAGCGCTTTGAATGCGCCTACGCCCTAAGGATGGAAGTGGCCGATTGGCTTCTCCTAGGGAACGCAGGCGCGGGTGAGCCTGCCACTCTTAACCTGCCCTTCCCGCTCTGATCGATCATGACCCTCGCGCTTCTGCTTGCTCTCGCAGGTTCCCTGGCGGCGATGGCCTGGATTGTGCGTCGCCTGGACCAGGCCTGAGGCGATCGACGATTTGATCAGCATTCACGGTGTGAATGATGCCGGTGTCGATGCAGGCAACCTGACAAAGGGACGGTTGTGGTCCACGGGCTCCGCCATCGCAATGCAGCACGGCACCGATCCACCAGTCCGACGCGGGGCTTGAAGGGTGTAACCCCCTGACGGCCACATGGTCGCCTGGGCGGATCCGCAGAAAGATCGGCTCTGCTCTGCGCTCCATTCACCACCACTCGCGAGTAGTGCAAGTGTATTGTCGCCGTGGCGGTTGTTGGCGTGGTACCCATGGGCTGTTGCGTGCAGCAGCTGTGGTGAAGCGATGGTTCCCAGTCCGGCCAATCGTTCTGGCGTTGGTCGGATCGATCCTTTGGCTCGAGCCAGTCGGCGCCGTTGAGGAGGTGAAAAAGCCCATTCGGGTCGGTGTGAGCGGCAGCCCTCCCTTCGTGATGGGCGGGCCAACCGTTCAGACAGGGATCAGCGTGGAGGTGTGGCAAGAGGTGGCCACCCGTCTCAATCAGCCCTTCGTGCTGGTGCCACTCCCTAATACAGACGCCAATCTGCAGGCGCTGCTCAACCGGGAGGTTGATCTCGCCATCGGTCCGATCAGCATCACTCCTGATCGCCTCGCGATGGAGGGGCTTAATTTCAGTCAGCCCTATTTCCACGGTCATCTCGGATTGCTGGTGCCAACGGGTTCGGCACCTTGGCTCAGGAGGCTTGCGCCCTTCTTCGGCTGGGCAGCTCTGTCCTCTCTGGGGGTGTTGATGCTTCTGCTGTTTTTTGTGGGGAATCTGATCTGGCTGGCGGAGCGGCGTCGCAACTACGAGCAGTTTCCTCGTCATTACCTTCACGGCGTTGGCAATGGGATGTGGTTTGCTCTCGTGACTTTGACAACCGTGGGTTATGGCGATCGGGCCCCTTTGAGCCGTACGGGACGCACGGTCGCCGGGGTTTGGATGCTTCTGT
This sequence comes from Synechococcus sp. BS55D, assembly GCF_004332415.1. Classification (NCBI taxonomy): domain Bacteria; kingdom Bacillati; phylum Cyanobacteriota; class Cyanophyceae; order Synechococcales; family Synechococcaceae; genus Synechococcus; species Synechococcus sp. BS55D. The sequence goes on from NZ_PHQT01000002.1 coordinate 298,232, forward strand.
CTTTGTTGGCTCTTTCGTCTGTGACCGCGGGGCTGGCTTCAGCCTTCACCCTCTCGCTGTCCCAGCAGTCGCCAGGACGAATCCAGCAGCCCGATGATTTGACCGGTCAGTCCGTGGCAGTCGTTCGGGGAACGACCAGCTCGATTTGGGCTCAGATCTACGGGGCCAAGGCAACGTCGACAAGCGATCTGAATGCGGCGATCGGCCTGTTGAAGGCGGGCCGGGTCAAGGCTGTGATGTTCGATCGCCCGGCCTTGCAGTATTTCCTGCAGAAGCAAGGTGATAGCGATTTCAAATTGGCACCCTTCGCCCTCGCAGCCCAGACCTATGGCTTCGCCTTCCCTGATGGCAGTGCCTTGCGTGTACCGCTGGATGTCGAGATTGTCGACATGGTGCGCAGCGGCAGGATTAAGGCGATTGAAGATCGAATTCTCCAGCCTGCGCCTCAGTCCTGAGTGCCAGGCATCCGCTGGGCCTGTCAGTCCAGGGGTAGATGCCGCCGTAGGCCATCTTCGATCAGATAGGAGGCCAGGCTGCTGCAGCTGCGTCCTTCGCTGAGAGCATGCTGCTTGAGACGGGCCATCACACCGCCGGGAAGGGTGACGTTCAGTCGTTCTGATTCCGCGGCGTCAGCGACGTCCCCGGCACTCATCGATGGTTGCTCGGTTTGCAGCTTGTGTTGCAGCTCATGCAGAAGGGATTGAAGGATTGACACGGTTTTGACACGTTTTAGTAACAATTATGCCTCATCCTTGCCGTTTTTCCCTGCGATGCAGCCCGCGTTACTGTGGGGCCGTTTTCAGGTTGAGGTGATGCGCGCGCTGCCCCTGTCGTTAGTTCCTGGTCAGGATCTCAGGGGAGCTCTCGAGGAGTTAGCGCGAGCGCAGAATCTCTCAGGGTTTGTTCTCGGGGTGGTGGGCAACCTCTCCAGAGCAGCCTTTCAATGCCCAGGTCAGGCCTCCCCGACCGTGCTTGAGGGAGATCTGGAGATCATCACGCTCAACGGAACCTTCGGGGCTGATGGTGTGCACCTGCACCTGAGCCTTTCCGATGGTGCTTGCCAGGTTTGGGGTGGGCATCTTGAGCACGGCACGTTGATCCTTAAAGGTGCCCAGTTGCTTCTTGGCGTCCTTGAGCCGTCATCTCTCCAGCCGGCTATTCCTGCGATGTCGCCGCAGGCCAATGACGCTCGTGTCGAGATCGCTGTATTACCTGGCTGTCCTTGGTGCACGCGCGCGCTCCGCTTGTTGAGCAGTGCCGACGTTCCCCATCAGGTCTTTCGAGTTGATGATGATCAGGCTTTTGCCCACTGGCATGGGCGCAGCGGCATGAACACCTTCCCTCAGGTCTTTGTCGACGGAGCACTGGTTGGCGGTTACGACGCTCTTGCCGCCATGCATGAGCGATCTGAGCTCCACGCGCTGCGGTGAGCAATTCCGATCACTCGGAGTCCACCAGTCCTTCGCTTTGGCTTGCCAAGCCATGGTGGTGTCAGCCCTGGTCGATCTTGCTGACGGGAGTTGTCGTGATTGCCGCGAGCTGGTTTCTCTTCGGGCGCATCTGGCTGACGGCCCTCGCCGTGATGGGCATCACCATCTGGTGGTTCCTCTTTCTGGTGCTTGTGCCTGCGGCCTACAGACGGGCTGAGAGCCCTTAGGTCAGTTTCTCGCCCCGTGCCCGACGCTTCTGCTCGAGCAATTCGTTTTCCAGTTGCTCGATTAACTGGCTCACTAGGGCTTGGAACTCAGGCTGACAGCCTCGGAAGGCCGCTTTGTGCCGGATCGGTTCGTTGCGGGTGCGCAAATCAGTGAGCATCAGTTCCAGCGCATCAATCCTGGCGTTACTGTTCATGGCGGGAGCTGCGTCACGCAGCGAGGTTATGACAGCTGTGCAGCGTCGAGCAGCCAGACCACCAGCAGACCGACGAAGAAGGCGAGGTTGACGACCCCAGAATCGTCCTCTCCATCGGCGTGGGCTTCCTTCATCACCTCCTCAATCACCAGGTAGATCAGGGCGGCGGTTCCGAAGGCGAGGAGCCCCGTGAGCGCTGGGCCCTTGAGCCAGTTGGCAAGGAATCCGCTCATTCCTAAGCCCACGAGATACAGCGCAGCCATCAGAGCTCCCCCGAGCGCGCTGCGCCAACGCCCAGCTCCGCGTCCAAGCAGGGTTCCAACTCCTACCGCCGTGAAACCCATCTCCAGGGCCACCGCTAGCGGGATGATCCACCCGTGATCTGTGGCATCGCTGCTGATTCCCACCACCAATCCATCGATGAGGCTGTCCACCAGAAAGGGAAGCAGCAGGATCAACAGAGGCCTGGGTTGCTGAGCTGCCTGGGCTGCTTTCGGTTCGGTGAGCACCGCATTGATCACCAGCAACAGAGAGAAGCCAAGGCAGAAGCCAACCGCGAGAGCGAGGAGATGGCCGCTGCGGCTTGCTGCGGGCATCAGATCGGCTGCAGCGGTGCCTAGCACCAGTCCGCCCACCAGGTGAGCGATGATCCCGCGCAGTCGCTGCTGGGGGTGAAAGCGGCTTCCGAGAAGACCGCCACCGATCAAGGCAAGGGCCGGAACGATCTGAACGAGCACAGCACGATCACGACTGCTGCCAAGCATGCTCAGCCTGGCAACACTTGTCGGTAACCATTGGCTTCAACCACCTGCAGCGGTGTGTCGAAGAGCTCAGACAAGGCCTGATCAGTGAGTGCCCGTTTCGGTGTGTCGTCCATCACGACCTGACCATCGCGGAGACCGATCACCCTCTCGATCTCGGGAATGATGCTTTCAATGCTGTGGGTGACCATCACCAGGGTGATTCCCTGCCTGCAAAGCTTGCGCAGAGTCTTCTGAAGGCTGTGTCGCGCTTTGAGGTCGAGGGTGTTCATGGGTTCATCGAGAACCAGAACCTCCGGCTCATGGACGAGCGCTCGCGCGATCTGCAACCGCCGTTTTTGGCCATCGGAGAGTGAGCCGTAGGGCTGTCGCGCCTGTGCATCGAGATCCATCTCCTTCAGCAACAGCTCAACCCGTTGGTTCTGCAGGGGCGTAGGGATCTGCTCCCTTCCGAGTCTGACTGCGCCGAAGAATGCCGATAACAGCAGCTCCCTGCCCTGGGTCGACGGGTGGATGCGACTGTCCAGATCGCTGTTCACGATCCCGAGTTGGCGGCGAAGCTCCCAGAGATTGAGCGTCTCCTTCCCGAAGATCCTCAGATGAGAACCCGGGCGGACGACCGGATACAACGCCCGACTGATCAGCCTCACCAGCGAACTTTTTCCAGAACCATTCGGGCCCAGCACGACCGTGGGCTCACCACTCCAGAGCTCCAGGCTCAGATCCTTGAACACGCGCTTGTCTTGGATCCATGCCTCCACAGCGTTGAGAGACAGCCAGCGATGGCGGTCGGGACTTGTCGAATGAGGGCCCATTTCGCCATTCTCCAGGTTGCTGCTGTGTCGTGATGGGGATCAGCTGCCGCTGCAGGCAATGCGGGTGCAGGTCCTTCCGTGCGGACCGTTCCCTGGCCGGCCGCCTGGTTTGCGCTCGCTGTGGATGCCCTGTCGGTCAGGGACGGGCAGCCTTTCGTCAGGAACGCTTCTCATCCAGCCGTTGGGTTAGGCGTTGGGGATGGTGGCTTGTCTTGATCCTGGTTGTGATCGGGATGGTTCTGTTTCTCAATGGCTTCTGAATCATTGGCGTCTGAATCATTCGCCAGAGAGCTCTTTCAGCCTGAGGCTGATCAGCTGAAGCGATGGTGCTAGAGGTCTGCATTCACGGAGTCGCGGGCTCCAAACCGCGCCTTGGTGGATCTCTTCTGGTCGCGCCAAGGCCAGATCCTGCCCTTCCAGGAGCGTGAGCTCCGAGAGTGGAACATCCAGATCGCCATGGAAGGCATGCAGGAGGCGCTGGGGGGTCTGGTGCTGGAACCAAGGGTTCAGGGTTAGCGGACACCAGCCGATCTCCTCGATTAATTCCCTGCGTAGTCCCTGCTCGGGCGATTCCCCCGGCTCCAGGTGACCACCGAACAATCCCCAGCATCCGGGGGCCACGATTCCGCTGATGTCATCGCGGAGCTGCAAGAGCCAGGAGCCTTGCTGCTGGAGCATGGCCAGGGCTACCACGGTCATGGCCGTTCTCCCATCAGCGCATCGGCGCTTAGGTCCTCACGACGCAGGAGGGCGAAGCGAGTGCCTGCGTTACCGCGACAGACCCGCAACCGCTCGTCGAGCCAGGTGATCTCAAGCCAGGCCGGAAAGCTTTGTTGGATTGCCGCCATCAGTGTTGGCCTCCAACCACTGATGAGGGAGGGGCCGAGCCAGCCCCCCCTGCGGAAACGAACGGAGACCCGTGTCTTGCTTTCGATCCTCAGGTCAGCTTGGACGGCAATGGCGGCCAGATCAGCCATGGGGCCACCGAGACGCAGCAGATTCATCCCTCTCCCTCGCTTCGGATCGATCACCTGCAGGTTCTCCAGCCATGGGGCCTTTTTCAGCCACGGCTGTGTTGCGCTGCTCCAACGCAGCTCCCAGACTCCCGCCAATGCCTCTCCTGCCTTGAAGAGATCCACTGTGCTTTTCGCTTCGACCTGATCCAGAAGCGCGCTGATGACCGGATCCTGCGGCTGATTCATCAACAACTCCACGAGCCGAGCGCGGGCTGAATCAGTGGAAGAGGGCATCAGCTTGGCACCGCAGGCTCAGATCAATTCAGGATGGGCTGGATCCCCCTTGAAAGGGCCAACCACGGCAGAACTGATCCAACCGCCGTAGAAACCTCCTGGCTGGGGAATGACAGGCTCTCCATTCAGCCAACAGCCATCCATCAGTGCTGGATACAACGCGAACCACCCTTGGATGGCTTTGAAGTCCGCCGTTGGCGTTGGGTAACGCCAGACGGCGCGATGGATCCTGCGTCCTCCGGCAACAATGTCGAAGTACTCCGCCACACCTTTCCATTCACAGAAGCTGCGCCCAACAGCAGGATGCAACAGCGATTGCTTGATCCCCTCAGGTGGCAGGTAATAGGTGGGCGGGTGGAAGGTTTCGAGAACCCGCCAGGTCCCCGTGCCCTCATACAGCACTTCACCAGCCACCTTCACAAGCACAAGATCACTGCTGGGTTCCAGTCGTGGTGGTCTTGGGTAGTCCGCGACCCGTTCCTGAACCATGGGCTTCGGGGTGATCTCCTTTGATGATGGCTGGGACCGTTGTTTCTCGTGGTGATGTCCGTGGTGGATCCCCGACAACCCGTCGTGATTCTCGGTGGGTTTCTCATCAGTGACACGGCCTATCATCCGATGGCTGACTGGCTCATGAACGAGCAAGGTTTGGCCGTGGCGATCACTCCCGCTAGCCGATTCGACTGGTTGCTCACGAGCTGGTCTCTTGGTTGGCGTTGTTTGCTCGATCGGGTGGATGGTCTTGTGAAGGAGTTGCAGAGCCGTTCACCCTCTGGAAAGGTCACCCTCGTGGGGCATAGCTCCGGAGGGGTGATGCTTCGCCTTTATCTGAGTCATGAGCCCTTTGCTGGTCGTGTTTATGCCGGTGCCGAGCGCTGCAACCGCCTGATCACCCTCGGCAGCCCCCACCAGGCCGAGAGGGCCACACCCTTGAGAGCCATGGTTGATCGACGCTTCCCGGGTTGCCATGACCCTGCGGTTGACTACGTGGCAGTTGCCGGTGAGCTGGATCTGAATGGGCCGTTGGCCTCGGCTTTCAGTCGTCGCAGTGCCCGCGGCAGCTATCGGAGCATCAGCGGTGACCCTCAGGTGCGGGGTGATGGCCTTGTGCCTGTGCAATCGGCTCTGTTGCTCAATGCAAGACCCGTGTTGTTAGAAGCCACGGCCCATGGTGGCTTGTTTGGATCATCCTGGTATGGCTCTCCTGATCGCATCACGTCCTGGTGGTCGGCCGCTTGCCGATGACTTCAGGACGCTGGAGGCCTCGATTGGGGCTGGCGTCCGTCGATCCGCCAATACCCAAACCACTCGGGTCGCAGGTCATGGTTTTGCCGATGGGGCTCGGGAGTCAGAACAATTCGCCAACCTGAAATCGTTTCAATGGGCAGGCAGTCATCGATGCCACCGACTGTGTCAAGGCTATGGAGGTCATCCTTATGCACCTGCACATGGTCTTGTAGCCAGAGAGTCCTGGCTCGCGCCTTGGCTGCCTGGGCGGTTGTCGCCACCACAAGACCGAAGTGGTGCCATTCCTGCAGGGAATGGCGCTGATAGCCACCCAGATTGATAAACCAGAGCCGTTGGTTTGTGGTGTTGCCCTCGAGCGCAGGAGCCGCGTTTGATTCGAGCGATACGGCATAGCCATCGACAGAGTCAATGGAGGTGTAGCTGTCGATGTGTAGCCCCTTCAGGCTTCCCCACCATTGCCGTCTGAGCTCGGGGATTGTGGTTTCAATGTTGGGGCCCACCACCCAGCGCACATCGTGCAGTTCAACGTGGCAATCGGGGGTGCGTCCCCCTAGCACCACCAGAAACAAGCTGACGGCTGATGGGCTCATCGCGGCAACACCAGTCCCCCGATCAACCCGCAAAACACCACCACCCTCCAGGCCGGCTGACGCCAGGCCATCAGGAGGAGCACAGCCAAGAGAGCCAGGCTGAAGTCAGCACTGTTGCGGATGCCAACTCTCCAGACGGGCTGATAAAGAGCGGCGAGCAGGATGCCCACCACAGCGGCGTTCACCCCCATCAAGGCGCGGCGCATCACTCGACGTTGACCGAGATCAGACCAGAAAGGCAGCACTCCGCCGATCAACAGAAAAGCAGGAAGAAACAGGGCGATTAAGGCCAGGATCGAACCTGTGATTCCTTGCAGACCACCCCGGAGGTCAAAGCCTAAAAAGGCTGCAAGGCTGAACATTGGTCCGGGGACCGCCTGGGCGGCTCCGTAGCCAGCAAGAAACCGATCAAGGCTGATCCAGTCTGGGGGGACCAGGGATTGCTCAAGGAGTGGCAACACAACATGGCCCCCACCAAAGACGAGGGAACCGGCTTGGAGCATGGCGCTCAATTGTTGAACAGCCACCGGTCTGGTGCTGGCAGAGAACCATGGGAGAAAGGCCAGGAGCAGCGCTAACAGGCCGAGCAGGCCGATGGCAACCGATCGCCGCACAGGAACCTGGAGGCCAGTGAGCACTTGGGCGTTCTGATCAGGAGCGCGAAAGCACAGCACTCCCACCACGGCGCCGAGTAGCAGAGCCAGAACCTGCACAGAGGCCAACGGCACCACCAGCACCAGAATGGCGCTGACCGCCGTCAGAGTGAGGCGCGGGCGGTCAGGTGCCAGCCGCTTTTGCATTCCCAGTACCGCCTGGGTCACCACTGCGACGGCAGCAACCTTCAAGCCCTGAACCCAGCCACCATCGAGCCAGGCGGGATTGAGGCTGAGCAATGCAGAAGCGATCAGCAAAAGGACCGCCGAGGGCAGCGTGAATCCGATCCACGCTGCGATGCCACCGAGCCATCCTGCTCGCATCAGGCCAAGGCCAATGCCCACCTGAGAGCTGGCAGGGCCTGGCAGAAACTGACAGATGGCAACTAATTCGGCATAGGCCTCATCGGATAGCCAGTGCCGCCGCATCACAAAGCGTTCTCTGAAATAACCGAGATGGGCCACGGGCCCGCCGAAGGAGGTGCAGCCCAAAAGCAGGAATTCCGCAAACACTCTCCAGGCGGACAACATCGCTGTTGGGTTTCTGCAGTCGCTCGGACGCTAATCGCCTTCAAGGCGCTGTGCTTCGGCGACCATGCGCTGCACCCGTTCCATCACTGACTCATTGGTCATCCGATTGTTCAAGCGCTCCACCAGCAGTGGAAAGGCGAGAGGACCTGGTCTTGCGGTGGCGCTAAGGAGAACCTCTCCCGCCTGGAGCCGTTTCAGGGCGCTGCGTAGACGTTGTAATTCAAGCTGCTCCTGCAGAACCTCCTGTTGCGCCTGCTTCAGAAGAAGATTGCCTGGTTCATGTTTTGAGAACACCTCCCAGAGGAGCGAGCCGCTGATCTGCAGTTGGCCGGCACTTTTGTTTTGACCCGGGTATCCCTGCACCAGCAGCCCTGCCACCTGCGCGATGCTTCGGAAGCGGCGGCGGCATAGTTCGGACAGGTTGAGCGCCTGTTCAAGATCCTCCTCCAGGTGATCATCGGCGAGTAACGCGTTGAGGTGTTCCTCCAGCAGATCGGCCATTGGATAGCTGCGAGGCGCCAGGAGTTCAAACCCGTAGTCGTTCACCGACACCGTGATCGTTCCGCGATGGAGACGTGTCAGTCGAGTGGACCAGAGAAACCCGAGCCCCTCATGCACGAAACGCCCCTCAAAGGGGTACGCGTAGAGATGGGTTCCCTCTCTGGTGCGGCAGGTCTCGATCAAGAACTGGTTGTTTGCCGGCAGTGTGGAGAGATCCTTCTGACGCTCGAACACGGGGGCCAGGGCTTGCAGTTCCGAGGTGTCGAGATCGCCGCGAGCCGCACGAGCCACCTCCTCGCGCAGATGATGGGTCAGCAGATCGGACAGAGCCATTTGCCCTCCGGCCCATGCGGGTACGGCTGTGCTTTTGCGGGTGCTGGCTTTGACATAAGCCGTCATCTCACGAAGCCGCACAAACTCCAGCTGACGGCCCGCGAAAAAGAACACATCCTTTGGCCTCAGCTGGCTGATGAAGGTCTCCTCCACATGCCCCAGCACCGCTCCTCGAACAAAGCGCACGCGGATGGCTGGTGCTGAGGTGATCGTGCCGATGTTGAGACGGTGGAGTCGGGCGATGGTGTTATCGCGAATGACGAACCGGCCGTCGTCCGCGCGCTCCAGCTTCCTGTAGCGGGGGTAGGCACCAAGACAATCGCCACCCTGTTCGAGAAAGCGCAGGCACCATTGCCAGGTTGCATCGCTCAGGTTGCGGTAACTCGAGGTCCTGCGGATCGACTCCAGGGTTGCCTCAGGGGTGAACCCTGGTCCGCAGGCCAGCGTGGTGAGGTGTTGCAGAAGCACATCCAGGGCTTCATTCGGTGGATGTCGCTCTTCCACGAGGCCCTGGCTCAGGCCTCGTCGCACGGCGCTCAGTTCCAGCAGTTCCAAGGCATTGGTGGGCATGAACCACATCTGTGACGTGCCTCCGGGGCAATGGGCGGAGCGGCCGGCCCGTTGCAGGAGACGGGCCAGGTTCTTCGGGGAACCGATCTGCACCACCCGCTCCACCGGCTGGAAATCCACCCCCAGATCGAGCGAGCTTGTGCACACCACCCAGCGCAGCGATCCGGCTTTCACACCGGCCTCGATCGCCTCCCGTTCCTGACGGTCCACTGCGCTGTGATGCAGGGCCAGCAGTCCTTCCATCTCGGGGCAGGCGAAGCGCAGGCACTGAAACCAGCGCTCCGCCTGGTTGCGGGTGTTGGTGAACAGCAGGGTGCTGGTGGTCGGGCTCAAGGTGGCCACCAGGTCCTCGTAGCGGCGCAGTCCAAGATGGCCGCCCCATGGAAACCCATCCAGGCTGTCGGGAACGATGCTGCGGATCTCAAGGGGCCGCTCTGGGGCTCCAGTGATCAGGCATGGATCGGATCCTTCACCAAGGGCATGGCGTGCCGCTTCCTCGAGATTGCCGATCGTGGCGCTGATGGCCCACGTCTGCAGTTGGGGCCGCTGCAGGCGGAGCCAGCTGAGGGCGAGCTCTGCCTGCGTTCCCCGTTTGCTTCCGATCAGTTCATGCCATTCATCCAGGATCACCGTCTCAAGTGGCTGGAAGAGCTCCGTTGCATGACGCCCAGCCATGAGAACGCACAGGGATTCCGGCGTGGTGATCAAAATGTCTGGTGGCGACTTGAGTTGTCGACTGCGTTCGGCACTGGGGGTATCGCCATTGCGGATGCCAACCCTCAAGGGCCATCCCATGGCCTCGATCGGTTCCAGAAGCGCCTGGGCGAGGTCTCGGCTCAGGGCCCTCAGGGGTGTGATGTAGAGCAGACGCACCCCACGCCTCGGGACGGATTGGGCAAGCGCCTTGGCAATGGGCGCCATCACGGCGGCATAGGTCTTGCCAGAGCCAGTCGGAACCTGAATTAATCCACTGCGGCCCCTCAGGTGGGCTTGCCAGGTCTGCCATTGAAAAGGAAGTGGTGTCCATCCATGGCGTTCAAACCACTCCTCAACGGGGGCGAGTAGCTCTCGATCGTGCGACCGCCCGTTCACGCTTGTGCTTCAGCTTGCGGTTGAAGAGCCAGTAGTTCCTCGGCCCGGTTGATCGTGTCGGCGCTGTTTGCGGGGCGATCCCTTCGCCAACGCAGGATGCGCGGGAAACGAACGGCAAGACCACACTTGTGACGTTTGGATCGTTGAATTCCTTCAAAGCCAATTTCAAAAACCAGTTCAGGTTCAACCGCTCTTGCGGGCCCAAACCGGTCGCGGGTATGGCGTCGGATCCAGCGGTCCAATTCAAGGATCTCTTGATCATCCAAGCCTGAGTAGGCCTTGGCGAAGGTCACGAGTTGATGGGATTCCTCCCCGTCAGCATTGCGTTGCCAAAGCGCAAAGGTGTAGTCAGTGAAGAGATTGGCGCGCCTGCCGCTCCCCGCCTGGGCGTAGATCAGCACAGCATCGAGCGTCATGGGGTCACGCTTGAATTTCCACCAATGCCCCCGTTTGCGCCCGCTGAGGTAAGGCGATTCTCGATGTTTCAGCATCACGCCTTCCGCCCCAGCTGCAACGGCGTTCTGTCGAAGATCATGGAGATCCTCCCAGTCACGCAAAGCCTTTCCTTCACTCCAGCGCAGGCGCCATGCGTCTTCGCCGCTCAGGCCACGAAGTGCCCAGAGTTGGGCCAGTCGTTCGTGGAGTGGCCGCGCCCGCAGGTCTTCCCCCAGGGATTCGATCAAGTCATAGGCGATAAAGCTGGCTGGGCATTCGTCTTGCAGGGTCCGTCCGACCTGTTTGCGTCCAAGTCGGCGTTGAAGGGCACTAAAGGGCATCGGTGTCTTGGCCTTCATTCGCCAGCAGATCACTTCTCCATCCAGCACCGTTCCGGCTGGGAGGGATTCGGCCATGGTCACCAGCTCCGGGAACTGATCGTTGATCAGTTCCTCCCCTCGGCTCCATAAGTAGACCCCAGACAGTCGCCGAATCAGCTGTCCGCGGATGCCATCCCACTTGTGTTCCACCCACCAGTCCCGGGGAGGGGTTGTCTGCAGGGTGTCGACCTGCGCAGGGCTGGCCAGGAAAAACGGATAGGGGACGGCACCACGATCGCTGGGAGCGTCAACCACCGGAGCCGTCAGTTGCTGAAACCATGGCACCGTGGCTTCCATGGGACCCATTAATCGTTCGAGGACCACCGTTTCCTCGAGGTCAAACCCCCGAGCGATCGCCTTGACCACCAATCCCCTGGCCACGCCGATCCGGAAGCCGCCGGTGAGCAGTTTGTTCAACAGCAGGTGTCGCTCGGGCGTGAGTTGGTGCCACACCTTGATGAGAGCCTGCGCCTGAAGGGTCTCGTCAAGGGCTGCGATGGTTGGGAGCAGAGTCTCCATCCACCAGTGAAGGTGGGGCTCGTGTTGCATCTGGAGGATGAGTGTCTCCAGGTCTGGCCCCAGCGGTCGGGAGTCCCGTGGCAGCTCCGCTGCAAGCTGTGGCCAGAGAAGGCTGACGGTTTCAGCTGAATCGCCAACTTGGCTGTGGCAGGCAGCGAAGAGCCAGGACGGCATGCCGCTCTCCTTCTGAAGCACATCCCGCAGGCGGCGGCCTGTGATCAAACGCCTGCGGCGTTGACCGATCAGAAGAAGCAGTGTCCAGGCGGAATCTTCAAGAGGTTGTTCCTGGAGATAAGCGGCGATGCGTTGGACCTTCTGTCCTGAGCCATTGGTGGCGTCCAGGTCATCGATGAGGTCCGCGAACGCCTGCACCGATCAGTACTGCCACTGATAGAGGTCAGTGTTTTGCGGATCGCTGATTCTGATGTTGCAGCCCTGGCGTGCCTGTGCTGTTTGGTTGAAACCGTTGATGTAGCGGTTCACTTGATCCGGGTTACCGCTGGTGGCGAGGGCGTTCTGAAGGCGGGCGAGATCCACGCCGATTCCGTCACGGGTCAACACTCCATCGGCCAGGCCGTTGCAAATCGCGGCGGCGGCCTCGGCTCCATCGGCAGGGAAGATCACCGTTTGGATGCGCTCGATCGAGATCTCCTCAATTTCAGCCGCCCGGGCTGGAGCGATGGCGAGGCTGGTGGCCAGACAGACCAGGAGGAGACGCGACATGGCAGGAGTCTGCAACCGATTGACGCTAGGTCAGTTGCCCTCGTCGGCGCTACGCATCCTTCCTGCAGGCAGCGCTTCGATCGGTTCAGCGTCCAGTCCCTCGACCTCTCGTAGGTAACGCGCCAGCACATCGCTTTGACCATGGGTCACAAAGACTCGACGGGCACCGCTTTCCTTCACGGTTTGAACGAGACCAGGCCAGTCAGCGTGGTCACTGAGGACGAAGCCTCGTTCATAGCCCCGGCGGCGGCGTGCTCCGCGCACCGCCATCCAGCCAGATGCGAAGGCTGTCTGCGGTGTTTTGAAGCGGCGCATCCAAGCGGATCGATGGGCGGAAGGGGGAGCAAGGATGAGGCGACCCTCCAGGCTTGCATTTCGGGGAAGATCGCTCAGAGGACGGCTGGCCGTCATGGGAATGCCTGCATCCCTGTAATGGCGAGTCACCGTTTCCACCGCTCCGTGGAGCAGCACCTCATCGTCGACACCAATGGCTTTCAGTTCCGCCAGCACCCGTTGGGCTTTTCCAAAGGCGTAGCAGAACAGGAGTGAAGGTCTCAATCGCTCCCCCATCCACCAGGTGCGGATCTCATGCGCCACCTGCTCGCCACTTCGCCACCTGTAGATCGGAAGACCAAACGTTGCCTCAGTGATCAAGACATCGCAGGGCACGGATTCAAAGGGCTCGCAGCTGGGGTCTGTGCAGCGTTTGTAATCACCGCTTACCACCCAGACACATCGCTCATGCTCAAGACGGATCTGGGCACTTCCAAGCACGTGTCCTGCGCTGTGAAACGACACCAGAACTGTCCCGATACGCCGTTGTTCCCTGTAACTGACTGTGTTCAGCCTGATTCCACTCCCAAGCCGTTCGCGCAGGATCGCCTCACTGGCGTTGACGGCGAAATACTCACCGCACCCAGCCCTGGCATGGTCGGCATGGGCGTGGGTAATCAGAGCCCGGCGTACAGGTCGAATCGGATCGATCCAGGCTTCTGCCGCGTGGCAGTAGAGCCCTTCAGGAGTGCGTTCAATCAGAGGCTCATCTCCAGCATCCGTTGTATCGGCTGCAGGGCACGCAGCCGAAGATCCTCATCCATTTCGATTTCTGGGGCACCGACGGACAGGCAGCGCCAGAGCTTGTCCAGGGTGTTCAGTCGCATGTAAGGGCAGGCATTGCAGCTGCAGCCATCCAGACCTGGCACAGCTAGGAAGGTTTTCCCGGGAATGCGTTGTTGCATCTGGTGGAGGATGCCCGGTTCAGTGAGAACGATGAAGCTTTCGGCGCTGCTGCTCTCTGCGTGATGGAGCAGTTTGCTGGTGGAACCGATGAAATCAGCAAGATCCAACAGCGGTTCGAGGCATTCAGGATGGGCGATCACCTCGGCAGCTGGGTGTTCAATTTGAAGCCTGAGCACCGCTTCTTCGCTGAAGGTTTCGTGCACAATGCAGCGCCCTGGCCAGAGCGTGAGTTCCCTGCCGCTCTGTTTCTGCACCCAGCGACCGAGATTGCGATCAGGCGCAAAGAGAATCGGCCGATCGGCAGGAAGCTGCCTGACGAGATCGACGGCATTGCTGCTTGTGCAAATCAGGTCGCTTTGTGCTTTGACAGCCGCGGTGCAATTGATGTAACTGACCACAATGTGGTCGGGATGGCGGGCGCGGAAGTCAGCAAATGCATCGGCCGGACAGTCATCGGCAAGGGAGCAGCCGGCGTCCAGATCTGGCAGGAGAACAGTTTTCTGGGGGCTGAGGATCTTCGCGGTTTCCGCCATGAAATGGACGCCGCAGAAGACGATCACATCAGCATCGGTGCCAGCGGCTTTGCGTGAAAGCTCGAGGGAATCACCAATGAAGTCGGCGATGTCCTGAATCTCAGGTTCCTGGTAGTAGTGCGCCAGGATGACGGCATTACGTTTCCGCTTCAGATCCTGGATCGCAGCAGCAAGGTCAACCGGTACCGCTGTTGGGGCCTTCGAGTTGGCGGTGACAGCGGTCATCAGGACCATCTGAGGCAGGATGGCAACAGCCTAGGCATCACCACTCTCTGCATTGCAAGCGTCTCCATCGCTAGAGCCTGCATCGCAGCCCGTGCAGACGTCTGGTCCTCGCAGGCTGCGTCTGGCCATCGCCGGAGATCTGCATGGCCAGTGGAACGATCTTGACGCCCGACTTCTCAACCAGCTTCAGCCGGATGCCGTTCTGTTTGTGGGGGACCTCAGTGATGGGGATCTGCGTTTGGTCAAAGCGATTGCCGCTTTGCCAATCCCTACTGCGGTAATTCTTGGTAATCACGATCGGGGCAAAGATGCCACCGGCGAGTTGTTTCAGCGCCAGGTCAAGGTGCTGGGGGATCGTCACTGCGCCTGGAGTTTGCGCAATTGGTCGGCACCAGCCCTATCCGTTCTTGGTGCGCGGCCAGGTAGCGCCGGGGGTGGATTTCACCTCTCCCGCGCCATGGCCGCCACCTACGGTCCGATCGAGCTGGAAGACTCTGCTCAATTAATTGTGCAGGCCTCCGAGCAGGCTCCTCAGGATCGTCCCCTCGTGGTTCTCGCCCACGCGGGTCCCTCGGGCCTGGGGTCCGATGCGGCCAGTCCCTGTGGCCGGGACTGGAAACGCCCGGCGATCGACTGGGGAGATCAAGACTTGGCTCTGGCTCTTGACCGGATCCGACAGAGACGCGAGGTCCCCCTCGTGGTGTTTGGTCATATGCATCATCGCCTGAAAGGAGGCCAGGGTGAACGTTGCACCTTCCTTCAGGATCGGCTGGGCACGGCCTATCTCAATGCGGCCTGTGTCCCGCGGCGGGGCGTTGATGCTGATGGCCGTTCACTCACCCATTGGTCCTGGGTGGAGTTCAGCGGATGTGAGCTCTGCCATGCCAGCCACCGTTGGTATGGAGAGGACGGCACCCTGGTGTTCGAAGAGACCCTTTGGCACCGCAAGGCTCCCGAGGTGGTTGGGTGCTGATCTACTCCTGCCTGAGCAGCCATGGATTTGGTCATGCTGCTCGTCACGCGTCCGTACTTGCGGAGCTCCACCGTCTTTCTCCTGGATCAAGGCTGGTGGTCAGTACGGCAGTGGATCCCAGGTTTCTGGGCCTTGTCTTTCGAGGCCTGCCAGTGGAGTTGCGACGCTGTCGATGGGATGTGGGCATGGTGCAGTCCGATGCCCTCGGCACGGACCCCGAGGCGACACTGGCCGCTCTTGCTGAACTCCACAAGGAACTACCTGATCAGATTGCCGCTGAAGCGGCCTGGCTCGCAGCTCAGTCTTCGCCGGTGCTGATTGTCGGGGATGTGCCACCAGCGGCAGCCTCCCTCGCGGGACGCCTCAGGGCTCCGCTGGTCTGGATGGCGAATTTCGGATGGGATGAGATTTATGCCCCTCTCGGCGGCGCTTTCAGCGATTACGCGCAGGCTGCAGCAGAGGCCTACTCCAGGGGTGATTTGCTTTTGCGTTGTCCGTTTTCGCTGGCGATGCCTTGGGGGTTGCGAGAAATCTCCATCGGGCTGACAGCGAGCCAACCGAGGCCGCTTCCTAGGTCCTTCGAGCAGGCTTTGTCCACCGATGCGAGGCCTCGTGTCTTCGTCGGCTTCGGTGGTTTGGGCTTTGCTCTTGATGACCGCTTGCTTCGCGGCTGGTCATCCCATCGATTTGTGCTCAGCGAGCCGGCGCTTGCCTCTGAACGGGTACGACTTGCTGCTTGCTCGAATGTGTTGCTCTTACCGGAGGGTGTTCGCCCCCTGGATCTTCTTCCCCACTGTGAGCGGCATCTGGGCAAACCCGGCTACAGCAGTTTCTGCGAGGCCCTCTCGAGTGATGTGGGTCTGCATGTGGTGACGCGTAGCGGCTTTGCTGAGGCCACAGCTTTGATGGACGGCCTTCAACGTCATGGTCGGCATTTGATTCTGAGTCGCCACCAGCTGGAAACGGGTGATTGGCAATTGGACCAACCGCTGCATCCGGCCAAGGACGGTCCCCTTGCCAATGATGGTGCAGCAGTTGCGGCGAAGGCGATCCTTGATTGCTGTGGAGGTGACGATCAGGATTGCTGATCCAAATTTTTTTGGCTTTTCCTATCTGCTGAGTCTTCAATCCTGGCCAGGGATTTGAATCATTGTCTTGGCGATTGATTCGAAAATTTACTGTGTAGACAATATTGTGACTGGCACTTGATCGCTTGGTCGGGGTCAGTTGTTTCGACAAAGTTCCGCTGTCTGAAGAATTTTTTCCGATTTTCTTCACTCTGTATCGGCGATTCGTTTCATTTGATACAGCGCTGCATTTCATCCGCTTCTGATTTGCTCCGCGTTCGCTGTTGCATTTTTGACCTCCGAACGCTTTTTATGGCCTCCCTTGTTTCGTCCGCCTGTCGTGTCGTTGCAGCGGTCGTTGCAAGTATGCCCATTGGGGTTTCTTTCAGTCCAGCCAGGGCATCCACCGTCGCCCTCCCCTCGATCGAACCCTCGGCTCGTTCCTTGTCCGTCACGCTCCCTGAGGAGTCCGGACACTCTGCTCTTCCTTACGTGATCACCCCGGAGCGCAGGGCCTTGCTCAACACCATTCGTTTTGCGGAGGGCACCTGGAAGGGCGGTCATGACCTCGGCTATCGCGTGATGTTTGGTGGTGGCCTGATGGCCTCTCTCGATCGCCATCCCAATCGGGTCATTTATTCCTCCCGCTACGCGAGTGCCGCAGCAGGTGCTTATCAGTTCATGCCTTTCACCTGGGAGTTGGTGAAGCGCAGTATTGGTGTGCAGGGTTTCGGCCCTGAAGCCCAGGACCAAGGCGCCCTCTTCCTGATTCAACGGCGTAAGGCTCTTCCCTTGACCGACGCTGGTGTGATGACTCCACGGCTCGCCGCTCTGCTTGCACCGGAATGGGCCTCGTTCCCGACCTTGCGTGGGTCGAGCTACTACGGTCAGCCTGTGAAGCGTTTTTCGCAACTTCAGGGGTTTTACCGCATCACACTGGCCCAACTCCGCCAGGTGCGGGATCAGCGCCGCGAATTGCTCAGCAGTCAGTCCAATCCCCAGACCGAACAGGATTCAGGCCCGAAACGGCCTGTCTGCACTGGCCCCACCATCCTCTGTGGTTTCTGACGTCTCGACAGACTGCTCAGTCTGTTGCCGCGTCACGATTCCTCAGCCCCTTGGCGATCCTTGCCAACCGTGGCCCCTGCAATCAGATAGGCCAGGACTGCGGCTCCGACAAAGCCCAGCCCATTGCGAAGCAGAGGAAGGATCTCGCTCGTGCGGGTGACCACTGGGGCGATTCCAAACACCCCGAACAACATCACCCAGAGAGGTGACAGTAGAAGGAGCCACGACCAGGAGATCACCTCCCCATGTTTTCTGGGGTAGGCAGCGAAACCAGCGATCAGGCCACCGAGAATGGCCGTCGAGAGGGTCCAGAGCCACTGTTCTTGAGGCAATCCTGGAACCACCTGGCATCCACCCCTGTCGAGGCAGACCTCCACGGCATCGAGGGCGGCCAGGATCGCTCCATCCTCCCCGTGGTCGCGCACGTAATACTGGTTGCCGTAACGGGTTTGCAGCTCCACCCACCAGGTGCGTGGCATGAGGGCAAAAAAGGCATCCCCCACGTTGAAATTGAGAAGGTTGCCGCCGCGGGGATCGGCTACCAGCAGCAAGCTGCGTTCATCGAGCCCCCAGAACTCCTTGACGGCCAGACCTGGTGTGCGCTCGTACTGGGTCAGCACCCTCAGCTTCCAGCCACTGCGTGTTTCAAAGGTGTCGAGCGATTCCTCCAGGTCACCCTTCTGGCGCTCACTGAATGCCCGGGCTAGATCGATCACCGGGGTGGCATGGTCGGGCAGAAGCTCAGGGTTGTCGCTGGCCAGTGCTGGTCGGGCTCCGAAGGTCAGCAGCAGCGCGAACGCAACGGCCAGGAGGGTTTTGATTCCGCGTTGTGCTCCCATGGCCATGATGCAGTTGCAGCATTCTCTCGAATGGATCGTTCCGGTGTGCCGTGCCCGCCCTGGTTGGCCCGGGCGATTGCACAGGAGGGCGGCTGCATCAGTTTTTGCCGCTTCATGGACCTCGCCCTGCACCACCGTGTGCATGGCGCCTATGGGAGCGGTGCCTTAAGGATTGGTCCTCATGGGGACTTTGCCACCTCCCCCTCTCTTGGATCCGACTTTGCAGAGTTACTGGGCATTCAGGTGCTGGATTGGCTTGAGCAACTGAGGGGCCATCACCCTTCCAATCGGCTCAGCCTTGTGGAGATGGGACCAGGGGAGGGCCACCTGGCCCACGACCTTCTTTCATTTCTTCTGGAGCATTGTCCTGAGTGTCGTGATCAGCTCGAGTTTGTGCTCGTGGAGAGCAATCCCGGCATGCAGCAACGACAGCGGGAACGCCTTGCTGCTGTGACTGATGCCATCCCTGTGCGTTGGAGCCGACTTGAGGATCTGATGGCATCACCGGTGGTCGGGGTCGTGATCGCCCACGAACTGCTCGATGCGTTCGCCGTTGAGCGCCTGGTTTTTGAGCAAGGAACGCTGAAGAAGCTTGGGGTGCATTTGCTCCCAGAGCGTTCATCACCTCAGACCATCAACCTTGAGCCTGAGATCGCCTGGGTTTCACTCCCGCTCGATCAGCAACTTGCCGATGACTTGGCGTGGGCGACATCACGTTGTGACCTGCAGATTCCTCCAGATGGAACCTCCGAGGGCTGGTGTAGTGAATGGCACCCAGGGGTAAGGCCTTGGTTGCATCAGGTGGCCACGGCACTGGAGTCAGGGGTCTTGTTGGTGGTGGATTACGCACTGGAAGCGACGCGTTATTACAGCCCTTCACGCCGGGATGGAACCTTGCTGGCCTACCGCCAGCAGCAGTGTCATCAGGAGTTGTTGCGTGATGCGGGGCAGAGTGATCTGACAGCGCACCTCTGCCTTGAGCCCCTGATCGCCATGGCGGAGGAGGAGGGATGGCTCAGTCACGGCGCTTGCCGACAGGGCGAGGCCTTGCTCTCTCTGGGGCTAGCGCAACGGCTCCAGGCTCTTCAGCACATGCCCTCATCGCAACTTGCCCAGGCTCTGCAGCGTCGAGAAGCCCTGCTCAGGCTGGTGGATCCTGCTGGGTTGGGGGAGTTTCGTTGGATCGCGTTTGAACGCTCTTCCCAGGGGGCCGACCGGGGAGCAACGTTCAACAGCCGCTTCCTCAGTGAGCCGCTTCCTCAGTGAGCGTAGACAGGCAATCCAGAATCTCACTCTGCTCAACGTCGTTGACGATGGTCACCGAGCCGAGGGCCTTAGGAAGCACAAAACGAACCTTTCCGTCCTGAACTTTTTTGTCGCCTGTGAGGGTGTCAAGGACGGCTGCCGGATTCAGGCTTGGCCATGCGGTGGGTAGACCCGCCTGCGCGATCAGACGTCGTTGTCGATCACAGTCTTCGCGGCTCCAGAGATTGCGTTGAACAGCCAGTTCACCAGCGGCAACCATGCCGATGGCCACGGCTTCACCATGAAGCCAGGTCCCGTAGCCCGTCAGGTTTTCGACCACATGACCAAACGTATGTCCGTAGTTGAGGATGGCGCGCAGACCCCCCTCCCGTTCGTCGGCAGCAACCACCCTGGCCTTGGCCTGGGCTGATCGCTCGAGTGTTGTCTGCAGCAGGGATGGATCCATGACCTCGACGCTGCTCAGCTCCCTTCCCTGCTCGAGTTGCGCAAAAAGATCCGCATCTCCGATCACGCCGTACTTGATCACTTCGGCCATGCCAGCGCGGAATTCCCGTTCTGGAAGGCTGGCCAGGGTGGAGGGATCGATCAGCACGAGCTTCGGCTGGTGAAAAGCTCCGATCAGATTTTTGCCACCCGGGTGATTGACTCCGGTTTTGCCTCCAATCGCCGCGTCCACCATCGCCAGCAAGGTAGTCGGAACCTGAACGACCGCTAGACCCCGCAGCCAGGTGGCGGCAGCGAATCCAGTCATGTCACCCACAACCCCACCGCCGAGGGCTACGAACAGCGAGCCTCGCTCGAGCCGGAGTCGAAAGGCTTCGTCATAGATCTGCTGAATGGTGGCCAGGTTCTTGCGCTCCTCTCCGGCTTCGATGACCAAAAGCGATGGGTCAAAGCCCGCTGATCTCAGAGCGTCGATGCACTGCTCCCCATAGGGACCAGCCACATCGCGGTTGCTCACGATGAGGATCTTTCGGCCGGTCTTCAGCCCAGAGCGAAGCAGTTCATCGCCAAGCCTGTTGAGGCCGTGGCGCTCGATCAAAATCTCATAGGGGTTGCGTTCCAACGCGACCGGAATGCGAGCCGAACTGTCCACCGCGATCAAAAGGTTCTGCGCTTGTTCACTGCCCACTCTGCCGTTCAGCTGGAGGAATCCGCCTACGCTCCGCACAAGCTTCAGCAGGCTTGATGGTGATCGGACCCGATCGCGCCCGTGCTCGCGACTCTGTTGCAGCCTGGGGTTTTTTACTTCCAGCCCTTGGGTTGCTGGCACTTTCGGTGTTGGTGCCAGCCCTGATGGCTCTCGTGATGAGCTTCACGCAGACGGGCCTGGATGTGAGTGAACCGCTGCGCTTCGTCGGATTCGCGAATCTGAGAAGGCTCAGTGTCGATCCCATGTTTTATCGGGTTCTGGGCACCACGCTGCTGTATCTCGTCGGTATTGTGCCGCCGGTGGTGATCGGATCGCTTGGCTTGGCGGTGCTAGTGAATCGCAGTCTCCCAGGCATGCACTGGCTGCGAGCTGCCTTCTACACCCCGGTCCTGGTGTCGATTGTTGTGGCCGCCATTGCCTTTCGATGGCTCTATGCCGAGAACGGTCTGATCAACGGCTGGTTGTCTGCACTGGCCGGTGTTGGTTTCGAACCGATCGGGTTCCTGACGAACCCCTTGCTGGCGCTCCCTTCCGTGATGCTGGTCACCCTCTGGAAGGGCCTTGGTTATTACATGGTCATCTTTCTGGCAGGACTTCAAGGCATTCCAGCGGAGCTCTACGAGGCGGCAGCCCTCGATGGAAGTGAGGGCTGGCGACGCCATGTCGACATCACCCTGCCGCTTCTGAGGCCCTACGTGACTCTGGTCTCTGTGATTTCTGCGATCGCAGCAACGAAGGTGTTTGAGGAGGTGTTTCTCATGACCCAGGGCGGGCCGGCGGAATCCACCAAGACTCTGGTGTACTACGTCTATGACCAAGCCTTCGCGGAACTGGAAATCAGCTACGCCTGCACCGTTGGCCTCGCTCTCTTCCTGCTTGTCATGCTTCTTACAGCCATCCGCTGGCTGGCTGCCGGTGATCGCGGCTTGATCTGATCATCGTTTCTGCGGCAGGTCGACAGCTGGGATGGCATCCTTCTGAGGAGCCCGCAATGCCACCGATGAACAGCAGCAACGGCGGTGGATCCGGGGCCTCCATCGGGGTGATCGGTGGTGGTCAACTGGCTCAGATGCTGGTGGAGGCTGCTGCAAAGCGGTCAGTGACGGTTGCTGTACAAACAGCATCGGTTCAGGATCCCGCTGCTGCTGGTGCCAGTCGGCTGGTGCAAGCGGATGCTCTAGATCCGGACGCCACCCGTGGATTGGTGGAGGGATGCGTTGCGGTCACCTTTGAAAACGAGTGGATTGCCTTGGATGCACTCCAACCGCTCGAACGCCAGGGTGTGAGTTTCCGTCCTTCCCTCGCCAGCCTTGCTCCCCTTGTCGACAAAATTGAGCAAAGGGAATTGCTGGATACGTTGTCGATTCCAGGACCCGCTTGGGTTCCGCTTCGCTCGATTGATCCAGGTGCCCCATCTCTGCCGAAGGGATGGACGTTTCCAGTGATGGCTAAGGCTGCCCGTGGTGGATACGACGGCAAGGGAACCAGGGTTCTTGACTCCATCGATGCATTGGCGCACTTACTGCGGTCTGTGGATCCTGCCGGTTGGTTGTTGGAGAGCTGGATCAACTACGAGCAGGAGCTCGCCCTCATCGTGAGCCGTGATCGTTTCGGTCGTGTGCGCAGTCTTCCTTTGGTGGAAACCCACCAATCCCATCAAGTCTGTGACTGGGTTCTGGCACCCGCTCCCGTTGAGCAGCTCGTGGAAGCCACCGCTTACAACATGGCGGCCTCCCTGCTCACCAAGCTCAGTTATGTGGGCGTGATGGCCCTGGAATTCTTTTATGGCCCGGCCGGTCTGTTGGTCAACGAGATTGCGCCCCGTACCCATAATTCTGGTCACTTCTCGATTGAGGCCTGCAGCAGCAGTCAATTTGACCAGCAGCTCTGCATCACGGCCGATCTTCCTGTCCCTGATCCTGAGCTGATTTGTCCAGGGGCACTCATGGTCAACCTGCTGGGTCTTCAAGCGGAGCAGGTGGCTCCTCTTGAGGACCGTTTGCAGCGGTTGCAACAGCTCTCAGGTGCTCATCTTCACTGGTATGGCAAAAACGATGAGAGTCCAGGGCGCAAGCTCGGTCACGTGACCGTTCTCCTCGAGTCTGACGGTGTCGACCAGCGCTCCCGTGAGGCCGCTGATTGGCTCAAGGTCATCCGCTCGATCTGGCCGCTGCCCTTAAATTGATATCGGACTGCGATGTTGGTGACGGCCTTTTCTAGTGCTCTGATCTGACTCTCTATCGACTTGGGGTGACTGTCGTGAAGGAGACGTAGACCGGCCCTGGAGCCGGAAACGAATCCCCACTTTGTGACCCCTTCTGGTTCTTCCAGGTCGATCACTGGGGCTCGCACGGCATGGCGGTCCACCCCTTTGCTGCTCGGTCGATCGCCAGGGTCAGGTCGGCCTGCTGTTGGCGATGCGTCGGCTCAGCTCGTCACGACTCAGCCCGGTGACGATGAACACCTCCTGGGCACTGCTTCCCCGGCGCGCGACCAGTTTGTGGCCACCGCGCATGGCGGTGGAGAGCCTGAGCTGCAGGTCTGGAGAGCGTCCTCGCACACGACTGATCACGGCTGGCGTGATGGTCTGGATCTCAGGGTCTGAGGCCAGCGCCTGAAGCCAGGGAATCAAGCCCTCCACGTAGGTGCTGTGGGTGATAACCAGACGTCCCAACGGGGCTGCGGCTCAGCGACTGGTCGAAATTAGCGAGATTGGCTACGACAAAGGAAGACAACCGTTTCTGCCTGATGCTCAAGTCAGTGGATGCTCTTCGTGATCAGGTGACCGGACCGCTGGGCAAGCGTTTCGGTGCGGAAGTGCGTGTGCTGACGACCGAGCTTCACGGGCTTGAGGTTCGAGGGCTTGCCTTCTCACCGGGACGGGTCATGCGTTACGTCCTTGACGCTGAAACGTCACGGCTGCGTACCACGGTCTTGTTGAGGTTGACGCGCTCCACACGACAACCCGCGGCCTGATAGGGCTGTTGATTCTTCAAGGCTGTTGATTCTTCAAGGCTGACCGATGAGCCTGCCACTGTCGCCTCTCGCTCGGTCCATCCCGTGCCTAAGGATTGCCACAAGTCGCCGACCGCTTTTTGATCAGTCCTGTGAGCACGGCAAGAGCAAACATGGCTAACAGGGCGAGAAACAGCATCACACCAGCCCCTTGGGTCACGCCTGCACCGACGGCAACCAGGATTGAGTCACTCACCAACACACTGATGACAAGAGCTGGAGCGAAGATCAGCCAATGGGTGCGGCTGATTCCTATGGCGTAACTGAGGAAATCAAAAAGGCCCGTCATCAGTAAGCCTGTCATTAGGAAGAAATTCCCCTCTAACTGGTTCTTGCTAAAGCCATCAATTCTTTGCATTGCCTTGTGGCCAACAAGTCGGCTCACTGGTCCCCTTCCCCAGTGGCGGGCCATAAAGAATGCTGCACTGCAGAAAACGAGGTCTGACAATACAATGGTTAGATAGCCAGCTTTAAAGCCAAGTAGTGAACCGGCTAGGAGCGAATAAATGGAACTTGGTAAAGCTGGAAGAATGATGCTAATACCACGTAAAAGAAAGAGACCCAATGGAGCCCAGAAGCCCATCTCTTTAACAGCTTCCTGTAGCGGCTCAAGCCCATGGCGCTGGAGAAGAATGACCGTCAAGATAAACATCAAGACGATGATGAAAATCTTGAAACCCTTTCTAAATGCTGGCGACATCACAAACACCTCAGAGTCTTTCGATTGGTGCCATCGTCAATCCTTCTGCGGTTAGCTGTTGGTGATAGAGCTCAGCCTGCTCCAAGGGGCCACTCCACACCTCGGCAGATCCACTGCTGTCGATGCGGTGAGCCAGCGTCCAGGCCCGATCACTTCCCATCCCAGGAATGATTCGGCAAAGGCAGTCCACAACGTGCTGAAAGGTGTTCACGTCATCGTCGAGCACAATCACCCTGGCGTTTGGGTAGGGCGCTTCCCTGCTCAATCGCTCCAGGATGCTGGTCGTTCCAGGCGATGTGACGTTCATGAGACAACTTGCACGTCGTGGACAGGATCGGTCAGCAGGCTAGTTAAACTCAGTGCACTCGCCTGATCCCGATGCTGTTCACCTTCGCCTGGGCTTCCCTGGCCGCGATGTTCAGTTTCTCCATTGCCATGGTTGTCTGGGGCCGCAACGGCGACGGCTCCATCAACTTCTGAGGTGTCTGAAGTTGTGAGCAATCCAGGGCTAGGCCAGGCTTTAGCCCTAACGGCTGCTCTCCTGCTGGTCTTCGTCACAGGGTCAGTCATCTACCTCTCCACAATCGAATGGCGCGACCGAGGAAGGCGGCGAACCGCGTCTGGCAAAAGCTGAGGGACCTCCTCGTTCGTCATCCCATCACCGGTGGAGCATTGATGCTGATCGGCTTCGCCGGAGCTGCCGGAATCCTGCTCTCCGGCACCAGTGCTGATCAGCCCCTGTCCCAGCGGCGTGGCATGGCCCGATTGTTGGGATCCATGCAGTTGGTCCAGGCATTTCGTGGGAATCCCTCAAGGCCAGTGCCCTCCATCTGGGCCCAGAGATTTGGTTTACGTCGCTCTGAATCGCTCTGGAAAAAGCAGGGTTCGGGGCTTTGGTGGCAGGTCTGGGCAGCAGATGGTCAGCCCTATCTCGTGATTCCAGCTCGCTTATTGCCAGCGAATGAGCGTGAGGGGCTGACACTCACCAGCTTGGATGGACTTTTGCTCGCGGGTGCTGACCCGCTGCATCGGCAACAGATTCAGCAACGGCTCCAGGCGTCGCCAGCCCGGGCGGTACCCGGAGGTTTGGCTTCGATGTGCCTGGATCGGTTGGCCACGGATCCTGGTGTTGCCTGGTCTCCTGATGGTCTGGCATCGCTGAGTGGACCATTGGCCCCTTTGCTTCAGGTGGCTCGCTATGGCTGTCTCAATCTTGAGTTGAACGGATCCACGCTGTCCTGGCAGGGAATCGTTGGCCGAAGGCCATTGGAAGCGGCACCCGCAGGCGTGGCCCAGCCATTGCCGGCAACGGAGGGCCAAGATCCAATCGCCTCGAATGAGCTGCTGACCATCCGTGGTCGCGCCTTGGGTGATCTGCTGGGTGCTCTCCTCTCACGCAGGATCATCCAGGAACCACTGGAAGCAGACTTCAAGCTCAAGTCTGATCTGCGCAGGATTCTCGCGACACAACCCTTTGAGCTCCAATTGCGCTCGCTTGGAGGGGGCCCATTTCAAGCGGCGCTCTTGATCCAGACCCGCCTTGCGGGAGGTCAAGCCCGCTGGGGCGAGAGCTTGGCAGCCATCCGAACACGCCTGCTGGATCGAGGGCTCAACGCATCAACCCTCCCGGGGCCCGGGATGCTGTTCCGTGATCCGTTACGAGACGGGGCTGTCGTTGGTGGCTGGCGTTGGTTGAACAAGCAAGGGCAATTCAGTCTTGGTGTGGCCACCCAACCAGCGCTTGCGCCGGCATCCCTCGTCATGGCCGACGACAAGGCCGTCGAACTGGTTGTCCAAGCACGACCATCACTGCTGAGAAGCAAGCAGCTGCTGGCTGGCCGTTGGCCCCCCGCTCTCACCCTGGCCAGCAGCTTGGTGACGAGGCTGCGGCCATTCAGCCGTGATCTTGCTGACGCTGATTGGTTTGCGTGCCAAGGCGAACTACAGCTTGGGGAGCAGCCTTGAAATCCTTGGCACTGTCCTGGAGGAAGGGTCTGTCTCAGTCCTTGGGCTCCTTGTTGGCTGTATCCCGCTCTTGACGCTCGCGTTTACGTCGCTCGGCCAGCAGTGTTTCTTCCATCAGCTCTACAGCCTGGGCCATCCTTTCGAGATTGCTGGTGTAGAGGCTGAGGTCCTTGTCCACCCTCTCTTGCGACAGCCCAATCGCACCACTGACTTCGTGAGCCAGCTTTCGAAGCAGTTCGGGGTCAGCTGATGATTCACCCTGTGCTGCACTCAGAAGGCTGAACACACCCACGGCCATGAGTCGCGAATAGTGAAAGCTGCTTCCTGATGCACGACGCAGCCCCTCAGCGAGCGGTGCTGGTGCCCCTTCTCCCTTTGTTTCTAACCATGCGCGGACATCCTCCAGAGAGTGACCTGCGACAGCCGCTTGACTTTCGGATGCGAGCCGTTGGATCGCTTCGGCATCAAAACCGGTGCTTGAGCAAAGGGCCTTGAACAGGTCAGCGAGTTGACCGTCTGGGCGGTATCCCCTGGTGAACGCCTCGAACACCTGGCGCAGGCCGACTGCGAAGAAGGCATCGACCTGAAAATGCTTTTGATGGCTGAGCAGATGCAGCTCCACCAGCAGCTCATCGGCAGTGCGCCGATAGAGGGGAGGGATCACATGGGGGAATGCAGCGTGGAACGCCCGCTTGCTGTCAGCGATCGTCAGATGCTCGGCCAATGCTCGGCACAAATGATGTGGCACGACCATAGCGTTGCTGAAGCCGCCGTTAGGATCGGTGCACTTGAAGGATGAGCAGCATGATCCCGATCGTGATTGAAGAGTCGGGCCGGGGTGAAAGGGCTTTTGATATTTACTCTCGATTACTGCGTGAGCGAATCATCTTTCTCGGTGAGGCAGTGACCAGTGAGTCGGCCAATCGAATCGTGGCTCAGCTGCTGTTTCTGGAAGCTGAGGACCCAGAAAAGGACATCTATCTCTATATCAATTCCCCTGGTGGTTCCGTCTATGACGGGCTTGGCATCTTTGACACGATGCAGCACATCAAACCCGACGTGCACACCGTCTGCGTTGGTCTGGCCGCCAGCATGGGTGCGTTTCTTCTCTGCGCAGGCACGAAGGGCAAACGCAGCAGTCTGCAGCATTCCCGCATCATGATTCACCAGCCTCTCGGCGGTGCTCGTGGTCAGGCCAGTGACATCAGAATCCAGGCGGATGAGATTCTCTTTCTCAAAGACAAACTCAACCGGGAACTCTCCGAACGCAGCGGACAACCCCTGGACAAGATTCAAGTTGACACCGACAGGGATTTCTTTATGTCGCCCCAAGAAGCCGTTACCTACGGTCTCATTGATTCAGTGATTGATCGCAGACCGGTTCATCCTGTCTGAAGAATCAAAAGGGGCTGATTATTTGATCAGCCCTTTTTTGCTCTCTTTTAGTTCGCCCCAAAGAGCCTTGATCTCATCAAAAGCAGTTTCTTGGTCGATCTTGCCGTTGGCCTGAAGGCCAACGATTAAGCCAACCCGTTCGGCAAATTGCTCAAGATTCTGATGGAAGACAAGGCGCTCAGGTGACCAATTGTCACCTCGAAAGCTTGAGTGGCTCTCCAAAGGAGAGCGTATTCCCTCGTCGTTCATCCAATCAACAGATTATCTCCTTCAAGCTAGTGGCGAAAGAGGACTCGGGCGAGCCTCAGGGGTTAAGGACTGGTGAAAAGCGCTCCTTCTCAGGGATGGTGGTTGTCTCTGATACCAAAGTGCGGAACTCATCGCCGTCCATGGTCTCGAGTTCGATCAGACGTTCGACCAATTGATCCATCAGGGATCGATGGGAGCTCACCAAGCTGACCGTCTCCTCGTAGAGACGTTTCACCATGGCACGCACTTGCTCGTCGATCTGTTTGGAGATCGCATCAGAGACATCACTGCGGGTCATGAGATCGCGGCCGAGGAACACCTCCTGGCTGCCGCCCTCAAGCGACATGGGACCGAGATCACTCATGCCAAAGCGGGTCACCATCTGCCGGGCCATGGAAGCCACCTGTTGAATGTCACCACCGGCACCGGTCGTGACTTCTTCATGGCCGAAGACCACATCCTCGGCGGCACGGCCACCCAAAGCGCCCATGATCCTTGCCTTCAGTTGCGCCCTCGACACCAGCATCTGTTCCTCGTCAGGAGAGAACCAGGTCAGGCCTTGAGCTTGTCCCCGGGGGATCAAGGTCACCTTCTGAACAGGGTCGTGGTCTTTGATCAGCGTTCCCACGAGAGCATGCCCCACTTCGTGGTAGGCAATCAGACGCTTGCTTCGTCCATCGGTGAGGGGCTGACCCTCCATCCCAGCGATGATCCGATCGACGGCATCATCGATTTCGGCCAGGCCGATGGCGTCCTTGCGTCTGCGGGCTGTGAGGATCGCCGCTTCGTTAAGGAGATTGGCCAGGTCAGCACCCGTGAAACCAGGCGTACGCCGGGCAATGCTGTCGAGCGAGAGATCGCTATCGAGTTTCTTGTTGCGAGAGTGAACCTCAAGGATTGAAAGGCGTCCCTTGATGTCTGGTGCATCCACAGTGACCTGACGGTCAAAGCGGCCGGGGCGCATCAAGGCGGAATCGAGGACGTCAGGACGGTTTGTGGCGGCGATAATGATGATGCCGCTGTTGCCCTCGAAGCCGTCCATCTCGGTCAGCAACTGGTTGAGGGTCTGCTCTCGCTCATCGTTTCCACCACCGATACCAGCTCCACGCTGACGACCCACCGCATCGATTTCATCGATAAAGATCAAACAGGGGCTGTTTTCCTTGGCACGTTTGAAGAGATCACGCACTCGGCTGGCGCCGACACCCACAAACATTTCGACGAATTCGGATCCGGACAGGGAGAAGAACGGAACTCCTGCTTCACCAGCGATGGCCTTCGCCAAAAGGGTCTTGCCGGTACCGGGTGGGCCGACGAGCAAGACGCCTTTAGGGATTTGTGCTCCAACGGAGGTGAAGCGTTCTGGTTGTTTCAGGAAAGTGACCACTTCCTGAAGGTCTTGCTTGGCCTCGGCAACGCCGGCCACATCGTCGAATTTCACACCCGTCTCAGCCTCCATAGCGAAACGGGCCTTCGTTTTGCCGAACTGCATCGCCTGACCTGGGCCGCCGGGCATGCCGTTGGATCGGCGAGCCAAGAAGATGAGAGAGCCGATCAGAAGCAATGGGAACAGGAGATTGCCAAGAATCCCAAGGGCTGGTGGCGCTGAGCGGGGGGGGTGAATGTCGAAGCTGATGCCTTCTTGCTTCAGGGTGTTGATGAGCTCTGGAGCCAAGCCGGGGAGGTCCACTCGCAGGCGTTGTACGCGATTGTCCAGATCCGGGTCCACGGCTTCAACCACCGCATTGCGACCACCGTCGTAGATGTCGACCGCTGTCACTCGCCCCGATTCCACATAATCGAGAAAACGGCCATAGCTCATGCGAGCGACAGCCGTATTGCGAGGAGCTTCAGTCGGACCACCGGGACGCAGCGCCTGGAGACCGCCAGTTCCGATTACCTGCCACGCCAGCACAAGGGCGACAACGACGGGGAGAACCCAGAGAGCAATCTGGCGCCAACGCTGATTCATGAAAAGAATCTCAGTCAGGAGACTTTAAGAGTCCTGGTTGCTTGAGTGCTGGATTCAAAGGCTGCGTAAGGCCACGATTGGGTCTAAACGTGCTGCACGTCGGGCTGGAACCACTCCAAAGAACAGTCCGATTGATCCGGAGAGTGACACCGTCAGCAGCACCGTGCCTGCGCCAATGCTCGCCGGAAGTGGGGTGATCGCTGCAACTGCAGCAACGCTCCCGAGGCCGACTGCCGTACCGATGAGACCGCCAAGGCTGGCCAGAACGAGGGACTCCACCAGAAACTGCACCAACACATCGGAACTTCGGGCTCCAAGGGCCTTCCGAAGCCCGATTTCCTCAGTGCGCTCACTGACGGAGACCAACATGATGTTCATGATGCCGATGCCACCCACCAGCAGGGACACCCCCCCAATGGCACCCAACATCAGCGTGAGGCCCCCGGTGATGGTGCTCACGATTGTGAGCGCGTCTTTCTGAGAACGCACCGCGAAATCGTCCTCCCGCAGGATGCGATGCCTCTGACGCAGCAGGTTGGTGATCTGGAATTTCGCAGGGCCGGTGCTCGCTTCATCCCGAGCCTCCACGCTGATGAAGCTGAGGCTGACGCCGTAGGTGGGATCCCTTCCAGTCAGGCGACTCACCATCGTCGTCAGGGGGATGTAAGCGTTTTCGTCTTGATTGCTGCCAAACACAGCGCCTTTGGGGGCCATCACCCCGATGACTTCAAAGCTCTGGTTGCGAATCCGGAGGCTGCGACCGATTGCCTGCCCGGTCGGGAACAGTTTGTCCTTGAGATCAGGACCGATCACAGCGACACTGCGCGCCCCCTTCTCGTCTTGCTCACTGAGAAACCTTCCGCGAGCCACTTCAAAGCTGCGCACTGCAAGAAACTCGGGGGTCACCCCGGAGATGGAGCTGGTGGCACTACGGGGCCCACTTTGGATCACCTCACTGCTGGTGATCTGGGGGGCCACCCGCAAGACGCTGGGCACCTGGCTGGCAATGGCTTCGGCATCCTCAAGCACGAGGGTGCGTGGGAAGGCAACTCCCTGACGGCGGGTGTCGTTGTTGCCAGGAACGACGAACAGCACGTTCGCACCAAGGTTGCTCAGTTGGTCTTCAGCCAGGTTCTGGGCTCCGCGGCCCACGCCCACCAAGCTGATCACAGACGCATTGCCAATGATGATGCCGAGCATCGTCAGAAGGCTGCGCAGGCGATTGGCCCTCAGCGTCTTGAGGGCCATGCCCACCGTTTCACCGATGGGCAGCTTGGGGGCCATCTGTGCCTCAGATTGCGGTGTTGACGCTAGTGCCGCGGTGCACCAATCCGTCGCGGATCTGAAGTGTCACCACTTCGCCCTCGAGTAAGTGGCGTGTCGCGTTGGCAACGCCGGCGATCAGGGGAGTGCCGAGACGTTGGGCGATCACAGCCGCATGGGCCGATTCAACCGGTTCCTCGGTGATCACTGCAGCAGCCTCTCGGATGGCATCCAGATCGTCGGCACTGGTGTCACGCACCACAAGGATCTCGCCTTTTTCGATTTTGCAGGCGTCACCAGGACATTGGACGAGCCTGACCCGGCCACTGACCGTCCCTTGCCCCACCCCTGTGCCGCGACCGAGCACGGCACTCACGATGCCGACCTTGACGAGATCGGTGGATCCAGCAACGCCTGCGAGGGTTCCAGCGGTCTGAACCACCAGGTCTCCCTCCTTCAGGAGTCCAAGGTCCTGTGCTGCGCCCATCGCGGTGGTGAAGGTTCCAGAGGTGCTGTTTTGCTGCGCGATCAGCAGTGGAGTGACCCCCCAGACCAGTTGCAGCTTCCGAGCCACCGTCACTTCACTGGTGATGGCAAGAATTGGCGCTGCAGGCCTGAATTTGCTGACGTTGTGAGCTGTCGCGCCACTCTTTGTGAGGGGCAGGATTGCCGCTGCATTGAGCTGGCTGGCGATGGTGCTCACTGCGCTGCTAATCGCATTCGGAATGGTGCTGGGCAGATGGCTTTCGATCCGGCGCTGGGGATAGTCCCTCTCGATCCGCCTCGCGATCGTTGCCATCGTTTCAACAGCTTCAACCGGATAGTCACCGACGGCGGTTTCATTGGAGAGCATGACCGCATCGGTGCCATCAAGGATGGCGTTGGCCACATCGCTCACCTCCGCGCGAGTGGGCCTTGGACTGGCTGCCATGGAGTCCAGCATCTGGGTGGCCGTGATGATGGGGATTCCAAGGCTGTTGGCCTTCTGGATCAGCTCTTTCTGGAGAAGAGGGACCTCTTCAGCGGGCATCTCAACCCCGAGGTCTCCCCTGGCAACCATGACCCCATCACAGAGGGGCAGGATTGAATCGATCTGATCGATCGCTTCAAACTTTTCGATCTTCGCGACAACAGGGGTGCTGTGACCTTGCTGGCGGATCAGTTCGCGAATCTCCAGCATGTCGGAGGGATTACGCACGAAGCTGAGGGCCACCCAGTCGACCCCCTGCTGGAGTCCGAATGCCAAGTCGGTGCGGTCTTTGTCGGTCAGAGCCCGAACTGACAACTGAACATCTGGAAAGTTCACCCCTTTGTTATTGGAGAGAACTCCCCCAACGGTCACCTGACAGTGCAGGGTTTGATTGTCGAGGTCCACGCGCTCGACCTTCATCTCGACACGCCCGTCGTCGAGAAGAATGCGACTGCCGCTGGTGACTTCCTCGGCAAGCTTGTCGTAGGTGACGGTCGCGATCGACTGGTCACAGCTCACAGAGCGCGAGGTCAGGGCGAAGCTGTCTCCCTTGGCGAGGGTGATCGGACCGTCGGCAAAGCGACCCAATCGAATTTTGGGCCCCTGCAGATCCTGAAGGATGCCGATGTGCAGTCCCAATTCACTGGCCACCTGACGGATGGTGGCAATCCGCACAGCATGCTCGCTGTGGTCTCCGTGGGAGAAATTCAGGCGGAAGGTGGTTGCGCCAGCCTGAATCAGCTCACGGATCCGCTCAGGCGACTCGGTGGCGGGCCCGATGGTGGCCACGATCTTGGTACGGCGATTCAGATCGATCTGGGCCATCAAAGGGGGCCGGAAACATCGCGGAATCTACCCTCCAGACTTGACCTCCCCCCTACAAAAGGGATTCAGAGGACTCTTTTCCGGCGCTTTGACCATGGATCTGAATGGCTATCAGCAGGCTGCGAGAACAACCGCCCGCTATCCGGATGTCGGTCAAAACCCGATCTATCCGACCTTGGGACTTGCAGGAGAAGCCGGAGAAGTCGCTGACAAGGTCAAGAAGGTGCTGAGAGATGCCGATGGCTGCTTTGACGAGCAAATTCGAGAGGATCTCAAGCTTGAGCTCGGAGATGTGCTCTGGTATGTCGCACAGCTGGCCTCGGAGCTGGACCTCAGCCTTGAATCAGTGGCTGCCGCGAACCTTGAGAAGCTCTCCAGCCGAGCCCAGCGCGGAATGCTCGGAGGCAGTGGCGATCGACGTTAAAAACTGACGGCACCTGCAAACGCGAAGCTTGCCGAAGTGAGCAGCTGTTCCATGAGGCTCAGGGCGATGAAGGCGATGATCGCGGAGAGATCCAGTCCTCCGAGGGGTGGGATCAAGCCGCGGAAGGCATTCAGATAAGGATCGGTGATGGAGCTGACCGTGCTCAGCACGGGATTGCCCCAGTCCAAATTTGGGAACCAGCTCAGCAACACCCTCACGATCAACACCAACGAATAGATCTGCAGTGTTTGGGCAAGAATCTGCAGGAGGCTGGAAATGATGTCGTAAGCCATCGAGGGAAGCCGGTCTGCACAGACTCTATGCAGCCTCGTCGGTCTCGGCGGCGATTGGGCCTGTGGTGGGCAGCACGGAGAACGTGCGGTGGAATTTTTCGGTCAGGCTTAACCAATACGAACGTCCTTCGCTGTGACGTTGTCGCTCAACAAAGTTCTGCTGAAGCAGTTCCTTGATGTGGTCGTAGGCGCCTGAGCCTCGCAGCTCGACGAGTTCCGACTGGAGGATGCGCTTTTTGAGCGCAATGGTGGCCAGCGTTCTCAGAGTCGCGGTGGAGAGGTCAACAGGCAACATGTCGCGCACGAGTTCTCCGAGTCCCGTCCTGAGTTGCAGGCCGTATCGGCCGCCATGGCTCGTGATTTCAAGCGCTGTGTCCCGCTGGGCGTAGGCAGCGATCAGTGTGAGCATCGCCTCCTGCACCTGACGTTCTGTTGCTTCTGCATGCTTGGCCAGCTCCGCGAGGCCCACGGGCCGCCCCTTCAGGTAGAGGATGGCCTCAAGCTTGGCGGGGAGAGAGATCTCAAGCAGATCGGCCATCCGGGCACCCCTTTGGACCACAGCCCAAGGTACCCCCTCAAATCTGATCAGCCAGGGTCTTGCCGGGGCCCGAGGAACAGGCGGTAAGCAGGGTTTCCGGTTTCTTCCCAGCTTGGATACCCAAGATCCCGAAGGAAGTGGTTCCAATCGTCTCGATCGTTCTCTGGAACCAGCACGCCGACAACGATCCGGCCAACGTCAGCCCCGTGGTTTCTGTAGTGAAAGATGCTGATCGTCCACTCGGGATGCAAGGCGCTGACAAAGCGCATCAGAGCGCCTGGGCGCTCTGGAAACTCAAAGCGGTAGAGCAACTCGCTGCAATTCCGACCTGATTCCTGAAGAGCTTTGACGGGCAATCGTCCGCCAACCATGTGACGCAGATGGACCTTCGCCAGTTCATCGTCACTGAGGTCTTGACATCCGTACCCGTGACGCAGCAGGTGGTTGATCAGATCGTCGCGATCAGCCTGGTCTCGGACCTGAACGCCCATGAAGATCTGAGCCTGCGAGCCATCTCCCATCCGGTAGCTGAACTCCGTGAGGCTTCGTGATGCGAGCAATTCGCAGAGATTGCGGAGACTTCCGGCTTGCTCGGGAATTTGAACGGCCAGCATGGCCTCCCTCTCTTCACCGAGTTCGGCGCGTTCGGCAACGAAGCGCAATCGGTCGAAATTCATGTTCGCCCCACAAGCCACCGCGACAAGACGCCGATCCTTGAGACCCCGTCGAGCGACATCGGATTTCATTCCTGCGATGGCCAGGGCTCCTGCCGGCTCAAGGATGGATCGCGTGTCCTCAAAGACGTCCTTGATCGCCGCACAAATTTCATCCGTGCTGACGGTCACCATGGCGTCGACGCATTGCTGCGCGATTGCAAACGTGTGCTCTCCGACTTCCCTCACAGCGACACCATCGGCAAACAGCCCCACTTGAGGAAGACGGATCCGTTCTCCAGACTCCAGGGACAGCGTCATAGCAGCCGCGTCATGGGGTTCGACTCCAATGATCTCCACCCCTGGCCAAAGACTCTTGACATAGGCAGCGATCCCCGCGATAAGGCCACCACCTCCAACGGCGACGTAGATCACATCGGGGGGCGAGGTCAGCTGCCGGAGGATTTCCATCCCAATCGTGCCCTGACCAGCAATCACGTCAGGGTCATCAAATGGATGGATGAAGCAGAGCCCTTCGGCCTCACTGCGTCTTAGGGCTTCGGCATAGGCCTCGTCATAGGTCTCGCCGTGCAGCACGACCTCCGCACCGCGCCGTCGCACGGCTTGCACCTTCACATCTGGAGTGGTCACCGGCATCACGATGACGGCCCTGCAGCCCAGGGTTTGGGCGCTTAGGGCCACTCCCTGGGCATGGTTGCCAGCGCTTGAGGCAATGACACCACGCTCCAGCTCGTCCTGATCAAGTTGGACCATGCGGTTGTAAGCACCCCGCAACTTGAACGAAAAGACTGGTTGGAGGTCCTCTCGCTTCAGCCAGATGCTGTTCCCCAGTCTCTGGCTCAGATTGGCTGCTGGTTCCAGAGGGGTTTCTCGGGCCACGTCATAGACACGGGCTCGCAGGATGCGGGGGAGATAGTGATCCATTCCTCCAGTCTCGCAACCGCCGCATCCGCAAGAGGAACCGTAGATTGCATCAATCGGCCGCGGGACGGGCATGCAACTGAGCCAATTGACCCATCCGAATCAGCTGCATGGCCTGTCCACGGCTGAGCTTGAGGATGTGGCAAGGCAGATTCGAGAGCGGCATCTTGAGGTTGTATCCAATAGCGGTGGTCACCTGGGCCCGGGTCTTGGGGTTGTTGAGCTCACCCTGGCCCTGTACCAAACCCTCGACCTTGATCACGATCGGGTGGTCTGGGATGTAGGCCATCAGGCCTATCCCCACAAATTGATCACGGGTCGCTACGTCGACTTCCATACCCTTCGTCAGCAGGGTGGAGTGGCCGGTTACCTGAAACGTTGCGAAAGCAACTTCGACCACTTTGGTGCTGGACACGCCAGCACCTCGATCTCTGCTGCCCTCGGCATGGCAATCGCGAGGGATCGTCGCGGAGAAAGCTTCAAATGCGTCGCGGTGATTGGCGATGGAGCGCTGACAGGGGGCATGGCCCTTGAAGCGATCAACCATGCCGGACATCTTCCGCAGACCCCCTTCTTGGTGGTGCTGAATGACAACGACATGTCGATTTCACCACCGGTTGGGGCTCTCTCCAGTTACCTCAACCGCATGCGCCTGAGCCCGCCCATGCAATTCCTCTCTGGTTCCGTTGAGGAGAGCATGAAACATCTCCCCTTCATGGGCGGAGAATTGCCGGCCGAGCTGAATCGCCTGAAAGGCAGTATGCGGCGACTGGCCGTACCAAAGGTTGGGGCTGTTTTTGAGGAGCTCGGCTTCACTTACATGGGGCCCATTGATGGCCATGACATGGCCGAGATGACGCGCACGTTCCAGGCGGCACACCGTGTTGGTGGTCCTGTCCTGGTCCATGTGATCACGACAAAGGGCAAGGGCTATCCCTATGCGGAGGCCGATCAGGTCGGCTATCACGCACAGTCCGCTTTTGATCTGTCCACTGGGAAGGCACGTCCCAGCAAAACACCCAAGCCCCCCAGCTACAGCAAGGTTTTCGGTCAGACCCTCGTCAAACTCTGTGAGCAGAACGGTCGGGTCGTTGGAATCACGGCTGCGATGGCCACCGGTACAGGTTTGGATCTCCTTCAGAAGGCGATTCCTGAGCAGTACATCGACGTCGGCATCGCTGAACAGCATGCCGTCACCCTCGCAGCCGGCATGGCTTGCGAAGGACTCAGGCCTGTGGTGGCGATCTACAGCACGTTCCTTCAAAGGGCCTACGACCAGCTCATTCACGATGTGGGCATTCAGAAGCTCCCCGTCACTTTTGTGCTGGATCGCGCTGGCATCGTCGGTGCTGATGGGCCAACCCATCAGGGTCAATACGACATCAGTTACTTCCGGGCCATTCCCAACTTCACAGTGATGGCCCCCTGTGATGAGGCGGAGCTTCAACGCATGCTCGTCACCTGTCTGCAACATGACGGACCAACCGCCTTACGGATCCCACGGGGCCCGGGTGAAGGCGTCCCCTTGATGGAAGAGGGCTGGGAGCCCCTCGCCATCGGTTGCGGTGAGGTACTTCGTCAAGGTGATGACCTCTTGATCGTGGCCTACGGCTCAATGGTGAGCAGGGCAATAGCGACGGCAGATCTTCTAGCAACGAGAGGAACTGAGGCCACTGTCATCAATGCACGCTTCCTTCGCCCTCTGGATGAGCAACTCATCCATCCACTGGCGCAGCGGATTGGCCGTGTCGTCACCATGGAGGAAGGGGCACTGGCAGGCGGTTTTGGGGCTGCCGTACTGGAATCGCTCAACGACAGTGGAATTTTGATCCCTCTCTACAGACTTGGGATTCCGGATTGCCTTGTTGATCACGCCACACCACAACAGAGTTTTGAAGCTCTTGGGCTCACTCCACAGCAGATGGCCGATCGCATTACCGAGCATTTCCCAAATCTCGTTTCTGCGTCATCCCTTGACCGGACACCGACGGCGCTTGTGCAGGGGTAAAAAAAAGACCGGTCTTGGCAGACCGGTCTTCAGAGTTTCAGAGATGGTGACAGCTGTTCAGAGCACGCCACGGGCAGCAAGCCCCTGAATGGCGCCGATGCCAATGATGTGCCCAAGGCTTGTGGTTGCCAGAAGAGCAGCGTGACCCATGCCGCCGAAGAACGCTGGGTTGGGGAGTTTGGCCCCCTCACTCGGGTATTTGATGGTGGCCTTGCCGATGCCAATGGCGATGACATTGCACACCACCATCACGAGGGCCACCTTCGGCGTCCAGGAAACCGTGGCGGGAGCAATGGCCAGAAGCGAAGTGATCATGCAGATCGTGATGCGACGCTTCATCCTCCGCTTTTCGAGGGGATCCGTCTCGACCTCGTAAGAGTTATTCACCGCTGGGAGTTCTCTTGAGATCAGCATGGCGTTGGAGGAGGCCGGCCAGGATCAGTCCATTGCTCAAGGTCAGAAAGGCCTCGGCGCCACCGTGCAGCCAGTCAATCTGCACCAGTTCTGAATCGAACCGAATCAAAGCCCAGAGTGCGGCAAGGATGGTGACCAGTACAAAAAGAATGGTGAGCTGAAAGCCGAGCCTGCTGAGTTTCGGAATCAGGGGCGTTCGTCCCGCGAACCACAGGAAGAGCAGATAAGGAATCAGGGACGCAGCAAAGAGAGGAGCCGGATCCAGAGTCGTCAGGCGCAACAGGGAATCAGGCACGGCTCGTTCTTTGCAGATTCCAGGCCGCTAACGCCATGCAGCAATTGCCTACCAGGGTGAAGAGGGCCTGAAGCAGCACCAGTGGACGAAAGAGCTCGCTGTTGTCGGTGAGATGCCAGCTACAGGCCGCCATCGCACTCACTAACGCAGGAGTCATGGCGAGCGCAAGGCCATTCAGGCGCGGTGCCGTCTCAAGACGAGCAAGGCGATGGAGCAAGACAATCGCAAGGATCCACTCCAGAACCGAGGTCCAGTGGATCCACCAGGTTCCGAGGGAGAGAGCGTGCATAAGGAGCGCGACACAAACTCAACCTAGAACCTATCGAGAGCCGATAATGGCTGGGTTCCGAACATCCGCCATGGCGACAGCCGGCAAAGGCGCAAGGCGCGTTCTGCTATGCGGCTACTACGGGGAGCACAATCTCGGCGATGACGCCTTACTTCAGGTCCTTGTGTGTCAGATTCCTACAAGCTGTCGACTGCTGATCACGGCCTACGACCAAAGGCTCGTTTCAGAACTGGTGCCTCGTAGCAAGACGGTTCAACGTCGTTCCCTTCGCTCCGTTCTCAAAGCGGTTGCGACGAGTGATGTGTTGATCCTCGGGGGAGGAAGCCTCCTCCAGGACAGCACGAGCTTCCGTAGCCTCCTCTACTACCTGACGCTGATCGTGATCAGCCGCGTGTGCAACACGAAGGTGCTGCTTTGGGGCCAAGGATTAGGCCCCCTGAACCGAGTCGTTAGCCGATGGCTGGTTCAAATGGTTTTACCTTTGACCACAGCAATCAGCTGGCGAGATCTGGTGTCCTATCAACAGGCTTGTCGCTGGCAACGATCGGTTCCAATGGTCTGGGGTCCAGATCCTGTTTGGTGCCACCCAGGGCGGCAATGGATAGGGGGAGGGGATGTTGTCGTTTGTTGGAGGCCGACAAAACGCCTCGATGATCAAGGATGGACTGTCTTAATCACAGCTTTGAGTCGACTGCAAAGTCGGTCAGGAGTGAATATTCATTGGTTGGCATTTCATGCAGAACAAGATCGTCTGCTTCCAGAAAAACTTCAGACACTGGATGCCTTCACGAAGCCTTTGAAAGATGCTTCAACTTATTCAACATGCCAAACAATCGATCAGGCCTTGGATGTTTTTTCGAAGGCAAGATTAGTGATTCCAATGCGTCTACATGCTCTGATTTTGGCACAATTGGCCGGAGCACCTTGCTCGGCCCTTAGCTATGATCCCAAAGTCAAGGCAGCGGCATCAATGGTAACGGCATCTTGCCTTGATCTCGGAAATCAACTAACTGTTGATCAATGTTTACTGGCATGGTTAGAACAACTTGACCGGCCAGCAGATCCTTCGAAAATCCTGAATATTCAGTCGAGGTCACGCGTTCATGCAGATCTTATGTTGGATGAACTGAAATGCGTCGACTGAGTACGCGTCGCGTCGATAATCTCAAGAGACGCCGACTATGGACAGTCCAAAGGCTGACAATCTTCTCTTGTTGTTGATGGCTAGCGTGAAGGACGTGTTTCCTTTGCTTGTCAGAGATTCTAATTCTTGCTTCATTAATCAACTGATCAAAAACATGGAGATCATGAAGCTGTCCAAGAAGTTCTTGCAGTCTTCTGAATTGACGAAGATGAATATCCAAGTCTGATCTGCATCGAGACTTAATATTATCAAGCATATAGCGAGTACGCCTAATCTTACTTCGTAATGAATGGAGCTCGACCGAGTCGTTGATCGGATCGAGATACCAGCCAGGATGCAACCATAGGGCAGATAGATAAGGGGTAATCAATTCGTCGACCCAGTTGTCAATAGGCTGAGATGCGGAATGCCGGTATTTGGGTTTGCGAATCCAGCCCTGAAGACGTGAGATAAATTTAAGATAGGTAGAACTTCGTAAAAACTGTTTCATATCGGTGGCAGCTCGTTTACGCTCACGACCAATAGCCTTCTTCAGGGCATCAAGCTCATCATCAGTTTTAACACCAAGCATCGTTGAAAATGAACCGGAAACAAGCTCCTGGAGAACATCAAGGTCTCTGGTGAGTCCTAGTGATGAACATAGGCGAGAAACTCTTCGCTCTGTGACACCACTCGGCAGGTCAAGAAAAGGCTCAAATTGCAAGAGAACACAACGAAGTCTCCTTAAGCTGACGCGAAGCTGGTGCAACGGCTCGACATCACGATCTTCGATTACATTAACTTGAAGAGATACAATGCGATGCAACTGCTCTTGGATTAAAGAGTGGCTAAACTCACCAATTGTCAGAGGAGCCAATTGCATAAACATGGTATTGGGACAAATTAACGATAAGCAGATTTTTTGTGTTGATCAAAGCTTTGCTCAAGCACTTGACCAATAGTCAGGCCAACGGGAATTGTCCCAGAAAAAGAACTCCCTAGAATGTGTCGATACAGCTTTGATTCGACAAGACGATAAGTTCGCGAGGGCAGAGGGATGTAGTTCGCTTCCTTCACGAGTGACTCAGCAAAGCGAAGATAAAAGGCTACAAAGTTTCTGAGATTCTTGTCGTTGTTGAGCATTCGATCGTTAACATACAAAAAGAGAGGGCGCGACAGAGGTTGATAAAGCTCCTTTTGTACATTTGCAATTGAAGGGGCCACAGGATTCCCCTTGGGGTTGACAACTCTCAAAGCCTTCAGCTTTAGACTATTTTTCTTAAAGTAGCCAAATCCAAAATAAGCAAGCGCATTCTGATTATTGATAACGCAATCCACAAGCACATTATCGTTCTCGCTAGCGGTGTAGTCCGAACGAGAGTTTTTTAATGAACCATTAATGGCCTTATTGAAAATATCATAAGTGCCTGAGTCCTTTCCTGGTCCACAGAGCTTGATGGGTCGGTCAGGAAAGTCGTGATTGACTTGATTCCAGCGGGTCACAGATCCAGATGCCTTCTTATTCCAAAGACGTTGGAGCTCTTTCGTGGTGATTGAGCTGACCCAATTATTGTTTTTGTTGACAGCTATGGTAATTGCGTCGAAAGCAATTGGTAGCTCGATAAACCGAATATTGTTTGACGTGCAGGCATTAATCTCTTTCTTGGAGATTGGTCGAGATGCATTGGCTACTGGTATCTTGCCATTACAGAACTCACGAAATCCAGCTGATGAACCTGTTTCCTTCAGAGAAAACTGAACGGAGCGACCCTGAGAAGTTTGCTTAAATTGATTAATAGCACGGGCCGTAATTGGATACACGGTGCTAGACCCTTTAATCGCGATGACCTCTGACGCGGAGGAAGGCCAAGCAGAGATACAAAGAGCGAACGAGCAGCCGCTGAGTAGAGTGAGCGGGATAGTTCTCGAGTTGATGGCCATTACTGCCACGTGTGTCAATCTTATTCTGACCTCGCCATGAAGAACTGGGGTTAAGTAGACGTTATCGATCAGATCGACTGTCAGGGCCGCCTGTCCAGTCTTGGAACCATCCCCGGCGCCAAAGGAAATAAGCTTGGAAAGCAGCAATACCACTCATCAAAATAAGGGAGTATGCATATCCAAAAGACCATTTCAACTCTGGCATATTTTCAAAATTCATGCCATAGATTCCAGCGATGAACGTTAATGGAGCGAATATTGTGCTGACAATTGTCAATGTCTTCATGATTTGATTCATGCGATTGCCAGTGCTTGCCATATAAGCATCATTAACGGCGTCGGCCTGATGGAGAATTCGATCGCCGATCTCTAGCAAAATATTGACATGGTCAGCCATGTCATGGAGGCCTTGTCGAGCACCAGGTCCAAGCAGTCGATGACTTTTACGTAGCAGATAGATTAAATGATCTCTTAAGGGCCACAACTGTCTTCTTGCCCTGCGAAGATTTCGTTTCAGTGTGAATGCACGCTTAAGAACCGAGGGCTTTGGTCTCAATAATGCGGCTTCCTCCAATTCATCAAGATAAGATCGTACGCTTTCAAGCATCGGTAAATGCGTGTCCAGGATCTCGTCAATTAAATAATGGAATAAATTGTCAAGATCAAGATAATCTTCTGTTGACTTAAGAGAGTGAATCCAGTGCTCTAGCTCACGGAACTCTAGCAACGGATTCTCCTGAATTGTTATCAGAAAACCGTGGGCTAAAAGAATCGTAAACTGCTCACTAATAAGATGTGAGGGGTTGGAGGCCAAAGAGAACTGATGGAGAACTCCTAGAACGGCTGAGGGAAATGAATCAATTCGTGCTTGTTGCGGAGCTGTTAGCAACAATGGCCAAAATTTTTGTTCAATTTCTAAAACATCGAGGTAGGATTTGATTAATTCTGGATCTGCCAATCCACGAATCTGAATCCATAGGGGTTCGTTCAGGTTTTTAAGCTGCTGTAGGACGTCACTATCATTAACGTTAATCCATTGGGTTGTTTCCTGTTCAATCAACAAAACACGGCAGCTCACTGGAGCCCGACCACCATGGACAAATAACTGAGTTGGCCACTCACCTGGCCGTTCACTGAGGGGAATCGGTTCAGGAATACTGTCGAGATAGCCACTACTTCTTGAAGATTGTTCAGTCATGAGATCAATCAACGATCATGAGTCTGTACGTGGAGAATCGGGGCAGCATGGGTTTGCAATCCATAAGATGTACTGACTGATCGGATAAGAACACCTCCAAGCAGGAAGGTTGTCTGCAGCATGATGCAGAGCAGGACATCAGACCGCGCATTCCAGAGTATCCAGATCAAGTTGGTCATCCGCTTGATTCCATTTCAGTCGATTGAGGTTCGATCTGATGTTGCGAGCAACACAGGGTCAACCCTTTGTCTCGATAAGCTCTGTGCGCACAGCCATTCGCTGTAGTTCATGTTGAAGTTGCTTTGCTAAGTCACGATCAATCGTAGGGGTGTAATGCCAGAATCCATCCATTGATGAGGCGAATTGACCTGGTGCCATTCCCAGATGACGTGCCAAGACCTGCTGCGTATCGAAACTTTGAGCAGATCTACACTGAACCTGATACTTCAGTCGCCAGCGAGGTGGATCGCATTGATTACGTTCAATGCGACGCAGCCCCCGCAGATCAGCTAGAACGAATAGCTCAGAATCTTGAATGAGCCTTGATTC
Organism: Synechococcus sp. BS55D; assembly: GCF_004332415.1. Lineage (NCBI taxonomy): Bacteria > Bacillati > Cyanobacteriota > Cyanophyceae > Synechococcales > Synechococcaceae > Synechococcus > Synechococcus sp. BS55D. The sequence goes on from NZ_PHQT01000002.1 coordinate 341,868, forward strand.
AAGTGAAGGAAAGATCTTGGCTTGCCGTTCATGGCTTCGACGTAATGCGAGAGCTGTTACTCCGAACCCCTCTTGAACACGCGAAATGGTTGAACCAACTAACGTATCATGTTCGTCAATTCGATACTTAACGAGCAAAACTGTGCGCCCATTAATTCGCCTTACCTCCTCTACTTGTTCTCCAAAAGCAGTAGCAACAAATGCGTCAGCTGCAAGATCAAGTGTAGAAATGAAGTTGATGCCCCCCAGCAGCTCTTCAAGGCTCTCTCCAGTATCAAGATCCTTCGTAATAATTGCAAGCCTGGTGGAGGCGAAAACAATTTGCCATTCGAGGGCTAGACGTAAATTCTTCAGAAGGTCTGATGAGAGCAATCCTGCACCAACAAATTGAGTATGACGAGTCCATCGTTGAAGCTGGCTAGTCGACAGATTTGGGATATCATCATGGCTGGAAAGTCTTAGCACCTCGATACCCGCAGCTGTAAGCTGTGAACTCACCAAGTCAGCAAGCGATCCTCCATCAAGCAAGATCACACTTCTCGAACCAGTGCTGAGTCGACGGCGCACCCTGAGACCCAGTCTTCTACTTAGCAACTGATCGAGAATAAGGGCGACAATTGCACCAGTTAGAATTGTACCTAAAATGGCATAAGTTACAGCGAAAATAAGTGCAAATGGTGACAAGGAAGTTATACCTTGGCCAGTATGGTCAATCAATACATTGACTGGATCGACAAGCTCTCCTTTTAACAGTGAAAGGGTGATCAAAAATCCGGATTGAATGCTATGACCATTGGAAAAAAAAGGTATTCCTGAAATAAAAAGTATAAGAGCGGTTATGAATAATAGGTCCCATGATTGAAGATTCCTGATTCTATAGTCTAAATATCGGCAACAGTCGAGAATCACGACCGATAATCTTCGGACTATCTGCCGCGCTGATCTCGTGGCCTTGCCTCGGCCATAAGCTTTTGATAGATGGTTGAGACTAAGTACTAGTTGATCATTCGGGTCTTCATCCGTACAAATGCCCAGCTTTAATAATCGTGATAAGTACTTGGACGAAGTATCGATAGGTGTATCTTGTTGCTGAAGTGTGATTCGTTGATTAAAAAGTGTAAATGTAGCTGGAACTTGCTCAGGTCTCAGTGACTGGGCAATTGCACTTGCACTGAGCATGAGTGGATCGACAACTCTCAGATTTGGAATTCTGGCTGCAAGAAGGTCATTCAGGGATTCCTGTTGGCTCGAAGATCGGACAACGATGATTGCCTTTGTGTTCAGAATCCTGACATGTAGAGCTGCCTCGAGGTTGATCGTGCTGTCTGAACTCAGTAAAAGCACGCTTCGAGCACGGCCAACCTGTGCACGCTTGAGCGTTGAAGACAGGCGCATATCCCCGAGGATCATCTGATCCTCATATTGGGCCTTTAACTCCTCTGATCTCCAGGCTGGAGGTTTGCAATCAACACAGATCAGATCAACATCAAATGGACGGAGCCTCTCGAGGCACAACTGGCCCAGAGAACCCATCCCGCAGATCACCAGAGGTTCGCTAACTGGTGCTTGCATGGTGAAACCATCGTCAAGCTAAAACTAGCTACGTCGTTTGCCAGTATCAGTATTGAAACAATGTTGCTCATATGTATTCCAGCTCACATGAAGCGTCTCTTTTGGCACAGTGTCGGCTGGAAGTGTAATGCGGAGATGTCCATGTTGTGAGTCGAGCAGCCAGAGCTGATGTGAACCAAGCCATTCCCTTTCTATAAGCCGACAGGGAAGCCCAACAGAATCAAGCCGAAGACATTCCGGACGTATACCGATCGTTGTTCCATCACCCTTGGGGATCAAATTGATTTGTGGTCGACCAATAAAACGAGCAACAAAAAGACTTTCAGGTTTCTGATAAAGCATTGTCGGTGATGCCAGTTGCTCAAGCCGTCCATCTCTAAGAACTGCGATATGATCTGCCATAGCCATGGCTTCGTGTTGATCATGCGTTACATAAACCACTGGTTTTTGCTCTTTCAAGATCAAATGCTTAAGTTCAGGCCGTAGTTCTTCGCGCAGCTGTGCGTCAAGATTACTCATCGGTTCATCGAGTAAATAAACCTTAGGATCACGAAGAAGAGCGCGAGCCAAAGCAACGCGTTGTCGCTGTCCCCCCGAGAGTTGAGCCGGACGTAAGGATGCTCGATCACTCAGTTGAACCCTTTGCATAACCTCCTGTACCATTCGAATACGAACTGATTTTGCAATCCCTCTGATCCGTAATCCCAATTCCAGATTGCCTGCCACTGATAAGTGTGGGTATAGCGCATAACTCTGAAATACCATGCCAACTCGTCTCTTGTCTGGAGCAATATCCGTGACATTATCTTCACCTAGGTAAATCGAACCTGATGTTGGTCGTTCTAGACCAGCAATTAATCGAAGTGTAGTACTTTTGCCGCAACCACTGGGGCCAACAAGTGCTAGGCATTCCCCTGGCTTAACAGTAAAACTTAAATCACGAATGATTTCTTGATCACCAATCTTGAAGCTGACGTTAGTTAAGCTTAGGGTCATGATTTTACGGCACCTGAAGTCAAACCATTGACAATTGATTTCTGGAAGATGATGACAAGAATCATTAGGGGTATGGCTGCAAGTACTGTTGCTGCAGCATAGGCACCATAGGGGACTGAGTACACAGATGAACCGGCAATACGTGCAATCGCTACAGGTAAAGTCAAGAGATCTGAATCACTAATCCAGGTTAGTGCAATTGGATATTCGTTCCAACAGAACAGAAACACCAAAATGCCGGTGCTTGTAATTGCTGGGCCCAAAAGTGGAAGAAGAATCCAACGTACACGCTGCCACAAGGTAAAGCCTTCAAGTCTTGCCGCGTCTTCAAGTTCACTCGGAAGATCACGTATCGCTGCGGCAAGAATCAGGATGGCCAATGGTTGTGATAGCGCTGCGTAAGGCAAACATAAGGCCAGCAGATGATTACCAAGATTGAATGTTCTCGCAAAATCAAGAAGCGCCAAAAATAAAAGTACAAATGGGAATAGTGCAACAAGGACAAGTCCAGCTGACAAGGTACGAGCTATATTCTTTCCTATTCTATTGATGGCGTAAGCTGCCGGAAATGCCAAAAATATTGTGAGTAGTGTGCTGAATACTGAGACAATCAGACTGTTGACTAAGTATTTCATGAATGGTGGATCGCCATTTAAAATAGATCGGTAATGCGTTAGTGTCCATCGATGATCTAGGCTAGTCAATGGCTCTAATAATGCTTGGTCACTGCTGAACGATGTGTAAAGCTGCCATAGCAGTGGTCCAAGAGACCAGGTTAAGAGTAATGCGATCCACAGACTTCTGAATCGATTCATGATCTACCGAATTTTTGACTGATCTGTTGCCATTGGCCAGCGATCATCCAGACAATGGCGCAAACTAATGTAAGGAGGACGAAACTAGCTACCACAAGTGTGGCACTGTATCCAAAGTCCAGGAAACGCATGGCATTTAAATAGGCATATAATGAAAGGCTCTCCGTACTGCTTGCAGGGCCACCACCAGTCATCACTTGAATCAGATCAAAAACCCCAAATGCCTGCGCTAATCTAAAAACCAAAGCTATTGCTATATACGGTTGCAATAGCGGCAATGTGACGTCGCGTAGACACAACCAATTGCCTCCTCCTTCTAACTTAAAGACTTCATAGAGATCCTTTGGAATAGACTGCAATCCTGCTAGCAAGATCAAGGCCATGAAGGGAGTTGTTTTCCAGACATCTCCAATCACTGTTGCGATCCAGCTAATCGAAGGATTGGAAAGGATATTCAGAGGTTCAATTCCAACAAGATCGGTCAGCTGATTTAATGGTCCATACGGTGAGTTAAAGATCCAACGCCAGCCAAGCGCCATCACAGTGGTTGGCAATGCCCAGGGGATCAGCGTCACTGCACGAACCGTGCCTCGACCTCGCCAACGCTGATCGAGCAAAATTGCAATTGCAACCGCCAATATGAATTCAACACCGACCGAGACAATGGCAAATCGACCTGTTTGTATAGCGTCCTGCCAGAAACGACCATCTGATACGATACGCAGCCAATTAGCACCACCATTAAATTCAGGCATCATGCCAGTTAGTACAGAGTTGGCATAAAAACTCATCCATAAATAATGGAGCATAGGAGCTCCATAAACTAGTAATAGGACAATAAATGCTGGCAATAAAAAGAAAATCATGTGCGCCCTCCTGCTGATTTAATAATATATTTGGTTGATTTTTCTGTCTCCTGCATGCTGTAATTTGAGGGCGATTCACCGGTTAAGGAGCTGTTCAGGTTGCGCTGCAAAGCATCGCTTATCTGTGCGTAGAGAGGAGTCTCTGGACGTGCAATTGCATGATTTAGTGCAATTGATAACTCAGGGAGTATTGGATTAATAGTCAATAACTCGGGATCATTAAACAGTTCGGTGGATGTGGGGGTATAGCCATGAGACATGGCTAAGGTTCGCTGTGCTGACTGTGATGTTAGAAAGCGAATGGCTGCTGCTGTTTCATCCGCATGCTTTGTACCATTCAAAATCGAGAATCCCCAGCTTCCTAGAGTGGCTGCAGAATTTTCTTCACTTGTCGCGACCATCGTCGTCACTGCCACCTTCCCCCTCACGGAACTATCTTCCTTCTGTAGTTCAGCCCATGCGTACGGCCAGTTCCTCATGAATGCTGTTTCACCCATCTTGAAACTCTGTAGCGTTTCTGCCTCTGCAAAATTGGCGACAGCTTGTGGGCTAATGCCGTCTTGGATCAGGTTGGTCAACCAATTGGCTGCAGCCAGACCTGGTTCTTGATCCAGTCCAATCGTTGCTGTGGATGGGGCATACCAAATCCCTCCAAAGCCATGAATCATTTCCAGAAAGACACAGCTCAATCCTTCATATTGACGTCCTTGCCAGACGTACCCCCACGGCACCCTTTGCTCTGCTTGTAATTGCTTACTGATTTTGACTAACTCATCTGGTGTTCGTGGTGGTGTATCCATAAGGTCAGTTCTCCAATAGAGAAGCCCCATACTTGCGACAAATGGCCAGCGGACAATTCGACCTTCGAATTCATTACCTGGTTGTACACCTTTGGCCAGCTGGTCAAACTCCGCTTTTTCAAACCACTGATCCAATGGCAGCAACCATCCAGCCTTGGCATATTTTGGGACCCATGTCACATCCATTAATAAGGCATCGAATGGTGGATTTCCCAACAACAAACTGCTGATAGCAAGGTCGGAGATTGCCTCTGTCTCAAGTGGTCCTTTGACCACGGAGAGACGGATATGTCCCTTATGCTCTTGGTTAAACTGATCCACAAGGGGTTTCGTCGCATCAGCGAATGGAGCCGGCATTAGTACCTTCACATCCACTGTCTGGTTCGCAAGCGCAGTCTTTAGACCAAACCATGTCATTACGACGACCAAGACAATCAGCAGCGTCGTGATGGTGCGACGCAGTTGCATGAACCTCATTGATTTACTTCGTTCATGGCTCCAAGCTGTTCATCTGCCCAGTCTGAAACCGTAAAGCTTTCCACCGCAGACGTCATTTTTTCCATCCTCATGATCTGCTCTTCTGGTGACATGGATAGGGCTATGTCAATAGCTTCATCCATTTTTCGATGTGAATAAGGATTGGTTAGTACAGCACCATCGAGTACTACAGATGCCCCAGTAAACTCTGACAGGACAAGAACGCCATCTTTCCCTTTTCTTGCAGCTGCATATTCTTTTGCCACGAGATTAAGACCATCTCGTAATGGAGTGATCCAGCATATGTCTGACCGAGTAAACCAAGCAATCATCTCTCTATAAGGTATTCTTCTTGTAGAGAATCTTACTGGCACCCAATCGATCAAGCTAAAGCGACCATTGATTCTCCCTGCCATCTCTTCAATTGATCTCTGCGTGTCCTCATAGATTTTCATGCCGCTTGCTGCTGAAACACACGCCAGCATCAAAACGACCCGTCCATGAAGTTCTGGTCGACGCTCAAGTAATCGTTCAAATGCTAGCAGGAGTTCTTCATTCCCTTTTGTATAATCAACTCGGCTAGCTGACAAAATTAGCTTTCTACCCTTGCGTGTATCTTCTTCAATTTGCTGTGATAATTTCTCGATCTCTTCTTCGTGAACAAGCTCCTGAATTAAATCTGGCGATGTTCCTACTGGTGAAGATAATAATCTAATTGTGCGACTGTTATATTCTAGCACCTGCGTTTCAGATGGTTCGCTCAAGGCCGTTCCTGATTCAAGAAATCTTGTACCCACAGGTACTTTTGGTCCTTTCATGGCACCAATGAGGCAACTTGCTGCACTTGCAAAATTTTCTGTATATCTCGGTATGTGGAACCCTACAACATCGCAACATAAAAGACTTTTGAGAATTTGGTCTCGCCAAGGCAAGATAGAGAAGACGTCATTACTTGGAAAAGGAGTGTGATGAAAAAATGCAATTTTCAGATCTGGACGTAGCTCTCGAATCATTCCAGGAGCCAGCCAAAGGTTGTAGTCGTGAACCCAGACAATTGCACCTTCAGCCGCCTCTTCGCAGGCCGCATTGGCAAATCGTTGATTCACAGTTTCAAAAATTCCCCAGTCAGCATTGTTGACATCAAAGTAAGTGGGGAACGTATGAAGGATTGGCCAAAAAGACTCCTTAGAGGTAACGTGATAAAAGCTATTGATTTGTTTACTATTTAGAGGGATTCTCTTGAGCACAAACGGTGCTGGGTTTGACATCAACGTTCGTTCGACCGAATCATCATTTTCCTCATTTACTTCTCTCCAAGCAATCCAAGTTCCATCGAGATTGCTCAGAAATAAATTTCTCAGTGTAGGTATTATGCCGTTAGGACTTTTTTGCTCCGCCCATTGAATTCTTCCTTTTGAATCAACAACCGCATCGAAGGGAGTTCGGTGATACAGCAGGATGAACGAACTTGTGCCCTTTTTGCTCGCCATGATAATCAAACTCCGAGGCTGTCCTTGAGAGGGCAGCCTATGTAGACCTACTTCTACAATTCCCTAATTTGCTCTGCTTGTCAAACTTGTCGATTGTCTTGGCATGCGGCCTGAAGTGTTCTGAGCACCTCACGTGCGTGTCCGACGGGGCTTACGCCTGTCCAGCTCTCCGAGAGCACTCCTTCTGGGTCGATGAGGAAAGTATGGCGCATCGAGTATGGCGGCATCCATGACCCATAGAGTCGGCTCACAGCTCCGTCTGGATCTGACAATAAGGGAAAGTCAAGGCCTTCACTTGTGCAGAAGGATTCATGCTCCTTCAAATTATCCGCACTGATGGCAACGATGCTGGCCCCCGCCTCGTGAAATTCGTTGACAAGACTTTGAAACCCATGAGCCTCAATCGTGCATCCTGATGTGAAATCTCTCGGATAAAAGTAGAGAACGAGCCAGCGTCCCTGAAAGTCATCCAGAGACCAACGTTTTTGATCAGGATTGGTACGGTCGGTTCCTTCCAAGTCAAACATTGGCACAATGCTGCCAATGGCAGGCATTGTGCCACCAAGGGCTTGAGCAGACCTTCCACGGCAAAAAAAAGCTCCACCGACAAGTAGTAGTCGGAGGAGCTGACGACGGTTAAAGTTCATTGGATCTGGGCCTGACTGATTGACCCTAGGAGCAATCAGATCTTGCTGAGATCAATACCAAGTGACTTGGCATAAGCGCCAAGGCCTTTCTTCTGAATCGTTTTAAGAGCGCGTGTCGTGATCCGCAGGTTGACCCAGCGCTTGCCTTCCGCCCACCAAAGACGACGCTGCTGCAGATTGGCCTGCTGCAGTTTCTTGGTGCGGATGTGAGAGTGGCTCACCGCCATGCCGTTGTTGGCGCGTGTTCCGGTGAGTTGGCACACCCGAGACATGGTCGAATCCTCTATTGATCTGCGGTCCGTTAGGACCAAACCAGAATTTTAGCAAAGCAGGGGCTCAGCCCCCCCTCTCCATCAGTGCTGCCAACAGTTTCGTGCTCCGTCGTTGAAGACCGTGGAGGTCCTGAGGATCGAGGCCTCCGACGCTGAGCTTCGCCATGTCGTAGAGGTATGTGGCCAGATCCCTTGCAAGGACCTTGCTTGGAGATTCCGCGGTGGACGAGGTCAGCACAGCCCCCGCCTCCAGGTTTTGCAGGCCTTTCACCAAGGGGTGATTGCGATTGACCACAAGCACGTGGTGCTCTGGCAAACCTGGAAGGCGTTGGTCCATGAGCGCCCCGATGTCGTTCAGCCTGCGCATCTGCTCAGGGAGCAAAATCAAGGCGGCAGGTGCATCCAGACCACCCCTGAGACCCTGCACTTGAATGGTGACTTTGTCATTTGACAGCGCTTCCTTCATTAACGCTCTCAATGACTCACTTTGTGTTTCTCCATCTTGATCGGCAAGTTCCTTCGATTCGTCACGAAGTGAATCGTCGAGCTCTGAGTCCACCCGCTGGAACTTCAACTCTTGATGCCTTGCCTCAAGCCATGGGATGAACTGGCTGTCGATAATGCTATCCGCATACAGGACCTCAGCCCCCTGCTCAGTCCAGAGATTAAGGGCAGCTGATTGGGCAATTTCATCACCGCAATAGAGGATGCGTTTTGATTCCATTCCTTCTTTTTGTCGAGAGCAGTAAGCCTCCAGTGTCGTGAGCTCTCGACCGGACTCCGATTGCATGACGGTGTCACTAACCTCAGGGTTTTGATGACGGCTGGTGCCAAAGATGACAATCGATTCAACCTGTTCCGCAAATTTTTCATCCTCCATTGCTCCGATCTTGATGAAGGGAGCGAGTGAATCCCATGCCTGTGCGTACCTACTGGGATCATCCTTCATCAGTGCCTTCAGTCGGTCAGCAATTTTCTTGGCGACGAAATTGCCAATGGATCGAACTCTCCGATCTGTTTGAAGAGCACTCCGGCTTACATTTAATGGGATATCGGGGGAATCAATGACACCCCTAAGTGGTAACAGATATCGAGGGACAATTTCCTTGATTGAATCGCTGACAAACACTTGGTTGCAATAGAGCTTAATCTCCCCTTTCTCCCAGTCGGCTCGACCACTGATTTTTGGGAAATAGAGAATGCCCTGAAGTGAGTATGGGTAATCGGTGTTGAGGTGCACCCAAAGCAAAGGGTCGCCCTGGAAAGGATAAAGGTAACGATATAAATCGATGTAATCTTCGTCATTAAGTTCTCTAGGGCTCTGACGCCATGGTGCCTTCTGCTTGTTAATCGATTCTCCTTCCAGTTCTACTGCGACTGGCATGAAATCGCAATACTGCTGGATGAGTGTACGAAGTCTTGCTGGTTCTAGATACTCAAGCTCGTCCTCTAGCAAATGGAGGATGACGTCGGTTCCAGGTTCGCTTCGCTCCGCCTCTGACAACGTGAAACTTGGTGAACCGTCACAGGTCCAGCGAACCGCTTGGCTATCAGGTCGTGCTGACTTGGTGACCAATTCTACTTCACGTGCAACCATGAAGCTCGAATAGAAGCCCAAGCCAAAGTGGCCAATAATCGCATCTTGTTCTTGCTTGTATTTTTCAAGAAAATCTTCAGCGCTTGAAAAGGCTACCTGATTGATATAACGCTTGACTTCATCGGCAGTCATGCCAATTCCGTTATCACTAAAAGTGATTGCTTTCTTCTCTCGGCTAATTGTCAGCTTTATCAGTCCGTCTGGGCCCTCGCTGCAATCACCTGCCATCGAAGCCATCCTCCGCTTGTTGATGGCATCGGCAGCATTGCTTACGAGTTCTCTGAGAAATACTTCATGGCCGGAATAGACAGCCTTTTTGATGATTGGAAATATATTTTCAGTGTGGATCTGGATTTGGCCTTGTTCCAGCATCACATTTAATGGCGAACTCGCCTATGGTATTACCTGCGAGTCACGCGGTTCAAGCCTGTGGTTGGCGAGGTTTCCGTACGTCCTATGGGCGCTTCTGAAGGTCGGCTCGTTCCTCGGCAAGAATCGCACCCTCCACTGGACACACCTGAAGGCAGATTCCGCAATCAATGCAGGTGTCAAAATCAATCCAGTAAAACTCTGTGCCTTTACGGTTGCGCCCCTTGCCGGGTTGTATGCAGGCGACAGGGCAGGCATCAACGCAATCTGCAATGCCCTCGCAGACATCAGTGACGATCGTATGAGCCATGCGTTTTACCGAGCAGAGGTAATTCTAGTGAGTCAGCCACCTGAGTTCGCTGCAGCAACGCTCCTGACAGACCTGTTCAGCAGCTTCACGGCTCACTAGAGGACTCAGCATGACCTCAGCGCTGATACCCTCCCGATGCAAGTCCCTCTGAACTTCAAGAGCGTCCTCAAGACTTGTCGTGTCTGAGTAAGCGATTAGAACCTGTGTCAATGATTGATGAGCAGCTTGAGCATCACTGGGTAGATCACGGATATCATCGAGACAGAAGCTAAAGCCGAGTCCACTGGCTTTCTTCCTTTCGGAATCAAAGCGCGCCACAAGGGTGTCGTAACGACCACCCCTTGCAATCACGACGGGTGCGGCGTGCCCCTGGCAGACCAACTGGAAGACCAAGCCGTCGTAGAGCCCGTAATGCGGTTGGAAGCTGGGATCCAATTGGAGATCAATACCTCCTTTCTGCGCAAGAGGAGAAAGGTGTTTAAACATCCTTTCCAGATCGTTGAGCACTGGTTGAGGACCAAAGCATCGACGCTCCTCCTCCAGGACCATTGATGGTTCCCCCCTGAGATCGAGCTGTCTTAACAGACGCTCATGAGCCTGTGGTTCGAGACCTAACCGTTCCAGTTCAAGGCGATCCAGTCCTGTCAAAGCTGCTTTCACCTTGTCGCGTTCTTCGCCTTTAAACGGGGACAGAATCAGATCCATTAGCGCGGCATGGCCAACTAAGAGCCGGGCCTGATGCCTTGGTTTCAAACCAAGGCTCTCCGTAGCGGCCATCAAGAGTGAAAGCAGCTCGAGTTCCCCATGGGGAGATGGTGCTCCAAACAATTCCACGCCGCTATGCAGCTTTTCCTCAATGCACTGGCGCCCCTCATCAGCCTGCCGACTCTCAAACACAGTGCCTGAGGCCCAGAGGCGGAGCGGCCGCGTCCGTTGAGAAAAGCGAGTGCTTGCTGCTCTGGCAATGGACGCGGTCATTTCAGGTCGTAAGCCGAGAGGCTCGTCGGCGACCAAGCGGACGATCTCTTGGCTGGCGATTCCCCCTCCAGCCTTGAGGGTGTCAATACGTTCCACGCGAGGGGGGGAAACCTCCTCGTAGCCCCACAGGCGATAAACGCTGGCGAGCCGTTCACGGAGCCAGTGGTTGTGCTCCACCTGCTGTGGATTCAGATCGCGAGCACCCGTGGCAGGTTGAAGGGCCATCCAAAGGGCAGTGACATCCCTATCAGAATCCCATGGACCCGATTTCAGGAGCTCCATAACCTGCCCCATCCAACGGGCTGACCTTGCTCAGCTCATCGGTGAGCAGAGTGTGGATGGACTGGCCAGCCGCAATAACGTGCCCGGAGTGCAAGTCAAATGGCTCGTTCCGATAACCGCTGACCAGACCACCGGCAAGGCGTACCAAGGCCACTCCCGCAGCAAGATCCCAGGGAGCGAGTCCTCGCTCCCAGTACCCATCGAGAAGACCTGCAGCGACGAATGCTAGGTCCACTGCTGCGGCGCCACCACGCCTGACCCCTCGTGTTCGATGGGACATCCAACAAAACTCGGCGTAGTTGTTGTCTAGGCGGTTGTGGCGGTCGTAGGCGAAGCCCGTAACGAGCAGGGAATCCTCAAGACTCTCGCAACGGCTTACACCAATCGGCTTGTCATTGCAGAAAGCTCCCAGCCCTGGACAACAGTGGTAAGTCTGGTGGAGGTAGGGAATAGAGATTGCGCCGAGCAGGGGCGTTCCCTTCCAGCAAAGGCCCACTGAGGTCGCAAACAGCGGATAGCCGTGCGCGAAATTGGTGGTGCCATCCAAGGGGTCAATGACCCATTGCAGCCCCTCTTGTGGTCCACGGCTTCCTGATTCCTCAGCGAGAATTCCTACCTGGGGGGTTTCAGACCTCAGAAGTCTGATTACCACCTCTTCTGCCTCGAGATCCGCGGCGGTGACTAAGTCACCGACTCTCCCCTTGCAACGAATATCGGAAAGGTTTCCGTAGTGCGATTGAAGAACGGTCCCACCAGCGTCGGCTGCCCGGCGAGCAAGTCGGTGGAGCTCCTCGATTGCTTCACGGTTGAGCCCAGCCTCGTCCAATACGGCTGCAGGGTTGGTGGTGTCCATCATCAATCCTCGTCGAGTGGCAGTCCTGGTCGTACGCGTCCTTGGCCAAAGTGCCTTCCGAACTGCAGTTCATAGACCTCATCTTCATCCTGGGTCTCTGCTTCCAGATCGGCCGTGGCCCTGGCCACGCAAAGTAATCCGTAGCCGCTACTACGCAGCTCACGAGACAGGCCCATGGCCTCCCGTTGATCCAGTGAACCGCTGATGACACGGACTGCGCAGGACGTGCAACAACCATTTCGGCAGGAGAAAGGCAGTGGATCCCCCTGCGCCTCGAAGCTTTCGAGGATGTACTCGCCCTCAGGCACGTCATGGCTGATTGTGCGCTGCTCTTGTCGCCAGTGGATGGTGATCCTGTGTTTCCGTTGCATCGCCGGTGTCGACTGAACGCCCTGCTACATTCTCACTTGCCCCACCTAGCCGCTGGAGAGGTGGCCGAGTGGTCGAAGGCGCAGCACTGGAAATGCTGTATAGGGGCAACTCTATCGAGGGTTCGAATCCCTCCCTCTCCGCTTCAAAAACCGGCCCTCGGGCCGGTTTTTTTGTACAAAAAACCCCGGGTTACCCGGGGGCCAGGCTGAATGACACCCAATCCATCCGGTGGGTCAGCCGAAGCGACCCGACACGTAGTCCTGAGTGGCCTGCTGGGTTGGTGCGTTGAAGATTTTCTCGGTTTCGTTGAATTCCACCAAATAGCCCACTTTCCCTGAACCGCCTTCCTGAGCTTCAGCGTTGTAGAAGGCCGTCATGTCGCTCACTCGTACGGCCTGCTGCATGTTGTGCGTGACAATCACGATGGTGAAGCTTTTCTTGAGCTCGTGCATCGTCTCTTCGATCTTCAAGGTAGAGATGGGATCGAGTGCCGAACAGGGTTCATCCATCAAGATGACTTCAGGCTGAATGGCAATGGTGCGGGCAATGCAGAGCCTTTGCTGCTGACCACCAGAGAGGGAGTAACCACTTTGATTTAATTTGTCTTTGCATTCGTCCCAGACAGCTGCTTGACGAAGGGAACGCTCAACAAGTTCGTCCATGTCGCCGGTGTAGCCGTTGATGCGAGCACCGAAAGCGATGTTTTCGTAAATACTCTTCGGGAAAGGATTGGGTTGCTGGAACACCATGCCGATCCGACGTCGGACCTCAACGGGATCCACGGAGGGCTCATAGAGGTCAGCTCCATCAAAGACGACGCGGCCTTTTAGAGAACACCCCTCAATGAGATCGTTCATGCGATTCAAGGCTCGCAGAACGGTTGACTTGCCGCAGCCTGAAGGGCCAATAAAGGCGGTAACTTTGCCGCGGGGTATCTCGCAATAGACATTGCGGACAGCTTCATAGCTCCCGTAGCTGATCGTTACGTTTTGAAGAGAAATACAGGTATCTTCTGACACCTGTTGACTGTTGGTAGGAGTGGAGAGTGTCATGACTCAAAAGTTAAAGAGGTGTCAGGATTGAAAATGGACGGGCCTTCTAAACGCTCACTTTGAAGCGAAGCGCCCAAGCCAACGTGCCAACAGATTCATCGCAAGGATGAACACAACGAGCACGAATGATGCTGCCCAGGCCAGCTCGTTTTGAGCTTCGTAGGGCATGATCGCAAAGTTGTAGATCAGAACTGACAAGCTTGCAATCGGATTGAAAATCCCTTCAGGCCAAAACGGCGAGAACAGCGCCGTGAAAATCAGAGGTGCTGTTTCACCGGCTGCACGGGCGATGGATAGAACCACTCCCGTTGCAATCGGAGTGAAGGCCGTCGGAAGAGTGATCCGCACGACTGTGACGAATTTGGAGGCGCCAACTCCTAGTGCTCCACGTCGAAGATCATCTGAAACTAGTTTCAGGCCTTCATCGGTGGTTTTAATGACTGTTGGCAGCATCAGGATTGAGAGTGCAAGGCCACCAGCGAGAGCGCTGTAGGAATTGCCAAAGAGAATCCTGGTCGAGACGATCACCCCATAAATGAAAACACCGGCAATAATTGAGGGAACTCCGGATAAGACGTTGGTACCGAAACGAATGAACTGAGCAAAGGAACCACCTTTGGAATATTCGGCAAGGAAGATGCCACCACCCACGCCGACAGGGATGGCGATCAGCCCAGCGATGATCGCCACGATGATCGTTCCGATGATTGCGTTGGCAATACCGCCGCCTTCAAGGCCAGGTGGTGGCGGAAGCTCTGTAAAGAGAGCGAAACTCAATTTTCCGCCGCCCCTGATCAACACATAGCCCAGCACCAGCACAAGAGGCAGGACGGCAATACCAGCAAAAAGTCCCGCGAGAAGCGTGAGAAAGCGACTTTGAATATTGCGGCGAAGTCCAGGCCGATAGCTCAGATCGGGGACTGCACGAGTAGGAGTGGATAAGGTCATGGTGGGAATCAGTACTTAAGGCTGAGACGCTTCACCAACCATTGGGCGAAGATGTTGACCGCAAGGGTCAGAATGATCAAAACGAATGCGGCATACATCAAGGAAGACACCTGGCTGCCATCGGCCTCGCCGAATTGGTTGGCAAGCATGGCAGCAATGGTGTTTCCAGGCGCGAGCAGCGACCAGCTGAAGTTATTGGAATTGCCGATGATCATGGTGACGGCCATGGTTTCTCCCATGGCGCGACCTAACGCCAACATCACTCCGCCAACGATTCCAGACACGGCAGCAGGCAACATCACGTTAAAAATGGCGCCCCATCGTGTTGTGCCAACTCCGTAGGCAGCCTGTCGAAGCTTTGCAGGCACCTGATTGAGAGAATCTCTGGCAATGGCTGTGATGATTGGAAGAATCATCACGACAAGAATGAGGATCGCCGGGGCCATGCCGGGGCCCAACGGAGCAGAGCTGAAGATCGGAATCCAGCCAAACGCGGTGTTCAACCAGGTGAGGAAAGGGCGAAGAAAAGGCTCCAACACGAAGATCGCCCAGAGACCCAGCACCACTGAAGGGATGGCTGCCAACAACTCCACCATGACGCCGATGACCTCGCGGATCTTCAGCGGAATGATGTTTTCGGTAATGAAGATGGCCGTTCCGACCCCAAGGGGAACAGCAATCGCCAGGGACAGCAGCGATGTAACGATCGTTCCATAGATGGCGGTGAAGGCACCGTACTGATCATCCACTGGGTTCCAGTCCGATGTGACCAGGAACTTCCAGCCGTAGCGGCCCATCGACTCGAGGGACCCCCAGAAGACGACGATGAGGATGGCGAACAGAACGACGGCCACCATCGAGGCAAGGACGATGGCAAGGTTCTTGAAACTGACGTCAACAAGCTTCTCAGAAGCTGGACGACGCCTCAGGAGGTATTGCTCCCTTGGGTCAGAGGTCATTCTCTGCTGCAACAGACAACTGAAACGTAACGGTGCAGAGGGGGCTTGATCACTAAGGTCGCTTTAAAGGGCGGGCAACATCCCGTCCATCCCTGCTTGGGCAGGGGGGTTGCAGTCGGTAGCGTGGGCTCGACCAACAGGTGGATATGGGCCGGATCGTCGGGATTGACCTAGGGACCACCAATTCCGTCGTGGCCGTGCTCGAGGCAGGCCGCCCTCAGGTGATTGCCAACGCCGAGGGCACCAGGACCACCCCTTCGGTCGTGGGGTTCACGAAGGATGCAGAGCTGCTTGTTGGCCAGGCGGCCCGGCGGCAGTTGGTCCTGAATCCCCGCAACACGTTTTCAAACTTGAAGCGATTTGTCGGTCGAGCCTGGGATGAGCTCGACGATTCCAGCCTGACGGTCCCTTACACAGTTCGGGCGAATGAGCAGGGGAACGTGCGCATTGCCTGTCCGCTGACGGAACGCGAGTACGCCCCTGAGGAGTTGGTGGCCAACATCCTGCGCAAGCTTGTGGATGACGCCTCGACCTACCTGGGTGAGGCGATCGAAGCAGCGGTGATCACTGTTCCGGCCTATTTCAACGATGCCCAGCGGCAAGCCACCCGCGATGCAGGACGCCTTGCAGGCTTGCAGGTCGAGCGCATTCTCAATGAGCCGACTGCAGCGGCCCTGGCTTACGGGTTTGATCGCAGCGCTGTAAGGCGTGTCCTGGTGTTTGACCTCGGTGGAGGCACTTTTGATGTCTCACTGCTGCGGGTGGCGAATGGTGTTTTTGATGTGAAGGCCACCAACGGCGATACGCAGCTGGGAGGAAACGACTTTGATCAACGCATCGTCGATTGGCTGGCAGAGGAGTTCCAGCGGGCTCATGGCATCGATCTGCGCAGGGACCGTCAAGCCCTTCAGCGATTGACTGAAGCTGCGGAAAAAGCCAAGCAGGAGCTCTCCGGAGTCACCACAACCCCGATCTCTCTTCCCTTTATCGCCACGGGTGCAGATGGTCCTCTTCACATCGAAACCAATCTCGAGCGTTCAACCTTTGAAGGGCTTTGCCCGGATCTCTTGGATCGCCTGTTGACACCGGTCCAAGGTGCTCTGAGGGATTCAGGGTGGTCTGCGGAGGATATTGATGACGTCGTTCTTGTGGGAGGGAGTACCCGTATGCCGATGGTGCAACAGCTGGTCAGAACCCTGATCCCTCATGACCCTTGCCAATCGGTTAATCCCGACGAGGTTGTGTCCATCGGTGCGGCTGTTCAGGCCGGCATCCTCACCGGTGAGTTACGTGACCTACTGCTGAATGACGTCACACCTCTCTCCCTTGGACTTGAGACGGTGGGTGGCTTGATGAAGGTGTTGATCCCACGGAATACCCCAATCCCGGTTCGCCAGTCCGATGTCTTCAGCACATCAGAAGCCAATCAATCCTCGGTTGAAATCCACGTTTGGCAAGGGGAGCGCCAGATGGCTGCCGATAACAAATCATTAGGGAGGTTCCGACTGTCTGGAATCCCACCGGCACCACGTGGCGTACCTCAGATTCAGGTGGCTTTTGATATCGACGCCAATGGCATCCTCCAGGTGAGTGCCACCGATCGCACAACGGGGCGTAAGCAATCGGTCACGATTCAGGGTGGTTCTGCCTTGAATGAGGATGAGCTGAAAGCTCTGCTCGCCGAAGCCGAAGAGCGCGCTGATGAGGACCGTCGACGCCGTGCGTCGATCGAACGCCGTAACCGGGCCATGACCCTGGTGGCACAGGCGGAGCGACGTTTGCGCGACGCAGCACTGGAGCTTGGCCCCTACGGAGCAGAACGCCAGCAGCGTGCTGTTGAGATGGCCATGCGCGATGTACAGGACACCCTCGAGCAGGAGGACCTGCAGGAGCTTGAACTCAGTGTGAGTGCACTTCAGGAGGCGCTGTTCGGACTGAACCGAAGGCTCGCAGCTGAACGGCGTCAGGACGCCAGTCCGCTTCAAGGAATTCGTAACACCCTTGGTTCCCTGAAGGACGAATTATTCGCTGATGACGATTGGGACGATGACCCCTGGGCTTCTCCACGCAGGCGTCCCGGCGATCGCTACGGATCAGGTCGTCAAGGTTTGGATCCCTGGGACGATGACCCGTACCGCTGACACCGACTACTGGTCGTTGCTGGGACTGCCCCCTGGCAGCGATGGGGTTTCGCTCAAGCGTGCCTTCCGCCGTGAAGCACGGCGTTGGCATCCCGATCTCAATGGCAATGACCCCAAAGCCGAGGAACGTTTCAAGCTGGTCAACGAGGCCTACGCGGTTCTCAGTGACCCCTCGAAACGCAGGTCCTGGGAATCAGGTCAGCAACCTTCAACGCTCTCAGATGACCCTTTCGCAGAAGGGTTCCCAGATTTTCAGGACTACCTGGCTGTGGTGCTTGGAGTCCCCGAACCGGCCAGGGAGCGTACGCCAAGGGATGCGCACGATGACGCCAGTGAACACCCTCGAGGGTCATGGCCAGCAACTGCTGAGCCCCCACCTCCGCCTCCTGTTCAGGCGACTGAAGATCTCGAAACCACGGTCGATCTCACGCCTGATCAAGCATTGCAAGGTACAGCTGTTGAGCTCGAACTTTCCGATGGAACCGTTGTCGAGGTGCAGACCCCACCCCTAGCGGGTGATGGCTGGCGACTGCGGCTGGCAGGGGTGGCTGGCGGCGGTGCCGATCATTTCCTGCAACTCCGTGTGCAGACAGAGGAAGGGTTGCGGGTGGATGGTCTGCGGGTTCTCTACCGACTGGAACTGCTGCCCGCCGATGCAGCCCTTGGCTGCGCCGTTGACATTCCCACCCTCAGTGGTCCGGTGACCCTGCAAGTTCCCCCAGGCTCGTCCAGTGGGCGATTGCTGCGATTGCGGGGACGTGGACTCAGTCTGAATGAACGGCGCGGCGATCAACTTGTGGAGATCGTTGTCGTGATTCCCTCCAGCCTCAGCGAGGCGGAGAGAGCGCTGTATCGGCGGCTGCAGGAACTGGCTCTAGACCCAGAAGACTGACTGTTGGCCCCATGGCAGTGAGAGACTGCCGAAGCTCGACTTCAGACCATGCTTGTGCACGTGCTCCTCTACGACGCCGGGGGAGACAGTGAGGGGATTCATTCGCTTGAGCTCGCCGGGTCAACCGTGGTGCTCATGTTTGAGAATCGCGATGATGCCGAGCGCTACGCCGGGCTTCTTGAGGCTCAAGACTTTCCTGTGCCGAACATTGAGGCGATTGATCGCGAAGAAATCGAGATCTTCTGCCGTCAGGCTGGTTATGAGGCCCGGCTCGTTGAAAGTGGCTTTGTGCCCACGACAGACGAAGAACGGCTTTTGCTGGCCCCACCCTCGGCAAACAGGGATGTCAGCGGTTGGGAGGATGAAGCAGGAGGTCAAAGCAGCCAACCGGTCGAACAGACCGACGAACTCGAGGAGTTTCGTCGTCGCCTCGAGAACTTGTTGTGAGCGGTCATGACTGAATCCAGATCCCGTCGAGACTCGATCACCCCTTCGGAGGATCGCGGTCATCTCATGACGGAACAGGCGAATCAAAGAAGCACTGATCTCGATCGACTCAGCACTGCTGAGCTTGTTGAGCTGTTTGTGAATGAGGATCGACGCCCTCAGAAGGCCGTTGCTGCGGCAAGCCAGCCACTCACAGATGCTGTTGATCAAATCGCCTTGCGGCTCCAAGGGGGGGGGCGGCTCTTCTATATCGGAGCGGGAACCTCCGGCAGGCTTGGGGTTTTGGATGCCGCTGAGTGTCCTCCCACCTTCTGCAGCCCCCCGGAACTGGTTCAAGGAGTTCTGGCTGGTGGATCACCTGCACTGTTGCGCAGCTCTGAAGGGCTGGAAGATCTCCGGCAGGCAGGGATAGACGACCTTCAATCAAGGGATTTCAAGGCCGCTGACTGTCTCGTCGGCATTGCCGCAGGCGGAACCACCCCCTACGTGTTGGGTGCACTCGACTGGGCACAATCGCTTGGAGCGCTCACGATCGCCATCGCGTGCGTCCCCAGCGATCAAGCCCCGATGCCCTGTGCCATCGACATCCGTCTGCTGACTGGGCCGGAATTGTTGACGGGCTCCACCCGATTGAAGGCGGGTACGGCTACGAAGATGGCCCTCAACATCCTGTCGACCGGTGTGATGGTGAAGTTGGGAAAGGTCTACGGGAACAGGATGGTGGATGTAGCCGCCAGCAACAGCAAGTTGGTGGACCGTGCCCTCAGGATGCTCCGAGATCTTGCCGGCGTCTCCAGAACTGAAGCAGAAGAGCTTCTGCAGCAGAGTGGGGGCTCCGTGAAGCTGGCACTGCTGATGGCGGCCTCCGGTTTATCAACAAAGGAGGCAGCCAACTGCTTGGAGGCTCATCACCATCAACTTCGTGCAGCGCTCGATCGATGCGGGGTCAGCCTTTAATCCGTGGCTCCATGGGCTTAGCTTTCACCCAGGGAGCCCCAGTAAGGAGCCGTCAACAGATCCAGTTTCCGACGCGTTTCTTGAGGGACAGCCTGCGGTGCCGTCATCAACGCATCCTTGAGTGCCGTATGGGCAACTGATTCGGGGAAGGACTCGCGCAGCGATTCCATCAGCTGTTGAAGAATGGGTCCTGTCGCCATGGCGTTGGCACGAAGGTTGCCCACCACCATTTCCACCGAAACGGCATCGTGATCGTTGTGCCAGCAATCAAAATCGGTGACCATGCTCAGTGACGCGTAGGCGATCTCGGCCTCGCGAGCAAGGCGAGCTTCCGTGTGGTTGGTCATCCCGATGACATCACACCCCCAGCTCCTGTAGAGCTCACTTTCAGCTCGAGTTGAAAATGCAGGCCCCTCCATGCAGAGGTAGGTGCCACCACGATGCAAATGGTGCCCCGCGGGCATCTGTGCCTCCGCTGCCCTGGCCAGACATTCACTCAGTCGCTGGCAGAAGGGTTCAGCAAGACTCACATGGGCCACACAGCCATCGCCAAAGAAGGATTGGGGACGTTGCATCGTGCGATCGATGAATTGAGAGGGCACCACCATGTCGCGAGGGCGGAGGTGCTCCCGTAGGGAACCAACAGCTGAGACGGACACCAGCCAACGCACCCCCAAGGAGCGCAGCGCCCAAACATTGGCGCGATAGGGCACTTCGCTGGGCAATAGGTGGTGCTGGCGACCATGCCGCGCAAGAAACACCACATCCACGCCATTAAGCCGACCCAGGCGAAACTGATCGGAGGGGGTACCAAACGGTGTATCGATCTGAACTTCCTTGACCTCAGAGAGGCCATCGATGGCATAGAGACCACTGCCGCCGATCACCCCCACCCGGGCGTTTTCTAAGGGAGCTGGGTGTGCTGAAGCGCTCATGTCTGGTTGATGACCAAGCCGGGTTCCATCATCGCCTGCGTACGATTCAACTTTGCGATCAGCCCCTTGACGACTGTTCTGATGGAGACGGACGCCGGCCAGATCAGGCTGGAGTTGTTCGATGCGGACGCCCCAAACACGGTGGCCAATTTCGTCAAGCTGGCCAACGATGGCTTTTATGACGGTTTGGCCTTCCATCGCGTGATCGATGGATTCATGGCCCAGGGCGGATGCCCTAATTCACGGGAAGGAGCCAAGGGTATGCCCGGTACCGGGGGGCCCGGCTACACGATCAACTGTGAAATCAACAGCCGCAAGCATGTAGCTGGTGCCCTGTCGATGGCTCATGCCGGCCGCAACACCGGGGGAAGCCAGTTCTTCATCGTCCATGAAGCTCAGCCCCATCTGGATGGTGTTCACACTGTTTTCGGTCAAACAGGTGATCTGGAGGTCGTTCTGGCCCTCCGCAACGGATCCCGCATTGAAAAAGTGACGGTTCAGCAGGCCTGAATTCAGATCGCCTGAATTAGGTCCACTGGAGCAGCAAGGGCTCAGCCTGCTCGAGCTGCTCCAACACCTTGCCTTGGCGAAGTTCCACTAAAGAGCCTTCCCTGCGATCGAGCCGTTGGGACGGGTGATCCAGTTGCTCGGCTCCTCCAGTGCTGTAGAGCCCGATGCGTCGGGTGTGTGGCCAGAGGGCCAGGCCCGAAAGCAACCCTTTGAGACGGACTGCACGCTGCGATTGATCTGGGGGATCACCCTCAGAGAGCTCGGCAAGTCGCCAGGTCAACTGCGGACGCTCCCAGAGCGCCAGGAGCCTCGGAGCGCTCACAGGCAGAAGCGCAAAGCCATGGCGCTGGGCCAAGGCATCCGCATCGGCTTTCACATCAATCAGCGAAGCTCCATCGGAATCCCCATCCCAGCTGACCACCGTGGCGATCTCATTGATCCAGTGCCCAAGTTTGTCTCGCTTGACTGCGAGGTACTCAGCATTGTGATCACCGGGGCTGATCACCAGAGGCACTCGGTCAACAACCTCAAGTCCATAACCACCGAGTCCAGCAATTTTGCGGGGGTTGTTGGTGAGGAGACGAAGCCTGTGGATCCCTAGATCGCTGAGAATTTGCGCACCAACTCCATAGTTGCGTAAGTCGGCAGGAAAGCCGAGTTTCTCATTGGCTTCAACGGTGTCGAGGCCACCATCCTGCAGGCTGTAGGCCTTGAGTTTGTTGATAAGGCCAATGCCTCGGCCTTCCTGTCGCAGATAGACCACGACGCCTTCGCCTTCGGCTTCGATGCTTCGCAAGGCAGCTTCGAGTTGGGGGCGACAATCACAGCGGAGCGAACCAAAGGCGTCACCTGTCAGGCACTCGGAATGCATCCTGACGAGAACTGGTTCATTCAGGTGCTCGGGATCACCCTTGATGATCGCCACATGCTCACTGCCATCGAGTTGGTTTTGATACCCAATCGCCTGAAAGGACCCAAACAAGCTGGGCATGACGGCATGGGCCTGTCGAACCACGAAACGCTCGTTGTCCAGTCGATAGCGGATGAGGTCGGCGATACTGATCAATCGCAGATTCCACTGGGTGGCGTAGGCACGCAATTCCGGAAGCCGCGCCATCGAGCCATCGGGGTTCTGGATCTCGCAGATCACACCGGCCGGATTCAGGCCTGAGAGCTTGGCCAGGTCCACAGCTGCTTCGGTATGGCCCGCTCGTTTGAGCACGCCTCCTTGGCGGGCACGCAGGGGAAAGATGTGCCCTGGTCGGCGCAGATCGGCAGGGCGGGCATCCGCTCGTAAGGCCACCTGGATGGTGCGTGAGCGGTCCTCTGCGGAGATGCCGGTTGAGACTCCGTGCTCAGGACCAGCATCAATACTCACTGTGAAGGCGGTCTGGTTGGCATCGGTATTGCGATCAACCATCAGGGGCAGGTCAAGGGCGTCCAGGCGTTCGCCTTCCATGGAGAGACAAATCAGACCCCGGGCGTGGGTCGCCATGAAGTTGATCTGATCGGGGGAGGCGAACTGGGCCGCACAGATCAAGTCACCTTCGTTCTCCCGGCGTTCGTCGTCGACGACGACAACACACTCTCCGTTGCGAATTGCCGCCAGTGCATCGGGAATGCTGTCAAATCGGATGGATGACAGGTCTTCAGTTGCGTGTGAGGTGCTCAGCGGGCCTGTGACATAAATCTCCACTCATTATCGACACCGGTACGATCTGGCGAAGACTGACTGCCGAAGAGAGAGCGGTTAATGGACAACATTCCTCCGGGACGGCCTGGCATGACGTCGGCCACGGTCGCTGTGATCGGTGCCTCCGGGTATGGCGGCCTGCAAACTCTTCGATTGCTTCAAGGCCACCCAGGTCTGAAGGTCTCCTTGCTGGGGGGTGAGCGGAGCGCTGGAAAGCGATGGAGTGAGGTCTGTCCCTTCCTCCCCCTTCAGGATGACCCTGAAATTGAGGCACCCGATCCAGATCGCATCGCCGACCGTGCTGACTTCGCCTTGCTGAGTCTTCCGAACGGGTTGGCCAGTGATCTGGTGCCAGCCCTTTTGAAGCGTGGTGTCAGGGTCGTTGATCTCTCTGCCGATTACCGATACCGCTCTCTGGACCAGTGGTCGCAGGTCTACGTCCACGAAGCATCCCAACGCCACCGTGAGGACCATCAGCTCTGCGAAGAAGCGGTGTATGGCCTCCCTGAATGGAATGGGCCTGCCATCGCTGACGCCCGCCTTGTGGCTGCTCCTGGCTGTTTCCCCACGGCAAGCCTGCTTCCGTTACTGCCGTTTCTGAAGCAGGGACTGATCGAAACTGAAGGCTTGATCATCGACGCCAAGACAGGAACATCCGGAGGAGGACGAGCGGCCAAGGAACATCTCCTCTTAGCCGAAGCCTCTGAATCCATCTGTCCCTATGGGGTGATCGGTCATCGACACACCTCAGAGATTGAACAGTTAGCGACGCAAGCGGCCGGTAACGAAATTCAGCTTCAGTTCACGCCACACCTTGTGCCAATGGTTCGTGGACTGCTGGCCACTGTGTACGGGCGTCTTCGCGACCCGGGACTCACCGCAGATGACTGCACCACGGTGTTGGAGGCCTTTTATCGACATCACCCGTTGGTCAGGGTGCTCCCCGTCGGCACTTATCCAGCCACCAAGTGGGTCAAGCACACCAACCGGGCTCTGCTCTCGGTCCAGGTGGATCACCGTACGGGTCGGATTGTTCTGATGGGCGCCATCGACAATCTGATCAAGGGGCAGGCTGGCCAAGGCGTCCAGTGTCTGAACTTGATGGCTGGTTTCCCTCCAACCACAGGATTACCTCTGGATCCCTTCTATCCCTGAGCTCGCCACTGCTGAGCAGCGAGAGCGACGGCCCATGGCAACAAACGGTGCTCCTCGCGCCTGATTCTCTTCGCCAGTGAATCCTTGTCATCAGTTGGGAAGATCGGCACAGCTGCCTGGGCAATCACGGGGCCTGAATCGACCTCCGGTGCCACCCAGTGGGCGCTGCAGCCAGTGATCTTCACTCCGGCCTCGAGGGCCTGGCCAATCGCATCAACCCCTCGAAAGCTGGGGAGAAGTGACGGGTGCAAATTGATCAATCGCCTTGGGAAGGCGTTGATCAGCACGTCAGTCACAATCCGCATCCATCCCGCCATCACGATGGCTTCGACCCCAGCATCCCGAAAACAGGACACCAGGGCATGATCGAGTGCCTCTCTGGTTAGGTACTCACGATGGTCAAGAACCAGGGATTGAAGCCCTAAGCGTTCCGCTCGCGTTCGAGCACCACAGTCGGCCTTATTGACCACGAGGAGCTCGACCTTGCCATCCACACGACCGTCGCGACAGGCCTGCACGAGAGCCTCCAGGTTGCTTCCCCTGCCAGACGCCATGACCCCCAACCGCAGGGGGGGGTCAAATTGTGGCCAGTGGGTGGCAGGCGGCGACAGAAACGCACAAGAGGATTCCCCGTTCGTCTTCTGCTGGCTAGGGTTTTGAAAAGCGGGCATTCGGCTCATGTCCCATCTCTCCATCCTGCCCACCGCCCTGGACGATCCTGAGTGCTTGCAGGTTGTGCTTCAAGAACAGGGATACAAGGTCAAGCGTCGGACCTCCCTTTGCACCCTTGGCTCGGGCCAGATTCCCGTTGAGGTCCTGGCAAGCAAAGGTTCAATCCGCTTGGGTTGGCGACAGCTTCCAGGACAGCAGTGTCTCGACTTGGTGACCGACCTGGGCCATGTCGCTGCCCAGCCTTTCTATCAACAACTGCTGAGTCAAATCATCCGCCGCTATGCATTGCATCAGGCCATGACCACCATTCCAGGCTTGCAGGACCAGGGCTACACCGTGGAAGCACCCCAGGACTTCGCGGTCTCCCGTTGATTTGATGACGAGCGATTTGTCTGCCGTCAGGGTTCGTCTGGACCTAACGGAAGCTTCAAGTCAGACGATCACTGTGTCCATGACCTGGACACCAGCCCAGGCCACGACCCGATGGCAACTGCCGGTGTGGACACCAGGCTCCTACACGGTCCGTGATCCGGTTCAACACCTCCATTCACTCTCCTGCAAGCAGCAGGGGAAATCTGTGCCGCTCCGTCGCACGTCACCGTCCTGCTGGAGAGCGGATTTACAACCAGATCAAGACGTTGAAGTTCGTTATCAACTGGAAGCCCGACAACTCACGGTCAGAACCTGCTGTCTCGAGCCACAGTTCGCCAGCCTCTGTCTTTCAGCCGTTGTGATGTTGGTGGATGGCTTTCGATGGTCACCCCATCATCTGGAGCTGGTTTTGCCAGCGGGCTGGCAAGCAGCCGTTCCTCTTCCCCACGACCAAGGCATTTTCCACAGCGTCGATTTTGATGCCCTTGTTGATAGTCCTGTCCATGCGGGGTGTTTCGAATCCCAGCCCTTTGAGGTCATGGGTTGTCAGCACGAACTGATTCTGTTTGGAGCACCACCCCAGGGCTGGCCACCGGATTTTCTTCGCGACATCCGCGCCGTTTGTGAGGCGACCTGCCGTCTAATGCAAACGTCACCGCCAAGCGCTAATCGCTATCAACTGGTTCTGTTGATGTTGGATCAGGGCTATGGAGGGCTTGAACATGATCACGCCGCTGTCCTTCACTATTCCTGGAAGTCACTAGCAGGAGAAGACGGATACATCAAGCTGCTCCAGTTGATCGGACATGAGTATCTGCATCAATGGAATGTGCGGCGGTTAAGACCCCGTGACTACATCCCGTATGACTACGGCGCGCCTGTGGTTTCGGACTGCCTCTGGTTTGCCGAGGGGGTGACAAGTTACTTCGACCTTGGCCTGCCCTTGTTAGCGGGTTGTAGCAATCAGGAGCAGTACCTCAAGGATCTAGGTCGTGATCTCTCCACTGTTCTGATCAGTCCTGGTGTCGGTATCCAGAGCCTTGCCGACAGTTCCCGTGAAGCATGGGTTCGCCTGTACAAAAGGACTCCAGCCGGTGCCGACAGCCAGATCAGTTACTACGTCCTTGGCACTGCGATGGCGTTCTGTTTGGACGTCATGTTGCGGGACAGCGGAGCATCACTGGCCTCGCTGTTGAGACAGCTCTGGGATCGCTTTGGTCGCCATGGACGAGGTTATGGCCGTAACGATCTGTTGAAAGCGGTCGAACAATATGATGCAGAGTTGGCCCAAGCGCTCCCTGTTTGGCTCGACCACTGCGCATCCATCCCGATTGAAGACTGCGTCTCCAGAGTGGGGTTGAAGCTGAACCAGGTGCTGGCAGATCGAGCTGAAAGCGGTCTGGTGCTTCGAGAGGAGCGTGGACTACTTCTGATTGAGAGGGTGGCACAACATGGTCCAGGAGCCAGGGCGGGTCTGATTCCAGGAGATGAGCTCATCGCCCTTCATGGGCATCGGATTCGCAGCCAGGAGGATTGGCAAATCCTTTGGGCAGGACCAGATGATGCTGTCGTGCACTTTGCTCGACGGGGCCGCATGGCTGAGACGCACCTTCAACAGGCCCCACCATCCCTGGACCACTGGGAATTGAGCTGTGATCCTGGGGCATCACCGCAGGCGAGCGCTCTTCGAGACGCATGGTTTCGGATCCTTTAGGCCCACTGCGCAAGCTGGTTCAATCCGGTGCACGCACCTCCGGTCGCCTGCTGGCCCTCGTCGCTGCAGGATCGATGGTCTGTGCGGTCAGTTTTCTCCTGCTCAGTGCAGGGCGCTCCGACACTGACAGGGCTAAGGGACGCGCGTCTCTTCTTGAGTTATTGGATGAAGTGGGGCACTCGACTCAAGATGCTTCTGAGACACTGCCGAAGGAATCACCTCCGGAAGCCCCCCGCGCCCTCGCCTGGACATCGCCCTTGGCTCGGCAATGCAGTGGAATCGATCAGGCCATTCAGAAACGCCTGAAGAACAAAAAGGCGCGTCTTGCCTCACTCCGCCAGTCGATTGCCATCGACAAAAGCAATTATGGGAAGCGCTACCGACGGGATCCATGGAAACGTCCCCTGGATCCAAGCCCCAGGGTTGTGATCCTGCATGAGACGGTCTTTTCAATGAAATCAGCCATTAATACCTTCCAAACCCATCACCCACGAGACGAAGACCAAGTGAGCTATCACACGTTGATTGGACTTAACGGACAGATTGTGGATTTGGTGAGCCCTATTGATCGGGCCTTCGGGGCTGGTTATTCAGCATTTCTCGGTGAATGGGCAGCAACCAATCCAAAATTCAAGGGATCGGTGAACAATTTCGCCCTACACCTGAGCCTTGAAACACCCGAGGATGGTCAAAATAACGGATCGAAGCACAGCGGTTACACAGCAGCCCAATACGACGCTCTCGCGCTGGTACTGGATGAATGGATCCAAAACTACGGGTTTTCTCCTGCAGCAGTCACCACCCATGAACATGTTGATCTTGGCGGGGAGCGATCAGATCCTCGCAGCTTTGATTGGTCAGAATTGCAGAAGCGACTTGCAGCACTCGGGCTTCTCTGCAGCTCCTGATCAGATCAACCCACTCTCGGGTGCACGTTGAGTGGAGAAAATCAGCCCGTGCAGAGCTGGATCCTGCATGTAGCGGAGAATACGGGCGGGGTAATCCAACTTGCCGTTGTGAAGGTAGGCCAAGGTGGCAATGGCCTTGGCGTCGATGGCAGAGCGGCTGGCCATCAACATGCGCTCTTCGGCAAAGCCAAGCTCAGCTTTCAGTCGTGCCATCTTTCCAACCAGTAACTGCACATTCGAGGCTGGATCAAGCAGCGTTTCCCTTGCCTTGGCAACTTGAGCATCGGTGGGGTTGCTTGGGAGGCGACCCTGATGCATCAGTTCGGAGAGACCCAGCTGTGCAGGGCCCAGGGTGGAGAACAAACCTGAATGGGCTACGAATGGAAGATCCTCTCCGGGCTTGGAATGCTGGATCTCGTCATACAGGATTCCAGCGATCAGCATGGGATTGACATGCTGCCGATTGGCCTCGAGCAGGATGACTGGCTTCAACTCTTGGAGACGCTGAAGTGTGTTGAGACGTAGGGGCTCCAGTTGGTCCACGCCGCGAGTGAACAACTGTGCAAGCGGGGTCTGGGGGCCATGCACGCCAAAGCGACGCTGCAAAAACGCCAGTTCTTCAGCAGAAAAATCAGTGGGTTGCCCGTAAGGCTCCCGAGGCTGATCAGTCGCTGCGGCAGGGGTGCTTCGTTCTGCAATCACCCTGTCAATCGACACGGGCTCCCTCACGCCCAACAGAGCAGCCAACGAAAGCAGAACCCCCGTCACAGGTAGCAGGAGACTGAGCTGAGGCCTCAAGCGCACTGATGGTTGATGAACGAATCCCTATAGACGCTAGCTGGGGTGTCGCATTTGATGGGCAGACCGCTGGATCCTGGATAGGTTCTGCGGGTAGGCGATCTGCTCCGACCCGAGATGAGCTTTCCAGATTTCTGCGCGAGTGACAGCCAGATTCAATGGCAGCGGTTCTGTGATTTGCTCTGGTTCCACGATGACCTGGGGATGTGGCTGGATATCAGTCGTATGCATCTCAACCATGGTGATCTTGAAGAGATGACCCCCGGGTTCGACCGGGCCTTTCGTGCCATGGAGGCGTTGGAGGGCGGTGCCATTGCCAACGCCGACGAACAACGGCAGGTCGGTCATTACTGGCTGAGACAGCCTGAGTTGGCTCCCACGCCACAGGTGCGTGACCATATCAGTGCTGAGATTGATTCCATTGAGGCCTTTGGTCAGGCGGTCCTGACCGGGACCATTCAGGCCCCCACTGGTCAACCCTTCACGGATGTGCTGTGGATCGGAATTGGCGGCAGTGGACTCGGGCCCTTGCTGATGATTCGGGCACTCCAGAACCAGGGAGTGGGGCTTCCCTTTCATTTCTTCGACAATGTCGACCCCAATGGCATGAGTCGTGTGCTCGCATCGCTTGGTGACAAGCTCCGCACCACGCTTGTGATCACAGTCAGCAAATCAGGCGGAACCCCAGAGCCGCACCTGGGCATGGAGCAGGCCCGTCATCGTCTTGAGTCCATGGGCGGCAACTGGAGCCAACAGGCCGTTGCAATCACGATGAAGAACAGTCATCTCGATCAGCAGGCGGTGCAGGAGGGCTGGCTCAAGCGCTTTGACATGTTCGACTGGGTGGGTGGTCGCACCAGCATCACCAGTGCGGTTGGTCTGGTTCCTGGTGCTCTGATCGGTACAGACATCAGGCAATTCCTGGCCGGGGCTGCCCAGATGGATCAGGCCACACGTCTGACGGATCTACGACGCAATCCCGCGGCTTTGATGGCTGCAGCCTGGTTTAAAGCAGGCGAAGGCAAAGGCAAACGCGACATGGTGGTGTTGCCCTATCGCGACCGTCTCGAGGTCTTCAGCCGCTATCTGCAGCAGCTGGTCATGGAATCTCTTGGCAAGCGTCTTGATCGCGACGGCAATGTCGTCCATCAGGGCATCGCCGTTTACGGCAACAAAGGCTCGACCGATCAGCACGCTTACGTCCAGCAACTACGAGACGGCGTAGACAATTTCTTTGTGACCTTCATCGAGCAGCTCAGCGACGCTGCTGATATTCCCGAAATCAACGGGGAGCGCCCTGGCGATTTCCTCGACGGTTTTCTCCAGGGAACTAGATCTGCCCTGATGGAGGGTGGACGCCAAAGTATCAGCATCTCGATGAAGGACTTCGATGCCCGTCGCCTTGGTGCCCTGATTGCACTGTTTGAGCGCGCAGTTGGCTTGTACGGCGAACTTGTCAACATCAATGCTTATCACCAGCCCGGAGTGGAAGCCGGCAAGAAAGCAGCCGCTGCGATCCTCAATCTTCAGGGTCAAGTTGAAGCTCTTCTCGCTGATGGCGTGAGTCGTTCGGTTTCAGACGTTCAACAGGCAATCGGCGAGGGGTCAATGGAATCCGTGTTCTGGATCCTTCGCCACCTGTGTGCCAATAGCCGTGGCTACGTGGCGCAAGGAAGCTGGGATCAGCCGGCTTCCTTGCGTTTTGCCAAGAGCTGATTGTCAGGGCACAAGGTTGACCAGCTTCCCCGGCACGACAATCACGCGCCTGGGAGGCTGGCCCTCCAGCCATTTCGTAGCCACATCACTGTTGAGGGCGAGCTGTTCCAACATGGCTTGATCTGCATCTGCCGGCACCCGAAGGCTTCCACGCACTTTGCCCTTCACCTGAATCACCAGCTCGATGCTCTCTTGCACCAAAGCCGAAGGATCATGCACCGGCCATGGTTGCTGATGCACGCTGATGGCGCCGCCGAGTCGTGACCAGAACTCCTCAGCCAAGTGAGGCGCAAATGGAGCGAGAAGACGCACGAGCCCTGAAAGGGCTTCGACACGCACTTCCGGACTGATCGCCTCGAGTTGCCCTGAGAGAGCATTGGACAACTTCATGAGTTCAGATATCGCTGTGTTGAACTGATAATCGCCACTGAGATCCTCATCAACAGCAGCAATGGCTGTATGCAAAGCCCGACGGATCTCGCGATCGAGATCGGTGATCAGAGCATCCGGGAAGTTGCCACAGTTGTCTTGAACCTGAACGTTCAAATTGACGCCTGTATCAACCAAGCGCCAGAGACGCTGCAGGAAACGAAACTGACCTTCAACATCAGCATCATCCCATTCCAGATCCTTCTCGGGTGGAGCTTTGAAGAGAATGAACATCCGTGCCGTATCGGCGCCATAGCGATCAATGACGGCAGCTGGATCGACGCCGTTGTACTTCGACTTCGACATCTTCTCGAAAAGGACCTCGAGAGCACCACCGTCCTCTGGATCACGGGGATCCTGTTCATCGGCGACATCCTCAGGTGCCACATAACGACCGGTCCGAGGATTGCGATAGGTGACCCCTTGCACCATTCCCTGAGTCAACAGACGTTCAAAGGGTTCACGGGTGCCAAGTAATCCACGGTCATGCAATGCCTTAGTGAAGAACCGGGCATACAGCAAGTGGAGAATGGCGTGCTCAATCCCGCCGACATATTGATTAACAGGAAGCCATTGATTGACGTTTGTTGCTGAAAAAGGCCGTTCTTGATTATGGGGATCAGTAAAACGAAGGAAATACCAGGATGAACACATAAAAGTATCCATCGTGTCAGTTTCTCTCCGCGCCGGTTGGCCACAGCAAGGACACGCCACTGTCAGCCAGGAGGAGAGCTGAGCCAGTGGTGAGCCCCCTTTCCCTGAAAGGTCAATTCCATGGGGAAGCTCAACTGGGAGTTGTTCCTTGGGTACGGGAACAGCGCCGCAACTGTCGCAGTGAATGATCGGAATCGGACAGCCCCAATACCGCTGCCGGGAGATCAACCAATCCCTCAGTCGATACTGAACCTTGGTCCGGGCCCAGCCTTCACGTTCGCCATGCAGGGTGATCGCTGTTTTCGCATCCTCAGAGGCGAGACCATCGAAGCGCCCTGAATTGACCAGAACACCCGGCTCTGTCCATGCCTCGCCATCGAGTGTTTGAGATTCCACGCCTGGGATCTGTACGACCCGGTGGAAGGGCAGTTCATGGCGTCGGGCAAACAGGAAATCCCTTTGGTCATGAGCCGGCACACCCATGACGGCCCCGGTGCCGTAATCGGCAAGCACGTAGTCGGCAATCCAAACCGGAATGGTCTTCCCATTCACTGGATTGATCACCTCAGCGCCGATCGGAATCCCGCGCTTGGGTTGATGATCTGCGGTTCGCTCCTCCTGGGAGAGGGTCGCCATCAGATCTCGAAAGGCCGCCACGGCTGTGACTTGGGTCGTGCTGACGAGCTGATCAACGAGGGGATGCTCTGGGGCAAGAACGACGTAACTCGCTCCAAACAACGTGTCCGGCCTGGTGGTGAAGACAGTGATGTGCTGGTCAGAGGGGCTTCCGTCAGCGGCGCACACCTGGAAGTCAATGTCGGCTCCCTTCGAGCGCCCGATCCAGTTCGCCTGCATGGTGCGGACCCGCTCCGGCCACCCCTGGAGCAGATCCAAATCATCCAGCAGAGCATCGGCATAATCCGTGATCCGCAGGAACCACTGACGCAGGTTGCGCTTTTCAACGAGGGCACCGGAACGCCAGGACTTGCCATCGGCATCCACCTGCTCGTTCGCAAGAACGGTCTGATCGACAGGGTCCCAATTGACGATCGCTTCTTTCTGGTAGGCCAAGCCGCCAGCGTGTAACTCCAGGAAGAGCCACTGGGTCCAGCGGTAGTAATCGTCGTGGCAGGTGGCGAGTTCGCGATCCCAATCAATCGATAGGCCAAGCCTGTCGAGTTGGGTCCTCATTTGGGCAATGTTGCGGTCCGTCCATACCGCTGGATCCACACCCCGTTCAATCGCGGCATTCTCAGCTGGCAGTCCAAAGGCATCCCAGCCCATCGGGTGTAGCACAGCATCCCCTCGCATGCGCTGCGTGCGAGCAATCACATCCGTGATCACATAGTTGCGCACGTGTCCCATATGCAGGGAGCCCGATGGATACGGGAACATCGAGAGCGCATAAAAAGGTCGTTGCCCCGGCTGTGGTTCAGCTGTGCGGTCCTGCTGGCAGTCCTTCCAGCGCTGCTGCCAACGGTCCTCCAGAGTGAGGGGGTCGTAGCGATGATCACTGGAAGACGTCGAAGCAGACGTCGATGGGGGTACGGCGCTCACGGGCAGGGCTCACCTGGTTGCGATCGTGACATAGCTGCTCTCCCATGCTGGGAAACAAACGATCAGCTCAACCGAGACAACGGATCACAGCAATCGCCCGTCTAGAGATCAACAGAGGTTGATCGGCATCAGAGCGAGTGAGGGCAAGGAATTCAGGATCTTGCCAAGCCAGCACTCCTTCGTGACTGGCACCGTTGAGAAGTTCGAGTCGCAAAGCCCGTTGCTCTCTCAACCAGGTCTGCAACAGACGAACGCCCGGCAGACTGGGGTCGAAACAGGTGGTCTCCATCTACCGGCGCCGCGTAACACCATGCTCCAGTTCAGCAAGTATCAGGGTCTTGGCAACGATTTTGTTGTCCTGGAAGGGCGAGCCGGACAGCTGGATGCAAGCATCCGCAACCCTGATGCAGCTTGGATCCGTCGGATCTGTGATCGCCGCTTTGGAATCGGTGCCGACGGGATCATCCTGGCGCTGCCGCCGGAGACTGATGGGGACCTCCGCATGCGCATCTTCAATGCCGACGGCAGTGAAGCGGAGATGTGCGGCAATGGCATTCGATGTCTGGCAAGGTTTCTGGCTGACAGCGATGGCAGTCAGAGCGGTGAGCGCTGGCGCATCGAGACAGCCGCCGGAATGATCGTTCCCGAACTCCAAGCTGACGGTCAGATCAAAGTGGATATGGGGCTTCCGTTTCTCATTCCAGATGAAGTCCCGACATCGCTCCCGGTTGGGTCAGCTGGTTTGCCGCAGGGGGAGTTGGACGTTGCGGGGGTCACCCTGAGCGTTGCGGCGGCCGGCATGGGGAATCCGCATGTCGTCGTACCTGTTGAAGACCTCAAAACCATTCCGTTTGAGACCTGGGGTGCTGCCCTTGAGGTCCATGACGCCTTCCCGGCCAAAACGAATGTGCACTTTCTTCAGGTGCATGGTCCACAGTCCCTTGAAATCCGAGTTTGGGAACGCGGGGCAGGGCCAACCCTTGCCTGTGGAACAGGCGCCTGCGCCACCCTGGTCTGCGCTCATCTCCTTGGACTTGCGGACCATTCCGCGCAGGTGAACCTTCCTGGAGGCCCACTGCTGATCAGTTGGCCTGATCGCAGAGGCTCCATCTTCATGACCGGACCAGCCGAAGCGGTCTTTGACGGAGTCTTGGTTCCTGAATTGGTTCCCACACCGGTGGCTGCATTGACCCCTGAACCCCAAGCAGCAAACCACCGAGCAGACAACGACACACCTTCAAGCATCGAGGCTGAGTTCAACTGCGCAACGGCCTGTCAGGAGACTTGTCAGAAACCGGATCACTGTCTGCGCGCTGAAGCCCAACGTCAGGTGCAGGCACTCCTCGAGACGATGTCGCTCGACACAATGATCACCCTCGCCGGCGACAGCCTCGAACAACGCACACGCGCTCGCGTGGACCGCGAGACCAGTGGCTGACAGCGACAGGGCCTTGTATTTCGACGCCTGTGCGACGAGCCCCACCGATCCAGAGGTGATCGATAGGATCGCTGAGGTTCAGCGCAGCGCCTGGGGGAACCCATCGAGCCTGCATGGCCATGGTCTGAAGGCTGCTGAATGGTTGGAGCGATCCCGTGTGCAGCTCGCCAGCAGTTTGCGGGCGGAGGCGAACGATCTGGTCTTCACTTCCGGAGCAACAGAATCCATTCACCTTGCTTTGCTTGGTCGAACGGTCGACCGTGCCCCAAGGCGCCTGGTGGTGTCGTCTGTTGAGCACCCAGCCACGATGGCGGCAGCTCAACGACTGGCCATTCAAGGATGGGAGGTGGTCGAGTGGCCTGTAGACCCGCAGGGCCAGATCGATCTGGGGCAGCTTGATTCCCTCCTGGATGCACCAACCGAGATGGTGTCGCTCATTTGGGGTCAAAGTGAGATCGGCAGCCTGCAACCCGTGGAAGTCGTCGGCGCGGAATGTCGACGGCGAGGCATCACCTTTCACGTGGATGCCACGCAGGTGGTGAGCCAGGGCCGGCCTGATTGGTCCAGTTTGCCCGCTGATTTACTGAGCGCGTCCTCCCATAAATGTGGCGGGCCCAAGGGGGTTGGCTTCCTGCTGACTCGTTCCCATCCACGTGAGTCCATGGTTCCTTGGCTGGGAGGCGGAGGTCAGGAACAGGGATTGCGTTCGGGCACACAACCAGTGGCCCTGATCGCGGGGCTCACGCTGGCGATCTCCAAACTGCCTGCCTGGACGTCGTTGCACACCTCGCCCAGCACCCGTCATCTCCGTGATGAGCTGCTAGCCAGCCTGCTTGAAGATCCTCGACTACGCCTCTCCGGATCCAGAGATCAGCGTTTGCCCCATCACATTTCGCTTCTGGCGTCTGACGATGCAGGTCGTGCCCTCTCTGGTCGAGCTCTCGTCCGCGAGATGGCCCAACAGGGTGTTGCCATCAGCAGTGGTAGTGCCTGTGCGTCTGGCCACGACGGGGGCAGTGCTGTGCTTAGAGCCATCGGACTGAATGCCGAGGCCAGTAAGTCAGGCATCAGGATCAGCCTTGGCCCTTGGAACAATCCGAGCGAACTTCCCTTGGTACAAGAACGTCTTTCGCGCTCCCTTGATCGGCTGCAGCGGCGTTGAAGGTCAGGATTGGCAGTACCCTCCGGCCTTGCCATGGAACTCTGCCGTGACCAGAACCCTTCCCGCCGACCTGAAGCAGGCTGAAGAGCAGGCGAGGGAGTCCCTGATCGAGGCGTTGAGCGATCGCAAGTCGCGCCGCTGGATGGTGAGCATGCGCTTCGAGGGGCTACGGGTTCTCCCTGTCGCTCTGAGGCTGGCTCGCCAGCTTCAGGAGACTGGTCAAAATCCAGTGCTGGCATTCCCGGATGCTGGATCGGCAGCTCTTGCCCAGAGGGATGACCCAGAGCTGGCGACATCCTGTTGTTCCCTTCAGGACCTCTGCCGTGGGCGCTTATTGGAGCGTCAAGACGATTTGCTCCTCGCTGTGGCACCTCAACCCAGCGATTACGAGGAACTGGAGCAGGCCTGCGCGGACTGGACTGGCCAAGTGGCCATGCTCAACGGCCGTCTTGAAGATGCTGCAGTTGGCATCGGCAGCGTGGCTCGATCGAGACGCCAAGGTTTTGTGGCGACCTGGGAGGTGGCTTACTGGGTTCAGCCGTTGGACGGAGCCGCTCTCCTTCATCAGTGGCCCCAACCATGGTCTCTGTTCAGGGCCGACCCCGACGGCTACCGATTCGTGATGGACTACGAACGACGACCGGATCCCGAGCAGATCGATGAGGCCCTTGCCGGCACCGGTTCCGAGCTGAACAGGCAGATGGGGGCGATGGACCGTTTTCTCAATGACCTAAGTCGCTGAGGGCTCCTTGTAGACCCTTGGAGGGCTCCGTATCGTGGCGGTTCAGGATCTCGCGTGATGGCTCTCAACCAACGCATCAAGGGTGTGAACGCTGTTGACGGTTTAGCTGCCCTACTCGGCATTGCCGCTTTGGCTGGCGTGCTGTGGAGCCCGAAACTGAGCAACACCGTCGCTCGAGCGACAGGGTCAGTGAAACCCGTTCAGATCAGCGTGGACGTGCGAGGAGTCCCTGCCGCCGATCCTGACCGCCTTGTCAGGGACGCCTTGCAGGCAGGCCGAACCAGCATCGTGATTCGCAACCAGCCCCACGGATCCGTCCGCTTGGTGCAAGTGCAAGACATCACGCGCAAGCTGGTCACCCTCACCCCCGATGGTCTCGTGCTGACCGCGGTCGATCCCAACCGGAGCATTCAGGGCACGCTCGATGCCCGTTTCATCCTGGATGGGGAGGCGACGGTCTCAGGTTCCGGTGTGGTGATGGCAGGAACCAACCTCAAGATCGGAACTCCCGTGGAACTGGAGGGTCCCCAATATCGGGTCAACGGCACGGTCAGTGGGGTCGAGATCCAGTGACAAGGCTTCTGTCTTTATCTGCACTGGTATTGGCTGTCGTGCTACCCGCCCCCGGTCGGGCAGCCGAGCCTGAGTTGCTCGCCCCTCCGTCACCTCTGCAACCACTGGGTTGGCCAAGCCTGCGTGACGGGGAGCGTTGCCTTCCTCTTCAAAACGCTGTTGATGGGGCTCTTGGCCCTGAAAAAAAGGCCTGGAGCATCACGATCCTGAATGAACAGGGCTCCGTTCTTGCCGCAGTCAACGGTGCTGCAGCGCTGATTCCGGCATCCAATCAGAAATTGATCACCACGGCCTATGCCCTCGACCAGCTCGGTCCAGATTTCCGCCTGAGAACCCGTTTATTGCAACGCCCTGACGGGGTCCTGGAACTGGAGGGAGAAGGGGATCCAGATCTAGGCATCGCTGGACTTCAGCGTTTGGCGATGGCAGCCCTAGGCCAGGGTGGGAGTCGTCGCCAAGCATCGGGCTCTATCCAGCTGATGCTTCGCGAGGAACCGCCCCAACGTTGGTGGCCCCGTGACTGGCCCCAGGCCGATCGGATGGAGGCTTATGGGGCCCCCGTGACCCGACTGGCCTTGACGAGCAATGCTCTCGGCATGGCTGTTCAAAACCCGGCTGGACGGTTCCAAAGCCTGTTCACAAAAGAAGTGCAACGGCAGGGTGGGCGGGTAGCCCTCAAGGTGGTGCACCCCCCGCAAGGCTCGCTCGAACAACAGTCTGCTGCCGATGACCTCTTGGTGCTCCATGAGGAGGTCTCCGCACCGATGCATTCCCTGCTGAGCCTTGCGAACACCGAGAGCCACAATTTCACCGCCGAAGTGCTGCTGCGGGAAGCCTCCGACCAGTGGGACGTGACGCGTGCCTCTGAGCGGGCCCAGCTGTGGATGCGAAGCCAGCATCTGCCCACCACAGGGCTGCGGATCGCGGATGGCAGCGGGTTGTCGCGTTTGAACCGAGTGAGCAGTCAGACCCTTGCGGCTCTGCTCCTAAGGATGCATCAACACCCCCTAGGCCCCTATTACCAGGCCTCCATGGCCATCGCCGGTAGGCGAGGAACATTAAGGAACTACTTCCGGGGCAGCAGTTTGGACGGAAAGCTCTGGGCTAAAACAGGCACGCTCCGCGGGGTTCGCTCGGTGAGCGGCATTCTGGAGACCAGTGAGGGACTCCGTTTCGTGAGTCTGATCTCGAACGGTTCCTGGGCTCCGAACGAGACGATCGGAACCGTGCTCAAAGCTGCGCAGCAATTCAGCCGGTGTTCCGCATCGACCTGAGACGAGATGCGGCTCGACGGGCTCTGGAAATTGGCACAGCCTCCCCTGAGTCCTGGGGAGCAGAGGACCGGGTAGGACTTGGTTCAGAACGAAGGGTCTGAATCTTCACCAGTTCCTGGCGACCGCCCAAGACCACTTGTGCCATCTCCTTGAGTCGAGTTTCAAGTTCGCCGAGAGTCTGTTCCGCATAACGGTTGGCACCGTCCTGAACGGAAGCCGCCTCCTGACGACTCCTCTGGATCAGGGCTTCACACTGTTGTTGAGTCTGCTGCCGGTAGGTCAGCGCATCCTGATGGAGGCGTTCTGCCTCGCTCTGCGCTTCTTTCTGGATCCGGATTCCCTCCATGCGGATCTGTTCCAGCTCTTGAAGGGATTGCTGGCGACTGCGTTCATGCTGGTCAGTGAGCTGGCGCTTTAATTCGATCGCCTCCTGATCAAGCTGTTGTCGGCGTTGCAGGGCTTCCTGTTCAAGCTGCTGGCGCCGGCTGGAGAACTGCTGCTCAAGCTGCGCATGCTTCGCCTGCATCTCGTGCTCCATTTGAGCCGCCTGCTGGCGGGTGGCCTGAAGAAGTTGTTCACACTGCTGCCGGGCCTGGTCCCGCAGCTCGTTCACCTGCCGTTCTGCCTCCTGACGAATCGAGGCAGCATTGACCATCTGATCACGCTGTTGAGCTGCTTTCTGGACGATTTCATCCGCCTGCTGCCGAGCGGTGGTGATGAACGTGTCACGTCGCTGGATCAACTCATCAGCCTGATTGATCTGTCCCGGAAGCGTTTCACGAATGGCATCGAGAAGTTCGATGGCGTCCTGCTCATTCACGAGCCGACCACCACTGAAGGGAATACGACTCCCTTCCAGCACGATCTCCTCGAGCTGGTCGAGCTGGTCGAGTACGGGGAACCGGATCTCGCTCATCACGGACGCTGGCGGAAAGACTGATTAAAGAGCCTGCGCAGATCATCCGCCACCACGGGGGGAACCATGTGATCGACCTGCCCACCGAACCGGGCCACCTCCTTGACCACTGAGCTGCTGAGAAAGCTGTGGTGGGCTGTGGTGGCGAGGAAGACGGTCTCGAGATCGGGTTCGAGCGAGCGGTTGGTATGGGCAATCTGAAGTTCGTATTCGAAGTCACTCATGGCGCGGAGACCTCGGAGGATCACGTCGCTCCCGGTGTCGAGCGCACAGCGCACGGTGAGGCCATCGAAGCTGATCACCTGAATGCCCGAGAGGTGATGGGTCGCGGTCTGGATCTGAGCGAGCCTCTGCTCCAGAGGAAAGGCAGGGGTCTTCCCCGGGTTTTGAAGCACGGCAACCACCACCTCTCCGAATAGCTGGCTACCGCGCTCGATCAGGTCGAGGTGACCAAGCGTCAGTGGGTCAAAACTGCCTGGGTAGAGGGCACGCATGCTGGGCATCAAGACCAGTCGGATCCTATGCAGAGGCCGCGAGACTGGTGTTCAATCCAGGCAATGCAGAGGCGGATCGACCTTGAGCCCACCAACGCTGCGAACGCCGTTACTCACGCAGCCTGACCGACTGGAACAGCGCCTGAAGGATATCCCTGCGGAGCCCGGTTGCTATCTGATGCGCGATCAGGACGACCGCATCCTCTACGTCGGCAAATCAAAAAGTCTGCGCAGCCGTGTGCGCAGCTATTTCCGCAGTCGCCATGACCTGTCGCCACGCATTCGGCTGATGACAAGGCAGGTCTGTGAGATCGAATTCATCGTGACCGACAGCGAAGCCGAAGCTCTCGCTCTTGAGTCAAATTTGATCAAGAACCATCAGCCTCACTTCAATGTGTTGCTGAAAGACGACAAGAAGTATCCCTACTTATGCATCACCTGGAGTGAGGCCTATCCGCGGATTTTCATCACGCGCCGCCGTCGTTTTCGCAGTCCTCTGGATCGCTTCTATGGCCCCTACGTGGATGTGGGTCTGCTGCGACGCACCCTGTTCCTTGTGAAACGGGTGTTTCCGTTGCGCCAGCGCCCCAGACCGCTGTATGCCGACCGCACCTGCTTGAACCACGCCATTGGCCGCTGCCCAGGTGTGTGCCAAGAAAAGATCAGCTCCGAGGACTATCACCGGACCCTGAGAAAGGTGGCGATGGTGTTCCAGGGGCGTAGCGACGAACTGCAGATGCTCCTCAGTGAACAGATGGAGAAATATGCGGAACGGCTGGATTTTGAATCGGCAGCGAGGATCCGTGATCAGCTGCAGGGCTTGGATCAGCTGACCGCTGACCAGAAGATGAGCCTGCCCGATTCCTCCATCAGTCGGGATGTGCTTGCACTGGCCTGTGATCAACGGGTCGCTGCTGTGCAGCTCTTCCAGATGCGAGCTGGAAAACTGGTGGGTCGACTGGGCTTCACAGCCGATGCGCAGGCGCTCGAACCAGGTCTGATTCTCCAACGCGTCATCGAAGAGCACTACAGCCAGGTGGATGCGGTGGAGATTCCCCCAGAAGTCCTGGTGCAACATCCCTTGCCCCAACAGACTCTGGTTGAGGAGTGGCTTGGGGAACAACGGGAGCGGAAGGTACAAGTCCATGCACCGCTGCGTCGTCAGAAGGCGGATTTAATCGAACTTGTGCAACGCAATGCCGAATTTGAATTGCTGCGCGCCCAACAGGGCCAGGAGCAACAGGCCCTCGCCACGGAGGATCTCGCCCAATTGCTCGAGCTCCCCAGACCACCCAGACGGATTGAGGGGTACGACATCAGTCATATCCAAGGGAGTGATGCCGTGGCCTCTCAGGTGGTGTTCATCGATGGATTACCCGCCAAACAGCACTACCGCAAATACAAGATCCGCAGCAGCAGCGTGCGCGCTGGCCACAGCGACGATTTCATGTCGATGGCCGAGGTGATCCGCCGCAGATTCCGGCGATGGGCCAGGGCGAAGGCAGAGGGAGCAGATCTTGGTGCCCTCCGTCACCGGGGAGGCAGCGCTCTCCAGACCGATGGCCTCAATGATTGGCCTGATGTGGTGATGATCGACGGCGGCAAGGGTCAGCTTTCTGCCGTGATGGAGGCCCTGAGGGAGCTCAATTTGGATGAGGATCTGACCGTCTGTTCCCTGGCAAAACAACGGGAGGAGGTGTTCCTGCCGGGCGAGCGCGACCCGCTCGACACGGATCCGGACCAGTTGGGTGTGGCCCTACTGAGGCGTTTGCGGGATGAGGCACACCGCTTTGCCGTCAGTTTCCATCGACAGCAGCGGGGCGAACGGATGAAGCGTTCCAGGCTGTCTGATATCCCAGGGCTAGGCCCGAGAAGGGTTCGAGACCTTCTCTCCCATTTCCATTCCATTGATGCGATTCAACTCGCTCCTGTGGAGAGGCTCATGGAGGCCCCGGGGGTTGGGCGCTCCCTAGCGGAACAGATCTATGGCTTCTTTCACCCCGAAGCATCGGCAGAGCAGAGTGAGCGCGAAGACAACGCGACTGGATGAAAAAACTGCTGGCCCTACTGCTCTGCCTCTTGAATCTGCTGATCGTTTCCGCCGCGACGGCGGCGCCGGGCCTCTGTACCGGACCCATTTGCGCAGACAACATCAGCCGCAGCGCGAAGAACCACTGGCAACTGGTTCTTCGACTGAATGATCAACAGGGTCACCGGGAAAAAGTGGTGATGGATTGCAAGGCCAGTGTGTTGAGTCCCCGTGCAGGGCTCGTGGATCGTGGCTTCGCCCTGGCTTTAGGGAGGCGTGCCTGCCGCTTGGCTGGTGAAGAGGCCTGACCATGGAGCTGACACTGATCTTTCCCCATCAGCTCTTTGAAGAGCACCCCGCTCTGGAGCCTGGAAGGGAAGTGG
Organism: Synechococcus sp. BS55D; assembly: GCF_004332415.1. Taxonomy (NCBI): domain Bacteria; kingdom Bacillati; phylum Cyanobacteriota; class Cyanophyceae; order Synechococcales; family Synechococcaceae; genus Synechococcus; species Synechococcus sp. BS55D. The sequence continues at coordinate 384,084 of NZ_PHQT01000002.1, forward strand.
TTCTGATTGAAGACCCGCTGTTGTTTGGAACCGATCCAGCTTGGCCACAACAGCTGCACCGACAGAAGTTGATCTTGCATCGCGCCTCGATGCAGGCCTTCGCCGATGCGCTTCAGCAGCGTGGTTTTTCCGTAAGGGTTCAGAGGCACGATGAGGCCACTGATACAACAGCGCATCTGCAACAGCTCTACGACGCCGGATACCGCAGCTTCCACTGCGTTGATCCCGTCGATGACCTGCTGGAGAGGAGGCTGACCAGCTTTGCCAGTCGTTTCGCCTGCAGGCTGGAGCTCCTGCCCACCCCGATGTTGCTGACTCCCTCAACGGTGGTGGAGGAGTTCTTCGGTCGCGGTCGCCGTCCCCTCATGGCTGCGTTCTACGCCATGCAGAGAAAGCGATTGAACCTGCTCTTAGAGCCTGACGGCTCCCCCTGCGGTGGGCGCTGGAGTCTTGATGCTGACAACCGCAAAAAACTGCCCAAGGGCATCGAGGTCCCAGAGCCTCCGACCCAGCCAGACGACATCTGGGTTGAGCAGGCTCGGCCCGGGCTAGAGACCGAGGCACTCCCCCTGATCGGCTCCGGAAAATCCTTCGCCTATCCAGTGACACACGCCGCGGCCGAGGCCTGGTTGATTCAATTTGTCGAGCAGCGTTTCCAATTCTTTGGGACCTATGAGGACGCCATCAGCACACAGCACAGGGTGCTTTGGCACAGCGTTTTGACACCCATGTTGAATGTCGGCCTGCTAACCCCCCAGCAGGTTCTGAATCGCATTCTGGAACGGGCTTCTGAAGGTGATATTCCCCTGAATTCTCTCGAGGGATTCATTCGTCAGCTCATTGGTTGGCGGGAATTCATGGCCGTCATGTACCGACGCCATGGCATCGTGATGCGAAACGGCAATTTTTGGGGGTGCGAAGACCAACCACTTCCCAAGGCCTTCTACACAGGCTCGACGGGCTTACCACCGGTGGACAATGCGATTCATCGTGCTTTGTCGAGTGGTTACTGCCATCACATCGAGAGACTCATGCTTCTGGGCAATGTGATGCTCCTCTGTGGGTTTCACCCCCGTCGTGTCTGCACGTGGTTTATGGAACTATTTGTGGATGCCTACGACTGGGTGATGGTGCCAAATGTGCATGGCATGAGTCAGTTTGGAGATGGTGGGATCTTCACCACCAAGCCCTACATCTCAGGTTCTAACTACGTTTTAAAAATGTCGGATTACCGGCGCGGTGATTGGTGCAAGAGCTGGGATGGGCTTTTTTGGAGTTTTATCGCAAAGCACGAAAAGTTTTTCCGCGCCCAACCAAGACTGGCCATGATGACGAAGAATTTGGACCGGATGCCCGCTGAAACACTCGCAAAGCACCGGCAATGGGCGAGCGATTTTCTTGACGGGCTTACCTGAACACTGCCTATGGTCAGCGCAACGCACCGTCTGTGATGACGTTTTCTCCCGAGGCCTATCTCTGGTTTAAGACCCTCCACATCGTGGGTGTGGTCGTTTGGTTTGCAGGCCTCTTCTACCTTGTTCGCCTGTTCATCTATCACGTCGAAGCCCAAGAGCTAGCACCTGAGTTGCGCGATGCCTTCCAGGGGCAGTACGCCTTGATGGAACGACGGCTGGCGAACATCATCACCACCCCTGGCATGCTCGTAGCGGTGACGATGGCCGTGGGACTGCTGCTTGTGCAGCCCAGTTGGTTACAACAAGGTTGGATGCACGCCAAGCTTGGGTTTGTGGCAGCACTGCTGGCCTATCACTGGTTCTGCTACCGCCTGATGGGTCAGCTGCAAACAGGAGAGTGCCGATGGAACGGACGTCAGCTTCGTGCTCTCAACGAATTACCAACGCTTCTCCTCGTCATCGTGGTGATGCTGGTTGTCTTCAAGAACCAGTTCCCAACAGCTGCAGCCACCTGGTTCATGGTGGCCCTTGTTGTGTTCATGGCGGCATCCATCCAGTTCTATGCCCGCTGGCGCCGCTTGCGCGCTGAAGCCTCCACAGGACAAGCCGATGCCCTCTGATCGTCATCCCCTTCATTCCGTCCTGGAAACCGTGGGTCCGGAAAGCTGCCCAGGGGCCCTCAACTTTCACTGCCACACGATCTGCAGCGATGGAAGCCTGGATCCCATCACGCTGATTGGCCAGGCCCGCGAGAGGCAGCTGGAACACCTTGCAGTGACCGATCACCACAGTGTCGCGGCCTTTCAACCAATGCAGGACTGGCTCAAGGCAGAACAGGATCAGGGCCGCAGCGTTCCCACCCTTTGGAGTGGCATGGAAATCAGTTGCGTTCTTCAAGGCTGCCTCGTGCATGTGCTCGCCCTGGGCTTCGAACCTGGCCACACCGCCTTGAAGGCTTACAGCCAAGGGGATGCCGCCGTGGGAGAGAGTTTGCGTGCTGAGACGGTTCGCAAAGCCATCCATGAGGCAGGTGGGCTGTCGGTTCTGGCCCATCCCGCCAGATATCGGCTCGGGTTCAACGAACTGATTGATGCCGCTGCCGAACTCGGTTTCGATGGTGGGGAGGCCTGGTACGACTACGACATGCAACCCACGTGGTCAGCCACCCCATTGATATGCGACCGGATCGATCAACAGTTGAAGAACCTTGGCCTTTTGCGTACGTGTGGAACCGATACCCACGGAGAAGACCTCAGAGGTCGCTAAGTTCAGACGACTACCTGACTCCAGGCATGGGTTTCTTCGATCGTCTGCTGAACCCCCGCTCCGCTGGCACGAACAGCGAGACCTCCCAGGCGAAGCCAGCAAAGAAGGATGAGAGCTTCTTTCTCGACAGCGATTCCTCCAGTTCACTGGGAGATCTGAACTACATGCGGGAAGCCAAGACCATCCGCCGCACCTTCCCTGGCACCGCAGACAGCCCTGGCAACAAGGAGCTCGTCACCGAGGTGGACGCGATGGCCCTGAAGGTGGATACCAAGACCGAGGGTCTAGGTGGTGTGGTCGCACAGGACGACAAAGTGTCGGTCACCCAGGGGGTTCCCAAACCAGTGAAGAAAACCTTCGCTGAAACAATGACGCAGCAGGAACTCAGTCAGCGCCTGAAGGGCAGTGCGTTGACGGGGGTCAACAGCCCTGCTGCGCCCGATGCGGCACCCGTTGCTCGCAAAACCGAGCTCAAGCAAGAGGAGACGACCAGCTCCTCATCCAAATCGCAGAGTTCAGCACCAGGTTCCATCGATCCCTTCCGGGCAATGGTCCGAGATCTGAACAGCTGATCAACGATCACCCGTCGGTCTGAATCCACCGGTCTCAATGCATCCATCAGCGTTGAGAACGATGTCGCGCAAGCGCTCCAGCCTGGCCTGATCGGAACAGTCCCATAAGCCGCGATTTGCGGCTTCCAACAGCCTCTCGGCCATGTCGCGGAGGGCCCAGGGGTTGTGGCGCTTGAGAAATTCAGCATTCGCCTGCTCATCCAACCAGCTGTCCTGAACAGAGCTGTAACACCAAGCCGGCACAAGGCCTGTGCTGGCGTCATAGGCAAATAAATAATCCAAGCTGGCTGCCATTTCAAAAGCGCCTTTGTAGCCATGACTGCGCATGCCTTCGATCCAGCGTGGGTTCAAAAGTCGCGAGCGCACCACTTTGTCGATCTCCCGTGAAAGGGGGTGCTGTCGCAGTCGCTCCCGGCGGGAATGATCTGAAAACCAGACCTCAGCGCTCTGACCCTTCACGCTGGTGACAGCAGCAGCAAGACCGCCATGAAATTGGTAGTAATCATCTGAATCGAGAAGGTCGTGTTCTCGGTTGTCCTGGTTATGCAAGACAACCTGAACATTTTTGAGGCTGGACTCAAGGGCCTCACGGTCCTCAATGGGCTCCGCGGAGCCGTCATATCGCCAACGACTCCAGGTCAGATAAGCCTCCGCAAGATCGCTCTGGTTCTCCCATTGCCCTGAATCGATCAATGCCTGAAGGCCAGCGCCATAAGCGCCAGGGGCGGAACCGAAGATCCTGTGTTGTGGCCCTGCGTGTCTTGTCGAATCAGCTAAGGGGTTCCACGCCTGCTCCTCGTTGCATTGAGCAACCAGTTGCAACGCTCTGTTCACCCAAAGCACGAGCTGCGGAAATGCATCCCTGAAGAGGCCTGAAATCCGCAGGGTCACATCCACGCGAGGACGATCAAGCAGAGAAAGAGGGATCAGTTCGAGGTCAACCATGCGCCGCATCGGCCCATCCCAGACCGGACGAACCCCCATCAGAGCGAGCATCTGAGCAATATCCTCGCCACCGTTGCGCATGGTCGCGGTGCCCCAGACGGACAGAGCCAAATGGCGAAGAGGTTCCCCATGTTCAAGCAGGTAAAGCTCAAGCAACTGTTCAGCACTGCGTCTGCCGAGATCCCAGGCGGCCTCGGTTGGAAGACCACGAAGATCGACCGAATAAAAGTTGCGGCCCGTCGGGAGAACGTCAGGCCGTCCTCGCGTCGGGGCGCCCGAGGGACCACTCGCTAGCCGACCACCAGCCAGCGCATGCAGGAAACCTGAGCGCTCTCGTTCAGCACAGGCAAGAAAGGCTGGAATCAAGCTGGAATGGAGGTGTTGCAACGCTGGATCCGTTCCCTCAGTCACCCAAGACAGCAGCACTGGATGCAGCTCAATGTCGTCCCCAGCCGTCGAGGTCGAGCCACGATTGAGGATCAAATCGCGCCGGATCAACCGAAGCGCTTGATCCTCCAACCAAGCGACAACATCGGAGACCCTGCGACCCTGGGGGACACCAAGTTCATGAAGCAGGCGTCGATCCGATTCAGCCAGGGGAAGACCATCCTCATCACACCAAGGATCGCAACGGAACCCAAGCAATCTGGCGATTGCCTGGGTCAATCCAAGTCGATCAGGACCTGGGCATCGAGCTGTCGCCATCACCAATTCGGTCATCGCCCCCCCACTGGGAGGCATGCCCAAACGATGGAGACCTGTCCGAATTTGAGATTCCTTGAGCTCACATAAATAGGTTTCAGCCTGCTCTAAACAAGCCATCCACTCAGAGGCTGTAAAAAAATCCTCTGGAGTGGCTTCGCCTTCAGCAGCCAGTTGGGGCAACCCAGGCCAGTTCAACTCCATGAGCAGCTTCCACAACTGCCGGTCAAGTTGACGACAACGGCTGGCATTCAACTCACGGGCTTCGACGGCTTCATCGAGCAACCGTTCCAAACGTTCCAGTTCTCCATGACTGCCAGCACGACCGAGCGGCGGTGTGAGGTGATCAAGGATGACGGCGTGGCCACGACGTTTGGCCTGAGATCCCTCGCCGGGATCGTTCACAATGAAGGGATACACATGCGGGACGGGCCCTAGCGCCAGGGACGGGCCACATCGACGACTCAATCCAACACTTTTTCCCGGAAGCCACTCGGCACTTCCGTGTTTGCCCATGTGCACCATCATCTGGGTCCCGTGGACGACACGAAGCCAGAGGTACTGGGCGAGATAACGATGGGGAGGAGGTAGATCCGGGGAGTGGAGATCACTGAGTTGATCAGCGTCATAGCCGCGACTGGGTTGTACGAGAAGGGTCAAACCTCCAAAGCGAAGACCATGGACGGCAAATCCTTTGCGGCCGTCGCAAAGGGTCTCCAAATCCTCTGCTTGCTCGGGATCCCCCCAACGCTTGAGAATGGGTTCCTGGGCGTCGGCGGGAAGGCTCTGCCACCACCGCTGGTAGTCCTCTAGAGACAGATGATCCAGTGAAGGCAGATGCTGACTTTCAGGGTCATTGGTTCGACCGGCCAGGACTGAAGCCATGAGGGCCTCTGGGGTCGCTGGCAAGGGATCACGGCCAAGGTCATACCCAGACTCTTGAAGCCACTGCAAGGCGTTGTGAAGGCTCGCAGGGGTGTCCAAGCCAACCCCATTGGCTAACCGTCCGTTACGGATCGGGTAGTTGGCCATGATCAACGCCAAGCGCCGCTTCCTGGGTTCGGTTTGCCGGAGCTTGATCCACGCTGAGGCATGACGAACGACCCAGTCAATCCCCTCTGGATCAGGCTTTAGGGCATGGATGGCCGTCGCCAGATCTCCATGGGCCTTGGTCAGCTCACGGAATCCACCCACTCGTGTGGTGATCCTTCCATCCAGCTCGGGGAGTACCACCTGGAGAGAGAGATCAAGGGGGTCAAGACCTCGCGATGATGCGCCCCAGGAGTCGCGAGACCGACCACTGCTGAGCAGCTGAAGAACGGGACAGTCCAAGTGGTCAAACAATGGGCAGCCAAGACCCGCCTCCACGAACTGAACGGAGGCGAAGGCCGTGGTGGTAATCACCACGTGCACCTTCTGCTGTTGGAGTAAGTGCAGCGTTCCCTGTTGAACGGCGGGATCACGGAGGCTGCTCACCCAAAGAGCACGAGGGACCAAACCCTTGTTTTCAAGGGCGGCCAGGAGGGCTTCGGCAACAGCAGTGTCTCCGGCCCGGGCGAGTGCTCGGTAGAGGATGATTCCAACCCTTGGGCCAGGCTGATCCTTCCAACGCCAGGGCGAAGGATCCTCCATTACACGCGGCTGAATCGTCGCCGGATCCGGGTGATGGTTGTTCAGAAGAGCATCAAGCACACCGAGAAACAGGGCCTGATTCTCCAACCCACCTTCACGCAAGAGGCTGGCTAATCGATCGCTGAGTGGTTCTGAATAACAGCCCAGGGAATGCAGGGCACGATCCTGATCAGGCGTACCAGCCAAGATCAGGATCGTGCGACCCGCTTCGGACTTCCTCCAACGATCCAGTTGTTCCAGTCCGTAGGACCAATGGCCACGTCCGCCTAGGAGACGAACGACAATCAGCTTGGCGGCAGCCCCTGTTGTGGCCAAGTAATGGTCAATCTGGGCGGGATGCTGGAGTGCGTCCAGGGAAAGAGCACGGATGCGCCCCCGCCAGGTATTGCGATCAGGCCTTTCAAGGACCGCAGCGAGGGTGGAGAGATCGGTCTGGGCGCTCGTGAGCCAAAGCACAGGGGCGCTGGGTTGCTCCACCAGAACGACACCGTCGTCCTGATCGGATCCAGGAAGGTGGCTCAAACGATGCATGCAGCCATTCTCTGCCTGGGAGGGAGTCGGCGAGAGTGAGAAGATTTTGCGGTCGGCCCGATCCAGCCATGCACCAGTTCCTGCCGTACGCCTGGTTTCAAGGCCGCTGCATCCCTTTTGAGGAAGCGAAGGTATCGATCGCCACCCACGCGCTGCACTACGGCACCGGTGCATTCGGTGGCATGCGTGCCATTCCTGATCCTGCCAATCCCAATCAAGTCCTGCTGTTCCGGGCGGATCGGCATGCCCGCAGGCTGAGTCAAAGTGCCCGGCTGCTTCTCGCCGATCTGAGTGAGGAGACGGTGATGGAGGCTCTGACGGCGATGCTGAAGGCGAACCGGCCCACCACTCCCATCTACCTGCGGCCCTTCGTTTACACCAGTGATTTAGGGATTGCGCCAAGGCTGCACAACATCGAAACGGATTTCCTGATCTATGGCCTCGAGCTTGGTGACTATCTGGCGCCCGAGGGTGTGAGCTGCAGGATCAGCAGCTGGACCAGACAGGAGGATCGCTCCCTGCCCCTTCGCGGAAAAATCAGTGGTGCCTACATCACCAGCTCTCTGGCCAAGACAGAGGCCGTCAAGAGTGGATTTGATGAAGCCCTGCTCTTGAACAGCCGAGGAAAAATCAGCGAGGCCAGCGGCATGAACCTGTTCATCGTCCGCGATGGCCAGCTGATTACGCCGGGCGTCGACCAAGACATCCTCGAAGGCATCACCCGCGCCAGCGTGATCGAACTGGCGAAATCCATGGGCCTGGAGGTCCTGGAACGGCCAGTCGACAAAACGGAACTGTTCATCGCTGATGAGGTGTTTCTCACTGGCACAGCAGCGAAGATCACCCCCATTCGTCAGTTGGAATCAACGGTTCTCCAGAGTGATCGTCCGGTCATGGAGGCCCTGCGAGAACGACTCGTCGCCATTACAGAGGGGCGTGACCGGGAGTTTGATCACTGGGTGACCCGCATCGAACTCGGCGACTGACTCAGCTGCGGGGTTGTCGCCAGCTCCAGCGTTCAAGGTGGGCTTCATAGGATGCCTAAAGCAACGCAAACGGGGAATGCAGGCAGACACGGTGGCGCCGACGACAGCTGCGAGCCGCTTTCTGACCCGGTTGCATTCCCCTGATCGGCCGGTGCTCGTGTTTGACGGTGCCACAGGCACCTCCCTGCAACAGTTGAACCTGACTGCAGAGGATTTCGGCGGCGCAGAACTTGAAGGCTGCAACGAGAACCTCGTGATCACGAGACCAGATGCGGTTCAGGCGGTGCACCGTCAGTTTCTTGAAGCGGGTTGTGACGTCATCGAGACCGACAGCTTCGGAGCTGCATCCGTGGTCCTTGCTGAATACGGACTCGAGGATCAGGCCTTCCTGCTCAATCAACGGGCTGCCGAACTAGCCCGAGCTGTCGCTGATGAGTACAGCACGGAAGCTAAGCCAAGGTTTGTTGCTGGATCGATGGGGCCAACCACCAAGCTCCCAACGCTGGGTCATATCGAGTTCGACACCTTGCGTTCGGCTTACCAGGAGCAGGCGGAAGGATTGCTGGCCGGGGGTGTTGATCTGTACATCGTCGAGACATGTCAAGACGTGCTGCAGATCAAGGCCGCTCTCCAAGGCATAGAAGCGGCCTTCGAAAAGGCCGGTGAACGGCGGCCACTGATGGTGTCGGTGACGATGGAGACCACGGGCACCATGCTCGTGGGATCGGATATTGCCGCTGTTGTTGCAATCCTTGAACCATTTCCGATCGACATCCTTGGCCTGAATTGCGCCACAGGACCGGAGCAGATGAAAGAACACATCCGCTACCTGGCGGAGCAGTCCCCCTTTGTGGTGAGCTGCATCCCCAATGCCGGCTTACCAGAGAATGTGGGGGGGGTCGCGCACTACCGGCTGCAACCCATGGAGCTGAAGATGCAGCTGATGCACTTCGTCGAAGATCTTGGTGTGCAAGTGATTGGTGGTTGTTGTGGCACAACGCCAGCACATATCCAAGCGCTTGCTGAGCTTGCTGAAGATCTCAAGGCTGCTGAGCGTCCATCGCGTCATAGCGCCATGGAGCGCATCCAGTTGAGCTATGAACCGGCTGCAGCCTCGATCTATGGAGCCACCACCTATCACCAAGACAATTCTTTTCTGATCATCGGAGAACGCTTGAATGCAAGTGGCTCCAAGAAGGTAAGGGAACTTCTGAATGCAGAAGACTGGGATGGCCTGGTCGCTGTTGCCAGGGGACAAGTCAAGGAAAATGCTCACATCCTCGATGTGAATGTTGACTACGTGGGGCGTGATGGCGAACGTGATATGCACGAGCTGGTCTCACGCGTTGTCACCAACATCAACCTCCCGTTAATGCTCGACTCAACTGAGTGGCAAAAGATGGAAGCGGGTTTGAAAGTTGCTGGCGGCAAGTGCATTCTCAACTCGACAAACTATGAGGATGGAAATGAACGGTTTTTCAAGGTTCTCGAACTAGCCCGTCGTTATGGCGCTGCCGTCGTGATTGGCACGATTGACGAAGAAGGGATGGCACGATCAGCAGACAAGAAGGTGGCCATTGCCAAACGCGCCTATCGAGATGCCGTTGAGTATGGAATTCCAGCTCGGGAAATTTTCTATGACCCGTTAGCGCTGCCAATTTCCACGGGCATCGAAGAAGATCGCCGCAATGGCCTCGAAACTATTGAAGCGATCCGTCGCATTCGTTCAGAACTGCCAGGCGTTCATGTGCTGCTGGGAGTCTCCAATGTGAGCTTCGGTCTCTCGCCCGCAGCACGAATCAGTCTCAACTCAGTCTTCCTTCATGACTGTTGTGAGGCAGGAATGGATGCTGCAATCGTTTCTCCAGCAAAGATCTTGCCTCTGATCAAGATCAGCGAGGAGCATCAACTGGTCTGCCGTGACCTGATTCTTGATCGACGACGGTTCGAAGGTGGCGTCTGTAGCTACGACCCCCTCACTGAACTCACCACTTTATTTGAGGGTGTCAGCGCGAAGGAGGCACGTCAATCGGGCCCCTCCCTGACAGACCTTCCCATTGAAGAGCGCCTTAAGCAGCACATCATCGATGGTGAGCGCATCGGCCTCGAGGAGGCTCTCAACCTAGGACTGCAACAGTACGCACCCCTTGAAATCGTGAACACCTACCTGCTGGATGGCATGAAGGTCGTGGGCGATCTGTTTGGTTCTGGGCAAATGCAATTGCCCTTTGTGCTCCAATCCGCAGAAACCATGAAAGCGGCTGTCGCCTACCTGGAGCCGCACATGGAGAAAACGGATGGCAAGCGCTCAGCCAAGGCGAAGTTCTTGATCGCAACTGTGAAGGGGGACGTGCATGATATTGGCAAGAATCTTGTCGACATTATCCTCACTAACAATGGCTATGAAGTAATTAATCTAGGGATCAAGCAAGATGTAGGAGCCATCATTGCTGCTCAGCAGGAACATCAGGCTGATTGTATTGCCATGAGTGGGTTGCTGGTTAAATCAACAGCATTCATGAAAGACAACCTTGAAGCTTTCAACGAGGCTGGTATCAGCGTTCCAGTAATTCTTGGTGGCGCAGCTCTGACCCCACGCTTTGTCAACAAAGACTGCAGTGAGGTTTACAAAGGAAAGGTGGTTTATGGCCGTGACGCATTCACCGACTTACGGTTTATGGATGCCTTTGTCAGTGCACGCAGCGAAGGCTCCTGGGATGATCATCAGGGATTCCTGAATGGAATACCCGAGGGCGTTGGCCTGGCGGCCAATGGATTCTCCGACGACCGTGAAGCCATTGATGGTGAGGCGGACGCGTCGGCCCAACCCGCCATGACCGTCGGTGCATCGCCTGATCCACAACCCCTCAGCACTGAGCGTTCGGATGCCGTGCCTGCTGAGACCGCCAACAAGCCCCCGTTCCTGGGCTCACATCTGCTTCAAGGGGAGCCTGATATCCCACTCGAGCAAGTGATCGCCTATCTCGATCGTCAGGCCTTATTCGCTGGCCAATGGCAGATGCGCAAAACCAAAGAGCAAAGCCGGGAGGACTATGAGGCGCAACTTGAGGAAACAGCAGAACCGATTCTTCAGAACTGGTTGAATCGGATCCGCGAGGAACATCTCTTGCAACCGGCAGTGGCCTATGGCTATTTCCCCTGTGGTCGTGACGGCAACAGCTTGATTGTTTTTGCCGAAGACGGTTCGACAACACTCGGTCGCTTCGATCTCCCACGTCAACGCAGCGGCAACCGCTATTGCATCGCCGATTTCTTTAGGGACCTGGAAGGCGGACGTCCCAGCGATGTGCTTCCCATGCAAGCGGTGACGATGGGAGAAGAAGCCAGCCGATTCAGCCAACAGCTCTTCAAGAACGATGCCTACAGCGACTATCTGTTCTTCCATGGATTGTCGGTGCAGATGGCTGAGGCCCTCGCTGAGTGGACCCATGCACGGATCCGTCGCGAGTGTGGCTTCCAGGATCCGGATGGGATGCCAATCCGTGAGGTGCTGGCCCAGCGCTATCGAGGCAGCCGCTACTCCTTTGGATATCCGGCATGTCCGACGGTCGGCGATTCGCGTCAACAACTGGAATGGCTCGGAGCAGACCGCATTGGTTTGCAGATGGATGACTCCGAGCAACTCCACCCGGAGCAGAGCACCACGGCCTTGGTGGCTCTCCACAGCAAAGCCCGATATTTCAGCGCCTGACGCCTTCTCTCGCCGTTCCCGGCTAACAATCCAGACTGGGCTCGTTTTCTCGCTTCCCTTCCATGGATCTCAGTGGACCTGATGCCATCGACCGCGCCATTGATGCGGGGATCGATCTCGACGGCACGCCGCTACCGGAAGCCATGCTCAACCTCTACCGCGATGTCATGGAGAAGGAAGGGCAAAGGAAGCGGAGTGGTGTCCGCAAATCAATGCGCAATCGCGTGGTGAGAACAGGTGCCAAGCATTTCGACCAAGAGACCCTCAACCAACGATTGATCGAAGCTGGCTGGGACGGACTCAAGGAGAAGGAAATCAGCTTCTTCTACGGCTGAGTTGGTTGAGCGTGCCAGGCCCTCTCAGTCCTGGCAGAGCGATTCCATGGTGTCGATCACTTCCTGCTGAAAAGCCTCCAGATCATCGGAATCGCTGAGATCGAGCCCCTCGCCAGCGGCATTCTGAGAGAGCTCCTGGAAATGGAATGCCCCTTCACCATTGGCCAGGAACTCAATAGCGGAACTCTCGCCGCTCTCGCGAAAGGCGTCGCAAAGGGCCATGAAGGCCGCGTCTTCAGTGAACTCCCAGTCCATCGAGGGGGCATAACTGATTGACCTTTAACGCCTCGCCCCCGGGATCCGTCAACCACCTTGTCGCGCAATGTGCCATTCATTCGGCAGACTCCAGGCCGGAATCCACCCACATCAACCGTGAAAAACCAGTCCAGCACGGAAGATCTCAACGTTCTGGGGCAACCCTTGGAGATTTGTGGTTGTGAACCGATGACAGGTTGGTTTCGCGATGGCCATTGCCGCACCGAGAGCTCTGACCTGGGGCAGCACAGCGTCTGCTGCGTCATGACCGAAGCCTTTCTCAGCTACAGCAAGGCTCAGGGGAATGATCTGTCGACCCCTGTGACGGCCTTTGGCTTTCCAGGACTACGCCCGGGGGACCACTGGTGCGTGTGTGCTCAACGCTGGCGGCAGGCCTATGAAGACGGAATGGCACCGCTGGTGCGCTTGGCGGCCACCGAACGCAGCACCCTGGACCTGATCCCACTGGAGGTCCTCAAGGGACACGCTCACCAGGGAATCGACTGACCATCCCAGGCGAGGAAGGCACCACTTTGTTCAGGCGTCTGCTGGGAGAGAACATCGAGAAGCTGGACAGCTGCCCGCTCGGGGCTGAAGAGTCGATCGGCAGCTACAAAGGTTTGAAATGGTCTGGAGAGAGCTGTGTCTGTGGTCCCAGGGTGAAGGAGGGTGACGCAGGCCGAAGGGAAACGTCGAGCCCATTCAAGGCTCAATGAGCGCAGATACATGTTCTGCGCGGCCTTGGCACCTCGATAGGCATACCAACCACCACTGCGGTTATCGGTAATGCTGCCGACCCTGGCACTGAGGCTGGCGAAGTGAAAGGGGTGATCGCGCAGCAAACATGGCTCCACGGCCTTGGCTAGGAGGAGCGGAGCCATCGCATTGATCGAGAAACTTTTCAGCAAGGCATCGGCATCAACCTGCTGCAGTCGCTTTTCAGGTTGATGGTGTTGATCATGGAGCCAACCCGAAGCATTGATCACCAGGCGCAGAGGAAGCCCAGAGGAAGCGATCCGCGGGGCTAAGTCGCAGCGGGAGTCCTGCTGCTCTAGATCGAGCTCCCAGGCGACCCCAGGGCCCTGCTGGCGACCGCACAGAACCACATGCAAACCCGGTGCACGCTCACGCAACTGAGAGGCCAGGGCACGACCAATTCCGCCTGCCCCCACGATCAGGGCCAAACCGTTCCAACGACTGAGGGACATGACGATGATTATTTGGTCAGCGAGGATGGCTGTGCTTCCGTGATGGATTCATGCCACGCCACGGGCACAGGTTCGCCCTGTTCATCCTGCTGATCAGCAGCGCAGGCATAGGTTGGCGGCTTGTTGACCAGCTGGCAGCGCCTGCTGATCTTGGAGCTGACAGGGACCAGGAGCCACTCTTGGATGCGCTGCTTCAGGGGGAAAGCCCATCACAGGCGAGCGCCAATCAAGCAACGGTGGCTAAGGCAGCAAAAACGGTGGGGAGGGGCTACCCCGTACCCCGGGTCCCACCAGCCTCCAGCTCCCTCAATCCAGCCCTTCGTGTGGCATTGCTCAGCCAATATCCAGTCCAGAGCGTTGTGATTGCACAAGGTGCAAGCTGTCTGACCACATCCGGCCAGCTCCTCTCATCAACCGTTCTGCATAGCATGCTGCGCGGTGATAGCCATCGTCAGCCTTGGTTCTGCCAAACGGATCCTGGCAGCACCATTCAGGTGAATGGAAAGGCCTACACCGGTCGAATCACGCTGCATCGGCAGGGTGCAGGTTGGCTGGCCGTGAACATGCTGGATCTGGAGCGATACGTTGCCTCCGTGGTGGGCGCAGAGATGCCATCCCACTGGAAGAAGGAAGCCCTCAAAGCGCAGGCCGTTGCAGCGCGTTCCTACGCCCTGGTGCATTTGGTGCGACCCGCCAGCTCGATCTACAACCTTGGAGACACAACCCGCTGGCAGGCCTTTTCAGGATTGAGCAGTGAATCAGAGGCGACACGATCAGCCACCGATGCCACCCGTGGAATGGTGTTGAGTTACCGAGGAGGACTCGTGGAGAGCCTGTATGCATCCACGAGTGAGATCAGCGCGGAAGCCCATGGCCACCTCGGGGCGAGCATGAGCCAGCACGGTGCCCAGGAGCTCGCGCAACAGGGTCTGGCCTTCAATGAGATTCTTGGCCGCTTCTACCAGGGAGCATCAATCGCTCGACTCAAGGCTGATGGCTGAGCAACGACTTTGGAAAGCGGCTCTTGAACGCAGTGATGAAGCCGAGCAGTGCGGTGCACTCAAACCACTGAAGACGGAGATCGTGAGCCTGGGATCCTGGGCCTCTCAGTTCGAATGCCGGCGTCTTCAAAGCCACCTGCCCCGCCATCTGCAACCAGCCGGACCGAAACCCAATCCATTCAGGCCATGGGATCCAGACCTGGAAGTCGAAGGCGTTGGCCGGGGTCACATGTTGATTCTCAACAAGTATCCCGTGCAACGGGGTCACATGTTGTTGATCACACGGCAGTGGGCGGCGCAAACGGGTTGGCTGAACGAAGAGGACTGGCAAGCCGTGCAGAGTGTTGATCAAGACACGACAGGGTTGTGGTTCTTCAACAGTGGCCCGCTGGCAGGAGCCAGCCAACCCCATCGGCATCTTCAGCTGCTGCCAAGAAACAAGCTCACAGCAATCTGTCCAAGAGCAACCTGGTTTGAGACACGGTTGAGCCATCAAGCCGATGCCCAGGAGGGCGCTGCGCAGCTTGGAGCGCTCGAACACTCCTGTGGGGTTCGAGCTCGGGACAGCAATGACCAGGATCTCTACAGGCTCTACACAGATCTGGTCGTCGACCTGGGTCTTGGTGATCCAACCAAGGAGGCGGCACCACGACACCCCTACAACCTGCTGCTCTCACCAACCTGGATGGCGGTGATTCTGCGCAATCGAGAGAAAGCCAGAGGCTTCAGCATCAATGGTCTGGGCTTTGCCGGATATCTACTGGCGACCGCTGAGTCTGACGTGGCGTGGCTGGAGAGGCATGGACCTGAGGAACTGCTCAAGGCTGTTATTGCTTAAGGCTGTTATTGCTTAAGGCTGTTATTGCTTAAGGCTGTTGTTGCCTAAAGCAGTGGTTCCACGGTTGTCAGGGACTATCGCGGTGTGAATCGCTGAAACAAGGGCCGCTGATCAACGCGGCGCAGACCGATTCCAAACCGATGAAACAGCAACAATGCAAGCGAAATCGACGGGTGCAACAGCATCTCGACCTCGTCTTGCCCCTGGCACGGTATTACGTCCTGAGAACCAACGTCGACATGGATGACCTCATCCAGGTCGGGCGACTCGGACTGATCCGCGCAGCAAACCTCTACAGCGAATCTCGAGGTGTTCCATTTAGTGCCTATGCAAGACCTCACATCCGAGGAGCCATCCTGCATTACCTGCGTGACAGCCATGGATTGGTAAGGCTGCCAAGATCAATTCAGGATCAAACTTCCGGGGGGCAGAGCAACGGTGTTGATAAGCCATGGGAGAGCGCAACGACCATGGGATTGAGCGGGTTGCCCCATCCAACACGCTGGGTCAGCCTTGATGAAAGCAACGCCCAGCACGCCATCGATGAGAAGGAGTCAGCGATGCACTCACTGGGACGCTGGGAGCGCTACGAGCAACTGATCAGCGAGCTGAAGCGTCTACCCAAGGATGAGCAAACCTGCATTCAGGCAGTGATCTTGCAAGGACGCAGTTTGCGACAAACCGCTCGCACCCTCGGCGTGAGTGCGATGACCATTCACAGACGCGTCAAACGGGGATTGGAGCGACTGTCATGCCGCTGCTCAGACCTAGGGATGGCCTGAACGGAGTCAGCTGGGATCGCCAGCCTCGTTCCGGTCGCGTTCGATCTGAGTTTGGAGTGTGTGGATGGAGGCGTTGAGAGCTGCAAGCTGGCGCTCAAGCCCATCACGCCAGAAGCGCAGCATCTCCAGCTTGCGCGTCTGATGCTGACGACGCCAGTCACCACTACAGGCCTGGGAGCAAAAGGCAGGGAACATAACCACGGGCTCAATCGCCACCATGTTGGCGAAACCACAGGCTTGATGGGGGTGGGCTTGGCTGAAATGGGCGGCGTGATTAAGTTTGGGGCTTGCGTGGTTTGCGCAGGCTGCAGACCCGCCCAACGCCCTCCGGAACCGTCTCGGTTGTCTCAGCGAATCCCACTACTGGTCTTGGCGGGCGTCTCCATTGCGACTGCTGACATAGCCCTGGTCGCCCCCGCGCGAGCCTACGTGCCGCTGATGGCTGGCCAGCAGGCAAAACCGCTCAACGGCCGCTTCAACGACGTGCCGGTGCTGCACTCCAACCAACCAGAAATTGTTGAGGGTCCGGGAATACTGGTGAACACGGCACCAGGCTCAGCTATTGCTATTGAAACAAACCAACCTTTAAAGAATGCGACTTACACATTCAATGGAGAGTTTGGTGTTCATATGCATCACAAATACTATCCTGGGGATGCAAGTAAGTTAGGTGGACGACGCCAGCGTGGCCTTCTAACCATTGCCGCGATTGCGATTAACCCCGGGGACCAGCCAGTCACTCTTCGATTCAGCAAAGGATCAGTCAAAAACAGCTTCGAAGCGCCATACCACCCCAACAAGCTGATGGGCGTGAAGCCTCTAGGACCCAGGCCTTGGAATACAGGCCCTGGTGATGCAACAGCTGTGCAAATGTTGCGAGGAGAACTGGACAGACGATTGCCTCGGGAGCTTGTCATCCCACCACGATCCAGGCGTGTGATTGTTAGCACGGTTCTACCAGCACGAGGGATTGCCAATGGCCTTCTGCGCGGATCGAGTGATGGCCCCTTTCAAATGGCAGTTGTTGCAGCAGAGGAAACAGATAATGAGCAACAGTTAATAGCTGTCCTCGATCGCGGAATGCTCGCACCTGGGCGTATCTATCTCAACAGGATTGCTGAAATCAAAAGCGGGAAAGTCTTTTCAAGGGTCGCTGGCGTAGCGCTTGGGGATGAATACAAAGCTTTGATTCGTCATGATTTAGCCCAGGGGCCGTTGCATGTGCCACTCACAAGTACGCATAAGCATCACTTTGGAACCCGCGAGATCCAGGTGAATGCTCTCAGTACCCGGATGGTTGACTCCGCAGTGAACAATGTGGGGACCTATGGAGTGCGCTTTGATATTGATCTCAACCTCTCCGGCGAAGGTCCCTACGACCTCGTATTCAGCCACCCTGTGGCCTCAGGACGTCCGCCATTCACCGCCTTTCGAGGATCAATCGGCATCAAGAGCGCAGAGGGTTACCAGGAAGTGCATGTCGGTCTCAAGTCGGGTCAGAGCCTTCCCATTGCCAAGCTCAATCTGAAAGGCGGCGAACTGAATCCCGTTCGGGTCAGTCTCGTTTATCCAGCGGATGCAACCCCAGGACATCTGCTGAGTGTTGTTCCCATCCAGCAGCTCGCCATCCTGCGACGTCGTGAAGAATCCCTGGAGGCAGCCCGTCAGGCCGAAGCTGCACGCCGGCGATCCGTCAGTCCAACCCAGGCTCCCCCTGCCCTGAATGCTCCAACCGCTCAGGACGCCAAGACCGCCAAGACAAAAGAGCAGGACAAAGCCGGTCCCAAACCGAACAATCCGACGCCAGCCAGCAAACCAGCACGCCCTCGGCAGACATTTCCAAGTACCCCGCTGCCTCCCCCGCCGGTCCTTGTCGCTCCCCGTAGCGGCCTGAATCCGATGCCTCCGGCCATGATCCTCCCTCAAAGGGTGAATCAAAGTCTCGAGCAGCGCTATCGAGATGCAATCCGAGCCCAACAGGAATGGCTCAGGCGCCTACAGGGCCGATAGTCTTACGTCGTGCGTTGTCGGCTGAGTGACGGGACCTGAAGTTGACGGGAAGCGTCGCATCAGCGTTGAGCTGCCAGATCATCTTGTTCGTTGGGTCGATTCCCTCAAGGAAGAATGGGGCTTACGGGCCCGTGGTGACTGCCTAAGTCGCCTCCTTGAAGAGCTCTTACCAGGTGACCCAGACCAAACAGAAACGGAGGTGCACGACGAACCAGTTCGTGTCGCCACGAAGGAGCCAAACGACAGTGAACACTCGCCCCCCTATCGCGATGACTGTGCACTGGTCTTGATTAGTGAGAAGGGTGTCGGACTCCAGGCTCCTCCTGGTCAGGACCCTTCGTTTGCAGGCTTTTCACACTCCGGTTTCAGTCGAGACGAGAAACCTGGAATTGATCTACCTGGATTCGTTCGTCGAAGCACCAAGCAATTACGCAACAGCCTTCAGCAGAGGACCCAAGAGACTGAACGCTCTGAAGAAACGCTGCTGCTGCCAGCCATCGGCCCTGGGGATCTTCAGGCCTGTGCTGAGGAAGCACTGCAACACTGGCTCAATCTCTACGGTCAAACGCCGGGCCCGACGGTTCTCGAGGCTGCCATGCTCTGGTTAGCCCGTGACATCTGGCCGAGTGCCGAAGGAAGTGAAGGGCGCACCTTCACCTGGTCTCAAGCGGCACGACAGATTGATCAACGATGTGAAGGTTGGGTGAACGCAAGCCCCTCCTTCGGCCAGGTGATGGTGGTAGCAGGAGTCCTGGAGGACCCCTTTGCCACCACGGATCTGATTCATCGAATGCCGACATTGATTCGTCGGTTTGTGAATCGCTTCAAACGCAGCCATCGCACCACGTCTTTTGAGGCCTTGCAGTCCACCATGACCGTGCATGGAGCCCTGAAACTCTTGGGACTACCAACCCAGGCAGGTGCGTCCTTGACCTTGCGGGCGATCAGAGATGCCTACAAGCAGAGAGCCATGGAGACTCACCCAGACGCTGGTGGCAGCACCGATGCCATGCGCCGCCTTAATGAGGCCTACCAGATGCTGCGCGAACTCTATCGACAGAAGTAGTCCAATTAGTTCAGCTTGAGACTCGTCACAAGTCCTATCAAGTGTCGTACCTGAGATAGCCAAGTATTCACGGCAATCAAGCGAGACTCATGCCAGGTCCAAGAGCCAATCTCATCTAAGACAGTCGGTTCAACATGGTTAGCACCCTGGGGCCATCGAGGCATCTCAACGTCCCACCCCTAACGGCTTGATGATCAACATTTATTTTTTCCATCATTCTGCGCGCAAGAAGTCTGTACTCAGTTCTCCAGGCAAGCCCCTCGCGGCAAAAGTGCAACAAAGCAATGTTGACACCCAGGCCACGCCCAATAGTGCAGTCAAATTCTGTCCAAGTCCGTCTCGTGCGTGTCCAGAAGATTTGGCCAACGCAAATAGCTCAGTATTTGCAGTCGTTTCAGCCATGGCGTTACTGCTGTAGATGCAGATACGCAGAAGAACACCCACAACCCATCGCAGCATCAGCCCACAGCCCAGCAGAGAAAGTCTCTGACGTCACAGAAGGGAATAACAATGGGACTTATCAAAAGTCTCAGGAGAGACACGCAAGACCCATGGCTCACAAAAAAACCGGTGGCAAGGCACCGGCTCTTCAGATGAAATCAAGTTCAGGTCGTGGTCTGCATCCCCTGGATCAGAAAATCAAAGTAGGGGGAAGCCAAGGATTGTTGATCTTCGGAAAGGAGGCCGAGCGACGCCTCCCGCATGGCCTTCATGGCCTCAACCATGCCGGGCATCGGAACCCCAAGACTGTTGTACATCTCACGGGCACCGACGAGACCAATGTTTTGGATCATCTCCGTGCTGCCAGCAAGCACGCCATAGGTGACGAGTCGCAGGTACCAGCTGTAGTCACGAAGGCACTGGGCTCGTTGCTTTTGACCGTAGGCATTGCCACCGGGGGCAACGTATTCAGGCTTGCGGTTAAACAGCAGTCGAGCTGACTCATCGACGATTTTCTTCTCGTTGTCCGTCAGGATCCGAACCACAGCAAGACGAGTTGCTCCCTGGCCGAGGAAATCGACAATGGAACGCAATTCGCCACTGGTGGGATAACGGAGATCGTCATCGGCCTGCAGGATCAGATCCCGAACAACGCTCATGGCAGCTGGCATGCTGAGCATGAGTTTAGTGCTCTCCGGCCGAGCAGCTGCGCTGATCGGCCCGGGTGTAACGCCTTTGCAATGGCCGAGATGGACCCCCGACCGGAACCGGGCCTCACCATCACCCTCAAGGGTGAGGATCTGACGCTCCAGGGCGAGGGCATCGCTCGCTGGCAAGGCTGGGTGATTGTCGTACCCGACCTGTTGCCTGGGGAAGTGTCCCGGGTGCAACTGCAACAGCGTCGCCGATCCCAGTGGCGTGGACGTCGAATTGAGACGTTGCTTCCAGCAGAGGGATCCAGACAGGCTCCGTGCATTCATGCAGACCGCTGTGGGGGATGCACGCTCCAACATCTCGACGATGAGAAGCAGGCCCATTGGAAACGGGACCGTCTGATCCAGACCCTCCAGCGGATTGGTGGCATCAACTCGCCAGTCGAGGAACTGCTGGCTCTGGAGGCCCAACCACTCGGCTACCGCAACCGCGCCCTGATCCCGCTTCAACGGGATGCGGAAGGGCAGTTGCGCATGGGGTACTACAGGCGCGGCAGTCACCGTCTGGTGAATCTGAATCGTTGCCCAGTGCTTGATCCAGGACTGGATTGTTTGCTCGACCCAATCAAGAAGGATCTCGATCAAACCGGTTGGGTGGCCGATGCCGATCTTCATCAGGGAGATGGTCTTCGCCACCTGGGCTTGAGGATCGGAACGCAATCGCGGGAGGTGCTGTTGACCTTGATCAGCAGCACATGGGAGCTCCCGGGTGTGGAACGACTGGCTGCCCAATGGATGGAGCGATGGCCGGAGATCAAGGGCGTGACGCTCAATCGGCAACCGCTGCGAAGCAATCGCGTGCTGGGAGATGAAACCCGCACCCTGGCTGGTCAGCCAACGATTCGGGAACGCTTTTGTGATCTCAACCTCACCCTGGCTACCACCACGTTTTTCCAGGTGAACACCCTGCAGGCCGAACGGATCGTGATGGTGTTGCGCCAGTGGCTTCAACAGGTCGCGCCATCAGCCCGGGTCATCGATGCCTACTGCGGCATCGGCACGATCGCACTCCCGTTAGCAGCCGCGGGCATGGACGTGCTTGGCCTAGAGCTCCACAAGGCCTCGATCGAGCAGGCCATCCATAACGCCAAGGCCAACGGGTTAGTGAACGCCCGTTTCAAGGCTGGAGATGTCAAACAGCTGCTGGCCGAAGCCCTGCCAAGCCACGAGGTGCTCGTTGTGGATCCACCTCGCAAGGGTCTGGATCCAGCTGTTGTTGAAACGATTGTGGCCGATCCACCTGCCTGGATGGCCTATCTCAGCTGTGACCCTGCGACCCTTGCTCGTGATCTGGCGTTGCTGGCGGGACCTGAAGGCCCCTACAAGATGGAGCGGCTCCAGCCAGTGGATTTCTTTCCACAGACCACGCATCTCGAATGCCTTGCACTGTTGAAGCGGATCAGCTCCTGAGCTCTGCTCCGAATTGCTTCACCAGCGCTTGCCTCACCTTGTCGTGAACAGGTTGTAACTGTTCATCGGTGAGGGTTGCATCCTTACCGCGATAACGAATTCGGTAAGCCTGACTGCATTGATCTGCAGAGAGCTGACCACCCTCGAAGCGATCGATCAGCTCAACGCTTTCCAGCAATGGCTTTCCAGCCTTACGGATCGCCTGAATCAGATCGCCCGACCGTTGGTCACGCCTGACCACAACAGCCAGATCTCGTTCCATGGCTGGAACGGTTGGATAAGGCTTGAAGGCTGGAATCCAGCGATTGCTCCGCGTCGCAGCTTCGAGCAAGCGCGACAGATCGAGATCGAGAAGATAGGTGGCCTCCGGAAGGTCGTAGCGCTCGCAAAGCAAGGGGTGAAGTTGACCGAACGAACCCAACGGACGTCCTTCCAGGACTAATTGGGTACTGCGTCCGGGATGGAGACGCTCGTCGTCTCTGAAGGGGCGATCCTGCACATCAAGGTGGAAGCTCTCGAAGAGAGGGCTGAACAAACCACGGGCCTGGTAGTAGCTAAGGGGAATGGATTTGCCACTGCTAGACCACCGCTCGAGTCGCCTCTCCGCACAGATCACGGCACCAAGTCTCGACTCCTGGACGATGCCAGCATCTCCATCGGCCGAGAACACATGGCCGATCTCGAAGAGCCAGCAGCCAGGTTGTGACGCCTGGAGGTTGCGCTGACAGATGCGTAGATGCTCCTCCCAGAGGCTGGAACGGAGGTGACTGGTCTCCGCCAGAAGGGGGTTGCTGATAGGGATTCGCACATCCTGGTCTGAGGGACCCGTCAGCGACAGGGTGGTCACCTCCTGCAATCCGGAAGCAGACAGCAACTGACGCAACCGCCGCTCCGCGGTCTGGAGCGGACTGAGTCCTCCAGGGCGCAGAGGATCAGGCAGATGAGAACAGAACCGATCGAAGCCCACCAGGCGGGCCACCTCCTCGATGAGATCGACCTCTCGGAGCAGGTCACAACGACGGGACGGAGGGACCGTCACCGTCCAACCATCGTCGGATACAACAAGGTCACAACCGAGGGCGGTGAGACAGCGTTCGATGGCGTCATCCTCAAGGTCCTCGGGACCATCGGGTCCTTCAATCGGCCCGAGCAACTGATGCAGGGCATCGCGGCGCAAGGCAAGAGGCTCTGGCTCTTGGTGGGATGCAGCGCACATCCTTGTAGAACCGGAACTGCCCCCGAGTTCCTGCTGGATCAACGTACAAGCCCTTTGGGCTGCAAGCAGGGTGACCTCACGAGGAAGGCCCTTCTCAAAACGGCTGGATGATTCCGTTCGCAGCCCCACACTTCTGGCCGTATTGCGGACAGACGCTGCGGAGAACATCGCGGATTCCAGCCAAATCCTGGTCGTGGAGTCCGTGACCGAACTGGCCTCACTACCCAGCACACCAGCGAGGGCAACGGGAATGTCGTGACAGGTCACCACCTGAGCTCTGGAATCCAGGGTCAATTCCCGGCCATCCAGCCCTTGAAAAACTTCTTGATCGCGAGCTTGGCGAAGCCCGAAGTCGCTGGTCTCAACCGCTTGTCCGCTGAGCCGTTCAAGGGCATCGGCATCAAAGGCATGCAGGGGCTGCCCCTGCTCAAGCATCACGAGGTTGGTGAGGTCAACCACCGCATTCACACTGTTCATGCCTGCCCTCTGAAGGCGCTGTTGCAACCAAGCCGGTGACGGCGCTCCAGCCTTGATGCCCTCAATTGGGGTCAGGGCGTAGACACCACCGCGATGCATCGCGGCGGTGCTGGCCGGATCGACAGCGAGCCCCTCGGTCTGCGCAGGGGGTGGCAGTGGAGGGAGGCTGAGTTTGGATCCAGTGAGTGCTGCAACCTCCCGGGCGATTCCAGCCATCGAAAGTCCATCCGGGCGGTTGGCCGTAATCGCCAGCTCAAGCACCACATCATCGAGGCCCAAAAGGGGCGCCACAGGCGTGCCAGGCGAGGGGATCTCCGCGACCAGATCCTCGAGAATGGCAATGCCATCCACAGTGCTGGGCTGGCCTAGCTCCGTGAGCGAACAGATCATGCCCTGACTGGAGACACCGCGCAGCTCACCCGCCTTGATGGTCAGATTCACGGCTGGCAAGACGGCGCCGATTGTGGCCACCGGCACGTGAATCCCAGCACGCACATTGCTGGCACCACAAACGATCTGCAGGGGTTCCCCTGCACCGACATCGACCTTGCAGACACTCAGTTTGTCCGCATTGGGATGGCAGTCCTTCTCAAGGACATGGCCAACCACAACCCCTTGGGCCAAACGGGTGAGGTCCTCAATCTCCTCGACCTCAAACCCCGCCATGGACAGACGCTCTGCAAGAGCATCGGCGGGTTCATTCACCTGCACCAAATCCTGTAGCCAGGAAAGTGAAACCCGCATCGTCACGACCGGAACGGTGAGTGATCCTACGAAGCACAACCACCAGGAGTGCTCAGAGGAGGAGGACAGTCCGACCTGTAAGCTTGTTGTTTGTCACTTCGCTTCGCAACTGCGGCGCAACGTCCTTTATGGCCAAGAACAAGGGCGTCCGGATCGTGATCACTCTCGAGTGCACCGAATGCCGGTCCAATCCCGCCAAGCGCTCTCCCGGTGTGTCCCGCTACACCACCGAGAAGAATCGCCGGAACACCACCGAACGGCTGGAGATCAAGAAGTTCTGTCCCCACTGCAACAAGTCGACTCCCCACAAGGAGATCAAGTGACCCTGCAGGTCTTCACCGTTCACCACCGTTCCTGATTCATGTCCAGCTCCTTCTTCAAGAAGCGTCTTTCTCCGATCAAGCCCGGCGATCCCATCGATTACAAAGATGTGGATCTGCTCAAGAAGTTCATCACTGAGCGCGGCAAGATCCTTCCCCGTCGTCTCACTGGCCTCACCGCCAAGCAACAGCGAGACCTCACGAATGCCGTGAAGCGTGCCCGCATCGTGGCGCTCCTGCCTTTTGTGAATCCAGAGGGTTGATCCCTGGCTGTTCCTGCCTGCCAACAGGGGGATCTGGTCGGAATTTCTGACCAGAAATCAGCTCAGTTGGCGGTTGTTCAATCCATTCAGGGCAGCAAAGTACGTCTTGCTGTTGGATTTGGCGGTAAGGAGCAGCTTGTTCCAGCCCGTCAGATTCAGATCCTTCACCCCCTGCCTAGCGGAGCATCAGCACCGCCAAGGTTGGGGGTTTCTCCTTGGCAACTTGACGAGCAAAACCTGGCCTTCCACAGTCCCATGCGTCGCGCATGGGGCGAAACATGGGTCTTGCTTCACGAATCCGGCGAGACGCTTGAGCTGAATGAATTCACGGGGTTGGTGTGCACCGAAGACGGCCCCGCTCAGCGCGCAGCTTGCTGGCTTGCTCTGCAATCGGATCAAGACCTGTTCCGCCTCAAAAAGGAGGGAGTGGTCGCCCGCAGTCTCAGCGATGTGCGGATGAGACGGCGTGAGCGACAGCATCAAAAGCTGATCGAGCGGAGAGAGGAACGCTGGAGACAGCTGCTGAAACTCGCTCAACCCGTTGAATTGGCAACACTCGATCCCACGCATCAAAACTGGATCGCGGCGATCAAAGACCTTGCCTCCGGCAAACGCAGCCTGGACTCACTGGATCCAGACCTACAGGGATCGCTCCGACGCCTACGGCTTGGTGAAGATCGTGGTGACCTGCGCCACCTACTGGCGGCACTTGGCCAGTGGGACCGCCATCAGCTCATGAGTATGGACGGCACGAGCTGGTGTCAGGGATTCAGCCAAACGCTTCAAGAAGAAGCTCAACACCTGCTGATCAAGCACGCTCAGCAACTGCCTGGCGATGCTGAACGCCTTGATCTCACCCAGCAGCGCTGCGTCACGATCGACGATGACGACACGCGCGATATCGACGACGGCCTAGCGCTGGAGCGCAGATCCGATGGCAGGCTTCGGATCTGGATCCATGTAGCCGATCCCGGACGCTTGGTGGCAGCTGATTCCCCCCTGGATCTGGAGGCACGACGACGGGGCAGCAGCCTTTATTTGGCCAGGGGCATCCTGCCGATGTTCCCTGAAATCCTCTCCACCGGTCCGTTCAGCTTGCTGGCCGGGCAGCGCAATGCCGCTTGGAGCACCTGGGTGGAGCTGGACGATAGCGGTGAAATCGAGGCCTACGGCATCGAACGGAGCTGGGTGACCCCGCGCTATCGGCTCAGTTATGAGGATGCCGATGAGTTGATCGACTTTGCCCCGCCCGAAGAGGCCGATCTGGCGGAGTTGAACGACTTGCTCGAGCGACGCCGCCTATGGCGGGTCCGTCATGGAGCGCTGTTAATGGACCTGCCGGAGGGCAGGATCCGCTGTCGCAACGACGAGCAACCGAGCGTTGAAATCACCGAACCAAGTCCATCACGGCTGATGGTGGCTGAGGCCATGATCCTGGCCGGGGCGGTGGCGGCTCGTTTTGGCGTTGAGCACGACTTGGCCTTGCCCTTCCGCAGTCAGTTGCCGGCGGATCTTCCTTCACCTGCACAACTGGATGAGCTTCCCGACGGGGCGGTGCGCTTTGCGGCAATCAAGCGCTGCCTCAGTCGCGGTCTGATGGGCACCTCAGCAGCGCCCCACTTCAGCCTGGGTTTATCCGCCTATGCCCAAGCCACATCACCCATCCGCCGCTACGGAGATCTGGTGGTGCAACGTCAAATTGAGGCCCAACTGAGCGGCGAGGTACCCCTGAATCCAGATGCGCTGCAGGAGCTGCTCAACAGCTTCGATGGTGCAGTGCGTGAGGGGATCGCGATCTCCCGGGAAGATCAGCGTCACTGGCAACAGGTGTGGTTTGAAGCTCACAACAGCGAGCAGTGGCATGCCGATTTTCTGCGCTGGCTCCGCCCCCAGGATCGGCTCGGCCTGGTGCGAATTGAGGAGCTGGCCATGGACCTAGCTGCGGAATGCCCTGCGAACGCCGAGCCCGGTGAACGATTGCTGCTGCGGGTTCAGCAGGTGGATTCCCTGCGCGATCAACTGAAGCTAGTGGCTTCTAGTTGACTCGCCGAGAGATGCACAGCCAGGGCCCCCAGGGATTAGGGCGACCGATCAGCTTAAGCGCCATGGGGGTCTGCAGGCTTGCCAGCCAATGGTGCATCCCAGGCTCAAGCGTGATGAGCGGCCAGATCTGCCCATCATCGGTCGTCAACGTCATGCACCCCCTGCCATCGCGGCTGAAAAGTCCAGCCCAAACACACTCCTGGGGGCTCGATGGAGGAAGAGACAGAGGAAGCGCATCGAGGTGATCCTGGCCTCCCCGAGACCAATCACAGTCCTCAGCGAGGGCCTGTTCCTGCCGTTCGCGCCAATGGGGGTGATGCCACGGAGTCGTCCATAGGGGGACAACTGCCGAAGGAGCCACTGGATCATCAATCAACACCGTCTGGAGCTGACGGACAGACAACTCAACCGGTGGGAGCAACGAAGCGACAGACAGCGCCGCAGCAGCGCCTGCCGCCTGGCCCACATTGAGAACAAGGGGCTGCAGGCGAGTGGCACCATTGGCCATGTGGCTGGTGCTGATCGCCTTGTCAGCCGCCAGCAGATTGTCGATCTCGGCACTGACCAGCGCACCGTAAGGAATGCAGAACGGTGTTCCCGTCCAGCGGCCGCCCCAGCGACAACTTTTGGGGGCCAACGGCCAATCCGGACCGGGATAGTGATGGTCATTGGCGTAATTGCCAACAGCGATGGACTGCAGGGCACCGACTGCATCACGCGGCAAGGGAGCGCACGAGGGCCCTTCATCAAGCGGCAGCAGATCCTGCTCGATCACCGTGACCCGCCCCACCATCCGCCGTCCCTCACGCCAGTAGGGCATGGCCGCCAACCAGGGGGTCGGGCTGCCGGAGTTTGCAGGGAAGGCGTGGCCAAGCTGTAGCCAGCCGCCGCTCGCTTCCTTCAGGGCTTCGGCAAAACGCAGACTGTGGGCCTGCATTTCGGCATAGAGCTCCTCTTCCTGCAGTGGATCTCCGCCAAAGGCCCGATCCAGGCCCCCGTGCCAATCGTTGCCGTGGAGCGGCCAGTTGAGCATGACCAAGCCACCAGGCAGGCGCCCATAGGTGAGGGTGCGCTCCAGGCCGAAGGCTTCACAGGCGCTTTCAAACGGTGCTGGTAGCTGAGGGCAAGCGGCGGGGTCAATCCCGCGGCCTGGATCCGCCTGCAGGTGTGCGCTCTGCAACTGGCCCATCACCACCCAGGTGGGGGATTGCACCGGGTGCTCTTGGAAAAAAGGCTCCGTTGCTAGCCGTTGGCGGCCTGGGGCACTCGGCTCACCCCACTGCTCCTGCGCCTCCCAGCCAAAGCGGAAAGGCGCCTCCGCCAAGGGGAGCAGATCCCCCCGATCGCTGCCATCGATCACCACCTGACAGCCCACCCGGCGTTGCTCTCCGTCGACATCAACGCGCACTGCCGTGATCAAGGAGTGCTGGCGTTGGACCTCCAGCAAGCGGCAACGGGGCCACCAGAGCAGCTTGGACTCGGCCGCCACCCAGTCCTGGAGGATCTGCTCGGCGGTGGTGGGCCGGTAGCCGAAACAGCTCACCCAGTTGTGATCGAGCCCCTCTGGCTCGCGCCGCTCCAGCTCTCGCAGG
The DNA here is from genome assembly GCF_004332415.1 of Synechococcus sp. BS55D. Taxonomy (NCBI): domain Bacteria; kingdom Bacillati; phylum Cyanobacteriota; class Cyanophyceae; order Synechococcales; family Synechococcaceae; genus Synechococcus; species Synechococcus sp. BS55D. The sequence goes on from NZ_PHQT01000002.1 coordinate 412,559, forward strand.
AAGGCACCCCAGAGGCCCGTCTGCCAGGGGGTGAGCTCATTGCCATCGGGGCAGCACACCCCAGCAGCACTCACCATTCCCCCGAGCCAACTGCCTGGTGTCAGCAGAAGCGTGGAGGCACCGCCACGAGCGGACTGGATGGCAGCGGCCGCACCACCGGTGCCGCCCCCCCACACGAGCACGTCGACCGTATCGAGGGAGGCGCTCATGCCTGGGCGGAATCCTTGCGGCAGATTCGCAACTGCTGTTCTTGCGAAAGATGGCCGAGGCAGCGGAAGCGAAGTCCCACGAGTTGGTCGTAAAGAGGATTCAGTTTGCACATCGGCGGGATGTGCACCAGCTTGTGGCCGAATAGGACGATGTCGCCTTCAAACGGGCACTGAGAGGGGATCAGATTGACGATGAATCCCGCCACCCGCGGATCGGAAGGATCGAGTTCATCAAGCCAGTGCTTGAGCGGTTCCAAAGGATGCCAGTCGTCATCACTGAGAGGGTCGATGCAGGGTTGCAGGCCCGCCAGCGGTGCCTGATCACAGCCCAGCAACTCGGCCCAGTGCTGCAGCAGATCAAGTTCTGCGCGGCTGAGATGGCCATCGGCAAGGGCTACCACCACGGCGGTGCGCAGGAACTGTTCCGCCACGGTGGGATCTGCCGCGAGAAGCCTCGCCAAATCAGCATCGTGCACCGGCCCCATCGCCTCCCAGTCGAGTTCCGATTCCGGGAGGGTTTGCGAGAGGTGCTCGGCGAGCATGCGCCGTTCTTCGGCGTCGAAATCACCATCAGCCAGGGCCAGTTGGTGCAGGGCCGCGAGCCAGACCTGGAGGGAGGGATCAAGCTGCTGAGGAGAGGCCATGGGGAGAACCTTCGCAAAGGATGCGGCGAGGAGCGGTCGTTAGGATCCAACGCCAAGCCTGAGGCCAGGAGTGACCGCCGAAGCGATGACCTACAGCCTCACAACTCCGCTTTATTACGTCAACGACAAGCCCCATCTCGGCAGCACTTACACGACGATTGCCTGTGATGCTCTAGCCCGTTATCAGCGCCTGGAAGGTCAAGAGGTGATCTTCATCACCGGCGTTGACGAGCATGGCCAAAAGATTCAGCGAACGGCGAGCGAACAGGGAATCGCGCCCCAGGACCACTGTGATCGAATCACGGCCCGCTACCAGGAGGCCTGGCGGCAGTGGGGGATCAGTAACGATCGCTTTGTGCGCACGACGGCAGAACGTCATCGCCCCCTGGTACAAGCATTTTTCGCTCGTTGTGAGGCTTCCGGGGATATCCGTAGCGGCCGCCAGACCGGTTGGTATTGCGTGGGTTGCGAAGAATTCAAGGACGAACCTGCCAACGCCAAGGCCCCCTGCTGTCCAACCCATCAGAAGCCACTGGAATGGCGCGATGAAGAAAATCTCTTTTTCTGCCTCTCCAATTTCCAGGAGAGGATCGAAAAGCTGATTCAGCAGCCGGAGTTCATCGCACCAGCCAGCCGCCGCAAAGAAATTCAGAATTTCGTGGCGGGAGGCCTTCGCGACTTTTCAATCTCAAGAGTCAATGTCTCCTGGGGACTACCGGTCCCCGGGCATGAGGGGCACACGTTCTACGTGTGGTTTGACGCTCTGCTTGGTTACCTCACCGCCCTGCTCGACGATGGTGGTGCCATTGACCTGGAACGTCTGGAGAGCGTGGGTTGGCCTGCAGACGTTCAAGTGATCGGCAAGGACATTCTTCGCTTTCACGCCGTGTATTGGCCGGCCATGCTGATGTCGGCGGGCCTGCCGGTTCCCAAACGCGTGTTCGGCCACGGTTTTCTGACGCGTGAAGGCCAGAAGATGGGCAAGTCACTGGGAAACGTGCTGGATCCCGATGTGCTGCTGGAACGCTGCGGTCATGATGCCGTGCGTTGGTACCTACTTCGCGACATTCAATTCGGTGAAGACGGAGATTTCCAGCAACAGCGTTTCAGTGACTTGGTGAATAACGATCTCGCCAACACGATCGGTAATCTGCTGAATCGCACCGCATCAATGGCGCGCAAGTGGTTCAGCGATGCCGTACCACCGATCGAACCGGAGGCCCTCGCGGACCATCCCCTGAAAGCCCAAGCGGAGACGGTGATGCAGACCGTGCATCAATCCATGCCTGAGCTTCGCTTTCAGGAAGCGTGCGAAGCCATTCTCGGATTGGCCATCAGCGCGAATGGCTTCCTGAATGAACAGGCTCCCTGGAGTCGAATGAAACAACCAGGGCAGGAAACCATCGTGGGGGCCGATCTGTATGCCGTTCTCGAGTGCACTCGGCTCGTCGGCCTGCTCCTCTCCCCCCTCGTTCCAGACCTCAGCACCAGGATCCTTGCCCAACTGGGCTTCGATGCCCCTCCAACACGCTGGAAGAGCGAGCTGATCTGGGGCAAGCTGCGCTGCGGATCCGCTCTCCCTGAACCGCAACCGGTCATGGCCCGACTCGAACTGGACGGTCCACTCTGATGAACCCAACACCGGGTCTTCGGCTGGCTGGAGGGATCGTTCTGATCTCTGTGCTGCTGTGCGGCTGTGAATCCACCGATGACAGCGCAGCTCCTGCCGCGCCTCCGTTTGTATTCCGTTCGCTGGAACTGCGGCAGAAAAAAGCAGATGGTTCAAGGGACTGGGACCTGAACAGTCCGGAAGCTCGCTACGAATTCAGTCGACGACTTGTGCGAGCCCGAAATCCCTCAGGCTTGCTTTACAACAAGAACAAACCGACCTTCACGATCAAAGCTCAGAACGCAGTTGTCTTCAACGATGGCCAAGAGGTCCTGCTGGAAGGGGATGTGCAACTTCAACAACTCACGGGCCAAAAGGTGTTGATCCGTGGAGATCGCCTCCGCTGGACCCCCGGGCGCTCCCTGCTGGTGATCGACCAGCGCCCCCAGGCCGATGACCAAAGCAATCGACTCCGTGCCAGCAGTGCTCAGCTACAACAAGACAGCCAAGATCTCACCCTCATGGGTGTCGTGCAGCTCGAACAGTGGGGGCAGGCGAGGAAGCCCGGCGTCAATCCCAACAGCGTGCTCCGCACCCAAAAAGCGATCTGGAATCTCGGTGATGGTGCACTGCAAGCCCAGGGTCCTGTTCTTGGCCAGCGACGCGAGAAGCAAGACACTCTTCAACAACTACAAGCCAGCCGATTGTCGGGCAATACCAAGGAGGGATTGGTCGATCTGATCGAACCAGTGCGGGTGCAGTTTCCTCAACGCAAAGGCCTTTTGAACGCCCTCACAACCCGATGGAACTTCAAGAAAGAGACCCTGAGCAGCGAACACCCCTTCGATGGTCGCCTCGAGCGATCCAATATCGAAGGCCGTGGTTTCCTTGTCGACCTGAAAAAAAGCACGGTGAAGGTCAGTCAGGACTGCAGACTTCAGCAACCCGGCGAGCAACTCAAAGCCGACCGCTGTGAATGGAACTGGAGCAACGATGCTGTTCTGGCCAAAGGAAACGTTGTGCTCCGCAGAAAGAGCAACAACCAAGTCACCCGCAGCCAGGTGCTCAGAGGCAAAGTGGGTCGGAAAGGCACCGTTATCTTCTCTGCACCGGGAGACAAAGTCCGTTCAGAACTCAGCCTGGATGAGGGTCGCTCTCGGTCAACAAAGAAGACTCGTCAACCTGCACCAGTGTCGTTCTGAGCCGCTCACACCATCCACTGAACCAACGCTCATCGGAACGGCTGAAGCAGCGCTCCGACCAGCCTCCAAGCACCACCCAGCCTCTGGCTTCCAGAGGCTGAACCATCACAGCCGGTAGATCGGGAAGCACAGAATCGAATTCCGTGCGCCCTGGGTACAAGGCAGTTTTCACCAGAGAAATCAACTGGCCCTGCTCCGTGGAACGATCACAGATCGTGCCTGGCTTAAACGGAGTGCTGCAGATCAATCCACGTCTCATCAGCACCTTCCCATCCCAGTAGACAAGAATCGTGGCTGCTGATGTGGCAGTGAGGAAGAGTTGGCTCCCCCAGGCCAACTCCAGGCGAACGGGATCCGGCAGCCCATCCACAAGCCGGAAGGACTGATCCCCTTGAAGGGCGACTGCCTCAGGAGCTTTAGGCACTGCTCTGGTCCAGAGGACCGCCACAAGCATGAGACCTACACCTGCCAATCCAGCCAACACTTCAGCCCGCTCAAGGCTCGGCTGAATGGACGGAGCAGTCGTTGCATTAACAGCAGCCATCAGAAGCACCAACAGACCGGCAGAAAGGCTGATTCGGGCGGCTGGTGGCATGGGTGGTGTCGTGGCTGCTGTCAGATCGCTGCACTCTTGCTCAAATGGGGCAGATCACACCAGCGGTAATGACCGAGGCCGAAGCGTTTGCTGCCGTCGCTCTAGGAGCTGTGGCTTGTGACGGTGTGCTGGGAAGAGACGAGGCCCACGCCCTGCGACGCCATCTTGAACATCGAACGCCTTACAAAAACAACAGCGAATCCGAGATGGCTGCCCTCTTTGACGGGCTTTTGGCTGTGTTGCGCGAACAAGGCCTCGAGCAGCTTGTCGATCAGGCGTTGCCCCAATTGAATCTGGTGCAACAGGAAACCGCCCTGGCCCTAGCCACGCAATTGGTCCATGCCGACCGCTCTGTCGATCCTGCAGAAACCGCCTTTCTCGAGACCCTGACCCGCAAAGTGGTCTTACCCGATTCGCGCGCCAATGGCATTGTTGAGGCGATCATGGCCCTGAATCGCGACAGCCTGCTCTCCTAACGGCAGACTGCCCCCATCTGGCACCAACGCATGCTGAGGATCTCGAAGCTCCTAGCCGTTCTTTCGGCTACCTGCCTGTCCTTGTGGCTGCTCGTCCCGACGGCCCTGGCTGTTGCACCCGTTGATTTCCCATCGGTCCGCCCCTCAGATCCGGTCCTTGACGGAGCAGAGGTGTTGAGCCGATCGAGCCGAACAGAGCTGAATGCCAGGCTCCAAGAGCTCGATCAACAGCGTCTCGATGCCCGTCTGATCACTGTGCGTCGCCTTGACTACGGTCTCACCCTGAACTCCTTCGGTGAGCAGCTACTCGAACGCTGGAGTGGCACAGCAGGCGACGCCCCTCTTCTGCTGATGTTGATCGAAGCCCAGAACAAACAGGCCGCTGTGGTGGCGGACTCTGCACTCTCCAGCAGGCTTCCTGCGGAGCTGCTGCGTAGCACCGGACGCACCACCATGAGTCAGCCGCTGCGGGATGGTGACCGCTATCGGCAAGCCAGTCTGGATGGCATCGAACGGCTTGACGTGGTCCTCAACGGTGGGGAAGACCCAGGCCCACCGGTTGAAGTGGAACGGACAACTCTGCCGACCAACATTCCGACGAAGGAAGAAACCGAAGAAAGCAATGCCTTCACTTGGGTGATTGTCTTGCTGGTGGTGGGAACCATCGTGCCGATGGCCACCTGGTGGGTTTTCTCTCGCTGAACAACGCAAACCATGGCGATGCGCAACTGGATCAGCACATTCGGTCAGGCCAATGCCCGCGACCTCAATAGTGATCTGGACAGGGGCTACGAGGCAGCCCTGCTGATCCAGAGCCTTGAACTGGAGTACTACGGTGATCGCCCCATACGAACTGAGCTTGAGCTCTCCGTACCACGCTCGGTGCAGGCAACCATCCTGCGAAAGTTCAAGGCAGCTCTGAATGTCTGTCGCACAACGCTCGACAGCCTCGAATCACAGAGAGGCCAGCTGGACATGCAAGAACTGCGCCAGCTTCAGCTGATTGAAAGTGTTGTGAACCGGTATACCCCCAGGCGCACGGCTTCAGCTCCAACGATGAGTCGGGCTCCCGATCCGCTGCCGAGGTCATTACTCGGCGTGGTGGACACCGTAAGGCGTCAACTGGATCCCACCGCTGAAGCCACGCTGGTGGCCGGATTCCGCCGAAGGAGGGATTCGACGCTGATCTCCCTCAAGGTGCTGTTGTTACTGATCCTGGTGCCTTTGCTGATTCAACAGGTCAGTCGGACCTACATCATTAGCCCGATGGTGGACCGTTATGCCCCAGACTTGCCTTTTCTCAGCTATCCAAAACCCCAACTTGAGGAGCAAGCCGTTGAGAAACTGAGAGTTTACAAAGCAGAGATTGAGTTTGATGCACTGTTACGAGGCAAAGCAGTTCCAAGCCAGGAAGACTTGCAACAGGCGCTTGCAGTCAAAGCCGAGGAACTAAAGGACGAAGCCGATTCCGAGAGCACCCATGCCGTTAAGAATGTTCTATCTGATCTAGCTGCTCTGATCGCATTCGTCGTCGTTTGCGTCGTGAGCAGAGAAGAGCTCAGAGTTCTGCGAGGTTTCTTTGATGAAGCCGTCTATGGCCTCAGCGACTCAGCCAAAGCGTTTGCAATCATCCTGTTCACAGATATTTTCGTCGGATTTCACAGCCCCGAAGGATGGACAGTGTTACTCGATGGAATTGCCAATCATTTCGGATTCCCAGCACGAGATAATTTCATCCTCCTCTTTATCGCCACCTTCCCTGTGATTCTTGCGACCATCTTTAAATATTGGATTTTCCGCTACCTCAACCGCGTCAGTCCCTCCTCTGTGGCGACCCTGCGGGGAATGAATGGTGGTGGCTGAACCGAATCAGCTTGTGCTGGTCAGCGGGCCATCTCGGGGCGGGAAAAGTCGCTGGGCGGAACACCTGATCAGCCAGGAACCATCGGTGACCTATCTCGCCACATCCGAAAGCAGACCCGACGATCACGCCTGGCAACAACGGATCAACATTCACCGGCAACGCAGACCAGAGCACTGGAGGCTGGTCGAGTGCGGCGCTGATCTTGCGTCAACCCTCAATCAGACCGACCCAGAACAGTCGCTCCTCATCGACTCCCTGGGTGGATTTGTCGCCTCAAACCTTGAGTCAACCGATCGCGAATGGACCGCCCTTTGTCAGTCGCTGTGCAACAGCCTGCAGCAGCGCAGTCGCCCCGTGGTGATCGTCATTGAGGAGACCGGTTGGGGAGTGGTTCCTGCCACTGCGGCAGGAGGCTTGTTCCGGGATCGTCTTGGCTGGCTTGCCCAGGAGCTGGAGCGTCAATCCAGGCAAAGCTGGCTCGTGGTGCAAGGGCGTGCCTTGGATCTCCACCGCTTTGGGGTGAAGGTTCCATGAACGGCGCCGAACCTAAGCACCCATTGCAAGTGGCCCTATTTGAACCCCAGATTCCACCGAATACCGGCAATATCGCCCGCACCTGTGCGGCCTTGCAGCTCCCGCTCGCCTTGATCGAACCGCTCGGCTTCAGCCTGGAGGATCGATACCTCAAGCGTGCAGGGCTTGATTACTGGCCCCACGTGCAACTCAGCACCCACCCGAATCTCGCTGCATTCCTGAGCTCGCTACCCAAGGATGGACACCGCTTGATTGGTTGTAGTCGCCACGGCGGCAGGACCTTGCCTGAGATGCATTTCCAAAGGGGAGACATCCTGCTGTTCGGTCGCGAGGATTCCGGGCTGCCCGGGGCTGTCCGAGATCAATGTCATGAAATCTGCACGATTCCAATGCCGGGTGGCGAACAGGTGAGAAGCCTCAACCTTTCAGTCGCTGCAGCACTTGTGGGCTTTCACGCTGGACTTCAGCTGGGGCTGTGGTGATTCACAGGCTGATCCACGCACCCTTGCCGAGGACTGTTCCAGCCGTTACCTTCAGCCGGACTCCGGGTCGTGGCGGCTTCTCCGGGGGTGTCCTTGCTTGCGTTCTGTATGAAGCCCCTGCTGGTTCTCACCACAGCTTCAGCGCTTCCGGTGATCGGCCTTGTGGCTCTGGGTCATCAGCCTGGCTTCGCTGATGGTGATCGTGCCAGTTCGGACCAACAGCTCCTGCTTGCAGCTCTGCCGGCAGTTCAAAGCCACTTTTGGATCCAGACCAAATCCGAGATCCGCCTCGAGGCCCTTGCCGCTGAACTCGGGCTGCCTGCCCAAACCCTTGCAGAGCTGAATGAAAAAGGGATCGACAGCTCATTCGGTCTTAGGCAGTGGCTGATGCTCCCGACCCGTGTAGAAGCTCAGCTCAACAACAGCACCGCCCTTGATCGCTTTTCCGTACGACGTACGGCTCCACTCACCGCCCCGCCTGCCCCGGTGGCTGAGATCAAAGTCCGTGATGGTGAATCGTTTGCCTCGATCGCTCGAAAACATGGGCTGACGACCACCGAACTACGCAAACTCAATCCTGGTCTCGACCTGGCGCGTCTTGTCGTTGGATCACAGATTCGCGTGGCAGAAGCAGCACCTCGCCAGCTGTTAGCGATCCGTCCCAGTGTTTCCGGTGGTGCGAGCTGGCCGGAACTTCCTGGATTTCCGGATGGCACCCGCAAGCCCATGGGCAAGCAGTCCTTTATATGGCCCACCAAAGGAGTCTTCACATCCGGTTATGGATGGCGCTGGGGCCGCATGCACAAAGGAATCGATATCGCTAACAATGTGGGCACTCCGATTCAGGCTGCCAAGGACGGTGTCGTGGTGTTTTCAGGATGGAGCAGTGGCTACGGCTACCTCGTTGAGCTCTCCCATGGAGATGGCACATCCACGCGCTACGCCCACAACAGCCGTTTAATCGTGCGCAAGGGGCAAGTCATTCCTCAGGGCGCCACCATCTCGCTGATGGGAAGCACTGGGAGGAGCACCGGCCCTCACCTGCATTTTGAGATTCGCCAACCCGGGGGAGCGGCCTCAGATCCCATGGCGTTCCTACCGTCTCGTCGCGCCTGAGCGCATCCAGTGATCGTTTAAAGTATCGGCTGACACGGCTCGGTAGCTCAGCTGGTTAGAGCGTGGGATTCATAACCCCAAGGTCGGGAGTTCAAGTCTCCCCCGAGCCATTCGTGTGACAATCCCGGCTCCGTTTGCAGTCTCAACGCATGTCGATGGCGTTGAGACGTTCTCGAAATGAACTTGGGGCTTCGGCCTGGCGGGAGGGCAAGAGGGGCTCTGAATCCGAAGACTCCAGGGCATTGGGACGACGTTGAGCACGAACAGGCTGCCCCCTCAACGGACGGGCCTGAAGCGTGAGCTCCCTGGTCTCGGGGTCGCGATTGAGCGGCTGAGCCTTCAGCTCACTACGCACCTGGTTGAGCAGTCGAAAGTGCCCGGTGCTGCTGAATTTGCGCAGAAGTGCCTGATCCCAGGCCATGGAGCGTTGAATCATTGCTTGACTGTAGACCTGCCAAACCGACGACGTACACCAGATCACGACAAGTGGCAGGCCAGTCGTGATAAATTGACGAAAGCAACTGGAAGTCGTTTCGACTTTGCCTTAGCCGTCACGCTTCCGCTGCTCAACCATCGCCCCTTCATCATGACCGCTAACGGTTGCCTGCGCGTGGGCCAACAGGCCCCTGATTTCACAGCCACCGCTGTAGTGGACCAGGAGTTCAAAGAGATCAGCCTCTCCCAGTACCGCGGCAAGTATGTGGTGCTGTTCTTCTATCCCCTGGACTTCACCTTCGTCTGCCCGACTGAAATCACAGCCTTCAGCGATCGCTACGCCGATTTCTCCAGCAAGAACACTGAAGTGCTGGGCGTCTCCGTTGACAGCCAGTTCAGCCACCTCGCTTGGATTCAAACCCCACGCAACCAGGGCGGCCTTGGCGACATCGCCTATCCCCTCGTTGCCGATCTCAAGAAGGAGATTTCCACGGCCTACACCGTTCTCGACGAAGAAGCCGGTGTAGCTCTGCGCGGCCTGTTCATCATCGATCCCGAAGGTGTGATCATGCACGCCACCATCAACAACCTGCCCGTGGGTCGCAATGTTGATGAAACCCTGCGTGTTCTTCAGGCCTTCCAGTACGTGCAGTCCCACCCCGACGAGGTCTGCCCCGCCAACTGGACTCCTGGCGAAAAGACCATGAAGCCCGATCCCGTGGGTTCTAAGGAGTTCTTCGCAGCCGTGAACTGAGCACTTCGACTGAAAGAAAGCTTCGTTCAACGATTCAAGCCGCCTTCAAGGGCGGCTTTTTTCTTGGCCAGAAAGATCATCAACAAATGTCCCATCAAACTCTCCCTTGAGCAAGGCCTGAACGCCCGCCAGCAAATTTGGAGCCATCGCAACACGACTGCCATCACTCACTACAACACGCGTAAGCGTGGGCAAACCACCCCTCCTAGCTCGTAAATACACAGGTTCGACATACAGCAGGGCATTGCCCAAAGGAACAACCAGTAGATTTCCCTGGACAACCTCAGATCCGGCTCGATCCCAAAGACCAAACTGTTGACTGATTGTGGGGTTCTGATTAATCAAAGCTTGAATCTGCTCTGGACCAAAGATCGGAATATCGGTGGGGAAGCGCAGAAGAACCAGTTCTCCATAGTGATCATCGTCATTCCGGGCGGCCAACCAGGCCGACAGGTTGGGCCGGGCTAAGGGAGTCAGGGGTTGCAGGAGAAGAAACTCCGACGACTGATTGGTCCGCAATTGGGCAGTAATGTGATAAGGAGCAACAGGGATCTGATCTTTCCCGTAGAGCTCAAGTGGAACCTGCCAAACGTCATCACCGCTGTAAAAAATGCGAGGGTCAGTAACGTGATATCGGAGAAGCTGCTGCACCTGCAATGCAAACATGCTGGGTGAAACCATGAGGTGTTGACGGAGCACCTTTGGCATCTCAGCGAGAGGGCTGAAAAGTTGTGGAAACAAGCGCTGCCAACCAAGAATGATCGGATCATCCGGCTCGCTCACATACAAATGAACCGTGCCGTTGTAGGCATCAACAACTGCTTTGACGGAATTTCTTGCGTAGCGAAGTGATCGGCCATCCGGGAGACCTGAGGCATAGGCGTAGGTATTAGAAGTCGTAAAGCCATCAACAATCCAGTATTGATGCTGTTGCACGTCATACCCCGCAGCAGTTTCTGGAATAGGAACAGAAACGAGATAGGGATCACCATAAAAATGCAGGAATGGAGCCAAAGTGCGAACTCGTTCCTTGACGTCGCGACGGAGCAGAAGCTTGGAATCACGGTCAAGAGAACCGGTGTTGAGAAGCCTTGGCTCCTGGAGGTAAACAGCGGCAGCTAAACGTTGAATTCCATTGGAGAGGGGGACACCGGCTAAACCTGAGTAATGGTTGTAAAGATTGCGATCGCCTTCTGGAAAGTCAAATTCTTCAACCTTTGTTGGCGCAACGGCATAGGGAGAGGGCAGCATGCCGAAGTAGAGAGCAGCGCGGCCAATCGGCACATGCTTTTCCACCTCTTCAGCAGTGATATTCAGAGCAGCATTACCGCGAATACGGGCCGTAGCACCGAGATCACTGATGAAATATTCGGGAAGACCATCTGGGGCCTTGGTATTCACTGGACTGAGGGTGAAGCCAAAGCCGTGCGTGAATACAAAGTGACGATTTAACCAGGTGCGCGAACGATCAGGAAGCGACGCCTGGTCAAGCTCCCGTGCCGCGATGATCACCTGTTGTCGCTTCTCCTTGTCGGTGTGCAACTGGTAGCGATCAACCGCAGCATTGGAGAAGCGGTAGTAAACGCGTAGTTGTTGCAACTGGCGATTGGTGGCCAGCAAGGGCTGACTGTCCCAGAGGCGAATATTGCGGAGCGTACTGGCACCTTCGACCAGATCATCAGGCTGGAGACGGGGTGAAGGGTTGATGTCACGGCTGACGATTGCATCGAGCTGAAAAGCACGACGGGTCGCCGCAATCGATCGCTTCAAGTAAGGGGATTCCAGGCGCAGTTCCCGTGGTTTGACCACCAGCCACTGGATGGCAGGTGCAAGAAACAGCTCAGCAAGCAAGGCCGATGCAGCAATCGCTGCCATGAACAGGCGAAGCCGACGACGTCGACGAACGACCGCGGGATAAGGAATCACCAACAGGCCCAACAGGGCGAAGGCGAGAGCTGCCAGCTGACGCAGGGGCAGCACAACATGAACATCAAGCCAGCCAGCACCAGCAACAACTCCGTCCTGTGACCAGAGCAGCTGGTGCCTTGAGAGCCAAAGCAGAGAGGCAACCAAGAGGCAGAGAATGGCAAGAAGTGGACGCAATCGCTGCCTTTCAAGACCTGTCAAGCCAGGGAAGGACCAATCCGTGAGGCCTGGGGCACGGGTCAGACGCGCCCAGACCGCGGTGCCGAGGGTGAGCAGGAGCTGAAAGAGCAGCAGTTCAATCGCCAGTGCCAAGGCGGAAAATCGCCCCAGACCGAAGCTCACGTCAGAACCAAGCAGAGGTTCGCGAATGCCAACGTCTGGGATCGTCCACGCCAGAGCCCACAGTCCCCAGGCTCTTCCAACGATCCAACAGCCCATCGCAGCACCCACAACTTGAGCCAGGAGCCCCCAACTGCCCAGCAGCACACCGAGCACCAAGGTCAGAGCGGCCACCCCGATGGGCAGGCTGAGAGACCAGCCGGACGACGGAGACACACTCCACCACTGGCTCAGTGAAAAAGGATCGATCCAGGCCAGCCAGGCCAGCCTGAACAACACGCTGAGCACAGCCGCGACCAGGAGGAGGCTTGCGACGAGTACGAGCCCAAAAGCGCGACCACGTAGGGGCCACAACACGGGTGGGCCCGGCACGTTTGCTGACTTAAGCCACCAGCGCCGCCAGAGGACGGTGGCCCCTGCAACCACGGCCGCCAGACTGAACCCCGCAGCCTGCAGACCCCAACGCAGGGCGAGGACCTGCTCGAACTGAAACTGGGAAAACCACGCCCACTCCACCTGGAGGCGCAAGAGAAACCAGGTCAGGCAACTGACCAAAAGAAGAGGCACTAGAAGGCGAAATGCCTGGCCCCGCTTGAACACTTTCACCCCTCGGGCAGTCGGCACCGGGCCCGGTTGATCAACTACACCACGCTAGTGGCGATGGCTGAATCGTCGATCCCCGCCAAGGCAAGGAATCGATCGGTGTGAAGCGTCTCCTCATCAATCAGAGCTTCAACCAGACGATCCATCACATCCCTGCGGCTTTCCAACAAAGCCACCGCCTGGCGCAAAGCGTTCGTCGCCAGGCGACGCACCTGAAAGTCGATTTCGCGCCCCGTGCGTTCGCCATAGGCAGGACGCGAATGAATCAGATCCCTGCCAAGGAAAACCTCATTCCCGGCACCCTCGTAGGCCACCGGTCCCAGCTCCGAGAAACCAAACCGCGTGACCATTTCCCGAGCCAGCTGGCTGACCATCTGCAAATCTCCACTTGCTCCTTGGGTCACCTCGCCTGCACCGAACACGACGGTCTCTGCAGCACGACCACCGAGAGCCACCACAAGACGTGCCTCCAGAGAGGCCCTGCTGATGAGACCGGAATCGAGACGTTCGTCATCAGGCCAGAAGCGTGTGAATCCACCCACACCGCCGCTGCGAGGAAGCAACGTCACCTTGTCGACCCTGTCGGCATGGGGGGTCAAGGCAGCCACGAGGGCGTGGCCAATCTCGTGATACGCAATCAAACGCTTCTTGGCGCTGTCCTGCAGCGGAGCTGCTGTGAGCCCCATGGTGATGCGCTCCAATGCCGACTCGATCTGCGCTTGCCCGATCGAGGTTTGCTGCTGACGAGCCGTCAAAATGGCCGCTTCGTTGAGCAAGTTGGCCAGGTCGGCTCCGGAGAATCCGGGGGTGCGACGGGCCCAATCCTGAAGGCAGACATCCTCTGCCAAGGGGCGGGTCCGTGCATGAACCGAAAGGATGGCTTCACGCCCCCTGCGATCAGGAAGGTCGACATGAATGCGTCGATCAAACCGGCCTGGACGCATCAGGGCTGAATCGAGGACATCAGCACGATTCGTAGCGGCGAGAAGGATGACGCCGGAGTTGTCAGCGAATCCATCCATTTCTGTGAGCAGCTGGTTGAGGGTTTGCTCGCGCTCGTCGTTACCGCCACCGATTCCAGCTCCGCGTTGACGACCCACCGCATCAATCTCATCGATGAACACGATGCAGGGGGCTTTCTCCTTCGCCTTGCGGAAGAGATCGCGAACACGACTGGCACCAACACCGACAAACAATTCGACGAATTCCGACGCAGCCATTGAGAAGAAGGGAACCCCGGCCTCACCGGCGATTGCCTTGGCGAGCAGCGTCTTTCCAGTTCCGGGGGGGCCTACAAGCAGCACACCACGGGGAATAGTCGCTCCGAGTCGAATGAAGCTTTCGGGCTGACGCAAAAAGGTGACCACCTCCTGCAGCTCCTCCTTCGCCTCCTGAATGCCAGCGACGTCCTCGAAACGCACCACCACGTCATCCTGGGAGCGCACTCGCGCCTGACTCCTCCCAAACCCCATGGCGCGGTTCGCCACCTGAGCGGAACGACGCAACAGGAGGGAGAGGCCAATCACCACCAAAGCAATTAAGGCGAGGTTGCCCGCCAGCCCTGCCAGGGCCTGCTCACCGCGGATGTCTTTAACCGTTAAGGGAACTCCCGCCGACTCGGCAGTTCGCAAGACCTGTTGGACATTGGCAAAAACCGCCACCGTGGCCTGACGTCCGTCGTCGTAGCGAACGATGACCTCTCGCCGGGCCGGCACGAGCTGAAGCTCTTCAACATCACCAGCCTTGATCTGCTGGAGAAGCTCGCTGTAGGAGGGTGGGGGCTCCGGCTTGAAACGTGCCAGTGGATCAACACGCTGTGCGGGGTCCGATTGACCTGAACTCACGGCAACGCTGCATTGGCGGAAGCCTAGCGATTTGACGGAGGGACTCTCGGCAGGGGAAGATCGCTGTTTGGCAGAAATCGCCGGCGATGGCCGTACCCAAGAAAAAGACCTCAAAGAGCAAGCGCAATCAGCGTCACGCCGTTTGGAAAGCGAAAGCCGCCACAGCGGCCCAGCGAGCCCTGTCCATCGGCAAGTCCGTGCTCAGCGGCCGCGCACAGGGATTTGTCTATCCCGTGGACGAGAGCGATAGCGAAGCCTGATTTCAGGCACGAGTCAGTTCGAGTACCTCACGGGTGTCGTTGAGGTGCACGACGACGTTGGCATGCTCCAGGTGTTGGTACGACGCCTGGGGCATTGCTGTTTCGATCATGCGAACAAAGCTGTTGAGCGCAGGAGCGGGCAGTTGGACACCGGTGCGCCGGTGCATGGTCTCTTCCTGCTGACGTTTCCAGAGGCGGGTGGCCTCCACGTTTGAGGCCCGTAGATGCCAAAGGCCATCGAGTGACTCCCAAAAAGGGACATAGCGAGCCAAATGCTTCTGAACAAGAGGTTGGTAGTCCCGTTCGGCGGTAGTCAGTAGGGGGTCGTCACCCAGCTGGCTGCTGGGGCGAACGCCGACGAACCATCCCTCCAGAAGGCAAACCTGACCGCGCTGTTCGCGCCAGCCGCTGCGATCACCCTTGCCATGTCTCAACGATTTTTCAAAGCAGGGCGCACGCAGGAGACCGCTCGTTCGCCATGAATCCACCGCCCGCTGAAGAAGAGACAGATCATGGCTTCCCGGTAAAGCACGGGGCACGCGCCAGGGATTGCCAGCCATGACCCGATCAAGCTCCTCGCGTGGGTAATAGAAATCATCCAGAGAGATCACCACAATTGGAAGATCGATCACCTTCGCTGCAGCAGCAATCCAGCGGGTCAATGTGCTTTTTCCGCAGCCCGGTAGACCGCTCAGGCCGAACAACTGACGCTGAGGATGGTCCGCAGCCCCCTCAAGCGCTGTCAGTAACGGAAACCCCACAGTCCAGACAAAGGCATCCGTCACTGGGTGTCCCCAGGCCTCAAGGGCCAAAGAGGAGCCGCCGACATCTGCCCAGCGCGTGCGCCAAGCGCGGCTATCGCTGATCCCCAGGCTGTTCAGCACCGGCTCCAGGCCTGGCACGGAGAGAGGATCTGAACAGGGCGAGGGCTCAAGAACCAAGTTTGTAAGCCTCCAGCACCACGGCATAAACCACGCCAAGACGCAGGCTGTCGAGAGCGATCCAGGACAATGGCCAGGGATTGGCCTGCACACGACTGCGCAGACGCACCAGAAGCTCAAGCACCAGAACCAACACCAGGACCACCAAGGGCCGCTGACCAATCTTCTGGAGGTAGTAGGTGGTGAGGTTGCTGCCTAAAAAAAAGCCGATTAACAGGCAAAGCAAACCAAGGCTCCGTCGTCTCCAGGGCCCCACCAAACTCATGCTGAGCTGGGATCCGAGACGTTCCTCAAGCTGGGCGTAGCGGGTGCGCTGCCGAAGCATCAACGACTGCTCTGCACAAGACCGTTCACGTACTCCAGCGTGACAACCCCTCCAGGACAAGGGGGACCTGACAATTGCCGGGCCGGAAGGTCTGGTTCACCAAGGTGCAGCAGCGCTGCGGCGGCGGGAGGAACCTCCTCGTCAAGACGAGCAAGCAACTCATGCTCCCAGGGCGAAGGGGTCAGCAGACAAGGGAGACCTGCCGCTGTCGCCGCTTCGAGACCGGCCTGCGAATCCTCGATCGCCAACACGGATGAGGGATTGCAGCCGCTGATCGTCAGCGCCTTGAGATAAGGCTCTGGATCAGGTTTCGCTGATCGCACATCGTCGGCGGTGATCAAGCCATTGAAGGGATGTCGGCTGGCTCCAAAAAGGCCAATCAGGAGGGACTCAACGGACGATCGGCCGCTGCTGGTAACAATCCACTGGCTACATCCAGCCTCTGAAAAGGCTTCGATCAAGCGCTCAACTCCAGGACGGAGAGCGATCGCCCCCTCCTGACAACGTTGCCGATAGTGCTTTTGCTTCAGAGCCCGCAATCGATCGAGCTGGGCATTGGCCAGAGGGGTCCCCAATTGATCGGCATAGGCCGCCATGCGCTGACGTCCACCCGCGATGAGCAGCAGCTGTTCGTAGAGCGGCACATCCCAGATCCAGGGCAGTCCCTCTTCCGCAAACGCTGCATTGAAGGCTGGCCGATGACCATCCATCTCTGTGTCTGCCAGGGTTCCATCCACATCCCAGAAGACGGCTTCCAGAGCCAACACCACAAGACAGCCACCGCTGCAAACCAGCTTGAACCACAGCGCACAATGCACTCATCCGAACGCTGCAGCCGTGCCCCCCCCCTCCAGTCCATCGGCTTGGCAGCTCCCGCCGCCCTGTGGGAGAGATCCATTGAACGGGTTACCGCTGCCACTGGCCCTTCGGGCGGTGTTAGTTCGTCGAGGTCACGATCTCAATTCAGCGCAGGATCTGCTCAATGCCCCCGCGCTGCCTTCCACCACCCAGCACTTCCCCCAGCTGGAGGCAGCAGTGGCGCGGCTGACTCAGGCCTGCCTAAGGGGTGAATCCCTGGCGATCTGTGGGGACTATGACGCCGACGGCATGACCAGCACAGCCTTGCTGATCAGAGCGCTGTCCTCCCTCGGAGCCAAGCCACAACCAGCGATCCCCAGCCGGATGGACGATGGTTATGGCTTGAATGCAGGCATGGTGTCTGGCTTGCATGCGCAGGGCATCCGACTGCTGGTGACCGTCGATAACGGTGTTTCCGCCCAGGAAGCGCTCTCGCTTGCAGAGAAGCTCGGCATGGACGTGATCCTCACGGACCATCACACCCTGCCGGTTGAAGCCCCTCAAGCCCTGGCATTAATCCACCCCTCGACCACTCCTGAGGACTCGCCCTATCGGGGGCTTGCGGGGGTGGGCCTCGCCTACGTGCTCGCGCGAACCCTTGCCGAATCGCTGGGTCAACCGGATGCGATCGGCGCCGCCCGAGATCTCTTCTGTATTGGCACCATTGCCGACATGGCGCCGCTGACAGGTGCGAATCGCACCTGGCTCCGCGAAGGGCTTGGCCATCTGCATCGCAGCAGCTGCATCGGCCTTCGCGCTCTGCAGCAACTCTCCGGCCTGGAAGAACGCCCCCTCCGCGCCGACGACATTGGCTTTCAGCTCGCACCAAGGATCAATGCGGTCGGCAGGCTTGGAGATCCACGCCTCGTGGTGGAGCTACTCACCGAGGACGATCGTGACGCAGGCGTCGAGCTTGCTCGCCGCTGTGATGCTCTGAATCGACAACGGCGAGAGCTATGTGACGCGATCGAGGCGGAGGCGCTGGCCTTGCTCGAAGCCGATACCCAGGGACTCCCCCCCTTTGTCTTGCTCGCCCAGGGCCACTGGCATCACGGGGTCATCGGCATCGTGGCTTCCAGGTTGATGGAGCGTTATCGACGACCCGTCGCTTTACTTGCTGGCGATGGAGAAGGGCTTCTACGCGCTTCAGTGCGCTCCCCGGAGGGGTTTGCGGTCGATCGAGCCTTGCAGCAATGCGCCAATCACCTGGAACGGTTCGGAGGCCATCCAGCAGCGGCTGGGTTCAGCGTTCGCGCCGAGCATGTGCACGTCTTGCATGAACAACTCAATGGGCTTGCCGCGGAATGGCTGGACAGCCAGGGAAGTGCGCGAAGGATCCTCCCTGAAGCACTGCTGCCACTCGAGGGAATTACCAGAGCCTTCTGGCAGGAGCTTCAGACCTTGGAGCCCTTTGGGGTCGGCCATCCAGCGCCACTGTTCTGGGCAAGAGATTGTGAAGTCACCCGAGAGCAGACGCTCAGGGGAGGCCATAAGCGCTTGAGCCTGCAACAAGGGGATTCATGCCGCGAGGCGATCGCCTGGCGCTGGGACCCCCAGCAGCCGATTCCTCGACGGGTGGATGTCATCTTCCGCCTCTCGCTGAATCGCTGGCAGGGGGAAGAACGCCTTCAACTCGAGGTCGTGGCCTTAAGAGAGCACTTCAGCAGCATGGTGCTGCAGCGAGGGAATCAGCTCTACACCTGTCGGCGCCATGGGGATCGTGGCATGGAGCTGGTCAATCAGGCCGGTGACTGCCTCAAGGTCAACTGTCTTGACAACGGCGTGTTGGAAAGCGACGACATTCGCTCCAGCCACGCCTACGTTGCAGGCCTGCTTCAGGACGCCGCCATCGGCCTCGGTCTTCACCCATGAGTCTTGATACCCGCAGAAGCGAAGGGCTCTTTCCAGGTCTGATCGATTCGGGAGCCTCGGCCCTGCCCTCCCTGATTCGGCACTTTGTTGGGCTGATCCTTGTTGGCACTCTGATCGGCCTTGCCTGCCTGCCCCTCAACTGGATCGATCGACTGCAGCAGCTCCTCTACAACCAGCTCCCCACCCATTTCGAGTCCTGGACACCCCTGGGGCTCCTGATCGTCTTGTTGCCGATCCCCGTCATGCCAGCGCTTCTACTGCTGCAGCGGGGGCCATGGCGAGACGGTGCTGGCTCTGGCATCCCCTCCACCATGAATGGTCTTGAAGACCCATCCAAGCTGCCGCGAGCGATGGCAGCAGCGGGCACGGTGGAGAGAGGATTGCTCTGGTCGATTGCCACCGTGGCCATGTTCCCCCTGGGCCGAGAAGGCCCTGTGGTGCAGTTCGGGGCGGCTGTTGCCAGGGCGCTCCACCGTCGTCTTGGTGGCTGGCTTCCAAGCCTCACCGAACGACAGATGGTGGCGATCGGTGGAGGAGCCGGATTAGCCGGAGGCTTCAACACTCCCTTGCTGGGGGCGGTGTTCATGCTCGAGGAACTCACCGCCGATTACGCCATCGTGACGATTTGGCCCGCTCTGGTCATTTCCGTTGCGGCCGCGGGGTTTAGCCATTTCGGGGGGCAACCGATCTTCGGGCTAGGCGTGATCAATGTGATGACGCCAGAGGCGGAACAACTGATGATGGCCCTGCCGATCGGCATTGTCGGCGGACTCGTGGGTGGCTTGTTCAACCGAGGCCTCGTATGGTCCACAGGACGGCTGATGGGCGTAGTGCGCCGACAGCCGGTCAGGATTGGCCTGGCCCTTGGCTTGGGCCTGACTGGATTAGGGCTCCTGAGCTTTGGCACCAGCACTGCCGATGGGGAAGCCCTGATTCGCCAGCTGATTCATGAAGGCATGCCCAGCTTCGACCCTCAAGGAGGGGATCTGATCGCCGGTGTCACCAGTCTGTGGATCACCGTGACCCGTGTGGTGGCGCCGATGATCGCCCTGGCACCTGGAGTCCCTGGAGGACTGATCGACCCCTCACTCACCTTCGGAGCGATGCTGGGTTACACCGTGTGTGCCGTGTTGGGCATGAGCCAACATCTGGGAATTGCCCTGGGAATGGCCGCAGGGCTTTCCGGAGCGACCCAACTGCCGCTGGTTTCAATCGTTTTCGCCTGGAGATTGACAGGCGATCAGCAATTGTTCGCTGGGGTGGTGATGGCAGCGGTGATCGCCGCCTATGTCGGACGGCTGATCGCCCGAAAGCCTGTGTACCACGCCTTGGGGGAGCTTCAGAGAGCGCCGCGGCGATAGAAAAGGATGAAGATCACCGCCGGACCCGCCAGGGTGATCAGAGCCAGGGCAGCGAAATTGGCGATCAGGTGAAAATCGAGTCCCATGGGGTCGGCGCGGTGAACCGGAGCAATCGTCTCACCAGGCTACGGGGCCTTTGCCCTTTCGCTGTTCTAGAGGGCCTGTCACTGTGATGGCTTGTCACAGCAGCTGCTGATGTCGAAGCGCCAAGACACCTGGACCTGTATCCGGTTCTGCGGTGCCTGCTGCCGGCTGTCTCCTGATGATCGTCCGGAGGCCCTAGCGGCCTTATCAGAAGCGCAGCGAGCGTTGTATCTGGAGATGGCCGGCCCCGATGGTTGGTGCAAGCACTACGACACCGGTGCAAGGAGCTGCAGGATTTATGACGAGCGTCCAGATTTTTGCCGTGTCAGTAATCTTGCGGGCTTGTTTGACCTAGCGGCCGAAGAAGCGAATGACTTCGCGATCGCCTGCTGCCGCCAACAAATCCGCTCAGAGCATGGCGGCAACAGCCGCGAACTACGTAAGTTCAATCGCAGTCTGCGGCGATCGAATGGCTGAACTCCAGCGAGCTGAGGAGTCCAGCGGCTCCATGAGCTTCACCGCCGTGCTGCTCAGCACCTTCACCACGGTGTTTCTGGCGGAGCTTGGTGACAAAACCCAATTGGCGACTTTGCTTCTCTCTGCCCAATCGGGCCAGCCCTGGCTGGTGTTCCTCGGCGCGGCTATCGCACTGATCTGCTCGAGCCTGGTGGGAGTTTTGGTCGGTCGCTGGCTCTCGCAGGTGCTTCCACCTGAGCGACTCGAGCAGATGGCGGGCCTGTTGATGGTGGGTCTCGGACTCTGGCTGGGGGTCCAGGCCCTTCAATCGATGCTTCAAAACGCGAACAACTGATCAACCATGGATCTCACGCTCCTGATCTCCACCTTCGTGACCGTGTTTTTGGCGGAGCTTGGGGACAAGACGCAGTTAGCAACCGTTGCGATCAGTGGAACATCCAACAGGCCGTTGGCGGTGTTTCTCGGCTCGTCCTCAGCCCTTGTCGTGGCCAGTCTCATCGGCGCCATCGCCGGTGGGTCAATGGCCAATCTCATACCGGCTGATCTGCTTCAGCTGTTGGCATCCCTGGGTTTCCTCGTGATCGGTCTTCGGCTTCTATGGCCCCTCCTTGGCGGTTTTCCAGGCGGCCAAGAAGGGGCTGACCTAGCCCAGGACGTCGAGGATGGGGCTTCGCCTAAACTCTGATTTCACCCGGACAACGCTGCACCACTCTTGGAGAACTCCCCTTGGGAGATTCGTCCTTGAACGTTCCAGGGTGATCGTTCTCCCGGTCCTGAAGGCCGGCCAGCCCACTCTCCACGATGAAGTTCACGGTCGCTGATCTGCTCGACCAGGTCCCTGTTTCCGGTTCAGTTGAATCCGAAACACTCGAAAAGATCTTCCGACTGAGCAACCGTTCGGAAAAAGACACCCTGCAACTCGCCATTCAGGGGCTTAAAAAACTTGGTGTGATCACCTGTCCTAAGGAAGGCTCGATCCAGCGGACCGACAATCCGGACATGATCGAGGCCCGGCTGCGATGCAGCAGCAAAGGCTTTTGCTTTGCCATCCGTGATGACGGTGGTGAAGACATCTATATCCGCGACCACCAGCTCAATCACGCCTGGAATGGCGATCGGGTGCTGGTGAAAGTCACCCGCGAGGGTGGGCGTCGTCGCTCACCGGAGGGCGGGGTCCAGTGCATTCTCGAGCGCCAAACCACAAGTCTTCTCGCCCATCTCGACCAGCAGGAGAACAGGGTTGTTGCGCTGCCGCTTGATGACAGGCTTCTGGCCACGATTGAACTCGCTGAAGCGGGAGAGCACAGCGGCTCCCTGGTGGAAGTGAAGGTTGATCGCTACCCAGTGGCGCAATTTGCAGCCCGAGGTCATGTGGCGCGGCCGTTACCACTGGATGCAGGAGCCGCAGGTGATCGGGAGCTCCTGCTGACCAAGGCGAACCTGCATGAGAGACCGGAAGCACCTCGATCCAGTCTCAAGACTCCCAACGCCAAAAAACGCCAACAGCTCTGCGATCAATCCAGTCTTCTTCTGCGGAGCTGGAGCGGCGAAGGGGCCCCGGCACTCCCTGCGGTTCACGTCGAGCCCCACGAGGGAGGAAGCCGCCTGTGGGTCCATGCGCCCACCGTGGCCGAACGTCTCGCACCCGGACAGGCTCTTGATGCCTGGATCAAGGAGCGGGGGGAAGCCCTCTGCCTTGGAGAGATTTGGCAACCTCTGCTCAACCGGCCCCTCGACGAGGCCTGCCGTTTCACCGTCGGAGAAGAGCAGGATGCCATCACTCTCCGGCTCGACATCAATGCTGAGGGTGATGTGCGTGACTGGCTGTTCTGCCTCAGCCGGATCCGGCCCGTCGCCGAGATAACCCCAGCGCATCTCGAGGCTCTCGGCGCCCGAAAGCCAAAGGCCAGAACCGTGCCAGCAGCCCTCAAACCGATCAAAGACCAGATCGGTCAGCTGGAAACACTCCTGTTCTGCGCTCGCAGCCTGCAGGCTGAAGCCATCCGCAATGGAGTGCTGGAGCTGGACCTCGCGGCACCTGAGCTTGAAAGCCTGGGAGACCTGGGCCGTTCATGGCCCGATGCAGATCGTCAGCAATGGATCAGCCCTCTGAACGAACAAGATCCTCAGTCGATTCTGGCCGTTCTCGTCATGGCCGCCGATCACACCTGGTCACAGCACAGCCAGGATCTCCAGGTGAAAGCGCTGGAGCTGATGGCCCCGGAAGCGGAGGCCTCAGCACTCACGGATGTTGCCAAAGCGGCCGTGGCCCTGGAGCTTCCTCTGGAACTGGAGGAGGACGGAACACCATCTCCCGTGGAGCTGGCCCAGGCCATTGCATCCAGCCCCCAGCGACGTGTGCTCGACCGTCAGCTCTGCCAGGCTCTTCCCGCACCGCTCCTCGCGATCGACGCCACGGCAGAACCTGGGGAAGGAGGAGCCAATGACGACAGTGAGGTGACCGCCAGTGCTGAGACCGATAGGTCGAGCTCTACACCCAGACGAACGGCACCCTGGTGCTGCCCCACCTTGCACGCCGCTGATCTCATCAATCAGCAGTTGCTTTCAGCGCTGCTGCTGGAGGGTAAGGACCGGCCGAGCGTCCGACAGAAAGACAAGGTTGTCCTTGGCGAACGCGGCTGCGGTAGCAGGATCGAGTGGCCACTCTTCAGCCAATCTCAGAGCCAAAAAATTTCTGAGCTAGCGCCCCAGCGACTGCTGCAAAAGTTGAATGCCAGGCATCGTCAGGTGGCTGAATTGCGCCGGGATGTCGTCGCGATGGTGCAGGCGCGGCACTGTGAACCGATGGTGGGCCAGGAGCAGCTCGGAGTGATCAGCGGCGTGCAGAGCTACGGATTCTTTGTGGAGCTGCCACCCTCGATGATCGAGGGACTGGTCCATGTCAGTTCACTCAACGATGACTGGTACGAGTACCGCTCCAGGCAGAACCGACTCGTCGGTCGTCGCAATCGGCGCCGCTATCAACTCGGGGATGCCGTGACGGTGAAAATCATGAAAGTGGATGTGCTGCGCAACCAGATTGATCTCGAGGTCGTGGCGCGTGCCGATGACGCGGCGGAGGTCGTCTCCACAGCCCCTGGATCCGAGCAGGAAGCGTCGATTCCCGTCTTAGTGAATGAGCACTGAGGACAGCGAGCATGCCAGCCACCTCAGCCCCGAGCACCCAGCAAAGCGCTGATCACCCCTACGTGCTCGCGGTGACAGGGGCATCAGCCCAACCGCTTGCGGAAAGGGCGCTGCAACTGTTGCTGCAACGGGGGCGAAGCGTTCATCTCGTTCTCAGTCGTGGTGCCCATGAGGTGTGGAAAGCGGAGCGGGGTGAAAGCGTCCCACTCGATCCCGAACAGCAACAACAGTTCTGGCGCGATCGTCTTGACTGCCAGAGCGGGGCCCTTCAATGCCACCGATTCAATGACCAGGCAGCGAACATCGCTAGCGGCAGCTACCGCACACGGGGCATGGTGATCGTGCCCTGCAGCATGGGCACCGTCGGGCGCATTGCCGCGGGTGTGGCCACGGACCTGGTCGAGCGCTGCGCCGATGTGCACTTGAAGGAAGGCCGTCCCCTCGTGATTGCGCCAAGGGAGATGCCATGGAATCTGATTCATCTGCGCAACCTCACCAACCTTGCGGAAGCTGGTGCACGGATTGCCCCTCCGATCCCCGCCTGGTACACCCAGCCAAGAACCCTCGACGACATGGTCGATTTTCTGGTCGTTCGCCTCTTTGACGGTTTGGATGAAGATCTCGCACCAATCCAGCGCTGGACAGGGGATCAGCGATGACACCACTGCAGAGACTCCTCCTGGTTCCGTCTCTGACACCGTTGGTGGCACTGGCTCTTGTTGCCAGCCTGAACGGGCGCCAAAGCAGCTCCCTGCGCCTCCTGACCTGGCGATCGCCGGTGCTGCCCCTGGGCGCCTGGATCGCAATCGCGGCGGCGGGGGGCGCCCTCTTGAGCGGCGCTGGCGCCTTATTGCTCAGCACTCAGCAGAGACCCCTGCAACGCCATGTGCGTCGAGAACCGTTTTCAAGAGAACCCTGGGCTCCCTGGCCAGAGCCAAATCGTCGCGGTTCCGGCGACGTCGATGCCGAGCACAGGTCCCGTGAGCCCAACCCATCCAATGACTCCCCTCAGGTCTGGCCTGAACGGGATGTGCGCGACCCAGCACCCACCGTTGCCGTGCCCTATCGGGTGATCAAACGAGGGGAACAGCGTGGACCAACGGCTGCACCGGCTGCTGCGACCACTGCTGCAAAAGCAGCCGCTACAACTGCCAGCTCCATGGGCACGGGACACGACGACTGGTCGAGCCAGGTCAACGATGACTGGTGAGGGCCGCCTTGCACTGATTACAGTTCCGCCAGCGATAACGGACCCGTGAGCGAAACACCTCAGGCAGACAAAGCCCTGGAGAACCAAGCTGACGGAACTAGTCCGGCTCAGGCGGATCAGTCCGCTGCCGCCAAAAAGGACAAGCCGGCCAAACCCCCGAAGCTGGAAGACAAGCCCTTCACGAGCTTCATTCAGGACGATTTGATCCCGGGCTTGCTGAAGGGCCTCCAGAGCCATGGCATCACGCCCGAAAGCCTGGAACTCGTCCAGGGTGAACGGCCTGTTGTGGGTGGTGAGTGTTGGATGGTGACGGGGAGCCTGCCGCCGGGACGGCGCTTCTGGCTCTGCTTCAACGACGATTCGATCAATGCCGGCAAAACCATTGCCCTGGCTGACCCGGGCACCGAACCCAGCCTCCTGGAGTCGTTTCTGATTGATGAAAAGCGCATGAGCCTCCCGCTGCTGCTCTCACGCCTTCTGCAGCGCCTCAACGGACAGAAGTGGCTGGGAGGCAACTGAGCCGTTACATCAACCATCGGAGGCAGGGCGGCGACACCTACGATGGATCTCACCAAGACTGAGATCCGATGGTGCCTCCCACCGCCGTAACGGAAGCTGCGGCCAACGCCGGCTCGTCCGTTGCCGTGAAGGACCCCGTGAAGGACACGATCCTCACGCCACGCTTTTACACCACGGATTTCGAGGCCATGGCCGCCATGGACCTCCGCCCTAATGAGGCGGAGCTCGAGGCGATCTGCGAGGAATTCCGCAAGGATTACAACCGCCATCATTTCGTTCGCAATGGCGAATTTGACGGCGCAGCCGACAAACTCGATCCACAAACTCGCGAAGTCTTCGTTGAGTTTCTGGAGCAGAGCTGCACCTCTGAATTTTCTGGATTCCTGCTCTACAAGGAACTCAGCCGTCGCATCAAGAACCGCAACCCATTGCTCGCCGAGTGCTTCGCGCACATGGCCCGCGACGAAGCCCGCCATGCTGGCTTCTTGAACAAGGCGATGAGCGATTTCGGCTTACAGCTCGACCTCGGCTTCCTGACTGCCAACAAGAAATACACGTTCTTCAAACCGAAGTTCATCTTTTACGCCACTTATCTGTCCGAGAAGATTGGCTACTGGCGTTACATCACGATCTTCCGCCACCTGGAACAGAATCCAGACAGCAAGATTTTCCCGATCTTCAACTTCTTCGAGAATTGGTGCCAGGACGAAAACCGTCATGGCGATTTCTTCGACGCCCTGATGAAGGCCCAGCCCGACACCGTGCGTGGCTTGACCGCCAGGCTGTGGTGCCGCTTCTTCCTACTGGCCGTCTTCGCGACGATGTACGTGCGCGACGTTGCCCGTAAGGAGTTTTATGAGGCCCTTGGTCTTGATGCGCGCGACTACGACCGGGTGGTGATTGACAAGACCAATGAGACTTCGGCGCGGGTGTTCCCAGTGGTTCTTGATGTCAAGAATCCCCGCTTCTGGGAAGGCCTGGAGCGATTGGTGCAAAACAACGCTGCCCTGAGCGCTGCCGACGAGAGTCAAGCTCCAGCCCCGATCAAGCTGATCCGCAAGCTTCCTTACTGGGTGGGCAACGGTCTCGAGATGGCCACGCTCTTCCTGATGAAACCCGTGCGCAGCAAGGCGCTCCAGCCGGCCGTTCGCTGAGATCAGTCGGCGTTCTAGGGGAATCGGGGTCACCACGACCTTTCCGCTTCCCCATAATTGAAAGCTGATGCAGACGAGGGGCTTGGTCGCTTCCCATCCCGCTCATGTTCAGGCAACTGGCTTGGACCCCACACTGACTCCCTGGCGAGACAAACTGGAACAACTCCTCGGTCTTGGCCGGCGAGCGGGAGCTGACCTCGTGGAGGTGTTTCTCGAAACCACCGACCACCTCAACCTGCTTGCGGAACAGGACCGAATCACCAGCGTGAGCCCTGCCTTCTCGATGGGTGCCGGTCTGCGCGTGTTTCGCGGAGACCGCGATGGGTTCGTCAGCACCAATGACCTCAGTGAGTCGGGTCTCCTCAAGGCACTCGAGCAGGCCCTGGCCATGCTCGGCTTGGATCTCAGCTCAGCATCGAAAGCCCACCTCTCCA
Organism: Synechococcus sp. BS55D; assembly: GCF_004332415.1. NCBI lineage: Bacteria > Bacillati > Cyanobacteriota > Cyanophyceae > Synechococcales > Synechococcaceae > Synechococcus > Synechococcus sp. BS55D. The sequence goes on from NZ_PHQT01000002.1 coordinate 439,833, forward strand.
ACTTCAGCGGTCTCGGAGAGTTCCGCGATTTCTCCGTCGGCAAGACCGACTGGTTAGGACGCGCACCAGACCTTGATCTCTGTACGCAAAGACTCCTCGATGGCACGGCGGTTCTGCAGCGCCTTGGCCAGCACCTAGAGGTCCGCCGCGGCAGTTACGCCCGTGACTGGCAGGAGGTGCTCGTGGCAGCCAGCGATGGAACGTTCGCCAGAGATATTCGTCTTCATCAATCCTCTGGCCTCAGTGTGTTGGCGGCTGACGGTGATCACCGCGCCAGCATCGGACGCCGCTACGGATCAACCGATCGTCCCGATGATCTCCAGAGCTGGGATCTTGAGGCATCAGCAGCTGATGTCTGCCAGAGCGCTTCAACCATGCTGCGAGCCGACTACGTGGATGGCGGACAAATGCCCGTGGTGCTCGCCAACCGTTTCGGTGGGGTGATCTTCCATGAAGCCTGCGGGCACCTACTGGAGACCACTCAGGTGGAGAGAGGCACCACACCGTTCGCGGATCGAATCGGGGAAACCATCGCCCATCCGGCTGTTACCGCCATTGATGAAGGCCTGAGCCAAGGCGCGTTTGGTTCCATTGCGATGGACGATGAAGGGATGGAATCTCAGCGCACGGTTCTGATCGAAAACGGTGTGCTGCAAAGGTTCCTGAGTGATCGCGCCGGAGAATTGCGAACTGGTCATCCCCGCACCGGTAGCGGACGACGCCAGAACCACGGTTTTGCAGCCGCCAGTCGCATGCGCAACACCTACATCGCGGCAGGCCCGCACAGCCCGGAAGAGCTGATCAGCTCGACCGACAAAGGGCTTTATTGCAAATCCATGGGAGGCGGGAGTGTCGGCCCCACCGGCCAATTCAACTTCTCAGTGGAGGAGGGCTACCTGATCGAAAATGGAACCCTTGGCAGGCCCGTGAAGGGGGCCACCTTGATCGGTGAAGCGAAAGAGGTGATGCCAAGGATCTCCATGTGTGCAGACGACCTGGATCTGGCTGCTGGCTTCTGCGGCTCAGTGAGTGGAAGCGTTTTTGTCACGGTGGGGCAGCCCCACATCAAGGTGGATTCGATCACCGTGGGAGGCCGCTGATCATGAGCAACGCCATCGATACCGCCGCCCTGCGCGACCACCTTCAGTCCTTTGCCCAGCGAGAGGGAATCCGCCAGTGGGACCTCGGGGCGAGCCGGAGCACCAGCGCTTCGGTTCAGGTGGATCGCGGAGAAGCCAAACAGATGAAGGCGTCCCAACGCAGCTCGATCACCGTGCGTGTCTGGAACGACAAGGGGCTGGTGGGCATAACCAGCAGCACCGACCTCTCTGCCTCTGGACTGGAGCGGGCACTCCAGGGAGCACGCCGAGCTAGTGACTACGGCAACAGTGAGGACATCCCAGCGTTTTCACCCCTGGCCAAAGCCCCAACGCCGGAGCTCCACCGCCCCTTGCAACCAGCCCAAGGGATTCAGACCCTTCTGAACACGCTCAAGGACGCCGAGCATCAGTTACTTGAACGCCACGCAGCCATCGAGACCGTTCCTTACAACGGACTCAGCGAGGGCTGCAGTGAGCGGATCTATCTGAACAGCGATGGTGCCCTGCGGCAGATGCAGCGTAGCCAGGCGAGTCTTTACCTCTATGCAAGGGCGGAGGAAACCGGCCGCAAGCCCCGTAGCGGCGGAGCTGTCCGACTGGCGCTCGGTAGTGATCAGCTGGATGTGCAGGGCTGTATCAACGAAGCCGCAGAACGCACCATCAGCCATCTCGGTTACCAACCGATCGACACGGGTCGGTATCTGGTGTGCTTCACACCGGAGGCATTTCTGGACCTGCTCGGAGCCTTCAGCAGCATGGTGAATGCCCGCGCAGTGCTTGATGGTGTGAGCCTGAGCCGTGAGAACTCAATCGGGGATCAAGTCGCCGTTCCTTTTTTCACCCTTCACGACAACGGGCTGCATCCTGATCACATCGGAGCAGCCCCTTTCGATGGGGAGGGAACACCCACACGCAAGCTCTGCCTGATTCAGGACGGTGCACTGGTGAATTTCCTGCATTCCGAGGCAACGGCGCGTCATTTCGGCGTTGAGCCGACTGGCCATGCCGGGTTGGGTGCCAAGGTCTCGGTTGGCCCGGACTGGTTTGAGGTGGGGACCAGTGAGGGCACCAGCAGTGGAACCACGCATCTGCATCACGCCCAGAGCAACGAGACCTTCGTCTTAATCGAAAGCCTCAGTGCTCTCCACGCTGGGGTCAAGGCCAGTCAGGGAGCGTTCTCACTGCCCTTCGACGGTTGGCTCGTTCGAGGGGGAGAACGCATCTCCGTCGAGGCGGCCACCGTCGCCGGAGACTTCAGAGACGTGCTGCAGGGCATCGTGCATCTGGAGGAAGCGATCGTGACCCACCAGGGTGTCTGCCCACATGTTTGGGTCGACGGACTGGCCATCACCGGCGAGGCTTAAGGGGACTCAAGCGGTGAAGATCCTCTACTGGGGCACGCCGAACTACGCCGTGCCCACCCTTGATGCGCTGGTGGATGCAGGTCACACCGTCGTTGGCGTCGTGAGCCAACCGGATCGTCGTCGTGGTCGTGGCAAACAGCTGATGCCTTCACCGGTAAAGGCAAGGGCCCAGGCGCTGAAGCTGCCGGTGTACACGCCGGAACGCATCCGCAACGACCTGGAATGCCAGCAGCAGCTGGCAGCCCTCGGCGCTGATGTCTATGTGGTGGTGGCCTTCGGTCAGATTCTTCCCCCTGCGATCCTGCAGCAGCCGCCCCTGGGCTGCTGGAACGGCCATGGTTCCCTCCTGCCCCGCTGGCGTGGGGCAGGACCGATTCAGTGGAGCCTGATCGAGGGCGATCTGGAAACCGGCGTGGGTGTGATGGCCATGGAAGAAGGCCTGGACACAGGCCCTGTGCTGCTAGAGCGACGCTGTGCCATAGGAATTCTGGACAACGCCGAGCGACTGGCTGATCGGCTCAGCCGACTGACGGCGGAGCTGATTGTGGAAGCCTTACCCAAGATTGAGGCCGCTGGCCCAGGCAGCGAATCAGAGCGATGGCTACGGCTTGGAGTTCAGGTCCAGGGCGAGATGGGCATGACCTACGCACGCATGCTCAACAAAGAGGATGCACAGATCGACTGGACAACATCAGCCTTAGCCATCCATAGGCGGGTGATGGGGCTTTATCCCAACGCCGTGACCCGCTGGCAGGGGCAGCGACTGAAACTGCTGTCCACAGAACCGCTGATCGATCGCCTCAAAGACCAGTTATCGGATCAAGCCCGGGCCCTGGTGGGTCGTTGGCCCACAGGAGAGCAGGAGCCCGGCACGGTGCTGGCCTGTTGCCCCAATCTTGGTCTTGTCGTCAGCAGCAGCGGCTGCCCGCTGCTGATTCGAGAAGCCCAACTGGAAGGGAAGGGCCGGAGCAGCGGCCAGGCCTTGCTGCAACAACTGCAGGCATCAGCCGGACAAAAACTGGGAAACGGACCGACTTAAAGGCACGGTTTCGTTACGATTCAGAGACTTATACGTGCCTCTTATCCCCGACGGGCGCGGCCTCCTGTTCCAGCTCGAGGCCCTCGAGAAGCCCGGCCATTGGACATCGATGACCTGGGCCGACGGCCTCGACCTCCACTGAGGTCCAACGGGGGAGCACTCAGCACGGTGGGCTCGAAGCCAGGCACCTCGACCCTGGAGAGAGACTCGCCGGTCAAGCGTTCGATGGCCCTCAGCAGAAGGGCCTCTTCAGCAGAAACCAAGGAGATTGCATGGCCACGTTCGCCAGCCCGGCCCGTGCGGCCGATCCGATGCACGTAATCCTCAGCCACATTGGGAAGGTCGAGATTCACCACATGGGGGAGTTGCTGAATATCAATGCCCCTGGCGGCGATATCGGTAGCCACCAGGACACGCACCGTGCCGTCCTTGAAGCCCTGCAGGGCTCGGGTACGGGCACCCTGGCTCTTGTTGCCGTGAATCGCCGCTGCCATGAGCCCCTCATGACTCAGTCGTTCAGCCACCCGGTTGGCACCGTGTTTGGTGCGTGAAAACACCAGCACTTGTTGCCAGTCATTGGTCTGAATCAGATGACTTAGCAATTCAGCCTTGCGGCCCATGTCACAGGGATGCACCACCTGCTCCACGGAACGAGCCGTCTGATTGGCGGGCGTGACCTGGATCTGAACCGGCTGGTGCAGCAGACCCGTAGCGAGTTTGCGGATCGGAGGACTGAAGGTCGCCGAGAACAACAAGGTCTGACGGCGCTCAGGAAGCTTGGAAATCACACGCCGGATGTCGTGAATGAAGCCCATATCGAGCATCCGATCGGCTTCATCGAGCACGAGACATTCCACCTGGTCGAACCGAACAGCCCCCTGCTGATGAAGGTCGAGCAGGCGACCTGGCGTGGCAATCAGCACATCCACACCCTGGGCCAGGCGCTGAATCTGAGGATTGATCTTCACCCCCCCGAACACCACATCACTGCGCAAGGGCAAGTGACGGCTGTACAGACGAACGTTCTCGAGGACCTGGGCGGCCAGTTCGCGGGTGGGGGTCAGCACGAGAGCGCGGATCTGACGACGGCCGGCCCGAGCTCCATGACTGAGGCGTTCAAGCACGGGCAAGGTGAAGCCCGCGGTCTTACCGGTGCCTGTTTGCGCTGCCGCCATCACATCGCGACCACCGATCACCGCAGGAATCGCCTGGGCTTGCACCGGCGATGGTGTCGAGTACCCCTTCTCCTTGAGCGCTCGCAGCAGGGGTTGGCTCAGACCCAATGCTTCAAAGGCGGTGGCGGTCTGGCTGTCAGGTGTGGTGGCTGCCGTGATGGTCGAATCCGTCAGATCCGTCACCCTAGGAGCTTGCAGCACCCTCAATGCGATCCATAAAGACTGCGGGCCTGGTACCAGACCCGCTCGAGATCAGCATCACTGAGCGCCAGAGCTTCTGGGTGGACTGTCGCCAACCAACGCCGTCGTTGAACCGTTGAATCGGCCTCGAAAAAGCGATCTTCCGCTGCCAGCACACGAAACTTCAGAGCTTCCAGAAGCCGCGCCCGAAGACGAACCCCATCGATCAAGACCAGCCGATCCTGAGGATCATGAAGCCATAGGGAATCTCCTGGGGAGAGATGGTCAATGGGCGGTGCCAGAACTTCCACCAGCGTGGGTGGCTGCCAGTGACGTTGCTTGGTCTCGGGATGGGGTCTGTAGATCCAAGCGGGACACTCCCGCCCTCGATCCGATCGCAGCGCGATTCGCCAGAAGGAAAACGTCTCGGGGGGATGTCGATCGGTCCAATGGAGATTCACAAACGTGTGGTCTGGAGCCTCCAAACCGATTTCCAACGGATGAAAACAAAGATTCAGAGTGCCTGGCCAACAGTCGGAGAGATCGAGTCCCAAGGACGCGAATAGGGGTTGCTGCATCGCAATCGTCCCCATCGGATAGGGCGAATCAGGGGAACGTCCAGACGCCACGCCATGACCTGACACCAGTCGCGCCTCGAACCAGTTCCCATCTCGGCGGTTTGAGATTGGATTGGAGGACAGCACCACAGCGGATCAGCGCTCCACACGATGCAGGCACTGCTCACAGGGACCCTCCGGTAAGACAGCACAACGGATCAAAGGACTGAGGGCATTGAGGGCACAGGAGGGGTCCCCGATCACCCAGCCATGACGCCAAGGCCGAGCATCGTGGGGGCGCTGCTGAGCCGTCACCAGGAGCACCAGGCTAGAGAGCTGATAGCGACCGGAGCGCAGCGTGTAGCGGTGACGGCGCTGAAGCACCAAGAAGCTTCGCTCGCCGTGGAGAAACCAACGCCCTGGATGAGGCGGGTCTTCAAGCTCAATGCGATCGATCGGCTGTTCGGAGCCGGCCTGCCTCAATTCCACAAGCATCGATTCAAGGCTCCTCCAGCAAAGGGAGAGAACGAGAGGAGAAACCCCAGAGCACCAGAGCAGCGACGGTCACCAGCGTGAACCATTCCGGCACCACCAGCCCAGGAAGAATCAGGGCCACGATCAACTTCAGGCCGACAAAGCCCACAGCGCTGTACCCAGCGGTTTCGAGGCGTGGATAGAGCTCCAACCAGCGCACAAACAAACCGGCTGTCAAACGAAGAGCGATGACACCAATCAGTGCACCACAGATCACAAGGAGTAACTGATCACTAATCGCCACCGCTGCGGCGACGCTGTCGATGGAAAAGGCAAGATCCGTCAAGGCAAGGGCCATCACCGTGCGCAGGAAGGGGGTGGAATCCGCGGTTTCAAGCTCTCCAGAGGCGCTGGAGGACACCTGGGAACGAGAGAACAGATGGCTGAAGAACAACCAGAGGAGATAGCCACCGGCCAGCCACTGCAGGGGTTGAAAGCGAAGCACCCAACCGGCCATCAGGATCAGGGCGATGCGCAGCAGGAAGGCGATCGCGATGCCGAGGTTGAGGGCCCTCCCCTCGCGCAGCGGATCCCGTTGCTGCCTTGCAATCGCTGCTAGAGCGATGGCGTTGTCTGCCGAGAGAATCAACTCAAGCGACACCAGCACCGGCAAGAGCGGTAAGAGTTCGCCCCAACGATCGACCCCATCCAACCAGGGGGTGAGCGAGTGCAGTGCTGCTGAATCCATAGGGATCAGCCTAGAAATGGGCAGCGCCATGCAGTGGAATGAACACCCGGGCCCGTCTTTGCCACATCGACACCAGCCGCTGCGTGGTGGAGGTGGAATGGCTCGGAGCAGAGGGGCTGCACGCCAGCGCCTTAGGCGAAGGCAGGACGGCCGAGGAGGCAGAGGATCGTGCCCTGCAACGGCTCCAGGCACGCCTGAGGCCCCAGCGAACCAGTGCCCCGGCACCCGTCAAGGCAACACCAACCGTTCAGTCGCCTCCAGAACAAGAGACCACACCCGATTCAACGGAGGCGTCAACGGCTGGAGAGAGACAGCGCGACGTTGAACCGCAACCGACTCCACCCAGCGAAGCCCCCACCGATCCGGATGACTGGAGCGATGAACTGACGGCGATCGACCTTGAGCTGCAACGCATCGGCTGGGATCGTGAACAGGAACGCCGCTATCTCGAACGTGCTTTCGGCCATGGCAGCCGCCATCGGCTCACCCGCTACAGCGACCTGGTGGCCTTCCTGAACCGCCTACGGAGCCTTGAACCAGGAATCAGCGGCGAGCAGGCACCCGTGCCCCTGCGCCGGAGTGATCTGATCCAGCAGGGGGACGCCATGCTCGCCGCACTGAATTGGAGCCCTCAGCAGGCTCGTGAATTCCTCCAGGGGCAGCTCCAGGCCAGCTCCAGACAGCAGCTCAGTGATGAGCAGCTGTTGCAGTTCAACATGCTGCTTGAAGAGCAGTTGCTTCATCTCAAACCGAGCGAACGGGTGCCGGTGTCCGAGGCGGTGGTGGAGGGCTGAACAGGCCTGGAATCGACAGGGCCACCAGGGCAGACCCCACCGCAAGAAGCACCAGCAGTGGAATCGGCCGCACCACCGGTTGCCGCTCCAGCACCGTGCCGCAACGGGAACAGATCGGAGTCGCTCCCCGGGGTGGGCGAAGGACAATGGCCGGCCCGCAACAGCATTCTGGGCAACGGAAGCGGGGCATCAAAGCTCTCCGTATCGCTCGTGTTCACGGCCGCAGGCAGCCGATTGCGACAATCATGCGTTGCCGATTGACGCCTCGCCATGCCCCTCAGCTCCCTGGTGCGTCTACTGCAGAGCTCAGGGCTAACCGGTGAATTGCTGGAGCGATGCGGGCGGGACGATCGATTGCTGTTGCGCGGTGGCAACCGTGCCGCCCGCGCTCTGGTCACAACGGCTCTTGCGAAACGAGGCGACCAGCCACTGCTGGTGGTGGTCCCCACCCTTGAGGAAGCGGGGCGCTGGACGGCGTTGCTGGAACTCATGGGCTGGGACAGCACCCAGCTGTATCCAACCAGCGAAGGATCTCCCTATGAGCCATTCGATCCCACCACCGAAATCACCTGGGGGCAGCTACAGGTGCTCAGCGAGCTGCAAAACGCTGAAACACGCAAGGATCTGGCGATCGTTGCCACCGAACGCTGCCTTCAGCCCCACCTGCCGCCTCCTGAGGCCCTAGCCGCCCGCTGCCGGAACCTGCGCAAAGGTGACACGGTTGATCTTGAAGAGCTAGCCACCTGCTTGAGCCAGCTGGGTTACGAGCGTGTCTCCAGCATCGATCAGGAAGGCACCTGGAGTCGAAGGGGCGACATTGTCGACATCTTCCCTGTCAGCAGCGAACTTCCTGTGCGCCTCGAGTTCTTCGGTGACGAACTCGACAAGCTGCGGGAGTTCGACCCAGCCAGTCAGCGCTCGCTGGATGCAATCGACAGCCTGCGCCTCACCCCCACGGGCTTCAGCCCACTGATCGCCGAACAGTTGCGCGAGCAGATGCCCGACGGGTTGGAGGCGTTGCTGAGCGAACAGGGGCTCAACGAATTACTCGAAGGCGGAACCCCAGAAGGGATGCGCCGACTGATGGGGCTGGCCTGGAACGAACCTGCATCGCTGCTCGATTACCTACCGAAGGGCTGCTGCATCGCCATTGATGAGCGCCGCCACGGGCGTGCCCATGGCCAACAGTGGCTCGAGCATGTCGAAGAGCACTACGCCGAGCTCCAACCCGCGGTCCCCGCCCTGCACCGATCGATCGAAGCAGCGCTTGAACTGGCAGAGGACTTCAACGGTTTCGACCTGGCGGAACTTCAAGAGCAAGACGACCACGCCAATGCCTTTGATCTGACCAGTCGTCCGGTGCCGGCCTACCCGAACCAATTCGGCAAACTCGGCGAACTTCTGAAGACATACCAGGCCGAGAAGCAGGCCATCTGGCTGCTCTCAGCACAACCAAGCCGTGCCGTCGCTTTGCTGGAAGAGCACGACTGCATCAGCCGCTTCGTGCCCAACGCAGCGGATGCCCCAGCCATCGAACGCCTGATCGAACAGGGGACACCTGTCGCCCTCAAGACCAAGGGCACCGCGGACCTCGAAGGACTGCAACTGCCCGCATGGCGGGTGGTGTTGATCACCGACCGGGAGTTCTTCGGCCAGCACAACCTTGGCAGCAACGGCTATGTGCGTCGCCGCCGCAAGGCCGCCAGTCGCACCGTGGATCCCAACAAGATGCGTCCCGGCGACTTCGTGGTGCATCGAAACCACGGCATCGGTCGCTTCCAGAAGCTTGAGAAACTTGCGATCAGCGGCGAGGTGCGTGACTACCTCGTGGTGCAGTACGCCGATGGCATCCTGCGGGTGGCTGCCGACCAGCTCGGCAGTCTTGGCCGCTATCGCGCCAACAGTGACGCGCCGCCGCAGCTCAGCAAGATGGGCGGTTCCGCGTGGGTGAAGGCCAAGGAGCGCGCCAGCAAGGCCGTTCGCAAAGTGGCGCTCGACCTTGTGAAGCTCTACGCGGAACGCCATCAAGCTCCTGGATTCGCCTTCCCTGGTGATGGCCCCTGGCAAGAAGAGCTCGAGGACTCCTTCCCCTACGAGCCCACTCCTGATCAGCTCAAGGCCACGGCTGATGTGAAACGCGACATGGAGAAACCACAACCGATGGATCGGTTGGTGTGCGGGGATGTGGGCTTCGGGAAGACCGAGGTGGCGATTCGGGCCATTTTCAAAGCCATCACTGCAGGCAAGCAGGTGGCGATGCTGGCGCCCACCACCGTGCTGGCGCAGCAGCACTGGCGCACCTTGTCGGAACGGTTCGCGCCCTATCCAATCAAGGTGGCTCTTCTCAACCGGTTCCGAACCGCTGGAGAGCGCAAAGCCATCCTCGAAGGCCTTCAGAAGGGCACGATCGACGCCGTGGTCGGGACCCATCAATTGCTCAGCAAGAGCACAGCATTTGACAAACTCGGCCTGCTGGTCGTGGATGAGGAACAGCGGTTCGGAGTCAACCAGAAGGAAAAAATCAAAGCGCTACGCAAGGACGTCGATGTCCTCACCCTGTCGGCGACCCCGATTCCACGAACGCTGTACATGAGCCTCTCCGGCGTTCGGGAAATGAGCCTGATCACCACTCCGCCCCCGCTACGACGCCCGATCAAGACGCACCTGGCGGCCCTCGATGAGGAGGCAGTCCGCAGTGCGATCCGCCAGGAGCTGGATCGGGGTGGTCAGGTGTTCTACGTGGTGCCGCGCGTGGAGGGCATCGACGAGGTAGCCGGGCAGCTGCGCCAGATGCTCCCTGGCCTGAAGCTGCTGGTGGCCCATGGTCAGATGGCCGAAGGCGAACTGGAGAGCGCCATGGTGGCCTTCAACGGTGGCGAAGCCGACGTGATGCTTTGCACCACGATCGTGGAGAGCGGCCTTGATATTCCTCGGGTCAACACCATCCTGATCGAGGACGCCCATCGGTTCGGCCTGGCGCAGCTTTATCAGCTCCGTGGTCGAGTGGGGCGCAGCGGCATTCAGGCCCACGCCTGGCTTTTCTATCCCGGCGATGCATCCCTCAGCGATGCAGCACGCCAACGCTTACGGGCGATCCAGGAGTTTGCTCAACTTGGCAGTGGCTATCAACTAGCCATGCGCGATATGGAAATCAGAGGCGTGGGCAATTTGCTCGGCGTGGAGCAGAGCGGCCAAATGGAAGCAATCGGCTTCGATCTCTACATGGAGATGTTGCAGGAATCATTGGCGGAGATTCAAGGCCAGGACATTCCTGCTGTGGACGACACCCAGGTGGACCTCCAGGTGACCGCCTTCATCCCGGCCGACTGGATCACCGATGCCGACGAGAAGATGGGGGCGTACCGAGCGGCCGCCGAATGCGCCAACTCCGCAAGCCTTGTGGAGCTGGCCGCCGGATGGGCCGATCGCTACGGCGCCCTCCCTGGGCCGGTGCAGTCACTCCTGCAACTGATGGAGCTGAAATTACTGGCCAAGCGCTGCGGGTTCTCGCGCATTCGAGCGGAGAAGCCGAATATCGCTTTGGAAACACCAATGGAGGAACCCGCCTTCCGCCTGCTCCGCCAAGGCTTGCCCCAACATCTTCATGGTCGGTTGGTCTACCAGGCGGGCAGTGGGACCACCGCCAAGGTGCTCGCCCGTGGCCTGGGTGTCTTGTCGATGGAGAAGCAACTCGAAGAGCTCAAAGGCTGGCTCGAGCCAATGGCTGCTCAGATCCCCGATGCTGAGGGCCTCAACGCTGAGCAGCGTGAGGCTCAAAAGAGGGCGCGTAATGAGGCGGTCCTCTCGGTCTGACGCGTCCTGCGTCCGCCTCGAGCGCTGAGGCCCTTAAAAATGAGAAGAGTCCGACACATTGCGCAATTCTTCGTTACAGTCAGAGGAATTCGAGGGGTTGTCGTGGGTGAGTTCATCGATCCGATCAGCAATGCAGGATCCATGGGCCTCTTCGGAAGCCTCATTGGCGCTGCTGCTCTCGGCGTCTATGCCCTCTGGCAGAACGACACCCAGAACGACGACGACGATTCCAATCCCGGTGGCGGCTTGATGCAACCGGTTGCCTGATAGGCCCTGGTGGACATCTGCCAGCCCCCTAGTAGTGGTGGGAGCGATGTCAGGCTGTCGCTCTAGGGCTGAGCAGGCAGCGCGGATTTGAGATTGGCGGAATTGGGTTGGTAGGCACGGCCGTTGTTCGGACTAGCCAAAGCTTTGATGAGCGTTGTCTCAGCGACGTGGTACTGGCTGTCCTTGGCGGTACCGAGATCCTCGAGCTTGAGGGATTTGATCTCCTCTTCGCTCATCTGCACCGACACATCGGGTTTGATCCCGTTTTTGTGAATGTCAGTCCCCTTCGGGGTTAGGTATTTAGCAATCGTGACCGTCATCCCCGACCCATCGGCCAATCCGCGAACGGATTGAACGAGACCTTTGCCGAACGTCTTGTTGCCGACCAACTGAGCCCGCTGATTGTCTTGAAGGGCGCCGGAGAGAATTTCGCTAGCGCTGGCGGAGCCCTCATTCACGATCACAACCACCGGACGTTGGGTCAGAGCACTGCCGGTCGCGCGGCGCACGTCCTGAATGCCTTCTCGCGTCTTCGTACTCACGATCGTGCCTTCATCGATCCACTGACGGGCGATGTCGACGCTGGCCTCGAGAAGCCCACCGGGGTTGCTGCGCAGATCCAGCACGTATCCCTCAGCACCCTCCGCTTCGAGTTTGCGGATAGCAGCCCGCATCTCCTTGGCGGCATTGGCATTGAACTGTTTCAGGCGGATGTAACCGATCTTTTTGCCGTTGGGAGCAGTGTTGAGCTGACTGTTGACTGAGTGGATCTCAATTCGAGCGCGTACCAGCGGCACCTGCACCACCTGGCCCTTGCGACGTAAACCCAGCACAACCTCGCTGCCCTCTTTACCGCGGATGAGCTTCACCGCGTCTTCGGTGGTCATCCCCTTGGTGGATTTGCCATCGATGGAAACGATCACGTCCTTGGGCTGCACCCCTGCCTTCGAAGCCGGAGTCCCTTCGATCGGTGAGACAACAACGATCTCTTTTGATTCTTTATCCAGGGAGATTTGAATACCTACACCAGTCAATTCACCAGAGGTATCGATCTGCATCTCCTTGAATTCTTTCGGATCAAGGAAGCGCGTGTAGGGATCATCAAGGCTTGCCAACATGCCCCGAATCGCCTCATATGATTCAGCCGTGCCCGCATAGGGCTTGGCGAGCAGCTCACGCCGCAGAGACTGCCAACGTTCTGAATCGTATTTGCCCGTGGAGTCAAGGTAATCGCGATAGACGATCTGCCAAACCTGATCGATCACTTCCTTGGGGCTATCGGTGATCGAAGAGGAGCCACTGCTGGGGAGACCCAGCCCAGGTGCTGCCATCGCCACAGCAGCAGACAAGCCCCCAGCGCCAAGCAAAACCAGCCAGGTGCTACGCCGCGAAGGAGCTGATGGAGGCTTGAGCAAGGAGGGCATGACGTCCCGTCAGGACTAATCCTTCACCCTAACGACTTCAGGCCGGTTCCACCCACCGGCCATCGTCTTTAATCAACTGAATCAGTGCCTGCACCCCTTCGGATTCCGGCACCTTGCGGATCTCCTCGCGTCCTCGATACAGGGAGATCACGCCAGGGGTCTTACCCACATAACCGTAGTCAGCATCGGCCATCTCACCAGGTCCGTTGACGATGCAGCCCATCACAGCGATATCCAATCCCGTGAGATGGGAGGTCGCCGACCGAACCTGATGGAGAACCTCTTCAAGATTAAACAAAGTGCGACCGCAGCTCGGGCAGGCCACGTACTCGACCATGGTCTTGCGCAAACCAAGGGCCTGAAGGATTGAGAAGCACACAGGGATCTCCTTCTCAGGCGCCTCAGTGAGCGACACACGGATCGTGTCGCCTAAGCCCTCAGCCAGCAGCGTGGCGATTCCTGCTGTGCTCTTGACACGCCCGTAGTCGCCATCGCCGGCTTCCGTCACTCCCAGATGAAGGGGATAGTTGAAGCCTTCGGCATCGAGGGTATCGGCCATCAGTCGATAGGCAGCAAGCATCACAGGCGCCCGCGAAGCCTTCATGGAAATCACGATGTTGTGAAAATCAAGCGCATCACAGAGGCGCACAAATTCCATCGCAGACTCCACCATCCCCCTCGGTGTATCGCCATAGGTGAAGAGCATCCGCTCAGCGAGTGAGCCATGGTTCACTCCGATACGCAGCGCCTTGTTCTCGGCCTTCAGAGCTTCAACAAGCGGAGCGAAGGAGTCCTTGATCCGTTCACCAATCGCCTCAAACTCTTCCTGAGTGAATTCCTGCCGACTGGGGTCGGGCTTATCGAAAACAAACAGGCCTGGATTAATGCGAACCTTATCCACATGCTTGACCACCTCAAGGGCGATCCGAATGCCGTTGTGGTGAACATCAGCCACCAACGGAACGGTGCAGCCCTGACCACGCAGTGCAGCACGGATCTCAGCCATGGCCTTGGCATGGGCCATGGAAGGAGTGGTCACACGCACGATCTCGCATCCCGCGTCTGCCAGGCGTCGGATGCCGGCCACAGCTGCCTCGATGTCGAGGGTGTCCTCATTGATCATCGACTGCACCACGACAGGGTGGTCGCTGCCAATCGGTACATCACCCACCATGACGGTGCGTGTCACCCGCCGATGAATCTGAGTGTCGTAACGACGTGATTGGTCGTTGATGGGAGTCACGGTCGTGGCGGTCAAGGGAGCGGAGCGCCGGAAGCGGCATCACCCTGACACAGCCGAGCCCTGACCTGACGCAGATCAGACAGCGTGAGCGCGAATGGCCCTCCAGGATCACGGGAGGGATTCCGCAGGAGATAGGAGGGATGAAACAGAGGCATCCATCGCCGACCATCCCGTTCAATCCATCGCCCCCTCAGTCCACTGATCGGATCGCGCAGGTCGAGGACCGCAGCGAGAGCAGTGGCCCCCAACAGGCAGACCACGGAGGGATTCACCAGAGTGATCTGTTGCTCAAGCCAAGGTCGACAGGCCTCCAGTTCGCCACGCTTTGGCTTGCGGTTACCTGGCGGGCGACATTTGAGCGCATTGCACACATAGAGATCCCGCTCTGGATCCAAGCCAGCTTCGATGAGGAGCTGATCGAGCAATCGTCCAGAACGTCCAACAAAGGGGCGTCCTTGCTGATCCTCCGTTGCTCCAGGAGCTTCACCGATCAACATCAACGAGGCCGTGGATGCGCCACGACTGACCACCACCCTGTTGCGGCTACCGGAGAGCTCACAAGCTGTGCAAGAGCTGCAGGCATGGGCAAGGGCTGCGGCAGCCAATTCGATCCGATCGGTGGCTTTTGCGGATCCCCAGGCCAACGCACACCCTGCTGCCGACGCGATCCTATGGACCGCGGCGACTCAGGGGGTACGCACGAGCAACAACACCCCATGGCCTTCAGGATCCTCCAGCCAGCATTCCGCCCCAAAGGATTCCAGGCGAGGGTCCTCTCGGATGGATGCACCGAGCTGACAGGCGTCAGCAATCCATCGCTGTAGGGCAGCAAAAGCCTGATGAGGGCTCACCTCAGTGCGCTGAAGGCAGGGAGCCAACGCCTGTCCGGGGACCGGGCTCGATCGTTGTCTAGAGGGTCGATAGATCTGAAGCAGCCCTCCATCGGGCAGATCCACCAACCAATGGGTCGCGGCAAGACCGGGGCGATGGGCGGTCTGAAACAGGGAGGCATAAAACGCCGCTAGGGCCTTCGGCTCTTTGGAAGCCAGAACCCAACTGAGCGATGGATGAGAGCTCGCTGAACCTGACGTCATAAAAAAAGGTTGTCTGGAACACCAGATCAGGCAGGATGGATTTTTCCAGCGCACCCGGTGGGGGAGTGCCGCGTTGATGTCACGCCCGTCAGTTTTGTCTCAACGGGCCGTAGCCCTGCAACCCTCGCTGACACTGGCGATCAGTGCCAGGGCCAAAGAACTGCAGGAAGCGGGCCGGGACATCTGCAGTCTCAGCGCTGGCGAGCCAGATTTCGACACGCCCACCTTCATCGTTGAGGCTGCGATTCAAGCGCTGAAGGACGGTTTGACCCGCTATGGACCAGCAGCGGGGGATCCCCTGCTTCGGGAGGCCATCGCTCAAAAACTCAGCAACGAAAACGGGGTACCCAGTGAGCCCGCCAATGTGCTGGTCACCAACGGAGGAAAACAAGCGATCTACAACCTGTTCCAGGTGCTGCTCAACCCTGGGGATCAGGTCCTGATCCCGGGGCCCTACTGGCTGAGCTACCCGGAAATCGCTCGCCTAGCAGGGGCTGAACCACGGATTGTTGGTTCCAGTGCCGAAACCGGTTTTCGCCTGGACCTTCAGGCATTGGAGGCGGCGATTACACCGCGCAGTCGCCTTCTGGTGCTCAACACCCCTGGCAATCCAACGGGACGCGTGATGGAGCGAACGGAACTGGAAGCCCTGGCCGAGTTTCTCCGCCGCCATCCCGACCTACTGGTGATGAGTGACGAAATTTATGAAGCGCTGCTCGAGGACGGTGAGAGCCATCACAGCCTTGCTGCGGTGGCGCCGGATCTTGCCGAGCGCACGTTCATCGTCAACGGCTTTGCCAAAGGATGGGCCATGACCGGCTGGCGGCTGGGATACCTCGCTGGTCGCAGCGACGTGATCAAAGCCGCGGCGGCACTTCAGAGTCAGAGCACAAGCAACGTATGCAGCTTCGCGCAACGAGGAGCCCTGGCGGCCCTGGAGGGATCCCGCGACTGCGTCCGAGCCATGGCCTCGACCTACAGCAGCCGGCGGCAATTGCTCTCCTCAGGGCTCCAGGCCATCGAGGGTTTGACCCTGGTAGCGCCCCGCGGCGCTTTTTATGCCTTCCCCCAGCTTCCGGAGGGAGTGGTGGATTCCATGGAATTCTGTCGATTGGCTTTAGACGAGGAAGGGCTGGCCCTGATCCCCGGGGAGGCCTTTGGTGATGGGCGCTGCATTCGCCTGTCTTGCGCGGTCTCGCATGAGACGATCAGCGATGGCCTTCAGCGACTCGAGCGACTGCTGGATCGACTGAGGGACTAATCACCCCATCCCAGATTCCTCTGATCCCATGCCAGCACGAGAACAAAGGGCCGTTGTTGTCCTAGGCCTTTTGATCGGCCTGATGACGACGGCCCTTCCGACCATGGCGCAGCAACTGCTGCGCATCGGGGCCATCCCCGATCAGAACCCCGAAAAACTGAATCGCCTCTACAGCGTTCTGGCCACTCAATTGAGCAATGAGCTCAAAGTCCCTGTTCGCTACGTGCCGGTGAGCAACTACCCCGCATCCGTGAGTGCGTTTCGCAGCGGAAGCCTTGATCTGGTCTGGTTTGGAGGCCTAACAGGCGTACAGGCACGTCTGCAGACTCCCGGTGCCCGAGTGTTGGCGCAACGGGATATCGATGCCAAGTTCCGCAGCGTCTTCATCGCCAACACGGCCAGCGGGCTCAAACCAATTAAAAGTCAAAAGCAACTCACCGAATTACGTGGGAAACGCTTCACATTCGGCTCCGAAAGCTCCACGTCAGGGCGCCTGATGCCCCAGTACTTTCTGCAACAAGCAAGGGTCAGCCCTAGCCAGTTTGCTGGTGGACGGGCTGGATTTAGCAAAAGCCACGATGCCACCATTGCCCTTGTCCAGAGTGGTGCCTACCAGGCTGGCGCCCTCAATTCGCAGGTTTGGGACAGCGCCTTAAAAGAAGGGCGAGTCGACACCAAGAAGGTGCGAGTGATCTGGCAGACCCCTACCTACGTTGACTACCACTGGGTGGTGCGCCCCGGCCTCGATCAGCGCCTCGGAAAAGGTTTCACAAACC
Organism: Synechococcus sp. BS55D; assembly: GCF_004332415.1. Classification (NCBI taxonomy): domain Bacteria; kingdom Bacillati; phylum Cyanobacteriota; class Cyanophyceae; order Synechococcales; family Synechococcaceae; genus Synechococcus; species Synechococcus sp. BS55D. The sequence continues at coordinate 457,142 of NZ_PHQT01000002.1, forward strand.
GACTACAGAGAGCTCTGCTTAACATCAATAAACAGAGCGAAAATGGTCGAACCATTCTCGAGCTATTCGCTGCAGACTCCTTTATTCCAGCCAAGGAATCACAATACGAGTCTATTGAAAAAGTAGGCCGTCAATTGGGCAAGATTCGGTGAGTATCACGCTGGAACTTCGTTCCGTCGGTGTAAAGGGGAGAGAGGCGCCGCGCTTAAGGGGGGTCTCTCTCACCCTCCAGCCCGGCGAGCGGGTCGCGCTCCTTGGAGCGAGCGGCTCGGGGAAAAGCACACTGATTGCAGTCATCAATGGAAGCCTGAACGCTGATGAAGGACAGGTGCTCTGGACAGGATTGCCACCACGGCGGCGACGCCAGCGGCGAGCGATTGGAACGCTCTGGCAGGACCTGCGTCTCGTGGAAGAACTGAATGTCCAACAGAACATCAACGCCGGTGCCCTTGGGCAGCGCTCCTTGGGCTGGGCGCTGCTCAATCTTCTGATCCCCCTCGAAACGAATCACTGCCGACGCGTGCTGGAGGCGGCCGGCCTGCCGGCAGACGTTCTACAGACTCCAGTCACACGACTGTCTGGCGGCCAACGCCAACGGGTAGCGATTGCACGACTTCTGCGCCAACAACCTGAAGTTCTGCTTGCCGACGAACCCTTGGCCAGCCTCGACCCAGCCTTGATCGATGAACTGCTGACGCGGCTCCTACGGCAGACCAGCGCGGAAACCGTGCTGATCAGCCTTCATCGCCCAGATCTGATTCATCGTTTCGATCGGGTCATCGGTCTACGCAAAGGTCAACTGGTGCTCGACCTCAGGCCATCGGACTTGCAGTCCGGCCAGCTGGACGCCCTCTACAGCTCATGATCCGATTGCGTCCAGCGCCGCCGCTGCTCTGCCTGCTTCCTGCGCTCGCGCTGATTCCTGTGCTTGTCGTGGTGCTGCCGGCCATCCACAGCGGTGGACTGCAGATTTGGCTGGACTGCCTGTTGGGAGCCTTGCAGCCAAGCCTGGATCCAGTGGTCCTGAAGGCGATGGTTCGCGCCTTGCAGGTGACGTTGGCCACAGCGCTTGCAGCTTGGGGCCTTAGCGGTCTCAGCGGAGCTCTACTGGCTCTACTCAGCGCTGATGTGTTCTGGCTCAGTCGTGGCGCCCCCCTCTGGCCCGCCCAGATCCTGCGCAGTGTTCTCGCCCTGCCCCGCTCCATCCATGAACTGATCTGGGGTCTGCTGCTCCTGCAGATCTTCGGACTCCACCCATGGGTGGCTGTGCTCGCCATCGCGATTCCCTACAGCGCCCTGGTGGCAAGAGTTTGGCGCGACCAGTTGGACAGCCTCGACCGCAGCTCTCTGATCGCCCAACTCCAAACCGGCGCTCAGGCGGACGCCGCGATGATCACGGCCCTCGCGCCCGCGATGACACCAAGCCTGCTGAGCTATGGCGGCTACCGCCTGGAGTGCGCCTTGCGCAGTGCCACGCTGCTCGGGGTGTTCGGCCTGGGGGGCCTTGGCACAGAGCTCCAGCTCAGCCTTCAATCCCTTCGCTTCCATGAATTTTGGAGTGGCCTTTGGCTGCTGATCGTGTGCAGCGTTGCTCTCGAACAGGGACTGCGGTTCTGGCGGACTCGACCGAAGGAGAGGTTCGGCGCAGCCGAACGCCGTCAACTGCTCCTTCTGTGCCTGTTGCTGATCAGCGCAGTCGTCGGGGGTCTGTGGATGCAGCAACTCTTTCCCGACGATGGAGCTGCGCTCGCATGGCAATGGCCGCCACTACCCGATAGGGACCAACTTCTGCAAGCCAGCACGGAGCTGGCCTGGGGAAGCTTGATCGTCGATACCCTCAGGCTCACCCTGCTCGCCGCCGGACTGGCCATCGGACTGCCAGCTCTCGTCGAACTTCTTTGGAACAGGGGCGCCGCACCCCAAGTGCAGAGTTTGATCTGGAGTGCCCTGCGCTTGCTTCCCCCTCCCCTGACGCTGCTCATGCTGCTGCTGGCGAACCAACCCAGCCTTGCCCTGGCGGCTCTCGCGCTCGGCCTCCAAAACGCTGGAGTGCTTGGCCGTTTGCTCCGGGAGGGGCTCGATCAACAGGATCACCGGCGCCATCAAGCCATGACAGTGGCAGGAGCAGACAGCGCAAGCAGCTGGCTCTATGGCCAGCTAGCCCCGCAAAGTCGCGCGTATCTCGCCTACGGCGCCTATCGCGCAGATGTCATCCTGCGCGAAACCATCGTGGTAGGGCTGGTCGGCGGAACAGGGCTCGGCTGGGCGCTCATTGAAGCGCTGAGTTCCTTCCACTGGGCAGCGGTCTGGCTGCTGATCGGCGCCTTCTCCCTCCTCACTCTGACGGGAGAAGCCCTCAGCGACCGCCAACGGCAGCGTTGGCTGCAAAGCTGATCGGGCCTGACACAGCAGGGATGGAGCAACGACCCCGTCAATTGACGGTCATCGGCGATAGCGGTGTCTACGGCTGGGGAGATCGGGAAGGTGGAGGTTGGTGTGAGCGACTGCGTCGCGACTGGATGCAAACCCCATCCGCACCGGTGATCTATGCCCTAGGGGTGCGCGGTGATGGTCTTGAGAAAGTGGCGGAGCGTTGGCAGCGGGAATGGACTGTCCGCGGCGAGCTCCGACGTCAACAGCCCGAGGGACTGTTGCTCTCCGTCGGCCTGAATGACACCGCCAGGGTGGGGCGAGCCAACGGACGCCCCCAACTCTCCCTTGAGGCCTTCCGCTTCGGCTGCGGTCAACTGCTCAATGGCATGGCATCCAGCACCCAAGTGCTCGTTCTTGGACTCACCGCAGTCGATGAGGGCGTGATGCCGTTCGCCGACTGTCTCTGGTATGGCAACGACTCCGTGGCCTTGTATGAGGCGGCCCTGGAGGAGGCCTGCCTGGAGGCAGACGTGCCCTTCCTGGCTCTGCATCAGGCCATGCTTGCGGAGCCGGATTGGCTGCGATGGATCGAACCTGATGGCATCCACCTGAACGCCGAGGGCCATCACTGGCTGCATCAGCGGGTGAAACACTGGCCCGCTTTGCTGCGATGGGCGGGGCTGATGGAGCAGGGGCAACTCACACCGACCCTGGCCTGACATCAATCCAGGGCGCAAAAACATCACCCCAAAGGATGAGGTTTCCCAAGGGCAAGGCGATGAGGGTGTCAGCAGCCCCCCACTGGAGCCCTGACGACCGTCATGCAAACCATCGACCAAGACTCTGCAACCAACGCAACCGCCCAGGCCCTACGACTAGCCCGTCGCCAACGCCATGAGCTAAGGCGCCAATTGCCTGCTTCGATTGGCCGGCGCAACGCCACCGTTCTGGAACATCTGGGGCTGGCCCATCACGCCAGTGCCCACCAATGGAGACGCGGCGGCGGCGAACGCGATGAGTTACTCCAGGAGGCAACGCTTGGACTGATCGCCGCTGTCGATGGTTTCGACAGCAGCCGAGGGCTAAAAATCAGCAGTTATGCCATGAGCCGCGCCCACGGTCAGGTCCTGCACTTCAGGCGCGATCGTCAGGCGACACTCCGCATCCCTTGGCGGCTCCGCGATCTCCACGCCAAGGGCCAACGGATCCAGGAAGACTCACTAAACACCAATGGCTGCTTACTGGATGACCAAACGCTGGCCCGACGCCTCAACGTGACACCGGACCGCTGGCGCCAAGCCGTTGAAGCGGCCTGGCAGCAACCGGTGCTCAGTCTCGATGGTCCAGCTCAGAACTGCGATCACGATGAATCTGAACGGGTCAGCAGGCTCGATCGACTCGCAGCCATTGATTTGGAACAACCAGACCCAGCGTTGGACTGGCTCGGTGAGGCCCTGAAGACCTTCGCACCAGTCCAGCGCCGCTGGCTACTCGCCTATTACCTGGAGGGCCGTCCCCTTAGGACCCTGGCAGCGAGCGAAGGAGTTCATCCTTCCATGCTGTCTCGGGTGCTGAAAAAGACCCTCGAGCAGCTCAAGACCATGGCTCAAGGCACCAGCGACAGCATGGAAGCCGCACCGATCGCCAACAAAGCGGCTACAGCGGTCTGAATGGCATTGACCAGCTCATTGCTGAGCCACGGCAGGCGCTGCTGAAACAGGGCACCCATCACGCTTTCCAGCAGGGTGGCGAGGACACCGATGCCGCTCACCAGAACCGTGAGCGGCCAGCCATCGATCAGACCCAGCAACAACAGAATCAGGCTCATCAGAGCGCTACCCACAACGCTGGCAGCGGTCCCTTCCAGGCTGATCGCCCCCTCCGTACCAGCGGGAACCAACCTCCAGGTGGTGATCAACACCGTGGTGCGCCCCCAGCGTTTACCGATTTCGCTGCCGAAGGTGTCCGCCAACTTGGCACAGAAGCTGGCCGAGAACCCCACCAGCAGAAGGCCAAAGGGTTGGACGCCGGCTCCAACCATCAGGGCGAGCAGAGCGCCTGTGGATGCCGAACCCCAGACATTGGCGGGTCCCCTCCGACCACCACGGGCCTCCGCAAGGCCGGCGGCCTGCTTGCGGGCAAACCCAAGTTTGGTGACCAGGGAACCCAGGGCTAGATAGGCGACAACCGCCAGCCAACCGCGCCAGCCCAGGCATCCCCACAAAATTGTTCCTAAGGCAGCGGCATGAGCCCATCCGGATCGAGTGAGCAAGGGCAGGCGCTGGGCCATGGCGATCAACAGCCCGTTGATCACCAGAGCCAGCAGCCAGGAGGTGCCATCGGAACTCGGCAGAGGCATCGATCTGTGTTGCACTGCCCTAAGGATCGACCGTCAGGGCCACCGGCCGACAGATAATCGACACACGTCACTGTCCGTTGCTTGGCATGGTGTTCAACAACAAAAGCTTTTTCCTTGATCTGGAGGGCGCGGACGCCAACTCGGAACAGAAGGCCGTCAAGCAGTCGGTCACCGTTGCGCCAGTGAAAACCGTGACGGTTGCACCCGTCAAAGCGGAACCAAGCAAACCCGATGTTGCCAAGGCCAAGGCCACCGCAACACCCGGTCCAACCGAGGCGACTGACTCCACGGAGTCCAAGGGTCCCTCCCTCACCACCGCCGAAGCCATCGCTGCCGAACTCGCAGCATCCGCTGCGGCCCGGCCGCCCATGACCGTGGCCACTTACGCCCCGGATGCTCTTCAGCCTGGCAATGGCCTCAGGCCCCAGCGTCGTCGCCCCGGAGCCAACCTTCGCGGCTTCAAGTCAATGGCTGCCTCGCTGTTCAAGAGCTAAGGACCTATAGGCCTGGACTTGGCTGGCGACGCCAGGCGGTCATCAGAGTGGCCGCCGCAATGGCAGCAGTCGAGGTTCTCAAAATCGTCTCGCCGATACTGACGGGGGTCCATCCCTGTCTGATCGCCTCCTCCTCCTCAGCAGCGCTCCAACCCGCCTCGGGGCCGATGGCCACCCAGACTTCACGAGGTGCCCCGTCGTCGCTTGCAGCAGGCAGCTGAAGCAGCCAGTCGTGTAAGTCAACGAGCCCGTCCTGACGGGTTGTCGGGAGGGCGAGTGCCGAACCCGGTGCCTGAGCAGCCCACCACTTGTTCACATCCAGACAAGGGGCCAGCTTCGGGCTCCAAAGTCGCTCGCTCTGCTCCACCGCCTCCTGAAGAATCACCTGCCACCGGTCCGGCCGATCCTCCGCCTGCAGCGTGCGCCACTGGGAGCGCAGTGGTTGGATCTGGTCCACTCCCAACTCGGTGGCCATCCGCATCAGGTCATCCATGCCGCGACGGACACCCACCACGGCGAGTCCGAGTCGTGGAGAAACAGGCGACATTTGCAGGGAGGGACCGCTACTGAGTTGAAGCTGTCCACCATCCAGGAGTGAGGCTTGCCACAGGGAGCCCTGTCCATCGACCAAGGCAATGGGGTCTCCGGGCCTGAGCCGTAACACCCGACGGAGATAGTGCGCTTCGGAACTGCTGAGCTGCAGCGCCCGATCGGGAATCAACCGTTCAGGAGCGATCAGCAGTCGACGCAGTTCCGCCAAGACAATGGATCAGTTGAAAGAAGGGAAGACGCTATCGGGATGCTCTTCCACAGGCCAATCCTCATTTTCACCACCAATCAGCAACTCCTCCAGTTGCACCACATCACTATCGAGCTGCCGCAGAGCATTGATCAGCACATCGAGGCCGAACGCATCACTCGTCCCCAGATCCACCCAGCAACGGGCCCATTCCTGGTGATATTCCATCTGCCCCATGTTGTGCATCAGGGCCGGCAATGCTGAGGACGCCTCATCGTTGTCGTAGGCCATCCAGCTCAGCTCATCCCCCTCCTCATGGGCCTGAAGAGTCTCGGCATTGAAACCGCCCAGCCTTCCGAGCACATACCAACTGTCAAAAATCCCATCGACGTAACTGCGTTCCCCCTGACTGGGCACATCAGCGAAGCGCAACCACAGCCAACAATTGAAGGGATCGACCTCTCGGAATCGGACGTTCATGGCGGTGGTGTGATCACACCATCATCGCCGCCATGCAAGCGATCGACCAAGCTGTGGCGAGAATCACATCCAGGACAGGCCGCCCGTCTTCATGTTGAAACTGATTGACGTGCACGTTCAGCCGGCCACAGCGGAGAAGCCGATCCTGAACGGGATCAACCTGCAGGCGAGCCGAGGGCAACCGCTGCTGATTTCAGGGGCAAGCGGGAGCGGTAAAACAACCTTGCTGGAGGTGATCAGCGGCCTGAGCAATCCGCAACGGGGTGCGATTTGCTGGCAGGGAGAGCCGCTGACCGCTCGCCAACGGCGATGGATCACCGGAGTGTTGTTCCAGTTCCCCGAACGGCACTTTCTAGGCCTCAACGTCTCCCAGGAGCTCAAACTCGGCCATCGGCGCCTGAGCAGCGACGAACAGAACCGTGTACTGGACCAGGTGGGGCTCCGAGGGATCGATGGGCGACAGGCACCCGAGCGCCTCAGCGGAGGCCAACAAAGACGACTGGCGCTGGCTGTGCAGTTGCTACGCCAGCCTGAGGTGCTTCTGCTCGACGAACCAACGGCGGGCCTGGACTGGTCGGTACGGACAGACGTGCTCGAGTTGCTGCTGGAGCTCTCCCGCGAACGGGTGATGGTGGTGGTCACCCACGAGCCTGCTCTCTTTGCCCCTTGGCAATGTCCCCATTGCCGCCTGCAAGAAGGGAAGCTGCGCACTCTGTCACCATTAGCCCCAGCCGAGTCCTAGCCATGAGCGATCGCCTTGTCCGGGCCACTGCGGCTGGCGGTGGCATTCGGCTGGTGGCGGTGACCACCACCGAGACCACCCAAATAGCAGCCAAGCGCCATGGGCTCTCCTACCTAACCACCGTGATGCTGGGGCGGGCCATGGGGGCCGGATTGTTACTGGCCAGCTCCATGAAAGTGGCCCATGGACGCGTCAATCTGCGCCTGGGCTCCGATGGGCCCATCAAGGGCCTGATGGTGGATGCGGGTCGGGACGGAACTGTGCGCGGATACGTGGGAGAGCCAACTCTTGAGCTGGATCCTGTTGCGGATACGCAAGGGCATTACAGCTTTGATTTCGCCGCAGCCGCAGGCACTGGCTATCTGCATGTGGTGCGCGACGAAGGCAAGGGTGAGCCCTTCAGCAGCACCGTCGAACTGGTGAGAGGAGGGATTGGAGAAGACGTGGCCTCTTATCTGCTCCATTCCGAACAAACACCCTCCGCTGTGTTTGTGGGCGAACGGATCAACCGTGACGGGCTTCAGTGCAGCGGTGCGCTGCTCGTCCAGATCTTGCCGAAGGCGGCTGAAGAACCTGCTCTGGTGGCACTGCTAGAAGAGCGCTGCCGAGAGATCAGCGACTTCAGCGATCGACTCTCAGCCTGCCGCAACAACCTGGAGGATCTGCTGCATGACGTCTTCCCCGATCTAGATCCGCAACCGATTCCTGCAGGCGAACCAAGCCAAGCCATTTACTTTCACTGTCCTTGCAGCCGTCCCCGCAGCCTCGGAGCGCTGAAAATGCTTGGAGCCGATGAACTCAGCAGCATGCTGCAGGAGGACGGCGGCGCTGAACTCACCTGCCATTTCTGCAATGCGGTCTACCAGGTCAATGCGTCTGAATTGCAGGACTTGATCGCTGAGTTGCAACCAACCGGCTGACGGCCTAGCCCAGCAACAGGGCACCGAGTGCCAGCACCAAGAGGGCGGGCAGCGACTGCCATTGATCCACACTCAAGGGCAGGGAGGTGGCCGAACCAGCGAGGAGTGCCGCAACCAGCCCGCCAGCCAGGACACCAAGCGTTAGGAACAACACACTCCAGCCGACCGAGGCCAAGGGACGACGGCCGCGGCGGATCTGGCTGAGAAACATGCCGATCGTGCCCAGGGCAAGGACGAGCTCGACACTGGTGGGGCTGAGCAGCACCAGCACCAGCCCCGCGCCCGCCAGACCAAGTCGTACCCACAAACCCTGACCTTCCACCAGGGAAAGCGTCGGCAACCAGGTCTGGGGAGCCGCAGCGGGGGTGGGGAGCGAAAGCTGACGAATGCGAGACAGCAAGAGCCCTGGCCCTCTTGGCTCAGAGCTGCTGACCGTCTCGAGTTGTTGTTCCCGTTGGGAGGCACTCGCAGCCGCCGAACTGACACGACCGGACTGGCGCTCGCGCAGGCGTTCCATCAGCACGGCGTCGTAAGCGGCTTCAACCTTGGCCCGCTCCTGCAAATCCTCGCCGGCTTGAACCAGTGCTTGCTCCCTGGCCTGCTGCACCGCTTCAAAACCGGCGTCCCTCGTGATCTTCAGCCGGGAGAAGGGGTCCGGCGAGGCGGGATCGGAACCGGAATCAATCCCGGAGGCCATGGGCTTAGACATCGCTTCGATGAGCGTATCGAGGCAGCAGCGAAGCCGACGCTTTCACAAAGGAGCACATCAAAACAAAGGAGGGCTATGGCGATAGCCATGGTCCTGTTCGAAGACCTTCCGGCACACACTCAATTGGTCCGACCCGATCCAGGTTCGGCGTTTGAGCAAGGGGAGTTGGGGGGGCAGGTGATGTCCCTCCAGCATTTCGACGCGTCCCTGCTGCGGGCGACGAAAGCACACATAATCAACGCCCCCATCTGGGCCTGGGCGTTGCAGCCAGATGCTGTCCACAGTGGCGGACTAGAGGAAGAGTGGATTCTGGCGAGCCTTTTGAGCAGTCGCGAGCAGCGACTCAGAGGCTGATCGGTTCCACACCACTCACCACAGGAGCGACAGCGCTGAGTTCGAGCTCAGGATGCTCCTCGTGGAGCTGATTGAGATTCCAAGTGTTCTTGAACAGCAACACAGGCCTTGACCAGGCATCCTGAACCGTTTTGCAATTGAAGATGCGACCAACCCGTTCAAGGGCCGGCCATCCTCCACTCACCCAGCGGGCCACTTGAAAGCCCATGGGTTCAAGACGCGTCTCCACGCCGTACTCATTCTCAAGGCGGTGTTGCACCACCTCAAGCTGCAGTTGACCGACGGCCGCCAGGATCGGGTCGCGCTTGCTCTGATCGGTGTCATAGAGAATCTGCACCGCCCCCTCCTCGCGGAGCTCATTGACTCCCTTGCGGAAATTTTTGAATGCTGAAGGATTGGGGTTCCGCAACCAGCTGAAGATTTCCGGACTGAAGCAGGGAATGCCCTCGAATTCCACCTTGGCACCGGTGTAAAGCGTGTCACCGATCGCAAACATGCCTGGGTTATTGAGGCCGATCACATCGCCTGGGTAGGCATCATCGACTACTTCACGGTCCTGACCGAACAACTTCTGGGGTCGAGACAGACGAATCGTCTTACCCGTCCGTGCATGGCGCACGGTCATGTCCTTCTCAAAACGGCCGCTGCAAACTCGCACAAAAGCGACACGGTCGCGATGCCGGGGGTCCATGTTGGCCTGCAGCTTGAACACGAAACCACTGAATTCAGGCCGGAGGGGATCAACGAGTCCCTCGCTTCCACTCCGTGCCGTGGGCTTCTGAGCCATCTCAAGGAAGGCATCCAGAAAGGGTCTGACCCCGAAATTGGTCATGGCTGAGCCGAAGAACACAGGCGTGAGTTCGCCTGCGTGGACCAGCTCAAAATCGAGATCGGCCCCAGCCGCCTCGAGCAATTCCAATTCCTCTACGGCCTGCTCCAGCAGATCGGATTCCACCAGTTGCTGAAGCTCCGGATCATCCAGGTGCAGATGACGCTCTTCCGACTGGCGACCGCGTTCAGCACGACTGAACAGCACCACCTCCTTGCTACGACGGTCGATCACGCCGCGGAACTGCTCACCACTGCCGATCGGCCAATTCACCGCCCAAGGGGTGAGCCCGAGCTCAGCCTCGATCTCATCGAGCAGGGCAAGAGGCTCCCGACCAGGACGATCCATCTTGTTGATGAACGTGAAGATCGGGATCTGGCGCATGCGGCAGACCTCAAAGAGTTTGCGGGTTTGCGGTTCAAGCCCTTTGGCTGCGTCCTCCAGCATCACCGCGTTGTCTGCTGCGGCCAGGGTCCGATAGGTGTCTTCTGAAAAATCCTGGTGGCCGGGAGTATCGAGCAGGTTGATCGTGTTGAGGCCGTAATCGAACTGCAAAACGGTTGATGTGATCGAAATCCCCCGCTGTTTCTCGAGTTCCATCCAGTCGGAGGTGACCTTTCGCTGCTCACCCCTGGCTTTGACAGCACCAGCCTGCTGAATGGCGCCCCCGTAAAGCAGAAGCTTCTCTGTGAGGGTTGTCTTGCCGGCGTCGGGGTGGGAGATGATCGCAAAGTTGCGGCGGCGATCCACCGCCAAAGCCAGCTCCTCCCTGGCGCCGTCATGGGAGTCGGTGGCGGGAACCCGTGTCATAGCGCTGACGTTCTCGAGACAGCCTGCCAGCTAAAGGGTCCATCGCTGACAACACCAGAACCGATCGAAGGCAAGGCACCACGGATCTCGAGATAACGATCCTCCAGCTCCACAACTTCTAGGCATTGCAGCTCTGCTGCACGGAGCTGCTCCAACACTTCACTAGGGGTGAAGGCAGCGTGAAGGGACGCCAGATAGTCGTGACGCAGCACCGAAGGGGCCGCGCCGAGATGCTTTTCACGAAGGGCCAGAGCGCGTTCAGGGCTTGGCGGACGACGCAAATCGCGATGCAACACAAGACAACCTGGCCGAGCGAGCCGTTGATGCAGACGCCAAAGCTGACCGGGATCATGGAGGTGATGCAAGAGGCTGTTACTCACGATCAGTGCTGCTCCTGAACGGCCCTCGAGAGCCTTGGGCCTCTCCTCACCGCGAGCCAACGAACCGATACAAAGCGCCTCGTAGCTCAGCCTTGAAGCAACACCCTCACCTGCTGCGACCTGGCGTCGCCGTGCAATCTCCAGCATCGGGTCGGATCCATCGATGCCGATCACATGACACTGGGGCCAGAGCCGCGCCAGTCGCTCTGAAATGTTGCCTGGGCCGCAGCCAAGGTCGAGCACACAATCGCCAGCTTGGGGCTGCCACTGATGGGCCTGGCAAAGCCGTTCAATCCCACGAACTACCTGAAGATCACTGCGATTGAAATCAGCAGCGGCGTAGGCCTCAACCTGCTGGCATTCCTCCATCAATTGAGGCTCGGGTGTGCGCTGCATCACGAGCGGTGCACCTGCAGGGTCTGGGTAGGGAAGGGAATCTCAACCCCCACGTCCTCAAGGGCGCTGATGAGCCGACGATTGAGGTCATGAAGGCTGTCCTCGAAGTGATCATGATCCTCATGACTGGAGCTGAATTCGAGCACGTGGTCGTAGCTGAAGGCAGCAATGCGCTCCAGGCGGAAGGCCTTGAACTGCAACTGCGAATCCTCAGCCACCACGCTGGCCACCAACGAGGGCAGGCGGGCCAGTTGTTCCGCAGGGGTTCCGTAGGCAATCCCTAGGGCAATTTCCGACAACTGAGCCCGTTCGATCACCTCCTCGAGATGGATCAGAAGCCGCTCACGAATGTCGAGATAAGCAGGCCAGCCATGGAGCTCCACCATGGCGAAGACCACCAACTGTGGTGGAGAGTCCGGCGTTCGCTCGAGGCTCATGAGCGGTTCCTTGAGCACACTCCAACTCAGAAGCGTTCGCCTTGCCTGATGTAAAACCTCCTCCAGCTGGAAGGGAGACCACTCCCCTTGAAGGTCAAGACGCACCTCAAGGCCCTGCATCGGTGGGCGATCACTTTGCAAGCCACGTCGAGAGAAGTTGATGATCGTCGCTTCATCAACAACTGAGTTGGGAATCGTGACGCGACTTTCCAAGGTCTCCAGCTCTAGGGAACGCAAACCAATCCGCGAAACGAAACCAAGATTGTCCCCCACTCGACAGAACTCACCCACCCGCAGGGGGCGATCAGTTTGAATCGAAAGACCAGCAAACAAATTACTGAGCAACTTGGAGGCGCCAAGACCAATCGCCAGACCTGGTACTGCAGAGAATGCAAGAACTGTGCTGGCAGGGAGTCCCAAGAGAAGCAATAATCGATAGATCAACACAATGGCGACGAGAGCTCCGAGAGCCCGACAAAGGGGCATCACGAAATTGCTGATTCTTTGCAGCTGTAACGGCGAGCGGCGACCACGAATCCTGGCCAACCATTCCGCACTGCTACGACCAAGTGCCTCAAATACAAAGAAGACAAAGACACCCGCACTCAGGTACCAGATCACATAAAGGGCATAGGTGATAACAACAAGGGGAAGCCCCGTGAAATTAACAACATCGTCAATGAACACCTCCGTTAATCTTGTAAGGGGGAGGATCGGCAACACAAGTAGCACGCGCCTCCAGGCCAAACGATCGCGATGCCAGAGATGCGTCGGAGTCTCATCAGCAAGTGAATCCCGGTACGTCAAGAGCATGAAACGGGCAAGCCAACCCAGCACTGCCAGGTAGAAAACAATGGCGAGCAACGCGCACACGATCTGAAACAAAGTTTGATCACTGATCGGAACTTCAATCAGATCTCTAATGCTTCTTGGCAAGGAGAGATACCAGGCCGGCGGCACCAGGTAACCAGGCGTGTAGATAAAGTCTTGATAAAAATACGGAGTCGCAAAGGGTTGATCAACAACAGAAAACCCCTTCACCTCCTGATACATTTCTGATATCGAAGCGACCGTCTCCTCGGAAAAGAAAAAGTCCTGTTGATCAGGATCATTATCTAGCTCAGATGTCAAAGAGATCGCTGTTCCGGGGATGCGCCAAGACTCAACAGGATTGGTGCGTTTGTCATTCAACCGCCTCATACCCTCAACATCAGGGATATCAATCAATCTCTGACTGTGAGTAAAGACGTAATCGAGAACATGCTTTAACTGAATCGCCGCCTCATCAGCCATATCCGTTCGCACACTCTCAGGGAATGCGCTGGCATCAAGCGACTTCACCGCCAGCTGAAACAGCAATTCGGTATCTGCGATCTGCTCTTGACGTTGCGCAGGGGACACCGACGCATCCCGCAGGGCCTCAATCCGCCCGAGCCGGTCAGCCCGATGCCCCACTTCAGCCATCACCGCATAAAAATTGAGCAACGTGGCCCTTGGGCTATCACCCACCACCTGATCCAGCACGACATCCGACCAGGAACTGGCCGCCTGCTCCAGATCCCCATAGAAGGGTTGGTCCTGGATGGAGATCACGCCTCGAGAGTTGGCTGCCTGCGCAGCAGGAAAAGCAGACCGTGGGGAGGTCACAGCCTGAACAGGCAGGAGCGCCTGGAGGCTCACAAGCAGAACTCCGATGAGAGCTCCAGCCATGAGCCGAGAAAACCTGAGACGCATACGCAGCAGCAGTAGCTTCCGAACACGGATGACCTCATGCTGACAGCGACAACGGCAACAGCGAAGGCAGCAACAGCGACCGGAGCAGCAGCACCGCCTGTGGTGCCTTTCACCACTTGCTGCCCCCATCAGTGGCGTTAGTGTGCGTGGACGCCCGCTCCATACCTGTGACCCTCACCCCCAGTCGACTGGATCCCACAAGCTCCAACAGCACTGATGCCATTGGCGAAGTCGTGACCAAACTCAGCGGTGGTTTCCCATCCACAGCGCCGGCGGCCAACCCTGTCTTTTATCGGACCTACAGCCGTCGTACGCCTGCTGGTCGCGAGAGCTGGAGTGAAGTGGGGGTACGCAACCTCGGCGGGCTCGCAAAACTTGGTCATCTCACCCAGGAGGAAGTCGAGCTCCTGGCGCGCATGCAAGCCGAGAAGAAGGCGTTGCCCTCCGGTCGCTGGCTATGGATCGGGGGGACCCCCTGGATCGAACAACCGGACAACTTCTCGGGTGCCTACAACTGCACGTCCACCAATTTGGTGGATTGGGAAGCCTTCGGTCTGATGATGGACCTGGCGATGATGGGCTGCGGAACCGGCGCCATCATCGAACCTCATCTGATTGATCGCCTGCCGGTGGTGCGCAATCCGATCGAGGTGCTCTCGGTCAGCGATATCGGTCTGACCCCCGCAGGTGAGCGCCAGGAGCACACCAGTCACACCATCAATGGCGACCACGTCACCATCAAGGTCGGTGACACCCGCCGAGGCTGGGTGGATAGCTATCAGCTTTTGCTCGAACTGAGCAGTGATGAACGCTTTGCTGGTCGCACAGTTCAGGTCGACGTTGATCTCTCCGATGTTCGTCCTGTCGGTGAAACGCTGAAAGGGTTTGGAGGGATGGCCAATCCCGTCAAACTCAAAGACCTTTATGCACGGGTGGCCAGGCTGCTTGGCAAAGCCGTCGGTCGCAGACTCACGTCAGTGGAATGTTGCCTGCTGATTGATGAGGCAGCGGTGACCATCGTGGCTGGCAACATCCGTCGCAGCGCGGGCATGCGTCAGTTCGCGGCTAACGACCTTGCTGCGGCGGGCGCTAAAGACAATCTTTGGCAACAGGACGCTGACGGCAACTGGCGCATCGACCCCGAGCGTGATGCCCTGCGCATGGCCAACCACACCCGCGTCTATCACACCCGTCCCAGTCGTGAGGTGCTGCTGGAGGCTGTGACCAAGCAATTCCACAGTGGTGAGGGAGCCATTCAATTCGCGCCTGAAGCGATTGCCCGATCCAATGCAGATCTGCTGAGCACTCCAGAACTGCGCAAGGAATTCATCGAGGTGTACTGCGACCAAGGGCGCGAAGAAGCCGGTCGCTGGTTAAGCCACAACCATGGTCCGATCGCTGCCGATGAACTGGAGCATCGACTGGGTCGCTACGGCCTCAACCCTTGTGGTGAAATTCTTGGCGCCGACTTCCACTGCAATCTCGCCGAAATCCATCTGAATCAGATCGATCCAAGCGACGATGAAGGTCAGCGTGATGCGTTCCGCGCCGCAGCACTGTCGGTGGCCTGCCTGCTCAATCATCGCTTCGAGGTTGAGCGGTATCGCCAGAGCCGTGCCTGGGATCCAATTGTCGGCGTGAGCTTCACCGGCCTGTTTGATTTCTTCGTTCACGCCTTCGGCACCCCCTGGCTGACCTGGTGGGAAGCTGGTCGCCCGGACACCGAAGAAGGCCAAGCCTTCAAGCAACAGGAGGCGTCATTCCTGAGTCGTTGGAAAGCCATCGTCAACGAAACGGTGTGGGACTACTGCGACCGTCATGGCCTACGCCGGCCGAACCGTTGCACCACCGTGCAACCCGCAGGCACCAAGAGCCTGCTCACCGGGGCAGCACCTGGCTGGCATCCACCCAAAGCCCAACGTTTCATTCGCCGGATTACCTTCCGGAAAAACGACCCTGTGGCGATGGCCTGCATGGATTACGGCTACACCGTCGTGCCATCTCAATCCGACAAGGACGAGCAAGGTCGACTTCTCGATGATCCCTTTGATCCACGTTGCACCGAATGGCTGGTGGAGATCCCTACGGAAGTGAGCTGGGCCAATCTGCCTGGAGCCGATGCCGTTGACATCAACGCCTTCTCGGCCATGGCCCAGTTTGACTTCTACATGCAGGTGCAAACCCACTACACCGCCCACAACACTTCGGCGACGATCGAATTCCGTGAGCATGAGATCGAACCTCTCACTGACGCCCTCCACCAAACGATCCAAGCAGGAGATGGCTACATCTCTGCGGCACTGCTCGCCCGCTTCGATGCCAATGCCACCTTCCCTCGACTGCCCTTCGAGCCGATCGATGCGGCGACCTACGAACGGATGCAGGCCGAGGTGATCGAGCGTCGAGTTTCCAGCGACTTCTTTGAAGCTCTGCAGCGCTATGACAGTGGCGAGCTCAGTGAAGCTGGCCCGGCTGGCTGCGATTCCGACAAATGCCTGCTGCCGCTGGCGAAGCCCAAGGACTGAGCTCCTCGGGGCCGACGCTTAAAATAACGGCCTGCTTGCGAGCGCGAGCAGGCACCTGGAGAGGTGGTCGAGTGGTTTATGGCTCTGGTCTTGAAAACCAGCGAGGTGCGAGCCTCCGTGGGTTCGAATCCCACCCTCTCCGTTTCATCCCAGCAGCATGAAGCATGGGATCACCTAAGCAGAAGATTGGGATCACCGGATCAATAGAGAAGGAAACCTGGGCCAAACCCCTCATCGGGCCAAAGCCCCGCATCATCATCCACCTGCCACTGGTCTCCAGACGTGGGTCCTGAGCTCGGTTGACTGCCATCCAGACACCCTTCAGGAGTGGTGAAGCCTGAGCTGAACGCCTCGCAGTTCAAGGCATTGTCCTGAGCTCTGGCGATACCCGAAAGGGCGCTGAAGCAGAGCATCAGCAAAAGCAAGAAGCGATGACGCACAGCACAGGAGTACAACCGCTCCAAGGCTAGAGGGGTTCAGATCGCGGGCGAATCCTTGTCACACCGAGGGGTTCTGAGCAATGACGACAAAGACCCCAGGGGCCAGCCCAAATTGCGGAGATGGCGAATGAGCCCACGGGACGCGGTGAAGTAATCCTTGCTGTATGTGGCGCAGAATCCGATTTCACCGAGGGTGAGCAACAGCAGTCGATGCTCCCGCTGCGTTCCCTCCCGCTCAGAGAGAACCGTAAATCCACGACCCTCGAGATCAGCCCGCAACTGGCTATTGAAATCAAGCGAAAAACCGACCTGAAGCACGTGATCGACTTCGCGATAGGCGGTGTAGACCCTTGCACCACGGTTCTCCTCGAGATATTGGTAGCGCTCGGTGACAGCGATCACCGCATCCATCACAGGAGCGCGCAGGGCCTCTTCCATCACTGACAGGGCACTCGCGTTCATGCGCTGATCCCCCCACCTGCGGCAAGCCGCTCCTCGCAGGCCAACTCGTAACTACGAATCGCCCCAGTGGGAATGGCTCCGTTGCTTTTGAGCTGGCGGATCGAGAGCTCGACGCACTGCAGCACGACACTGGTGAGTTCCCTGCCCTCGCATTGCGCCCAACTGCGCAACAAGACATGGAGGCTGGGAGGCACGGAGACCGTGAGCTTCACCTGGTTTTCCCGAAGGACAGCCTTCATGCGAGGAGAGCCAACGACACAAAAGTAACCCGAAAGCAACCTATGAGCAACTGCTGAGTTACTCCACAGCTACTCCTGGGTGACTCAAGCACGAAATGATGATCTAACAACGGCGCAAGAAAGCGTGAGCTGGCACGCCTGCCTCAACGCAAGCGATCCAACGAAACAGGCTGTTGCGACAGCGAGCTTCAGAGTCTCAGCAACAGGCAAAGATTGTTGGCAGGAAGGGAGCGCACCTCCTCCAGGGCGAAACCAGAGTCGCCCGCGAGTTGCTCCACAGCCTCTAGATCACGAACTCCCCAGAGTGGATTCCTCTCCCGCAGGGACCGATCAAAAGCTGCGTTGCTGTCGCTGGTGTGCGCGCCATGACGGCGGAAGGGGCCATAAACAATCAACGCCCCTCCCACCGGCAGCAAGCGAGACGCGCCCGTCAGGAGCGCCATCGCACAGTCCCAGGGAGCAATGTGCAAAAGGTTGATCACCACCACCGCCTGGAGATCCAGTGCGACGTCCGCTGGAAGCGGCCAGGGCCACTGGCGCACATCGAGTCGAAGCGGCTCCGGCATCGAGGATTGGAGATCGGCATGGGCCCTCCAGGCCCTGATGCTCTCGAGATGCAGGGGGTCGGGATCACTCGCCTGCCAACGAAGGCCAGGAAAGCGGGTCTGAAAACAGACCGCATGCTCCCCACTTCCGCTGGCCAGCTCGAGGACAGCCCCCTCGATCGGCAACCATGCATCCAGGGTGCTGGCAATCGGCTCGCGGTTGCGCTCAGTAGCCGGGAAATACAGCCTCGAATCCTGCATCAGCCGTTTTCAGTCGCAGCACTGGCGAGCAGGTGTCTGGCAGTTCTGCTCCAGCAATGCGAGCCAGGCCCGTAGGGCGTTGATCCGGTCTGGCCTGAGGCTGTAGTACACCCAGCGACCCTCCTGGCGGTCCTCAAGCAGACCGCACTCCCGGAGCACCTTCAGATGGAAGGAGAGGCGTGACTGAGAGAGGGCAAGTTCTGCGGT
Organism: Synechococcus sp. BS55D; assembly: GCF_004332415.1. Taxonomy (NCBI): domain Bacteria; kingdom Bacillati; phylum Cyanobacteriota; class Cyanophyceae; order Synechococcales; family Synechococcaceae; genus Synechococcus; species Synechococcus sp. BS55D. The sequence continues at coordinate 475,577 of NZ_PHQT01000002.1, forward strand.
GAGATCACACACACATCGCTCTCCGCCGGAAAGCGCCTCGATGATTTTCAAGCGCAGGGGATCAGCCAGGGCCTTGAGGAGACCACGGGCCTGATCGGAGCCCAAAGATGAAGGATGCTCCAGCGCAGGCGACATCACAGCCAATATCCGAGAACCAATCGTGGTCCAAACCTATCGAGCCCCGAACAGGAGGAGGGGCCATCAACGACCAATCAACCAAGGTTGATTCATCAACTCTTTTTGATTTAAGCTAACGGCGCTGCCCTCGCCTCCACCAGCATGCGGATCGGAATCAACGGCTTCGGACGGATCGGACGTCTGGTCTTCCGTGCCCTGTGGGGTCGCCCGGGCATTGAACTGGTGCATATCAATGACCCTGCCGGTGACGCACCAACCGCAGCGCATCTGCTTGAATTCGATTCGGTCCATGGGCGCTGGGATCGGGGGATCAAGGCAGAACCTGACGGTTTCAGCGTTGAGGGCCAGACACTGACCTGGTCACAGCAGAAAGAGATCACAGCCGTGCCCTGGCAGGAACGTGGGGTGGAGATGGTCCTGGAGGCCAGCGGCAAGATCAAAACACCCGAAACCCTGAATCCCTACTTCGAGACTCTTGGTCTCAAACGCGTTGTGGTCGCCTGTCCCGTCAAGGGAGTCATCGCCGGAGCTGAGGCCCTGAACGTTGTCTATGGGATCAACCATCAGCTCTACGAACCGGCCCGCCACAAACTGGTGACCGCCGCCTCATGCACCACCAACTGCCTTGCCCCGGTCGTGAAAGTGGTGCACGAACAGTTCGGGATCGAGCACGGAATGATCACCACGATCCACGACATCACCAACACGCAGGTGCCAATTGATGCCTTCAAAAGCGATTGGCGTCGAGCCCGCTCCGGATTGACATCGCTGATCCCAACCACCACTGGATCGGCAAAGGCGATAGCCATGATCTTTCCTGAGCTGCAAGGCAAGCTCAATGGCCATGCGGTTCGCGTGCCTCTGCTCAATGGCTCCCTGACCGACGCCGTCTTCGAACTGAAACGCGATGTCAGCGTTGACGAAGTCAATGCAGCCTTCAAGGATGCTGCGGAAGGAACACTTCGGGGAATTCTCGGCTACGAGGAGCGCCCTCTCGTCTCGTGCGATTACACGAACGACAGCCGCAGTTCGATCATCGATGCACCTTCAACGATGGTGGTCGACGGCAACCAACTCAAGGTGTTCGCCTGGTATGACAACGAATGGGGCTATAGCAGCCGTATGGCTGACCTCGTCTGCCATGTGGTGGCCATGGAGCAGCAGCACTGATCAACCATGAAGCTCTCTGCCCTGCAGCAATACGGGATTGTGACGGCCAACTACTGGGCCTTCACACTCACCGATGGCGCCCTACGCATGCTTGTGGTGTTCCACTTCCACGGCCTCGGTTACTCCACGCTGGAGATTGCCTTTCTCTTCCTCTTCTATGAATTCTTCGGAGTGCTCACCAATCTCTATGGAGGCTGGATCGGTGCGCGCTACGGCCTGAGGCTCACCCTCTGGGGAGGAACACTCCTACAAATCCTTGCGCTGTTGATGCTGGTTCCTGTGTCTGCCAGCTGGCCCAAACTACTCAGCGTGGGCTACGTGATGGTGGCGCAGGCGATCAGCGGTATCGCCAAGGACCTCAACAAGATGAGTGCCAAAAGTGCCATCAAGACCGTGGTACCTGAAACCCCTGATGACGCGCAGCGAGGGGAGAACCAACTCTTCCAATGGGTGGCCATCCTCACGGGATCCAAAAATGCCCTCAAGGGGGTGGGATTTTTTCTCGGCGGCGTTCTGCTGACTGTCTTCGGGTTCAACAACGCGGTTGGCCTGATGGCAGCGGGCCTCGCCTTGGCGTTCCTGCTGACCTTGGTGTTACCAGGAGAGATTGGCAAGATGAAGGCCAAACCAGCCTTCTCCTCTCTTTTCTCAAAATCTGAGGGAATCAACATCCTCTCGCTGGCTCGGTTCTTCTTATTCGGAGCCCGCGATGTCTGGTTCGTCGTCGCCCTGCCAGTCTTTCTCGAAGCGTCCCTTGGCTGGGGATTCTGGGAAATCGGTGGCTTCCTTGGTCTTTGGGTGATCGGCTATGGAATCGTGCAGGGCACGGCGCCTGGCCTCCGGCGTCTCTGGGGTCAGACCCGCAGCCCAGGGGTCGGCGCCGTCCAGTTCTGGAGTGGCGTGCTCACAGCCATTCCCGCCCTGATCGCTGTGGCTCTCTGGAGAGAAGTGGATGTCAGCACTGCCATCATTGGCGGACTTGCAGCCTTCGGAGTGGTGTTCGCGATGAACTCCTCCATCCACTCCTACATGGTGCTCGCCTACACCGATACCGAGAGTGTGAGCCTCAATGTGGGCTTCTATTACATGGCCAATGCAGCGGGCCGCCTCGTGGGAACCCTGCTTTCAGGTGCTGTGTTTCTGATTGGCGGGACGCCATCCTCAGGGATGCAGGCCTGCCTTTGGTGCTCCTCGTTGCTGGTGCTCCTCTCTTGGCTGAGCAGCTTGCGATTACCGGCTCCGGCTGCCGTGGAGAAAGCGGCCGCTTAATTTGAAGGATTGATCGTCGTCCCCGCCTCGGCGGGTCGTTGGCCCCTATGCCCCATCCCGCCCGGCTGGCCGCCCTTCAGGCCATTCAGCAGCGTGAACCGATGACCTGCGAGCCGACACCGCCGCTGGAATCGATCTGGGCAAGCGATGTCTTCACGCTGCAACGCATGAAGAATGCCCTTCCAAAGGAGGCTTACAAGGCCGTACGCCGCGTGATCCGCGATGGAGGGAAGCTCGATCTGGATGTGGCCGATGTTGTAGCTCAGGCCATGAAGGACTGGGCTTTAGCCCGAGGTGCCCACTACTACGCCCACGTTTTCTATCCCCTCACCAACTCCACAGCCGAGAAGCACGACGGCTTCATCAGTCCGCAGGGCGACGGAGAAGCCATTCATGAGTTTTCCGGCAAGCTTCTGGTGCAGGGGGAGCCCGACGGAAGCTCCTTCCCCAACGGAGGGATCCGTTCCACTTTCGAAGCTCGTGGCTACACGGCCTGGGACATCACCAGCCCGGCGTACTTGATGCGAACACCCAACGGTGTGACCCTCTGCATCCCCACAGTGTTCGTGAGCTGGACAGGGGAAGCGCTCGACAAGAAGACACCACTCCTACGCTCGAACGCCGCCATGAATCGGCAGGCCCAACGCCTGCTCCGACTGCTTGGCAATCAAGACGTGGCAGCAGTAAACAGCTCCTGCGGGGCTGAACAGGAGTATTTCCTGGTGGACAGCCAGTTCGCCACCCTGCGTCCTGATCTGCAGCTGGCGGGGCGCACCCTGTTCGGTGCAGCGTCACCGAAAGGTCAGCAGTTCGATGATCACTACTTCGGGGCCATCCCTGAACGGGTTCAGGTGTTCATGCAGGACGTTGAACACCAGCTCTACCGACTCGGGATCCCTGCCAAGACCAGGCACAACGAAGTGGCACCAGGCCAATTCGAGATCGCACCGGTGCATGAGGCCGCGAACGTGGCCACAGATCACCAGCAGTTGATCATGACCGTGCTGAAAAGCACAGCAAAACGGCATGGCTTCACCTGCCTGCTGCACGAAAAACCCTTTGCCGGCATCAACGGCTCTGGGAAGCACGTGAACTGGTCCGTGGGCAACAGCACCCAGGGCAACCTGCTCGATCCCGGCCATACCCCCCACGACAATCTTCAGTTCCTGCTCTTCTGCGCCGCAGTGATCCGTGGCGTCCACCGCTATGGAGCCTTATTGAGAGCCGTGGTCGCTACCGCCGGTAATGACCATCGTCTTGGAGCGAACGAAGCCCCTCCAGCCATCATCTCGGTGTATCTCGGCCAACAGCTGGAGCAGGTGTTTCAGCAGATTCAGCGTGGAGAGGTGACCGCCAGCAGCAGCGGCGGCCTCATGCAGCTGGGCGTCGATACCCTCCCGGAATTTCCCAAGGACGCTGGTGACCGCAACCGCACCTCCCCCTTTGCCTTTACAGGAAACCGCTTTGAATTCAGGGCCGTGGGCTCCGGCCAATCGGTGGCAGGGCCTCTTGTGGCGATGAACACTGTGCTAGCCGATTCCCTGGAGTGGATCAGCGATCGACTCGAGTCCGAAATGGCAGCAGGCCAGACCCTGGAGCAGGCCTCAGCCGGCGTTCTGAAGCAAGTGGTAGATCTTCATGGGGTCGCCATCTTCGGAGGTGACGGCTACTCCGATGCCTGGCATCGGGAAGCAACTGAACAGCGCGGACTAGAGAACCTGAAGAACACCGCTGAGGCCCTTCCCGTGCTGCGTCGCGACGACGTGCGTGATCTCTTCCAACGCCAAGGGGTGATCAATCCTGTGGAACTGGAGAGTCGTTACGAGGTCTACGGCGAACAGTATGTGCTGGCGATTGAGGTGGAAGCGCGGGTGGCGTTATCGATGGTGCGAACCCAGATCAGTCCTGCGGTCCAGAAGCAGATCAGCTGCATGGCGCGCAGCCTTCAGCAGCAGCTCTCCCTCGACCTTCAACCGGATCGAGGCAACCTCCAAAGGATGGCGGCTCTGCAGAAGCGCATGGACGAACAGACCGACGCCCTCGAAGGTGAATTGCAACAGCTGCATCACAGCGACACAGCTGCATCGATGAACCATTGCGCCGCTGTCATCCTTCCCCGCTTGCTGCAACTGCGCGAAGCAGTCGACAGCCTTGAAAGCCTTAGTGATGACGATCGCTGGCCTCTGCCCTCCTACCGAGAGATGCTGTTTATGCGTTGATCAAGAGACAGGTGAATCGAGGTCAACCCCTAGCGCTACTGCTGTCCGTCCTCGTGGTGGAAACTGCTCAGGCTGTTTGGGCTGATCCTCGGGCTCCCGTCTCCACTCCGAGCACAACAATTGCAATCCTGGCCGTGAACAACGGCCAGGAACTGCTTGTGGAGATCAATGGCCAGGGACGCACCCTGCGATTGAGCTGCATTCAGGCACCACGTCTCCAACAACAGCCTTGGGCGAAGGCCGCCAAAGAGGCGTTGGCCAAAGAGGCCACCATTGGCAGCCAGTGGCAATTTCAGCTGAGGGCACGCGACGTTGATGGACGCTTGGTGGGAACCCTGAAACGCGGGGACAGGGATCTGGTCGAACCTTTGCTGCGCGAAGGGCAAGTTTTTGCCTATGACGGCTTTCTGGGCCGCTGCGATGATCTGCCTTACACCCGCTGGCAGAGGGAGGCGGAGGCGCAACGGCTAGGGGTATGGAATGTTCCCGGGGGGATCATGCGGCCTTGGGACCAACGGGAGCAGATCGCTGCGCCCGATCGCCTGGCGCCCTGATCCAATCGTTACCGCCAACGGTGTGCAATCGCACAGCATCGGCCATCGCTGGCTGAGTGAATGGTTGGATCAAGAGAACCGCCATGCCCTACGAACCAGGAAGCCCAGACTGCCGCCTGCTCATCGATGCGAAACAGCATCTCGAGGAAGCCCTCGGCACCCTCAGCGCCATGCCCCACACCGACCACATCCAGCGTCAACTGAAGGCGGTGTACAGACAGCTTGAGGGGATGCATGATCTGAAGCGTGCCGGCGGTGCCGGCGTTTCCCTTCGCGATGCTGATTGGTGTTCAGTAACGACCAACGCCCTGCCTGGCTGAACTGGCTGTTTTTGGCGATCTTTCTTTGGAGTTCCTGGCAGCTGGCCGGGTTCTGGTTCGCCCAGCTGCACGGCTGATCAGCTCAACACAACATGATCATGCGTAGGGGTAGGCATTCGGCACGAAAAACTGTTCGTTGATGGGCGGCCGGATGTAGTCGCCCTGCTCAGGCCGTGGCGGTAGATCGATGCCAGGTGGAGTCATGTCCTCCCAAGGAACCTTGCTGAGCACATGTCGGAGACAATTCAGCCGTGCCCGCCGTTTGTCATCGGCTTCCACGGTGAACCAAGGGGCCTCCGGGATGTTGGTGTGGGCAAACATCGCGTCCTTGGCCCGGGAGAAATCCACCCAACGGTTGCGCGCCTCAAGATCCATCGGGCTCAGCTTCCAACGACGCGTGGGATCATCGATACGCGACTGAAAGCGGGCTTCCTGTTCTTTATCACTGACAGAAAACCAATATTTCAGTAGAAGAATGCCGCTGCGTACCAACATTCGCTCGAACTGCGGACAGGCCTCCATGAACTGATCGACCTGCTCCTCGCTGCAGAAGCCCATCACCCGCTCCACCCCGGCGCGGTTGTACCAGCTGCGGTCGAACACCACGATCTCGCCGGCGCTGGGAAAGTGCTCCACATAGCGCTGGAAATACCACTGGGTTTTCTGCTGATCCGAAGGAGTGCCGAGGGCCACCACACGACAACCCCTGGGGTTCATCGGTTCTGTCAGCCGTTTGATCGTGCCGCCTTTCCCGGCTGCATCACGCCCCTCGAAGAGCACGATCATGCGGTAACCGGTGGCTTTGATCCAGTACTGCATGCGCACCAAATCGGTCTGCAACCTGATCAGCTCGGCCTCGTAAAGCTTCTTGTTCAGGCGATCACCGTTGTGGTTTCGTCCCTCAAGCAGGTCATCCAGCAGTTCGGAAGGATGGTCGATGTCGCGTTCACTGCCATCGAGGGCCGCAATCACTGGGTCCGGCAGCTTCGCTTCGGAGGGGTGTTGTTTCGACTTCTTCCCCTTGTGATCGCCTTGTTTGTGATATTTGTCGTGTTTGTCCTTGTGACCCATGGTGCGGAGAGCTCCTGCTCCATTGGTGCACTGTGAGCGTCGACAGCAAGTGCAGGGTCAAGCTTTTCTCAACCTTTCAGTGGAAAGGGCAGCAAAAGCCGAAGCCCGAATCGACCGCCCACAGAGTCGCAGTCTTCCCCATTCATGTCAGCTGGAAGCCTTGAAAGGGTGCCGCCATGGAGCTGGACCACATGGGCCACGATCGCCAGACCAAGGCCGCAATGGCCCTGCCGACCTCTGGATTCATCCAAACGTTGAAAGGGTTGCAACGCTCGGTCCCACTGGTCAGCTGGCATGCCATTGCCTTGATCCCAGACCTCAATGGAGCATCCATCCGGTCGACGACGCAACCGCAACAGCACCGGTGGAGAGCCATAGCTGAACGCATTGTCAATGAGGTTGGCCACCGCGCGGGAGATCGCGACTGGACGAACGAGGATTTGCATCGGTTCCAGATCCAGATGCAATTGGTCTGAAGAATGACTGCTGGACACCTCTGCCAGGAGCTGATCCAGAGGCAGCTCGATCGCCTCCTCTCCATCGCCTCCCCCAGCAAACAGCAGAAACTGTTCAGTAATCCGCTCAAGCGCTTCAAGGTCGTTGGCACAGCGATCGCGCTCAGCCACCGAGAGGGAGGGAAGCGAGAGCCGGAACTGCAGTCGGGTGATTGGCGCACGTAGATCGTGGGCGATGCCTGCAAGCATCGTTGCCCTCTCCTGACGGGTGGCCGCAAGGCGCTGCACCATGGCGTTAAAGCGATGGGTCAGACGCTTCACCTCGGGGGCTCCTCGGGCTGGAACCGCTTCAGGATCTTCTCCCTCACCAACGCGGCTGAGTACCTTCTCAAGCCTACGGAGCGGTTGCTCCACCTCCAAAAGCAAAAACAGAGCCCCGGTGATCACCGCTGCCGCCACAAGTGAAGAACCGAGCAACGTCGGCTCCGGCGGCCAGGCCATCGGCGAACGCAACGGGACGCGTAGCCACACAGGCTCCAACGGAGAGATCAACTCAATCCACACCACCCGGCTGCGGCCCGATGCTTCCACCATCGGGCAATGGGCAAGGCGCTGACAGAGCTGATGCTGCAAGACCTTGGCCTGGCGCTGCAGAAAAGGAGACGCTGAACCCTCCACAGGAGGGCGAAAGCGCACGGCCAGATCCAAACCGGTCAGTTCGCTAACCAGATGAGGGGGGTAGCGCTCAAGGGCCAGCTCGGTGAGCCGCACATTCAGGGCCAGTTCCCGACCCAGCTGCACGCTTTGCAGACCCTCGATCTGGCGACCAAAGAGTGCCTGCAAGGCCAACAGGCAAAGCCCCCAGCAGCCGATGGCCACACCCGACCAGCCGAGCAACGAACGGACGGACTGACTCCAGCCACCACCAATCCTCATCGTGATCTGGGTGTTCCATCCGGCACAAAAACGTAGCCGTACCCCCAAACCGTTTGGATGTAGCGCGGACGGCTGGGATCCGGTTCCACCAACTTGCGAACCCTGGAGACCTGCACGTCCATGCTGCGGGTATCGGTTTCACACCCAGGACCACGAGCCAGCTCGATCAGACGGTCGCGGGAGAGCGGGCGATGGGGATGTTGCACGAATGCCGCCAGCAGGCTGAATTCACCGCTGGTGATCACAGTGGGGGTTCCCTCACGCACGAGGGTACGGGCAGCTAAGTCGAGTTCGTTATCGCCAAAACGCACGGCCCCACCCTCGGCCAAGGGGGTTCCCGCGGGCATGGCCATCCGGCGACGCAACACGGCTTCGATCCTGGCCGACAGCTCCCTAGGAAGGAAAGGCTTGGCCAGGTAGTCATCGGCACCCTGCTCCAGACCGATGATCCGATCCACCCCCTCCCCTCGGGCCGTGAGCATCACCACCGGCAGATCATCATCAGCGTCGCGCAAGCGCCGGAGTGCCGTCAGGCCATCATCACCAGGCATCATCAGGTCGAGAACCACCAGGTCCGGACGCTGAAATTCAAGCCGGGCCTCGAACTGCTTCACATCGCTGAGACAGCGCACGTCGTAACCCTGATCAATCAGGTAGGTGCCCACCATCTGACGGAGTTCCGGATCATCATCCACGACCCAGATCATCGAGGTACGTGTCATGAAAAGCGCCGTGCAGGTCGGATCTGATCGTATGGATCGGGCCGCCATCTGTCCGCAACAATCGGACCCTGTCACAGCTCAGACGTCAACGGTTGCAGAACAGACATGAACGACACTGCATTCCTTCATAGCCTGCGCTCATGAAGCAACCGTCAGCGACCGCGATCGTCAGGGTTCTGGCCTCTGCAGCAACGACAGCGCTGGTGATTCATGCCGGAGCAGCCCTAGCGAATCCCGATGAGGTGAATGCCTATGGCCGGCGCATGGAAGCACTCTTCGTCCGGATGGACCTCAATCGCGACGGTCGCCTGGATCGATCGGAAGTCCAGGGACAGCCCTATCTGGAGCAGCGGGTGCTCCGTCAGGACTCCAGAGGCTTCCTGCTGCTCGAGGACCTGCGCGTTCCATCCAACCAGCCAAGCGGTTTTCGCCTGCAAAAACGATTCCAGCAAGCAGACCGCAATGGCGATGGCCGGTTGGATCGAGGGGAAGTACGCCAACTCCCCTGGTTGGCGCGCAATTTCGAGAGCGTTGATCTCAACCAGGATGGAGCTTTGACCCTGGCTGAGCTCTGGACACTTCAGAAAGCTCTGGCACCAAGGCCTTATCGCTGAGCGGAGCGAGATCGGGGACTGGGTTCCGAGCCAGGGCGGGCCATGACACGACCGGAGCCAGATGAACTTGAAAACGATCGCCAACAGGCACGAGTCAGGCGTACGACTCCACCCAGCAGAGCCACCAGCGCAGCGACGAGGAGCAAGGCCAAAAGAATCACAGCAGCAATCCCCAACAGGGCCTCAAGCAATTGCGCCAGTCCACGAATCAGGTCGGCAATGGCTTCACTCACCACCACCAGCGCATCAATCTTCTGGGGCAACCAACTGAGGAAGGCCAGCAACCCCACACCGAGCATCACAAGCAGAACCCCTTCAAGGGCTTGGCGCCAGGCAGGAATGCTGGGCCTGGACCGCCGCGAAGAGAACACCCTGCGCGGCTTTGGCTTTCCAGCGATTGAACGCAACCTGGGCCGATTCATAACACCAGCGGGTGCCCGGCACCGCGCATCCAACGCTCGAATTCCAACAGCACGAGTTCGTTAGGACAATCGATCAAGGTGAGATCACCGACTGTGCAGTCGCCATAGCCGCTGTGGTGAAGCGTCAGGTGATAACCGGAACCACTCAACCCGCAGACCTCGGGATCGCTGCGTACAACCACATCAAGGGCTGCACCGATGCGAGCCACACGACGCCTCAGATCCGACCAGCTGGCTCCCATGCTCCAAGGCCATTCACACTCAATTCTCTTGCTCAAGGAGAGTTCGTCAACGCTCCTCGGACCGCTTCCTCAGCGCTCGGTGGTTGGGATGGCGGTTGAGTTGGCACCCACATCGCCAGAACAGCGGCCACGACAAGGGCGGAGCCACCAAGAACAGGAGCACCGAGACGCCGATGCAGGGGGATCCGTTCGGCAAGTTCACGGCGCTGCAACGGCCGCTGCGGAAGCGGTGGCCAGGCCAGCTGTACGCGGGGATCCAGGCGCATGGCATCAAGACAACGCACGAGATCAGCAAGCTCGGCGTCATCCAATCGGATGCTGAGCGGTTCGACCCCAGGCTGACTGCTTCGAAGCTCCAGCAGGTGGCCTGCTTCCACTGGAGCGATGCTCACAGGGGCGTCATCGGCACCAAAACGACGCGCCACTCCAGAGAGCTGATGGCGTGCATAAGGAAGCACCACGGCAAGAAGGGCTTCAAGGTGATCCCGCTTGCCTTCGAGTTCAGGGGCTCCAACGACCTGCAATCGCCAGGCCGAGAGGATGCCGATCACTCCGTTGCCCTGATCAGCAGAGAAGTCAGGAAGCCCCTCGACCTCGAGACGGGCCGCGGTTTGGTCGTAGCGGTAGGAGAGCTTGATCATGGCTTCAGGGGGTGGGGTCGAGAAGGCTGGCCCGCATTCGGTCCACACCGCCGGCTCCAGAGCAAAGAGCCAGGGAACGCACCAGCTGACGCTGCAGTGGCGCGGATTGCTCGAGATCCAGAAGCCGTTGCACCGCTCCACGCCGAGGGTTCATGCGTTCGGCGACCAGAGCACGCAGTCGCTGATCGAGCAGCGCCCATCGCTGGGACGTGAGCTCTTCGGGCTCCTGACGGGAGAGCAGTTGATGCAGCAGGGGATAGAGGCGATCCGCCATGGCACAGAGCAACTGGATCAGTGCATCCGTTTCCTTCGACGTCACGGAGCCTCGACGGGTGGAACGCCTCAGGGGGTTATGGCAGCGCCGCTTCCACAGCTCCACCCGATTGGGGAACAGAGCAGAGAAGCCAAGTTGCTGGGTCGCCCAGACCATGGCCTCCCCTCCATTGAGATCGAGAGCTTCAACAGTGAGGAGCAACAGGTCGAGACGCTCGAATCCGCGTCGGCCCAGTTCAGCAGTGGCGTCGGTCATGGCTGCGATGATGACAGGGCTGAGGCCTCTGCGTCACCCTTCCTTGGATCTTCGCCAGTACATCCGGGACATTCCCGATTTCCCCAAACCGGGAATCCTGTTCCGCGACATCAGCCCCTTGCTTCGAGATCCCGAGGGATGGGCTGAGGTCATGCGTCGACTCGGGACGGTCTGCGAACAAGTGCAGCCTGATCTCATCGTGGGGATTGAATCCCGGGGATTCATTGTTGGCACTGCTCTGGCCACCGACCAACGCATCGGCTTCGTCCCCGTGCGTAAGCCTGGAAAGCTGCCGGGCGAGGTGATCGCGATCGATTATTCCCTGGAATACGGGAGTGATCGACTGGAAATGCACGCCGAGGCCTTGCGCGATGGCGCTCGCGTACTGATTGTTGACGACCTCCTGGCAACCGGTGGAACCGCGAGCGCCACCGCCTCGCTCGTGTCCCAAGCGGGCGGGCAATTGGTTGGTTGCGGGTTTGTTGTTGAGCTGGCAGCCCTGGAGGGTCGGCGGCGGCTTCCGGAACAGACCCCGGTGGAATCGCTGGTTGTTTACAGCTGATCAGTTCTGCTCGTTCTGCTCGTTCTGCTGCCAATCAAGAACATCCTGATACTGAGCAAGGCTGAGAAGCCCGAAGCTCCAAAGAACGATCGGCAGGGGAGCTTGCTCTAGCTCAGCCTGACGAAGGCCAAGCTGGAGAGCATTGTCGCTAAGACCCAGCTTCTCCTGGAGAAACTTCAGGAGCGTCACTGGGGGCCTGGGCTGGGGTGAGCTGCTGAACACCATGGATCCAGTCTGACCGTCAACGGCTGGATGTCAGCGACGCCATGCCAACGGTCCGTCGGTCATCGCAGCAAGCGAAAGCTGTCGCAGCACGCCGAAGCGCTCCATGGAGGACAGACCCAGACGGCGCAGAAGCAACAGCAGAGGGTTGCGGTTGGAAAACAGACGCACCAGCAAATCCGTTGCCAGGCCGACGAGGATCAGATCAGGAAGGCGTCTGCGGGCATAGCGGCGACCGATGGCAGATCCACTGAGTCGGCTGGAAGCGGGATGCTTCAGGAGTCGAAGCAACTCCGCCACATCACGCCAACACACATTGAGACCCTGGCCTCCGACGGGATGACAGCGATGCCCCGACTCCCCGACCAACAGCAATCCTCCCCGTGCAAGGCGGGGGGCGAGGCTCAGCTGCAGGGGGAAAGCCCTGGGCTGGTCGAGGAAAGCCTCCAGCTCCAGCCCCTCCGGAAGCACTCCGAATAGCTCCTCGAGCAACTGGTCAGGGGAGAGAGCGGCACGCTCACGGCAACACTCGAGGGGAGCGCTCCAAACGATTTGAAACGCATTGTGACCGAGGGGAAGAACAGCAAAAGGACCCTCACAACGGAACAGCTCGTATGCGGTTTGGGCTTGATGGTTGCGCAGCCGCACCTTGAACGTGAGACAACCCTGTTGATAAGTCCAAGACCAAAAAGGCAGCTTCCAAAATCCCCGATGGGGTGACGCTGGACCGTCACAAGCAATCGCCAGATCGAAGCGTCCCTGTGGGGTGTGTGGAGCCGGCGCAGCGCCAAGCTGCAACTGCACGGAGGGATGGGAGGCCAATCGATCCAGGAGCAGCTCCATCAGAGGCCGGTGATCAAGGATCCAGCCAATCGCCGGAACCAAGCGATTCCCACCGGCGAGGTCTTCCGGGGTGAAGACAACCCGTGCTTTCAGTTCACGATCTTGAAGGTCAAGCGAACGGAAGGGGATGAGATTGATGCCAAAGGCGTCCCAAAGACCAAGCTCGTTGAGCAAACGACGCGATGAGTGGGTCAGGGCGTAGGCCCGACTTCGAGCAATCAGTTCCTCGACGCGCTGAGGATCTTGAAGGATGACCTGAAAGCCAAGCTGAGCCAAGCCAAGGGCAAGCAGAGAGCCGGTCGGACCGGCTCCAGCGATTGAAACGCGGCGGGGATCAGCCGAGACCAAGCAGACCGTGGGTGAATGCTTCGCCGCCAAGGGCGAACTCAGTGGCCAGAAGAGCGATGAATCCAAGCATTGCCATCCGCCCGTTCAGCTTTTCTGCACGGTCGTGGAAGCCCCAACCGCTCTCAGGAGCAACAACTTCCATGCGGGGCTCTGTCGCAAAGGCATTCAGACGACCGCCGTCTTCGGTGGTGACGGTGGCACCACGGATCGCAGGGGCCGTAGAAGGATTGGACTGAACCATGTTTTCTCCTGTTTCTTTACGCACTGTAACCCCTTATTAAGAAATTTTGCGCCCGCGCGCCAAACGGCGCTGGCAAAGCTCCTCGAAAGCCGGTCGCAAAAGGTAGGGGTACTCGCCGACCCAGAGCTTCAGGCCGGGCAACCAGGCATCACTGAAGGCGGCAACCCGGGAGAAGTCTTTGCGATCGCTGAGCACGAGGCAACGCAGCGGCAGCCCGGCACGAATCACCCCGTGTTTTTTCTCCATTGGGAAGCTCAACCGGCCCAGATACCCGTCCTCATCGGCAAGCTCCAGAACCATCCAGGTTCGTCGTTGCTCGACAAGCTCCAAGCGGCCGTTCTGATCCGCTTGCTCCCGCTGACTCTCCACTCTTTCGCGGGTGTAAGCCTCCGCCACTTGCCCCTCAAAAATGGCTGCCGCGGGATAACGGCGCAGTGTGGCGTTGCGTTGACCAGCCTCAAGTATTGGTCCCCAGAGGACGTAGAGCAGAAGTGCAACGCCAAGGATCAGCCAAATGGATCCCCAGCGATTGAACGAGAGACTTTGGCTGATCAGCAGGGTGATCACGCCACCGATGGTGGAAATCAGCACCCGTTGCAGGATCTTGCGTGGATTCCCGAGAGCGGCAGAAAACTGATTGCCGGTGGCAATAGCCGGGATCAGCCGTTGCAGTTCGCCAGGTCGAAGGGGGATCAGCATGGTGCGCTTCGCTGCTTGTCGGAGGCTTGATCAGAGAATGCGCTCGAGGCCATAGACCAGGGCGTTGAGCTGACGCACCCGGCGAACAGTGAGCAGAACACCTGGCATGTAGGCAGACCGATCCATGGTGTCGTGGCGGAGCGTGTAGGTCTCCCCAGGAGCTCCGAACATGACTTCCTGATGGGCAACGAGCCCAGGAAGACGCAGGGAATGAAGGCGCAGACCACTAGGACGCCGCCCCCCCCTGCTTCCTGCAAGCGATTCGTGTTCCTCAACCTCCTCAGGGTTGAAACTCTTGCCTAGCTCCTCCATCAACTCAGCGGTTTTGATGCACGTCCCGCTAGGGGCATCCGCCTTGCGGTTGTGATGGAGTTCCGTGAGTTCCGCATGGTTATAGAAGCGCGCCGCTGCAGCAGCTGCCTGTTGCAACAGCACCATGCCCACCGAGAAATTGGGGATCACCGCTCCGCCTACAGAGGCTTTCTCCGAAAAAATCTGGAGGTCTTGCAACTGCTCAGGTGAGAGACCGGTTGTTCCGATCACAGGATGCACTCCATAGGCGATCGCAGCCCTGGTGTGCTCGTAAACCACCGAAGGGTGGGTGAAATCCACCATCACAGCGCCCTGGCCTTGGCCTAGCTGACGCACCTCCTGGCTAACGGCGCATAAACAGCCTTCGAAATCTGAGGTGACGGCCACATCCAGAGCACCGAGCCCGAGTTCGCTGCCGAGATCGACCCCCTCCTTGCCGGGCGTGGTGTCCACGGCCCCAGCAACCCTGCAATCGTCTGAAGCCAGAACCGCTTTCACAACCTCGGCACCCATGCGCCCAAGGGCGCCCACCACCACCACAGGAATCGGGCTTGCTGTCGGGGTTGCCATGGCGTGGGGGTTCTCTGGCCAGAGCCTATGGGGCGGCGCGTCTGTGTAACACCCGAGCTTCAACCCTCGCAGCAGGGACACCAACGCCCGTAGGCTTCTTCACATTGCTCAAACCACGCCGATGTTCACGCAGGTCCGCTCCAGCGATCGCCGGATTGCTCCTGCTGACAACAACAATCACCAGGCGGTGATGAAAGCGGTGTACGTGGTGCTCGAGCCCCAGTACCAAAACGCCCTAACCCAGGCGGCCCAAAGCCTTAATGCCCAGAACGGTCCACTGGGCCTCCAGCTGAGCGGGTACCTGATTGAAGAGCTGCGCGATCCGCAGAACTACGCCGATTTCCAGGCCGATGTGGCCGAGGCCGATGTCTTCATCGCCTCTTTGATCTTTATCGAAGACTTAGCTCAAAAGGTGGTGGACGCCGTGGCTCCCCATCGAGACCGTCTCAAGGCCGCTGTTGTCTTCCCTTCCATGCCGGAGGTGATGCGTCTCAACAAGCTCGGCAGCTTCTCCATGGCCCAGCTCGGCCAAAGCAAGAGTGCGATCGCCGGCTTCATGAAGAAGCGGAAGGAGTCAGGCGGAGCTGGCTTCCAAGACGCCATGCTCAAGCTGCTGAACACCCTGCCGACGGTGCTCAAGTACCTGCCTGTGGAGAAAGCGCAGGACGCCCGCAGCTTCATGCTCAGCTTTCAGTATTGGTTGGGTGGCACACCTGACAATCTGCGCAACTTCCTGTTGATGCTGGCTGACAAATATGTCTTCCCCCCGGCAACAGGTGAGCAACGTCCGGAGTTGGAGTTCGCTGACCCGGAGGTGTTCCCCGACCTGGGCATCTGGCATCCCCTCGCTCCTTCGATGTTCGAGGACCTCAAGGAATACCTGAACTGGAACAGCAGCCGCAGCGATCTCAGCGACGCGGCCCGTCAGGGACCTGTGATTGGCCTGGTGCTCCAGCGGAGTCACATCGTGACCGGCGACGATGCCCACTACGTGGCTGTCGTTCAGGAGTTGGAGTTCCGTGGAGCCAGGGTGATTCCCATCTTCTGCGGTGGTCTCGACTTTTCCAGGCCGGTCAACTCCTTCTTTTACGACCCATTGAATCCCGATCAGCCTTTGGTTGACGGCGTCGTATCACTCACCGGTTTTGCTCTCGTCGGCGGTCCTGCCCGTCAGGATCACCCGAAAGCCATTGATTCCCTCAAGCGGCTGAATCGCCCCTACATGGTGGCGCTCCCCCTCGTGTTCCAGACAACACAGGAATGGGAAGACAGCGACCTCGGCTTGCACCCCGTGCAGGTGGCCTTGCAGATCGCGATTCCCGAGCTCGACGGAGCGATTGAACCCATCGTGCTCTCCGGTCGTGACGATGCCACCGGTAAAGCGCACACCCTTCAGGATCGCGTTGATGCCATCGCCGAGCGAGCGATCCGCTGGTCATCCCTGCGGATCAAGCCACGCAAGGACAAAAAACTTGCCATCACGGTCTTCAGTTTCCCCCCCGACAAAGGCAATGTCGGAACAGCGGCCTATCTCGATGTTTTCAGCTCGATCCACCGGGTTCTCGAGGAGATGAAGGCAAAGGGTTACGACGTGCAGAACCTGCCCCGTGACTCGAAGAGCTTGATGGAGGCTGTCATTAATGATCCCGAGGCCCTGCAGGGTGCACCCGAACTCTCTATTGCCCACAGGATGAGCGTTGAGGAGTACGAGCGTCTAACCCCTTACTCCGAGCGACTGGAAGAGAACTGGGGAAAGCCACCCGGCAACCTGAACAGCGATGGTCAGAACCTTCTGATCTATGGCCGCCATTTCGGCAACGTGTTCGTCGGCGTTCAGCCCACCTTTGGCTACGAAGGCGATCCAATGCGGCTTCTTTACTCACGCAGTGCAAGCCCTCATCACGGCTTTGCCGCCTATTACACCTATCTGGAGAAGGTGTGGAAAGCCGATGCTGTGCTCCACTTCGGCACCCATGGCTCCCTTGAGTTCATGCCAGGAAAGCAGATGGGTATGAGCGAAAGCTGCTACCCGGATTCCCTGATCGGCGCACTTCCCAATCTCTATTACTACGCCGCAAACAATCCTTCGGAGGCAACGATTGCCAAGCGTAGGGGGTACGCCTCCACAATCAGCTACCTCACCCCACCGGCAGAAAATGCTGGGCTCTACAAGGGACTCAAGGAGCTCGGTGAACTCGTTGGCTCCTACCAACAGCTCCGTGAAGGCGGCCGTGGCGTTCAGATCGTCAACGCAATCGTTGAAACCGCCCGTCAGTGCAACCTTGACAAAGACGTTCAGCTTCCTGGAGAGGATGCGGCAGGTCTTGACCTGGAGGCCAGGGATGCCGTAGTCGGCGCGGTCTACCGCCAACTGATGGAGATCGAAAGCCGTCTGCTCCCCTGCGGACTGCACACGATCGGCAAGCCACCGACGGCCGAAGAAGCGATAGCAACACTTGTGAATATCGCTGCACTTGAACGTGAAGAGGAAGAGATCCGCTCACTTCCCGGCCTACTCGCCGAAGCACTCGGTCGCAAAATTGAAGATATCTACAAAGGCAACGACGATGGCGTCCTTGCTGACGTTGAGCTGAACCGCACCATTACCGAAACATCCCGAGCGGCGGTTGGTGCGATGGTGCGGTCCCTGACCGGCCTGGATGGACGCGTGAACCTGCGCGGCAATTTTGGTTGGCTTCTGGATCTTCTGACCCGTTTCGGCTTCAAACTGCCAACGCCTTGGCTCCGAGCCTGCTGCAGTGCTGGTTTCACAAGCGTTGATTCAGTCGCACTAGACAAACTGTTTGCCTACCTGCGGTTCTGTCTCGAGCAGGTCTGCGCTGACATGGAAATGCAGAGCTTGCTTCGAGCTCTGGATGGGGAATACGTCCTGCCAGGACCTGGCGGCGATCCGATTCGCAACCCCGGTGTGTTGCCCAGCGGCAAAAACATCCATGCCCTTGATCCCCAGGCGATCCCCACCAGAGCTGCCGTGGCAGCCGCCAAGGGCGTTGTCGACAAGCTGATTGAACGTCAAAAACAGGAACAGGGTGCCTGGCCTGAAACGATTGCCTGCGTGCTCTGGGGAACTGACAACATCAAGACTTACGGCGAATCCCTGGCCCAAATCCTCTGGTTTATTGGTGTGCGTCCTGTGCCCGATTCCCTTGGACGGGTGAACAAGCTCGAACTGATTCCCCTTGAAGAGTTGGGCCGACCTCGTATTGACGTCGTGGTGAATTGCTCGGGTGTTTTCCGCGACCTGTTCATCAACCAAATGGCACTGATTGATCAGGGCGTGAAGATGGCGGCAGAAGCCGAGGAGCCTCTCGAACACAACTTTGTTCGGAAACACGCTCTCGAGCAGGCTGAGAAGGAAGGCACAAGCCTTCGTGATGCGGCCTGCCGGGTGTTCTCCAATGCCAGCGGCAGCTACAGCTCTAACGTGAACCTGGCTGTTGAGAACAGCACCTGGGAGGAAGAAGGAGAATTACAAGAAATGTACCTCTCCCGTAAGACCTTCGCATTCAATGCCGACAATCCCGGTGAGATGAATCAAAAACGCGAGGTTTTTGAATCGGTCATGAAGACCGCTGATGTGACATTCCAGAACCTTGATTCCGCTGAAATCTCCCTTACGGATGTCAGCCACTATTTCGATAGCGACCCCACCAATCTCATCAAGGGTCTCCGGGACGACGGCAAGGCTCCCACGAGCTACATCGCTGACACCACCACAGCCAATGCCCAGGTTCGCTCACTCAGTGAAACCATCCGCTTGGACTCACGCACGAAGCTTCTGAATCCCAAATGGTACGAGGGCATGCTTAATTCAGGTTACGAGGGTGTGCGTGAGGTGGCCAAACGCCTTAACTTCACCCTGGGTTGGAGTGCCACGTCAGGCCAGGTGGATAATTTCGTGTATGAGGAAGCCAACGAGACCTTCATCAACGATCCGGAGATGCGCAAGCGGCTGATGGAACTGAATCCTCACAGCTTCCGTCGGATTGTCGGCACACTGCTGGAAGTGAACGGGCGTGGTTATTGGGAAACATCCGATGAAAATATCCAGCAACTTCAGGAGCTTTATCAGGAAGTGGAAGATCGTATCGAAGGCGTCAACGTCGGCGATTGATCAACTCTTGCTCGGATCCTCCTGGAGGTGAAAAGTCACCCCTTTAATGGGTCTGGCGCTGATCCCGGTCTCGGCAACCACACAGGTTATCGAGATCGGGTCTGCCTGTGAGTTTCAGTCGCTGGGATGCCCACAGCCCATACACTCCATCCACGATTGGGCCTAACACGGGCCAATTGGTTGGGGCATACAACCAGCCAAGGCCGATCAAACGGTAGGCGCTGCGAAACACCGCCACGTCCTTCAGAACCGTTCCATCGGCTTCGATCGCATGAATCCTGCTCATCGCCTGGCGGTAGGTGATTCCACCCCACAGCGATGGCTCGTAATCAGGACTGTCGATATCCACGAAACGGATCAATTCTTTGCGATCGCGTCGTCGCAGAAAATTGACCTCACGCACGCAGAGCGGGCAGCCGCCATCAAAGAGAAGGGTTAGGAGTGGTGACATGGTGTTCTTTGACCGGCCTGATGGCAGCGGACATGTCCGCAATCTGGCGGATCGGGCCAACATCATGGACCCTCAGCACCGCCACACCGGCCGACACAGCCCGAGAACACACTGCAGCCGTACCCCATAGGCGAGCTCTAGGCCTGGGTTCGTCAAGGACAGCCCCGATGAAGCGCTTGCGAGATGGTCCGAGCAAGACGGGGATCCCCTGGTCAGTGAGTCGCTCAAGGTGCCTGATGAGCTCAAGGTTTTGCTCCGTGGTCTTCGCGAAGCCAAGGCCCGGATCCCAGAGCAATTGACCCTGTGTCACCCCTGCTGCAAGCGCCCGCTCCGTATCAATCTGAAGCTCTCTGATCACACCCTGCACCACACCCTCAACTCCGTAGTCCGTCAACGCATCCATGGTCTGGCTGTCGCCGCGGGAATGCATCAACACAAAAGGGCAGCCGGTGGAAGCGATCAGAGGCAACATCCCGGGATCACGACGCCCACCGCTGATGTCATTGATCCAGTCGGCACCGGCGGCAAGGGCCGCCTCAGCTACAGGTGCTAAGAACGTGTCCACCGAAAGGATCAGCTCGGGGCAGCGGTCACGCAGGGCTTTGAGCACGGGGATCAGCCTTGCGATCTCGACACTGGCTCCAACCTCTTCAGCTCCGGGACGGGTGCTCTGAGCACCAAGATCCAAAAGATCAGCCCCTGCCTTGACCATCGCTTGCCCCTGGGAGAGAGCCGCTGAGGGGTCGAAATAACGGCCTCCATCACTAAAAGAATCTGGCGTGATGTTTAACACGCCCATCACAGCCGGCCGCCGCCCCCAGCCATCAGGCCAGCGCATGATCAGCTCAGGTGCTCTGGTAATTGGCGATGCGGCCGAAGCTCTCAGGATCAAGGGAGGCACCACCCACCAACACACCGTCGATATCGCTCATCGCCATCAGCTGATCGATGTTCGACGGCTTCACAGAGCCGCCGTACTGAATGATCAGATCGGGGGATCCCACCCAGCTTCTGATGAGGCCACAGATTCGGTTCGCCTCACTGGCTTCACAAGTCTTGCCGGTACCGATGGCCCAGATCGGCTCGTAAGCAACAACCAGCTTCGCGGGATCCAACCCCTCCAACCCCTGCTCCACCTGCCTGCGAATCACGCGCTCGGCTTCGCCCCGAGTGCGTTGCTCGTCACTTTCACCCACACAAACAATGGGGATCAGGCCATGGGACTGCGCCGAGCGGGCGCGATGGTTGATCTGTTCATCGCTCTCACTGAAGTATTTGCGTGGCTCGCTGTGGCCGACGATGGCATAGGTCACCCCATGCTCCTGAAGCATGCTGGGTGAGATCTCACCTGTAAAAGCCCCTTCGCCCTCCCAGTGAACGTTCTGACTGGAGAGTTCTAGCTTCGAGTCCCTGCTGAGGTCTGAGAGCGTGGAGATCGCTGTGAACGGTGGCGCCACCACCAAATGGCGGTCATCCGGGGTGTCACTGATCAAGGGCAAAAACGCTGCCAGCCAGTCCCTGGCCTGGGCACAGGTCATGTGCATCTTCCAGTTGCCAGCGATCACCGGTTTGCGCACGCTTGCGTCCTCTGCAGCTCAGCAGCAGACAACTTACGGCCCGACCTGCTGCTGTGGTTCCATCGTGGCCTCATCGGCGCCCATTCTGATGCGATCACCAGGCTGCAGCTGACGGCCGCGCCGGGTCTCAATGGCGCCATTCACCGACACATCACCAGCCTGAATCCGCAGCTTGGCCTCACCTCCAGTCCCAACCCAGCCCTGCCATTTGAGGAATTGATCCAGCCTCATCAGCATCGAACGCAACGGATCACCATTGATAGTGTGGCGCGATGCTGACACCCTCTGAAGCCGGATTCCGCAGGTTGCTCCCCCTGCTGCGTCCCCACCTGCGCCGGCTGATCCTGGGGCTCCTGAGCATGGCGGTGTTCGTCGGCAGCTGGCCCCTGCTGATGAACCTGGTAGGCCGATTGATCCCCGCTCTTGGCTCGGGCCAGCTTGACGTGGTGCTTCCCGTGCTGGGCGTGGTGCTGGTGGTCTTCCTCGTCCAAAAACTGGCCCAGTTCCTGCAGGACTCTCTTCTGGCCGGACCGGCTCTCCAGGTGAGCCAGTCTCTACGCAGCGACCTGTTTCAGAGGCTGCAACGGGTGGAACTGGGTGCCCTCGAAAAACTCTCTGCTGGGGATCTCACCTACCGACTCACCGAAGATGCCGATCGGGTCAGTGAGGTCATCTACAAGACTCTCCACGACACCATCCCCAGCGCCCTGCAGCTCGTCGCCGTGCTCGGCTACATGCTCTGGCTTGACTGGAAGCTCACGATGGCCATCGTCCTGCTTGCCCCATTGATCGCCTGGCTGATCAGCCTGTTTGGTGCGCGAGTGATGGCTGCAACTGAACGAAGCCAGAAGAAAGTCAGCGAGCTCGCAGGCCTGCTCGGAGAAGCGATCGAAGGACTCCCACTGGTGCGTGCCTTTGCAGCCGAACCCTGGCTCCAGGCACGGTTCGAGCAGGAGATCGATCAGCACCGCCGGGCCCGCTACACCACTTACCGCTTGGTGGCCCTTCAGCATCCCGTTGTCGGGATCATCGAAGTCCTCGGCATCGCCACAGTGCTCGTGCTTGCTGCAGCAAGGATCAGCAAGGGAGATCTCAACAGTGAGGGCTTGAGCAGCTATCTCACAGGCCTGATCGTGCTGATCGATCCGATTGCCCACCTGACCACGAACTACAACGAATTTCAGCAGGGTCAAGCGTCGTTGCGTCGCTTACGTGCGATCGAGCGAGAGCCATCCGAAGCGCCGGATCCAACTCCCGCGCTTGAGCTCGGACGCCCCAGCGGCCAGCTAACCCTGGATCGGATCTCTTTTGCCTACACGCCCGGTCAACCAGTTCTTGATGATCTGAGCCTCAGGATCGAGGCCGGGCAGATCGTTGCACTCGTGGGCCCTTCCGGAGCTGGCAAGAGCACGCTGTTTTCGCTGCTGCTGCGTTTCAACACAGCTCAACAAGGGCAACTGCTTCTTGATGGCAAGGACTTATCCAAAGTGCGGGCGAGGGAGCTGCGTCAACAGGTGGCCTTGGTTCCTCAGCGCAGCAGCGTCTTCTCTGGAACGATTGCCGAAGCGATCCGATTCGGCCGGGAGGCGAGCCAGGAGCAACTGATCGAAGCCGCCACCCTGGCCAACGCCCACGAGTTCATCATCCGGCTACCTGACGGTTACAACACCCGACTCGAGGAGCGAGGCACCAACATCTCCGGCGGCCAGCTGCAGCGGGTGGCCATCGCTCGAGCCGTTCTTGGCAATCCGGCCGTCCTCCTGTTGGACGAAGCCACTAGCGCCCTGGATGCCGAGGCCGAGGCTGCCGTGCAGGTCGGCCTGAAACAGGCGATGAACGGACGCACCGTTCTGGTGATCGCCCACCGACTGGCCACCGTGCAAGAGGCCGATTCGATCGTCGTGCTGGAACGGGGTCGGATCACTGAACAGGGAAGCCATGACTCCCTGATGCAGAGGGGTGGCCGTTACAGGGAGCTCTGTGAACGCCAGTTCATCCGCGATCTGCAGAACGCCTGACTGGGCCAGAGCCCTTAAAGTCTGCGCGATCCAAGGATCAACCTCAGGACTGACGAGAACCTCACAATGACTAGCTCCACTGGAGACAACCAAAACCCCGTGCTCACCTTTGAGGGCAAGCGCTACGACCTCAATGCCCTTCCCGATGAGCTCAAGGAACTCGTCCGTGGCATGCAGGTGGCCGATGCCCAGCTGCGCATGCACGAAGACACACTGAAGGTCTTGGCCGTGGGTCGTCAGTCGATGGCCATGCAACTGAATGAACGCCTCAAGAGCGTCACTCCGCTTCCTGACGAGAACTGAATCGATACTCGCCGGTGAGTCGGAAGACCACCGGCGACAGCAGCAACAACGCCACCAAATTGGGAAGGGCCATCAAACCGTTGAGGATGTCGGCGACGGTCCACACGGTCTCAAAGCTGGCCACGGCACCAATCACCACAACGGCAACCCAAACGAAGCGGAAGATCCGCAGGGGAGCACCCACTCCAACTAAGAATTCCAAGCAACGTTCGCTGTAATACCCCCAACCCAGGATCGTCGTGGCCGTGAACAGCATGGTGGCGATCGCCACGAGATGATCTCCAGCGGGGATCCCCCAGGCAAAGGCGGCCTTGGTCATATCAACACCAGCCAACCCTTCGCCATAGGCACCACTGATCACGATGACCAAGGCCGTCATCGTGCAGATGATCAAGGTGTCAATCACCGTGCCAAGCATCGCCACCGCTCCCTGAAGAACCGGATCACCTGGCCGAGCAGCGGCCTGGGCGATCGGAGCTGTACCCAACCCCGCCTCGTTGGAGAAAACACCTCGGGCGATGCCCTTTTGAATCACCACCCCGACCACACCTCCAGCCGCAGCCTCGCCGGTGAAGGCATCACGAAGAATCAGCCCCAGGGCAGCGGGAATCTCGGCCAGATGGCCGAGCAAGATCACCAGGGAACCGAGCACATAGAGCACAGCCATGAACGGCACCACCACAGCCGCCACCCGGCCAATACGCTCAATACCGCCAATGATCACGGCGAAGGTGATCACGGCCATCACCACCCCGGTAGCCAGGGCAGGGATGCCGTAGTCATCCAGAGCATTGGCCAGCTCATGGGCCTGAACCCCATTACCGATCCCGAAGCCGGCGAGGGTTCCGAAGACAGCGAAGGCGGTGGCCAGCCAGCCCCAGTGGCGCCCCAGCCCGTGACGGATCGCATACATCGGCCCACCGACATGCTCTCCGAGCGCATCGGTTTCCCTGAAATGCACAGCCAAAAGTGACTCGCCGTATTTCGTGGCCGTACCCAGGAGGGCCACAAGCCACATCCAAAACACAGCACCCGGACCACCCACACCAATGGCTGTGGCAACACCAGCCACATTTCCGGTGCCAATTGTGGCTGCTAGAGCCGTCATCAGGCCCTGAAACGCACTCACATCCCCTTCACCCTCGGTGTTTCGGATCGAATCGACCATCGCCCGCACAGCAAACCCAATGCGGCGCAGGGGCATGAAACGCAACCCCACCATCAGATAGAGGCCGGTGAACCCGATGAGTCCCAGGGTGATTGGCCCCCAGACCCATCCGTTCAGCGTGTTCAGAAACTCCATGCTGCGACTGGTCCTGCTGTGATCGGACGATCTGTCGATTCAAGCGAAGAAATCCCGAAGAGCAATCAAGCAGCCTGAAGAGCCTGGCAATCCAGGAAGCGGAAGGTCTGCTCGGAGGCGGGAGTCTCGCCATGGGCCTCCACAGCCACGACCCGCTCATGGAGAACCCAGAGTCCAGAACCCGGAAGGGTGGCAAAGGTGTCGGTGAAACGGCTCAGGCCTCCCCTCGCTGCACCGGTGGCGGGATCGGCATAGGCACTGGTGTAGGTGTGACTGAGATAACCAGAACCGGTTTCGGTGATAGAACCAGTGTGAATCGTCACCACGGTTCCGTGAATGTGGCGATGGACCATGGTCACGACGCGATCACGAATGCGATAGCGATCTCCACTGTTCTTGCCACCGACGATCACTTCCAGCCCTTCGGAACTGTTGTCGCCCGCGGTGAAGGTGTTCTCTCCATGCACCTGATCAAAACTGCGCCGCACCCGATGAATCGCCACCTCCCAAAGCTGGGAGTTGATTGCCTTCGCCACCTCAGGATCATCCACCCCTTCAACAGCGGCCTTTAAGTCAGCACCAACCTTGAAGGAGCCCTCTACTGTGCGCTCTGCCTGGATCCAGACACAGCGCCCCTCGTAACCGGGGAAACCTGGATCCCATGTGTAGCGATTCTCGTAGGCAGCACGGAAGGCGTCGCGGCAGTCAGAACCCTGGGCCGGAAAGGAGGTGGTGGCCATTGTCACGGTGAACGTCTTCGCTGAAGTTGACCCTAACGGCCAGTCGCGCCAGCATGCACGTCCTGAAGGGCATGGATCTCCAGCTGTTGCTGCTGAAGGGCGGCGATCCCCTCCACCGCTGCCCGCGCTCCGGCCAGGGTGGTGACGGTTGGCACGCTGTAATCGAGCGCTGCTCGACGGATGTAGCGGTCGTCATGGGCCGCCTGCCGACCAATGGGGGTGTTAATCACCAGCTGAACGCCGGCGGAGCGAATCCGGTCTTCGATGTTGGGACGACCTTCATGCACTTTCAGCACAGGGGTGACCTGCAAGCCTGCGGCGTTCAGCACCTTGGCGGTGCCGGCCGTTGCAGTGAGCTGAAAGCCCAGTTCAATTAATCGTGCAGCGACGGGAACCAGGGCCTGTTTATCCCGGTCATGGGTCGAGAGGAACACGGTGCCTGCCGTTGGGAGCCCATCACCGGCAGCCAGTTCCGCCTTGGCATAGGCCATCCCAAAGCCGCCAGCGGAGCCCATCACCTCGCCGGTGGAGCGCATCTCAGGACCCAGAAGGGAATCGGCGCCAGGGAAACGACGGAAAGGCAGTACAGCCTCCTTCACCGCTTGGAGAGGCGGCTTGGGCTCCTCCACTAAGCCAACATCCGCGAGGGTTTCTCCAGTCATCAGGCGGGTGGCGATCCTGGCCAGAGGCTGACCAGTGGCCTTGGCCACAAAAGGCACCGTGCGCGATGCCCTTGGATTGGCCTCAATGATGTAAACCACCTCCTCACCGTTGCCATCACGCTGGACGGCGAACTGCAGATTGATCAGTCCCTGCACTTGAAGGGCGAGAGCAAGCGCCTCGGTCCATTGACGAATGACAGTGAGAGCCTCAGCCCCGAGCGAGACAGAGGGCAAGCAGCAGGCGGAATCACCGGAGTGAATTCCCGCCGGCTCGATGTGCTCCATCAGTCCTCCAATCACAACATGTCCGCTGGAATCACAGAGGGCATCAACATCCACCTCGATCGCGTTTTCAAGGTATTGATCGATGAGTACAGGGTGCTCGGGCTCCACCTGCACGGCCTCAACCATGTAGCGATCGAGCTCCGACTCATCAAAGACCACCTCCATCGCGCGCCCACCCAGCACATAAGAAGGGCGGACCACAACGGGGTAACCAACGGATGCTGCGACACGGCGTGCCTCTTCCTCACTGCGGGCGAGGCCATTGCGAGGTTGACGAATCTCCAGCTGACGCAAAATCGCCTCGAACTGTTCCCGGTCTTCAGCTCGATCGATCGAGGCTGGTGAGGTGCCGAGAATCCGGGTACCGATCGTTCTGCCCCGAGGACTATCCAGCCAATCGAGCAACGGCAGGGCCAGCTTGAGAGGGGTCTGCCCACCAAACTGAACAATCACGCCTTCTGGCCGCTCTGCCTCAATGACATTGAGCACATCTTCGAGGGTGAGCGGTTCGAAATAGAGACGATCACTGCTGTCGTAATCGGTGGAGACCGTCTCTGGATTGCTGTTCACCATCACCGTGGCAAAGCCACGCTCCTGGGCAGCAAAGGAGGCGTGGCAACAGCAGTAATCGAATTCAATTCCCTGCCCAATCCGATTGGGCCCACCGCCAAGAATCATCACCTTGCGTCGTTGCTCGGGCAGCACCTCAGATGCCGGAGATAAAAGCTCAAGGGCGCCATCGGCTGAGAGCCTCTGGACCGGCCGCTCGTAGGTCGAATAGTGATACGGAGTCGTGGAAGCAAATTCGGCCGCGCAGGTGTCCACCGTTTTGAACACAGGAACCACCCCGAGGGATTCCCGCCGACTTCGCACCTCGAGTTCTTTGCTGCTGGTAGCGAAACCAATCTGACGATCGGAATAGCCAAGCTGCTTGAGCTCCAGGAGCGACTCTGCACTGATCTGATCGAGGCTGCGGCCCTGAAGAAGTCGTTGTTCGGCTTCGATCAACCTGCGCAGCTTGGCCAAGAACCAGGGATCGATTTTGCTGAGCTGATGGATCTCCTCATCCGAGCGACCGGCAACCATCGCTGACCTCACAGCCAAGATCCGATCTGGGGAAGGGGTGCGCAGGCTGCGTTCCAGTTCAGCGGACGTGAAGGACGGCTCTGAACGATCACAGCCCCAACCTGCAAGCCCCGTTTCAAGAGACCGCAACGCCTTCTGGAACGATTCCTCGAAACAGCGACCGATGGCCATGGCTTCACCCACGGATTTCATCGCCGTGGTGAGCACCGCAGGGGAACCACGGAATTTCTCAAAAGCAAACCGTGGAATTTTGGTCACGACGTAATCGATCGTCGGCTCAAAACAAGCCGGCGTCTTACCGGTGATGTCGTTGAGGATTTCGTCGAGGGTGTATCCCACCGCCAAACGAGCAGCGATCTTGGCGATCGGGAACCCGGTGGCTTTACTGGCGAGAGCCGAAGAACGGCTCACGCGAGGATTCATTTCAATCACCACAACGTCGCCATCGGCGGGGTTGATGGCGAATTGGATGTTGCTACCGCCGGTGGCAACACCGATCTCTCGAATAATCGCGATCGACTGATCCCTCAGCCGCTGATACTCCCGATCGGTCAGGGTTTGAGCCGGCGCCACGGTGATCGAGTCACCGGTATGCACACCCATCGGATCCAGATTTTCGATGCTGCAGACAATCACAACGTTGTCTGCCAGATCCCGCATGACCTCGAGCTCAAATTCCTTCCAGCCGAGAAGAGACTGCTCAATCAGAATTTGCGACACAGGGCTAGCCTCAAGGCCGCTTTTGCAAATCGCCGCGTATTCCTCTGGGTTGTAGGCAATGCCGCCACCACTGCCCCCCAGAGTGAAGGCTGGTCGAATAATCCGTGGATAACTGCCGATTGCTGCGCCCACAGCATCCGCTTCCTCGAGGCTTGAAGCGATGCCTGAGGGGCAGACCTTGACGCCGATCCGCTCCATGGCCTGCTTGAAGAGCTGACGATCCTCGGCCTTGCGAATCGCCTGCAGATCTGCACCGATCAGTTCAACCCCAAAACGCTCCAGGGTTCCGTTCTCAGCCAAGGCCACAGCCAAGTTGAGGGCGGTCTGACCGCCCATCGTTGGCAAGAGGGCATCTGGTCGCTCTCGTTCGATCACCCGCGTCACCACCTCAGGCGTCAGAGGTTCGACATAGGTCCGATCCGCCATGTCCGGATCGGTCATGATCGAGGCGGGGTTGGAATTGACCAGAACAACCTCAAATCCATCGGCCCGCAGGGCCTTGCAGGCCTGGGTGCCGGAGTAATCAAACTCGCAGGCCTGACCGATCACGATCGGACCTGAACCCAGCAGCAGAATGCGACGCAGATCAGACCGCCGGGGCATGGGCCTCTAGAGATAGGCAAACCTGTTAAGCCTCCCATGCTGTCGCCCCTCTTCGGAGGGATCCTCGTCACAGCGGGGACTGACTAAGGGGTCAAGTCGCTAGCGTGAATGGATCTGGAAGCAGAATTGAGATCATGAGCGAGCTCCAGCGCCTGAAGGGGCTGCTGCCCCCGGAGATGCAGAGCTGGGTGTTCGTGGAGGCGGCAGCAGCCGTAGAACCTCCACTGATCACGCTGGAAGAGATTGGCCGGGATGAAGTGGAGATCCAGGTGGATCTCGAAGCCTGGGACAACTTGGCTCTCGATCACCGCAACCTGCTCTTCTGGCACGAGGTGGGGCGTGTACAGAACGACACGATTCCCAGGGATGGCTGGGAGATGGCGGCCCTCGCCATTGGCCTTGGGGGCGCCATTGGAGAGTTGTGGGTTCAGGACGGGCTTCTCTTGCTGATGGCCCTTGGTCTCTCCGGCTTCGCCGGCTACCGCCTGTACCTCAAGAACAATGCTGAGAAGCGTTTGCGCGATGCCATCGCCGCTGACGAGCGGGCGATCGACCTTGCTTGCCGTTTTGGATACAGCGTTCCCAATGCTTACAAAAGCCTGGGAGGAGCCCTGAAAGATCTGATCGAGCAGACCCGCAAGAAGAAGAAGCGCAGTTTCTACGAAGATCGGCTTGAGGCTCTGCGCAAGAGTGCAGGGAAGGCAAGGGCTGAAATGGCCCAGCAACAGGGTTCACGTCAATCCGTTAGCAGCGAGAACGTTTATGGATGAAGCCAATTCCGCAGTGGCGGCTCTAGACAGTCACCAGCTGGCGGAACTTGCGGCGGATGCCTGTGATGACCGCAAAGCCACCGACATCGAGATGATTCGGGTGGATGAAGTCTCGAGCTTGGCCGACTGGCTGGTGATCGCTGGTGGGCAGAGCGATGTGCAAGTGCGAGCAATCGCTCGTTCCGTCGAAGACCGCCTTGAGCTTGAGGCCGGTCGCCTCCCTCTCCGCAAGGAGGGGATCAATGAGGGGCGCTGGGCCTTGCTCGACTACGGCGAGCTGATCGTGCACATCCTCCAACCCGGAGAGCGGGGCTATTACGACCTCGAAGCCTTCTGGGGTCACGGCGAACGGCGAAGCTTCGTAGCGTCTGGTTCGGATCAGGACAGCTGATCCTCGACCTTCGATCCAGGCCTACCGAAATCCACCGATGGCCAGCACCAGCGCCTGTCCCGTTCCTCCAGAACAACGTCCCCAAGAGGAGTTTCAGCAACTCACCAGGTCTTGGTTCTTCACCTGGCCAACCGAAGAAGCTCGTGGACTTGGCCGTGCTCTGCTGATCAGCTGGTTCCTCTGCGTTCCTTTCACCCTCCTTGTCGCCAGTGGGAGCTGGACGCTCAGGAATGATCTGCCACGGTTGATTGCCGCCGGAAGCGTGGCTGCCCTCGTGCTTCCAATGCTGCTGCTAATGCGCCAGTGGCTTGGCTGGAGCTACGTGCACAAACGCTTGCTCGCTGAGCAGGTCGAATATGAGGAGTCTGGTTGGTATGACGGTCAGGTCTGGGAGAAGCCGCTGGCCTGGAGAGAACGAGACCTCTTGATGGCCAGACACGAAGTCCGACCGATCCTCGGACGCCTGGCCCGCTCCATGGCCTGGATCACAGGGCTTCTGCTCTTTGGAGCCAGTCTCTGCCAGGCTCTCTGAAGCATTCCGTGCCGTCGGCCATGGCCTTACCAGCAGCATTTGGCAGTGGCGGCCTCTCCAGCAGTGGCCCATCCCCGCTTGAGGCGCACCTCAAGCGGGGCGGCAGCCTCGAGTCGATCCATCGGGTTCATGCTGTGGTCTGCGACCATCGCGGCCGCATTCTGATGCGGGCAGGTCGCGCTGATTACGAGACCTTTATTCGTTCAGCGCTCAAACCCTTTCAGGCCATGCCACTGCTCAGCAGCGGTGCAGCCGAACAATTCAACTGCGGGGAGCGGGGTCTGGCGATCAGCTGCGCGTCCCATGCCGGCACTCCCAACCATGCCCGTGAGGCCTTCCGACTGCTTTGGAATGCGGAACTGGATGCAAACCAGCTGCAATGTCCAGTGCCGGAGGGCGCAAGCAGCCCTCTAGAGCACAACTGTTCCGGTAAACACGCTGCCTTCCTCGCCACCTGCCGGAAGATGGGCTGGCCAACGGAGAGCTATCTCCAGGGTGACCACCCAATCCAGGTGGAGATCCATCGGCGGGTGGCTGAACTGCTGGGCCTACCCTCAGCGGAGATGGTGGCAGCACGGGACGACTGTGGAGCGCCAACACTGCGCCTGCAACTCGCCCAGATGGCCTTGCTCTACGCCCACCTCGGCGCCTCCACCCGAACGGAGCTCGAACAGATTTCCAGGGCGATGTTGGCCCATCCTGACCTCGTGGCAGGCGAAGGTCGATTTGATACCGAATTGATGCGCCGGTCCCACAGCCAGGTGCTGAGCAAGGGAGGGGCAGAAGGCGTTCAATGCCTGAGCCGGATGGGTGAGGGGCTTGGAGTGGCGATCAAGGTTGAAGACGGCAGCCGTCGCGCCAAACAGGCTGTGGCACTGCATTTGCTCAGGCAGCTGGACTGGCTGACACCAACGGGGCTTGAAGAGCTCGAGGAGCAGGTCCTGATCATTAGCCCAGGGGTTCAGCTCGAGGTAGAGGGTTCCCTGCGCTTTCAAGAAGGCTGAAGAGATCCTGCTGTACCAGTGTCCTTCAACACCAAGTTGTATGATGAACAAGTCGACGCGGGGTAGAGCAGTCTGGTAGCTCGTCGGGCTCATAACCCGAAGGTCGGGAGTTCAAATCTCCCCCCCGCCACCACATTATTAAAACCATCAAGAACATTGATGGTCACTGGGGCCAACAAGGCCCCTTTTTTATTGGTCAGCAACGGTTTCGCTCTTGCTGAAGCGCAACACTCCGCTTGTAAGGATTGACAGCCAAAAGGAGCATTCCTTGGCAGGAGAGTAGAACTAGACAAGGACTAACCAGATCTGAGGTGGAGCTTCGCCCTTGGGAGGCAATCGTGGTTGGCTCTGGAGCCACCGGCGGCGTTGCGGCCCTCACCCTTGCGGAAGCAGGCCTAAGAGTTCTCGTGATCGAGGCGGGGCCTTCACTGGATGCCAATCAGGCGCTGGGATCAGAACCTCAGAACATGCTGCGCCGATTGACCGGGCTTAGCAGCGGTCGACATCGTCGCCAGAGCCAGCATCCGGGCTACTGGAAACACAACCCTGATCTGTTCATCGACGAACAGGACAACCCTTACAGCCATCCACCCGATCGACCATTTCTTTGGACCCGAGGTGACCAGATGGGAGGGCGGAGCCTGACGTGGGGGGGGATCACGCTGAGGCTCTCCAATGCTGATTTCAAGGCCAGCCAACGGGATGGCGCGGGGATCGACTGGCCGATCCAGCACGAGGATCTCGAGGAGCACTACACCGAGCTCGAGCGACGACTGGGCGTTCACGGGGCCCGCAATGGCCTGAGCCAAGTCCCCGATGGCTGGGCAACCGAACCCCTGCCCTCCACCGCTGAGGAGCAGCAGTTCGCCTCCTGCGTGCAGAAAGAGCTTGGCTATCCGTGGATGCCATCGCGCGGCTTCGGCCCCCATCACCGCCAACGGGATGGGGCCTGGCCTCGATCCAGTAGCCCTGGCAGCAGCCTCAAGGAGGCACTAGCCAGCGGACGGGTCGAACTGCTCTGCGGGGAGCGAGTGGAACGGCTCGAACTCAACCGCAGTCGCGACCGAGCCGAAGCAGTGATCTGCGTGAATCGGAGCGATGGCAGCCGCCGCAGGCTGGAAGCCAAGCTGATCGTGCTCTGCGCCTCAACGATTCAAACCGTTCGTCTTCTGCTGCAGTCGGAAGAGCAACAGAGCAGCGATGGATTTGTGGATCCATCTGGCCGGCTGGGCCAGCGCCTCATGGACCACGTCTCCACCTGTCGATTCTTCGCCATGCCGAGCTGTGGACCGGGCAAGTCGGGAAGCACAGAGGCCCTTTCAGGCGCGGGCAGCTTTTTCATTCCCTTCGGACAGGAGTTAGCCCAGAGAGGTCGCCAAAGGGTGCTCAGAGGCTATGGACTCTGGGGTGCCATCAATCGATTCGATCCTCCAGCGCTGCTGAAGCGGATTCCAGGGCATCGGCTGGGCTTCCTGATCGGCCACGGAGAGGTCCTACCGGATCCAAGAAATCAAGTCACACTCACTGGTCCCCCGGACCGCTGGGGTTCCCCCACCGTGACGATCGACTGCCACTGGCGAGCGAACGAACAAGCCATGGTTGAACACATGCACCAAAGCATGGAAGAAGCGATCAGCGCTGCCGGTGGACGCATGCTGCCCCTCACCGACCTGGTGAAGGCTCCACTGATTGAGCCTCTGCTGCGCCGGTCAGCGGCTCTTGGAGCCGGAGCTGCACCACCCGGGTACTACATCCACGAAGTCGGAGGCGCAGCGATGGCCGCCACAGAAGAGGAGGGTGTAGTGGATCGCTGGAACCGCCTCTGGCGCTGCCCGAATGTGCTGGTGGTGGATGGCGCCTGCTGGACGAGCTCCGCCTGGCAGAGCCCAACGCTGACCATGTTGGCGATTACCAGACGGGCCTGCCTCGCAGCCGTCAGGGCTGGGAACGACTGAACAGATCGTCGAGGTATCGCTCTGCGACAGCACGGTCCTCACATCCGTTCTGGAACAGGAAATGAGCCAGAGCAGAGCTCATCACTCTGTATTGGTCCCAATTGGGGTGGGCTCCGATGAACTCCTTCATCCCCCGGTAGAGAACTTCAGGAATTTCCGCCTCCATGCTGACGTAGCTCGCTGGGGCCGAGCCCTCTCCGGAAACGCCTGCCTCTACGCAGCGTTCCAGATGATTCCTATCCATGCAGCGCCTCTGGCGTCGGTTTGATTTCCCACCTAGGAAGCCACAAAACAGAGGACCCAGTCAAAAGGTCACACTCCCTAACAACCCACGCGAATCTCAAGCGAGTCTCATTGCGGCAACAGGGTTCGCCTAGAGCCCTGCCAACGAAAAGCCCCCGCCCTAGGCGCAGGAGACGCAATGTCAAGCGACAGTTGCCACAAAACCCAGAACCCACAACGGAGAGGTTGTGACTGGAAACAAGCAGGAGGGCCAGTGGAAAACGGAATCAACGCTGTGGAAAACGACCCCAAAAAGAGTCCTGAGGAGGAAAGATAAGCCCTTCTTATCGCCGAGAGTCTCAGGGGACCCACTCGAGACTGAGAAGGTTGAGCCGACACATTTGATGGTGTTTGCTTCAGGTTTCCGCATCATTCGCTTCATACTTGGACGGCCCGGAGCGCAGGGTTTTGGGGCCAAGAGGGTGCTCCGCGTGGGGGTAGGGGTGATGACCATGGTCGTGGCTGTGGTCATGCCCATGGCTGTGGTCATACCCATGGCTGTGGTCGTGGGAGCTGGCTGAGCTGCCCAGCGGAAGCGGCACACCGTCGGGCTGACAGGCACCGGTGCACTCACGCTCACAGAGGTCGCAGCCATCGGTTAGCCCCTCCACGTGGTGATGGTGACTCGCTTGAGCAAGCCCCACCTCATCCTCAAAACCAAGCACCTGGGCGCGGTATTTGCACAGGGAGCAGTTCATTACAGCCTCGCCACCGAGCACCTCGGCGACCCGCTCCAGGAAGGTGTCCAGCACGAGTGGATGGTCCCCCAGATAAGAGGCGGTGAGGAACTCCGTTTCCGGATGGTCCGCAGCCACGAGATCCGTGTGCTGGCGAATGCGACTCACCAACACCCCTGAAAACAGAAAATAAGGAAAGACGACGATCCGCCGGAAACCGAGTCGCACCCCATGTCGGAGACCAGGTTCCACCAAGGGGAATGTGACGCCGGAGTAGACCGTTTCACCCCAGCCGAAGCCAAAACCCTCCACCAACATGCGCGTCACCTTGGCCACATTGGAGTTGGCATCAGGATCGGAGGAGCCACGACCAACCACCACCAAGAGGGTGTCGGAGAGTGGAAAGGGGCTGGCCTGATCTAGGGCTTCACGGATCCTGGCCCCAGCCGCTGCAATCATGAGCCGATCCACCCCAAGTTCTCGCCCGTAATCGATCGGGAGGCCGGTTTCAGCGCTGTAGGTGTTCAGCACCGACGGAATATCGTTCTTGGCATGACCCGCAGCGAAGAGCATCGCCGGCACGGCGAGCACCCGTTGCACACCCTGCTCCCGCAAGCGATCGAGGGAATCGCGCAGGATCGGTTTAGCGAATTCGAGATAGCCATGCTCCACCGGAATCCCCGAGAGCTTCGAGCGCAAGCCCTCGGCCAGCTGGGCAAATTCCTCAACGGCCAGTTTGTTGCGGCTGCCATGGCCGCAGATCAAGACCCCATAGCCCTTGGCCTTCAGTTCCGATAAAGATGGGATCACAGCGGGAAAGTGCCTGATCTGACCCTATCGCCATAACGCCATCGCTAGAGTTGAAGCCCTCCCCAGGACGTCGCGGCCCCACCGGCCTGGCTCCTGCCTATCACCTGGGTTCTCGGAGGGCCGAGAAAGCCAATGCCTGATTCGAGCTGGCCTAGGGCGCAGTCGAGCTGACAGCCTCCGGTAAATCGCATCGAGCGCCGATAACAAAAGCAGGGGTTTCGCTGATGCGATCAAACAAATCAAGACTCTCTTGATTGAGATTGATCAACTCGACATTGGAGCCGCCTTGTTGCAGCTTGCGGATCACTTGGTCAAGGGCGCGCATGCCAGTCTGATCCCACACATGAGCCTGGGCCATGTCAATCGTGACGCGGGCTGGATGGACGTGCTTCTTGAAGCCTGCCAGGAAATAAACCGTGCTCACAAAGAAGAGCTGCCCCTGCACCGTGACATAGAGATGATCGTCGGTAAGTTGGGTGGCGGAAACGGAGATCACCTTGGCCACTTTGCGGCTGAAGAGAATGCCAGCGAGTGCAACCCCAACCACCACTGCGATGGCCAAATTGCGAGTCATCAATGCCAACACCAGGGTGAGAAGCATCACGGAGGTGTCGCTCTTGGGCACGACTTTGACCTTGAGAAACGAATCCCAATTCACCGTGCTGATCGACACCATGATCATCACGCTCACTAGCGCCGCCATCGGAATGCGGGCCAGCCAGCTGCTCAGTGAGATCACCAAGATCAAGAGCCCCACACCAGCCGTGAGGGTTGAGAGGCGGTAACGGCCACCGGAGTTCAGGTTGATCACCGACTGGCCGATCATGCCAGCGCCGGCCATGCCCCCGAACAGACCAGCGGTGATATTCGCGAAGCCCTGGGCCCTTGCTTCGGCTTCGTAGTCGGCCTCTTGATCCAGCATGTCTTCCACCACATTGGCCGTGAGGAACGACTGCAGAAGACCAACAAATGAAATGGCCAAGGCGGTCGGCAGGATGATCCCCCAGGTAGCCCAGGAGCTGAACACCTCTGGGATCTGGAAGAGTGGAAGGCTGCTCGGAAGCTGGCCCAGGTCACCCACGCGGGGAATGGGCAACTGCAGCCATTCCGCCAGGCCGCTGATCACCAAGATGGCCACCAGCGTGGAGGGCACCAGTTTGGTGAACCGGGGCAGCCCATAGATGATCAGCAAGCCCAGAGCCACCAATCCCCAGACCCATGGCCAACTAATGCTCTGTCCTGTGGCTGCCAGGCTGGGAATGGTTTCGCCGCCATCGCGGCCGATGCCGAGTTGGGGCAACTGTGCCAAAAAGATCAGCACGCCGATGGCATTCACAAAGCCCACGGTGACGGCCCGGGGGACGAAACGCATCTGCTGGGCCAGACGCAGGTACCCCCAGAGAATCTGAAACACACCAGCCAAGATCGTGGCGGCCAGCAGATAGGGGAGCCCATGGGACTGCATCAGGCCGCCCATCAATAGAGCCACACCGGCGGTGCAGGCTGACACCATGGCTGGTCTGCCGCCGAGCAGAGCAACAACGATGAGGATGCAGATCGAGCCGAACAAGCCAACCTGGGGATCCACGCCGGCCACGATCGAGAAAGCGATCGCCTCGGGAATGATGCCAAGGGCCACCACGAGGCCCGCGAGGCATTCCTTAGGAATGGCTTGGCTGTTTGGAATCAACGACAAACTTTTTGGCACGTTTACTCAATGACGATTGGGAGGAACGTATGAGCAGTACGCAACAGCAGTGGTTGATCAATCAAGCAACAACTGCATCGTGAAGACCGATCCACAGGCTCGAAACGATCAGAACTGGACTGCTCGTGCAGCGTTAAAGAGGACTGATCGCTATCGATTTAATTTAGCAGCGTCAGCTTGATCAAACGCCTCGAAACCGCCGCTAACACCGCTCTGACTCGTTT
Organism: Synechococcus sp. BS55D; assembly: GCF_004332415.1. NCBI lineage: Bacteria > Bacillati > Cyanobacteriota > Cyanophyceae > Synechococcales > Synechococcaceae > Synechococcus > Synechococcus sp. BS55D. The sequence goes on from NZ_PHQT01000002.1 coordinate 512,912, forward strand.
TCCCTGCCGCCACAACGCCATTGCCAGACATTCAGCCCCGTCCCGGTGATCTCTCCAGTTGCCTGCGCGACTGGAGCGGACCGACCCCCGTGCTGGTGCGCAGCGGCGGCACCTCGAGCCGTTCCAGTGATCCAACCCTGTGGAGCCTCGATCTCAGGACCCATTGCCGAGAGTTGCAGCTCAGCGACGACGGCTGCAGGGTGCGCGTCGGCGCCGGAGTGACGATGGCCGAGCTGCAAGGGCATCTGTCACCAGCGGGACGCAGTCTCCCCACCGGTCTTTCGGGTCTGCCCGGAGCCGGCTACCTGCTCACTGGAGGCATCAGTCCACTCAGCCGCAATCAGGGTCTAGCGATTGATCGGATCCTGGCTCTGGAGGGGGTGTGGGGTGACGGCACGCCGTTATCGCTCACGGCAGAACAGAGCACTAGTGCTGATGGCCATGCCTCAGACGCCTGGCGTGGTCTGCTCGGAGCGGCACCATTTCTGGCGGTGGTGAGCGCGATCGAACTGAGCACAACGCCGCGCCAGCCCCTTCACATCGCCCGTGCTCTGGTGTCGCCCGAGACGTTGGCCGAGTGGATTCAGCGGGCGGAGGACTGGCCGGATGGCCTCAGTTTGCAGTGGTTCTGGGCGGAACAGATCGAAATTCTGCTGGTGGCAATCGAGGCTGATGAGGCGTCGGTTCAGGCCTGGGCTGCGTGCCTGCCCCATCTCGCTCGCCTCCCTGGCGCCCTGGTCGAGCAAATTGATGGGATCGATGTCTTGCCGCGATTTGGATCGTTGATCCGCTCTCCACACCGGGGAGGCCCAGTGTCTACGGAGGTGCTCGGCCTGCTAGCGCCAGCCTGGGGGATGGCCACCCCGGCCCTGATCAACGCGGCGCGGGAGGTGATGGCGCAACGACCCGATCCAGGCTGTGCCCTGGCGAGCCAGCAGCTGGGGGGGGCGACCGCCCGGGTGCCCTCAGCCGCAACATCCTTCGTTCATCGACAGGCGCTCTGGAAACCGTGGATCACCGCCGCCTGGCCCGTCGGGGATCCAGCGGCGCGGCAACGCAGCCTGGCCTGGCTGATGCAACTGCGTAATCAGCTCCAGCCCCATTGCCCTGGAGTTCACCTCGCCCAGCTCCATGACCATCTGCCCTGGCATGGCTGGGAGTTAGAGGCTGCTTTCGGCGACTGGCTACCCGGCTTGCGTCGCCTCAAGGAGCAGCATGATCGCCACCAACTCTTGCCAGGGTTGTGAGGCTGACCTCAGCTCACGCATCAGCGCTTCTGAGGCGGTTCGGGGGTATCGGAGGGCTTCAACAAAACGGCCACCGTGCCCGCCACGATCATCAAAATCAGTAATCCACCGCCCAACAGCGGAAGGGTGAGATCAGAATCCATGGCGGTCTCTCAACTGCACCCATCGTGGCGCCCGGATCCGTTCAACGGGATCGCTGCATCAAGCTGAGGCAGCGTCCCAAGTCTCTGCGCATCGTCTTCAATCGATCACGAATCTGGGCGTCCTTGGGCTGGCGCGCGAGATAACGTTCGGTCACGTCATTGCCGATGCTCAGCAACAGACAGAGGGTTTCCACGTCACCACTGTCGGCGGCACGCTGCGCGGCTCCGTCCTTCAGCACCTGAAGGAGGGCCATCTTGTTGTTGTAAAGGCCGCGTGCACCCTCGTCCCAGGCCAGCACGGGCAATGAGAAGGAACCCACCTGTACGGCTGTGAACAAACCAAGCAACCAACGGCAATTCCCCATCCGCGGTTGTCGCGATCAAGTGTTGACGCTAGGGAGACTGGCCTGAGCTGACCACGAGTCCAATCGATCTGAGACACTTTTCGGATCTTGAGCCTGCCGCGCCATGCCCACTCGCAAGCGCATCGGCCTGCTCGCCTTGTTGATGTCGGTGAGTGCCTGCGCCACCCTCGGCGAAGGGGGCGCCTCCCGACTCGATCTGATCCGACAGCGAGGCTCCCTGCGCTGCGGCGTGAGCGGCAAGATCCCCGGCTTCAGCTTTCTGAAGGCCGATGGCAGCTATTCCGGTCTGGATGTGGATCTGTGTCGCGCGTTTGCCGCTGCCTTCATCCCAAGCGAAGCGAATGAACCAGGTGTTCAACGCGTTGAGTTTCGCCCTCTGACCGCCCCCGAACGCTTTACGGCCCTGCGCACCGGAGAAATCGACCTGCTCTCACGCAATACGACCTTCAACTTGAGCCGCGATGCTGCCGGAGGTAATGGCCTGAGCTTTGCACCGGTGGTTTTCCACGATGGACAAGGACTGATGGTGAAAGCCAGCAGTGGCATCAATCGGCTCGACGATCTCGCTAACCAAGCGATCTGTGTTGGTTCGGGTACGACAACCGAACAGAACCTCAATGACGCCTTCGAAGCACGAGGAATCAGCTACAAGCCAATCAAATACCAGGATCTGAACCAAGTCGTGGCGGGATACCTGCAGGACCGCTGCAGCGCCATGACCTCTGATCGATCCCAACTCGCTGCTGCTCGCTCCGGCTTTGCCGATCCCCAAAGCCATCGCATCCTCGACGATGTGCTCAGCAAGGAGCCTCTGGCCCCAGCGTCTGTTGGCGGAGACCAGCGGCTCGCCGATGCGATGCGCTGGGTTGTGTACGCGCTGATCACAGCTGAGGAGCTAGGCATCACCCAGGCGAATGTGCTGAATCGTCTCGAGGAGGCCAAACGCAGACCTGAGCTCACCGGACTACGGCGGTTTCTCGGAGTGGACGGAGGCCTGGGCGAAAAACTTGGACTACCCGATGATTTCGTTGTGAAGGTGATCGAACGCACAGGCAACTATGGCGAGATCTACAGCCGCCATCTCGGAGACAACAGCCAGGTGCCGATCCCCCGCGGTCCCAATCGGCTTGCCGCAGACGGTGGCGTGATGATCGCTCCCCCTTTCCAATGAAACGGCCTCTCCACTGGTGGTTACAGGCTGTGGTGCTGCTTGCAGCTCTCACGCTGCTGGGCGTTTTGGTGAACAACCTCACCGTCAACCTGATTCGCACTGGCCTGGGGCTCAGCTTCAGCTGGCTCACCCGTCCAGCCGGCTTCGCTCTGGCCGAACATCCTCTGCCCTTCAGCCCATCCGACAGTTATGCCTGGGCCCTACTGATGGGCTGGCTGAACAGCCTGAAGGTGATTGGCGCAGGCCTGGTGGCTGCCACCCTGATCGGCGTGAGCGCTGGAGCGGCAAGGCGCAGCTCCAACCACCTGCTCAGGGGCCTGGCAGCGCTGTATGTGGGCTTGATTCGGCAGATCCCCTTACTCCTTCAGCTGCTGTTCTGGTATTTCGTCGCTTTTCTTGCCCTCCCCTCCAATCCGGACTCCATGAGTCCTCTGCCGCTCCTGTTTCGACTCTCCAACCAGGGAATCAGCCTGCTGGGAGTCCCCCTCAGTGTGGAGTTCTGTGCGGTTCTGGTCGGGCTGGCCGTCTTCAGCGGCGCATCTATCGCCGAAGTGGTGCGCGGTGGTCTCGATGCCGTTCCCCGTGGGCAATGGGAGGCTTTTCGCAGTCTGGGCGTGCCTGAAGGCATTGGCCTGAGACGGATTGTGCTGCCACAGGCCCTGCCCGCCATCCTTCCAGGACTAAGCAGCCAGTATCTGAATTTGGCCAAGAACAGCACCCTGGCGATCGCCGTTGGCTATGCCGATCTTTATGCCGTGAGTGACACGTCCATCACCCAGACAGGGCGGGCAATCGAGGGGTTCCTGCTCCTTTTGCTCAGCTTTCTCCTTCTCAACCTTCTGATCAATGGCGGCATGCAACTTCTCAATCGCCTTGTGATGCAACCGCTTCGCCACCGTTAAGCTTCCGGCGTTCTTCCCTCGACGGTCATGGGGTCCCAACGTCGCATCGCTGGTGTGTTGCTGGTCGTCGCTGCGGTCGCTGCCGTGCTTCTGCCCTTCGCCTCCGGCACGCTGCTCACCATCGGGCTCGGCGGAATTGCTTTCGCCGCCGGGATTGGACAATTCCTCCGGCTTGGGAGCGAAGCTGGTGGCCAAGCTCGGCTGTTCCGAGTGCTCACCGGGCTGCTGTACTGCGGCGCCGCCCTTTGGGTCCTGATCGATCCGATCGATAGTGAAATCAGCCTGACGCTGTTCGTGGGCGTGCTGCTTCTTGTCGAAGGGGTGATGGAATTGGCGGCCGGAGCCACGACAGCGGGCCCAGCGGCAGGGCTGACTGTGCTCGACGGGGTCGTGACAGCCATTCTTGGCCTGCTGCTTGTGCTCGAGTGGCCCTCCGACAGCCTCTGGGCCCTCGGCACCCTGTTTGGTGTTGGCCTGTTCCTCTCGGCCCTGAACCACTTCCAAGCCCCCATACCACCGAGCGAGCAAGCCTGATGGGGCGATCGGGTCGCCTGATCCGCTACCTGCGCCGCCATCCGTTCGATGCGCTCCTCACCCTGGCGATCCTGATCTTGATCGCCTGGATCCTCTGGAGCACCGGTGCATGGGTGTTAACAGCAGCGGATTGGTCTGTCGTCAGCAGCAACCTGCCTCTGTTCGCCAGCGGCACCTATCCAGCGGACCAACGCTGGAGACCGATCCTGTGGCTGCTGCTGTTGCTGCTCCTGACCCTCTGCACGCTTTTGCTGCCCGTGAAACGCAGCCCACAGTGCAGGGGTGTATTCAGGCTGCTCCTCCCTTGGCTATGGCTGGCCATGCTTCCCTTCGGCATCACCCTGCTCGGAGGGGGGATGGGCCTACCCGCCGTTCCCTCCCGTGCTTGGGGAGGGCTGGCCCTGACCCTGCTGCTGACGGGAGCCAGTGGCTTTCTGGCACTGCCCCTAGGCATCCTGCTCGCGCTCGGACGCAATAGCCCCTGGCCCGTGCTGCATCACAGCAGTCGCCTCTACGTCGACCTGATGCGTGCCGTCCCCCTGATCGCCGTGCTCTTCTTTGGGCAACTGCTGATCCCACTGTTTCTGCCGATGAATCTGGAGATCAACCGCGTGCTCCGGGCCGTGGTCGCTTTTGGTCTCTTTGCTGCCGCTTACGTAGCGGAAGACATTCGCGGGGGCCTGCAAGCCATCCCCCGCACCCAGCGTGAAGCCGCCGCCGCTCTTGGACTCAGCACGATCCAAAGCCTGCGCTGGGTCGTGCTCCCTCAGGCGCTGAGGATCTCGCTGCCGGCTCTGACCAACCAAGCCATCGGCCTGCTGCAGAACACCAGCCTCATGGCCTTACTCGGATTGGTGGAACTGCTTGGGATCAGCCGCAGTTTGCTCGCGAATCCCGACTTCATTGGTCGCCACCTCGAGGTCTACCTCTGGCTTGGCGTGGTGTACTGGCTGGTCGGAACCGCCATGGCCCTACTCGCCAGCCGCCTTGAGACCAGTCGATAGAGCCATGACCACAGCCATCCAGGCCAGAGACCTCTGCAAACGCTATGGGAACGGGCCCCTGGCTCTTGATCACGTCTCCTTGGAGGTGAAGCTGGGCGAGGTGCTGGTGGTGATGGGGCCTTCAGGATCCGGCAAGAGCAGCCTGATTCGCACCTTCAACGGTCTCGAGTCGATCGATTCGGGGACTCTGAATGTGCTCGGAATCCCCCTGGATGCTGAGGGTGATGAGCGGCAGATCCGCAGGATCCGCAAGCGGGTGGGCATGGTGTTTCAGCAATTCAACCTCTTCCCCCATCTCTCGATCCTCAACAACATCACCCTGGCGCCGATCCGGGTTCAGGGGATGGCCAGGCCGGAAGCAGAACAACAGGCCAGAAGCCTGCTGTCGCAGATGGGGATTGCGGAGCAGGCAGACAAATTCCCTGCCCAGCTCAGTGGCGGTCAGCAGCAGCGGGCGGCGATCGCCCGTGCCCTGGCGCTGAAACCGGAGGTGATGCTCTTCGATGAACCCACTAGCGCCCTGGATCCCGAGCGAGTCAAGGAAGTACTGGATGCCATGCGAGCCCTGGCATCTGAGGGCATGACCATGGTGGTGGTCACCCACGAACTCGGATTCGCCAGGGACGTGGCCGACCGCGTTCTCTTCATGGACCGCGGGCGGGTGGTGGAACTCAATGATGCGTCCTCCTTTTTCAACCATGCCCGCGAGGAACGCAGTCGCCGCTTCCTCAGCCAAATGCAGAACTAAATGGCCTGCAAACGCCTCAGGGCGCTCTCAGCAGCCATCAGCTCCCGTTCGGTGCTCAGCCAACTCTCATTGTCAGCAGGAAGGGCCTCCACTTGCTGAGCCAAGCGCTCGAGCAGCTGATCCCGTCGGTCACTGAGACTGAGCGCCAACCGCTCCCAGTGGCGAGGGATCGAGCAGACGGGGCCAGCAGCACGCATCGGTCAACCTGTAGACAATCTGAAGTCTGTCACAGGGGCCGTGGGTCAAGATCGAATCACCCACTGTTCGGCTGATCGCGGATGCTTCGCCTCTTCGCCGAACTATTACCCACGCTGGGACTCGGCTATCTGATCGGCCGTCGGCGGCCGAGCTGGACAAGGCCCCTTGCCTTGCCACTGGTGCGTTTCGGAGTGCCGATCAGTCTGATGGGACTCCTGCTTCGCAGCGGACTGAACTGGGCTGTGCTCGGCTACGCCGCGATCGCCGTCTTCGGCATCCTGCTGATGCTCACCATCACGCAGCAGCATCGCTGCCAGGCCCTGGGGCTCAGCACACCGACCCTGCAACTGGGCAGCTGCGTCGGCAACACCGCCTATTTCGGGATTCCCGTTGCCCTAGCCCTGCTACCGGAGGAAGCCCTTCCAGTGAGCATCGGCTACGACTTCGGTGCCACCTTGCTGGCGTGGGGACTGGGCCCCCTCTGGCTTGCGAGGACGCAGGGGCAGGGGCAGGGACGGACTGAAACCCTGGTCTCATTGCTTCGCCACATCAGTGAAAGCCCTGCCAGTCGTGGGCTGCTGGGTGCTCTGATGGTTCAGCTAACCCCCTGGCGAGCGGACATCGCTGCGCTGCTGTGGTTTCCATCCAGGGTGGTGATTGTGCTGGCCCTTACCGTCGTGGGCATGCGCCTCGGAGCGATCGAGCCGAGGGGCGAGGCCACAGCCTCCAGAGCAGGTCTGGGCGTCTCGCTAATCGCCAAATTGGCGTTCTATCCCCTGCTGATGCTGCTGGTCACACGCCTGTTGCCCTTGGCCAGCAGCAGTCGGGATGCGCTGGTGTTGCAGGCAGCTGCCCCCACGGCAATCTCCGTGCTGCTGATGGCGGAGACCGTGCAGCGTGAACACGACACCGCAGCCTTGTTGGTGCTGCGCAGCACTCTGCTGGCGCTGATCAGCGTCCCTCTCTGGTGGTGGCTGCTGCAGTGGTTCGGAACACCCTGAAGGTGAGATTGATCCGAACCTCCTGCACCCGCCGCCGCACCGGCACAGCATGCAACCACTGCTGCTGACAGCCAGGGGCCATCACCAGCAGATCGCCATCAGCAAGTTCGAGGTCACGGCGCTCCTTGGAGAGGCGATGGCGAAACTGAAACGTACGGGATGCCCCGAAGGAGAGCGATGCGATCGGATGGGCGCCATCGATCTCAGGCTCATCATCGGCGTGCCAGCCCATGCGGTCATCACCGTGGCGATACAGATTGAGCAGACAGCCGTTGAAGGCAGTGCCGCCGGCAGCATTGACCTTCTCCAGCAAAGGTTGAAACCAATCGGGCCAGCCCCCACCGCGATGGAGAACTCCGCTGTACCGATAGGAGACCTGCTGGTCTGCCAGGAACACCGTCAGCCTGGGCACGGGATGGCGACGCCCATACACCTGAACCACAGGCTGCTCCCAGAGCAACTGCTCTTGTAATCGACCCATCCAGTGCCTGCAGGCCTCTGCCTCCATCCAACGGCGGTGCAGATGCCAAGGCTCGAGCATCATGGAATCGGCGCTGGACGCCCCCCATGCTGGCTGACTCCCCCGATGCGCAAACCCCAGATGGGCAGCCGCCTCTGATCAAGGCCCTATTGCGTCCAGAGGCCTACCCCCATCCGGTGGAATCAGTGCAGCTGGTGGAGACTCATATCTCCTGGGTGCTGCTGACTGGCATGTGGGCCTACAAAATCAAAAAGCCGATCGATCTCGGCTTTGTGCAGGCCGCCACCTTTGAGCAACGCCTGCATTACTGCCGAGAGGAGCTACGCCTGAATCAGCGGCTGGCCCCAGATCTTTACGCCGCCGTGGACTCCGTGGTCGGCCCAGCGGAGTCGGCCCGGATCCTTGCCTGCGACCCCGACCAAGCACGACGGAACCAACAAGATCTGCTGGAAGCGACGGTGCGCATGCACCAATTCCCCTCCAGATCTCTGCTGAGCAACTGCCTCGACGAACCATTACCGGACAGCTGCTTCGAGGAACTGGCCGACAGCCTCGCCCAGTTCCACCATCAGGCAGCCCGTGCGGCCTCGACAGGCCCTCTCGGCACAGCGTCAGCAGTGATCGAACCAGTCCAGGCCAATCTGCTGGTGCTGGATCAACGAACACCCAAGGGGCCGATCCACGCCGCCCTCGCCAGGCACCGCACCTGGACTGAGCAGGAAAGCAAACGACTCTCCCCACGGTTCCAACAACGGCTCGAAGCGGGAGCCATCCGTGAGTGCCACGGCGATCTGCATTGCGGCAATATCCACCGCCGAGCCGACGGCAAGCTCGAGGTCTTTGACGCCATTGACTTCAACCCAGGGCTGCGATGGATCGACCCAATCAGTGAGATCGCTTTTCTGGTGATGGATCTCCAGGTGCAGCAGCAATCGGGAGCCGGCGCCATCCTCCTCAACCGCTGGCTGGAGTGCAGTGGTGACTACAGAGCCATGGACCTCTGGCGCTGGTATTTCGCCTACCGGGCCATGGTGCGGGCGAAGGTCACGGCCGTGCGCCAGGGCCAACAACCCAATGCAACGTTGATGGGAAGAGTGAGCGACTACATCGAGCGGGCTGCCCAGATGGAACAACCAGCGAAGGGAGGGCTGGTGTTGATGCATGGGCTGAGCGGCAGTGGCAAATCCACCCTCAGCCGCTTCCTGGTGGGAGCGCTGCCGGCCCTGCGGGTTCGCTCGGATCTCGAACGCGCCAGGGCCTTCGGGCGACTGCCGTTGCAGGTCGGCTGGCGCACGGATCCTGACCCCTACAGCGCTGAGGTCACAGCATGGCTGTTCGAGCAACGGCTCCCAGAGCTGGTGGAGTCGCTGCTGAGCAGTGGTTTTGATGTGATCGTGGATGCCACCTTCCTGCGACGCAGGGAGAGGGAGTGGATGCGCCTTTTGGCGAAACGGATGGACCGCGCCATGGTGATCCTGCACTGCCAATGCAGTGATGCCACGGCGTCGACCCGGATCCAACAGCGCCAGGCCCTTGGTCGCGACCCATCCGAGGCCGATTGCTCTGTCCGTGAGCGACAGAAACAGTGGATCGAGCCTCTGGATTCACAGGAACAGGCGCAGAGTGTTGTCTTCCGAGAGGGGGATCGGCCATCCAATCTGCTGCCGGTGCTCAGATCCAAGCTCCTTGGGGAGCCTGTTGCAGGCGATGCATCTGAGTAACAAGCAATAAAGCTGGCCAAGAAAAAGCCTGCGATGGCCGATAAATTTCGAAAATGGCGGCACGAATCTCCGAAGAGGAATTCCTTGAACGGGCGCTTCAGCGCTTCGGAGACCGGTTCGATTATTCAGGTATTCACTACCGCAGCTACAAAAGCCCGATCAAGATTCTCTGCCGCAAACACCCTGTGCAGCAGATCTGCATCACACCTGAAAAACATCTCCAGACCACAGGCGGATGTCGCCACTGCGTCAGGGAAAAGCGTGTGGAAGCACTCGAACGGGAGCTCAATCGGGGCCCTTCCAGCGAGCGTGCGATCGAGACCAGCGCATCCGTGATGAACCAGGTGATTGGCAAGAGCGCTGGTGTTCTGCTCCTTCTCCTTCTTGCCCCTTCAGCCCTCGTGGCGGGAAGCATCACCGCCGAGTCGGTCTGGGATGCCCAGGATGCCACCGAACGGGCCCAGCAACAGGTGCCGCAAGGCAGCACTGTGACCGACACCCAATGCACCACCATCCAGGTGCGCGAAAGCGATCGCTATCGCTGCACGGTGTTTTACAGCGAAAAAGCGCAGCCCATCAGCCCGCCAGACTGACGCGCTGATAACAGAACCAGACCCACTGCTGAAACAGCAGATTGCGATGGGAGCGCCAGAGGGTCTGGGGGTGATCAGCATCAAAGTTCTCGGGAGGCGGCACATCACCGCGAGCCCGGTCTCTCTCCATCTCCCCCAGGATCCTGGACGTGTTGTATTCGGGATGCCCCAAGTGCATCAGCTGACGCTGATCGGTCGTCTCGAAGATGGTGTAGCCGACGTCTTCGCCATGGGCGAGCAAGCGCAGCCTGCCCTGACGCTGAGCGGCCTCCATCGTCGAATCCGCCAGTCCAGCATGGCGACTCTGGGGGCAGAAGAAGCGATCATCCTGGGTTCCCATCAGGGCATGGCCCGGCACCAAGCTGCGCATGGGATACACCCCAAACAGCTTCTTTTCAAACGGAATCTTGTCAACTCCAGCCAGATACGCCAAGGCAAATCCGGCCCAACAAAGCCCAAGGGTGCTGGCGCAACTGCGACGGGCTTCCTCGATCAGATCCACAAGTTCTGGCCAATAGGTGACCTGCTCGAAAGGAAGATGCTCCACCGGAGCACCGGTGATGATCAGGCCATCGAGGGGCGCCTGAGCGGTGGCCTCCTCCCAGCTCACGTAGAGCTGATCGAGGTGGTGATGGTCCCAGGTTTTATAGGAATGACTGGTGAGTCGGATCCAGATCGGTTCGATCTGCAGAGGGGATAGCCCGAGGGGATGGAGCAGGTTGAATTCGTACTGCTTTCCCAGGGGCATGATGTTGAGAATGCCGATCCTCAGGGGCCGGATGTCCTGACGCTCGGCAAGCTCGGGCTCGATCCAGGAAATGCCGTTGCGTTCGACCGCGGCGATCTTGTGATAGCTGCGCGGAAGAATCAGTGCCATGGGGTCACGCCTTGAGGTCGCAGTTCAGGAAAGCAATGCCAGGGCCTGATCGAAATCGGCCTTGATGTCATCGATGTGCTCCAATCCCACCGAAACGCGAACCATCGTGGGGGTCACGCCTGCGGAGGCCTGCTCCTCCTCCGAAAGCTGCTGGTGGGTGGTGGAAGCTGGATGAATGACAAGGGTTTTGGCATCACCGACATTGGCGAGATGGCTAGCGAGCTGAAGACCATTGATGAAGCGAACCGCATCATCAAACCCACCCTTCAGGGAGAACATCAGCATGCAGCCCATCCCCCGGCCGGTGAGGTACTGCTTCGCTCTGGCGTGATAGGGATCGCCGACCAGTCCGGGATAGCTGACGGATGCCACCCGGGGATGGTCCTGCAACCAGGACGCCAGGGCCATCGCATTCTCCGCATGACGCTCGACACGCAGGCTCAAGGTCTCGAGGCCCTGTAACAGCAAGAAGCTGTTGAAGGGGCTCACCGCCGGGCCCCAGTCACGCAGCCCTTCAAGCCTTGCCCGCAGGGCAAAGGCGATGTTGCGGTCAGCGGGAACACCCAGCATTTTGCAGATCTCGCTACCGAAGCCGAAGGCATCCCAGTGGACCAGTCCGTGATAAGCGGCACTGGGCTCACTCATGAGCGGGAAACGGCCGTTGCCCCAGTCAAAGCTGCCGGCATCCACGATCACACCACCGAGGCTGGTGCCATGGCCACCGATCCACTTGGTGGCGCTTTCCACGACCACATCGGCACCGTGTTCAATCGGTCGTAGCAACGCCCCACAGGCACCCAGGGTGTTGTCAACAATCAGAGGAATGCCACGCTCCTTAGCCAGGGCAGACAAGCCGGCGAAATCAGGAATGTTGAAGCGGGGATTCCCCATCGCCTCCACATAGATCGCCTTGGTGTTGGCATCGATCTGGGCGGCAAAACTGGCGACGTCGTCACCCTCAGCGAATTTGACCTGAATGCCGAGGCGAGGGAACTGCACCTTGAACTGGTTGTAGGTGCCGCCGTAGAGGAACGAGGTGGAGACAAAATTGTCACCAGCCTGCATGCAGTTGGTGATCGCCAGGAACTGAGCGGACTGACCAGACGCTGTGGCAAGGGCGGCCACACCTCCTTCGAGGGCAGCCACACGCTTCTCAAACACATCCGTCGTCGGATTCATCAGACGGGTGTAAATGTTTCCGAACTCCTTGAGGCCAAACAGGTTGGCACCGTGCTCAGCGTCATTGAACACGTAGGAACTGGTCTGGTAAATCGGCACCGCCCGGGCATTGGTCGCCGGATCAGGAGCCTGTCCGGCATGCAGCTGCAGGGTCTCGAAGCGATGCGAAGCCACGGCCAGTCGAGCAATGAATCCCTGTTCTAGCTTCCGGCACCAGGGTCCCGACTCCAATCGGCAGGCGGTTCAGGTTTCTCGCTGTTAGCCAAAGACGGCAAGGTCTCCCGAAGGAGCGGCGTGAGTCGAGCCCGGACCTGATCCCGGAAGCTGACCAGCGCATCGGCGTGGAGCACGGGATAAGGCTGAGCTCCTGCCAGGTCACGCAGAGGTCGGAAGCGAGTCGACTCCTTGGCCTTCAGGGCCTCAAGGGCGGCCATGAAGTCGTACTGGCGCATCTCACCCGATGAGGCGGCAAGAGCGGTGGCCATGTCAGCCAGCTCCTCGCGAACGGGATCGAAACCCTTGGCTTTCAGGGTGTCGGGAAGGCCGAGAACGGGTTGGTAGTAGTCGAGTAGGCGCAGCTCCTCCTCGAGCAACATCGGCCAGGCACCCTGGGCACCATCAGGCAAACCGAACTCTGCCTCTGCTGCCTGCATGGCATCGAGATGAAATTGAAGCCAACGCACATAGGCCTTGTCACGAAGCCCTTTGCGGGCTGCTGCCTTGCCGCTGAGGATGGCCGGGAGAGCAGCTTCTGCCTTGCGAAGGAAGAGTCGGTCCTCCCGTTCGAGGTTCATCGCCCCCCAGCGCTGGCGGTACTCCCACAGTTCGGCATAACGGGCCACGTCCTCGGCTGACCAGCCAAGCGACTTGAGCTCATCGCCCCGATGCGTCAGTTCCTTGGCCACGCGCAGGATTGTTCTCAGTTGGTCGCAGCGTAGTTGGTGGGCTGCTGAAGGGCTGGCGACGCAAATAGTCCCGTACATGAATCGGTTTTGCCTGGGCATAGCCCACGGGCAACCAGAGATCCCCTCCAGCCGATGCGTAGTGAATCTCCCAGTGGTAGAGGCCCCGGTAGGCAGCCGGATCAGCCTTCAAAACCGCGGCGTAGCGCTGAACAGCCTCTCCGTAGTGATGGCTGTTGTTGTACCCCCAGAGCCCGCGGCGGATATCGCTGAGTCCCCCCCGACGCACGAGGTAGCGAGCAGCGGCATGGATCGCATCCCAGGGATCACGAATGTTGCCGCCACGACCGATGCCTGGCTCCGCCCACGTGCTGGGCAAAAACTGCATAGGTCCCTGGGCATTGGCGACCGAAACCCCATCGATCCGACCCATACCGGTTTCGACCAGATTCACCGCCGCTAGAACCTCCCAGGGAATCCCGGTCTTGGCCGAGGCACTGCGGTACGCCTCGAGCAGGCGCTCAGCCGGGGCCGGTGCCTGAATGCGCCATGCGGGCAGCGTCGAACCAGCCGGCCCCCGATGCATGGCCAGAAATTCCCGGCGGGCCGCGACGTGCTGATCAAACAACCATTGCCAGGAGGGTGACAGGGCTTGCCGGACCTGTCGAGCCCTTGCGGGATCGCGGGAGAGCACCCGATAGATCACCTGCTGCTGATGGGCGAGTCGCGGCAGGGCTGAATCCGGTGTCGCCGGCGCCCGGATCGCAGCCTCAAGAGCCTCCAGCAACGACGCCAGCGCGCTGGGATCCTGCGGGATCAAGGGATAGTGGCGACCGTCCGCACTGCGGGGAAGAGCGGGGTGGGTGGGCAGCACCGGCAGGGAGGCAGGCGCAACCCTTGAGGCCTGGGATTCCCCACCTCCGCTGCGCTGACTGACGATGACCGCCGGTATCAGCAGCGCCGCCAGCAGGGGCCAGCACCAACGACGTGAACGGGCACGGGCCATCCGGTTGAGGGCAGCGATCAGAACGACAGAAAGGCGCGACGGTCGTGGAAATCGGCCTGCTCCGCTGGATGGCGAAGGGCCCAGGTGCTCAAGCGACCATCCCGTTCCTCCACCACCATGGCAAGACCGAGCTCGGGCTGCACTCCTGGAGGCCACCAGGGGTGCAGCGGAAGCTGGATATCGCCGCGAAGATCGCGGAGGCCGCGCTGGAGGGTGAGCAAGGGGGGGTGTTCGACAGCCAACGGCACATCAACAGGCTCCCGTCGCACCCGGTAGCCATCAAAGGCGTAAAGGTTCCAGTCGCCGGAGGGGGAGACATTGAGCTCCCAGTAGCAAGGGCTTCCGGGTAAACCGAGAAAAGCCTCAAAACAAGTGTGCTGCCAGAGATCATCCAGACGTTGAGGGGTCGGTTGGAGCGGGGGTAACAAGAGCTCTTCCAGATCTCCACTGGGCAGCAACGGGCGAAGACCAAAGCTGAGCTCCAGCTGGCCGGACTCTCTCCAGACAAACTCGACACGGATGGAGAGGGTCGGACTCAGCTCTGATGCAAAGGGATGCAAGGAGCACACCTGACGCACCATCACGGAATGGCGGGCCATGTCAGGAGCGGACAGAACAGGCGCTGATCGATGTCTGGACCAGATCTGAAATCGCGTCCCACTGGCTTTCGATCGACTCAGTGAGGGCGAACTGCACAAGCGCACGGTCGAGGTTGTGCTCAGGCCGCTCCGTACGGAAATAAATGTCGCCCTCGAGATGATCCGTCAGGAAGCGGAGACCCAGCTCGAAGGGAATCAAGCGGATGCAATCGGGGAGATAACGCAGATCGGCATCCGTCAAAAAAGAGCGCCCGATGGCGAGATAGCCATCGAGGATGGAACGACACAGCGAGAGATCAAAGCGCACGGAGGCGAGGTCGAGGGTTTCCTCTCCGGCGGCATTGCAACAGGAGCGCAGACAATCACCGATGTCGTAATGGATCAGGCCAGGCTTGACCGTATCGAGGTCGATCAAGCCAACGGCCTGGCCATTGCTCTCATCGATCATGACGTTGTTGATCTTCGGGTCACCGTGGATGGGACGACGCTGAAGCTCGCCTCGAGCACAGGCGGCCTCCAACACATCCACCCCAACACGCCGGCGCTCCACATGCTCGAGAGCCTGCTGCAGCCTGGGCTCGGACGCCCCATCGACCGAGCGGCCAGACAGCACGGCATCGTAACGAGAAAGATACGCCGGCGTGACATGGAACCCTTCGAGGGTGTCGGCCAGCTCCCCCGCCGGTAGATCACTGATCAGGTGGTGGAACATCCCCAGGCCGTAGCCAATCTCACGGGCATGGCTGGCATCACGAATCACATCCGTGGTGGTCGCAGCTCCGATGTAGCTGATCGATCGCCAGAACTGGCCTTCGTGTTCCACCCAATGGCCCGCCTCCCCGCGGGCAGCGAGCACGCGGGGCACCTCCCAGCGCCGACCTGCGAGCTCCGGTGGTGGGGAGGCCAAACGGCGCTGCACATGACGACCCAGGGTGAGCAAGTTGCCCATCACCAGTTCCGGCCTGGCAAACACAGTCGTGTTCAAGCGCTGCATCACGAAAGCCGGAGGATCACCCTCTCCATCCAGCCGAACCAGAAACGTGTCATTGACATTGCCGCTGCCAAGCGACTGAATCCCAGCGATCCGCTCAGGTGGGTGAAACTGCCCGGCGATTTGCTGCAGGGACGATTCGTGATGAAGAGCCCCTTCAGCCATGGGTGATCGCATGCGTCTCAATCCGGAGAATGGCGCGATTCGATCGCCACACCAGGGGCGAGTGGTCAGAACCTCAGGCAGCATGGGGCCACGTCCGCTCACCGCTTGCCTTGCCCCGTCTGTTGCATACGGCCGACTGGCAGATCGGCAAGCCGTTCCGCTGGGTGGAAGACCAACAGAAGCGGGTTCGATTGCAACAGGCGCGGATCGAATCGATCAGCCGGATCGCGGAGCACGCCCAGAGGCAGAACGCTGATGCGCTGCTGGTAGCAGGAGATCTCTTCGATTCCCCTGCCGTCCCCACAGCCACGGTGATGGAGGTGCTGGAGGTGATGGCCTCCATCCCCTGCCCGGTGCTGGTGATTCCCGGCAACCATGACCATGGGGGAGCTGGTGGCATTTGGCGCCGAACCGACGTGCAACGGGAGATGCAGCAACGCTGCCCCGGGCTACAGCTTCTGCTGGAGCGCCGCCCTATCAAGCTTCCGGAGCTGGTGGTCCTGCCCTGCCCACTGCTGCGTCAGCACGAAGGCGAAAGCCCCACCGCATGGCTCGATGCCCTCGACTGGAGCAGCCTTCCTGCGGACTCCAGTCGTGTGGTTCTAGCCCATGGCTCAGTGCAAGGCTTCAACGGTGGCGATGACGACCTTGAAGCCGGAGGTGGCGGCAGGGCAGAGAGCAACCGTCTCCGGCTCGGCCCCGGGATTGAGCGGGAGATCGACTACATCGCCCTGGGCGATTGGCATGCTCTCCATCAGGTGAGCGAGCGCTGCTGGTACAGCGGCACCCCCGAACCCGATCGCTTTTCACGCTCGAGCGCTGAGCAACGCGGACAGATCTTGCAAGTGGACCTGAAGCGGCAGAGGCCACCCCAGGTCACGACTCTGGGAACCGCCGGCATCCAATGGCATGGCCTCAAGATGCAGATCAACTCCAACACCGACCTGGAGCAACTGGAGCACTGGTTGGATCAGCAAGTGGGCCGCCGGGTGGGCAAGGATCTGATCCGGCTCGAACTTGATGGTCAGCTGAGCCTCGCTGACCATCAGGCCTTCACGCAGCGCCTCGAGCAGTTGGAGCCATCGTTGCTGCACCTTCGTCTCCGCGGGGAAGGCATCCATCGAAGGCCGCAAGCAGGGGAGTTGAGTGAGCTGACGGATCGCCGAGACGGTCCCTTGCTCAGTGCTGTGGCGCTGCAGTTACTGGGAGAGCTGGAGAGAAGCAACGATCCCGAGCAGGTCACGCTGCTGGAGACAGCCCTGTGTGAACTGCATCGTCTCTGCGAACGGGAGAGCGGTGAGAAGCCAAGGGCTCAGAAGGAGGCCCCATGCGCGTGACCCATTGCCGCCTGGAATGCGTGCGCCGTCATCGCCATCTGGAACTCAGCTTTGCCCCAGGTCTCACCTTGATCAGCGGCGCCAACGAGAGTGGGAAGAGCTCCCTGGTCACCGCCATGCACCGGGGTCTGTTCCTGCGGGCTAGCGCGACGGGAGCGGCGGTACAAACCCTGTGCTCGCGTCTCCACGCCGGCCATCCCTTAGTGGAGATCGGCTTTGAGGCAAGAGGTCAGAGCTGGACTGTTCAGAAACGCTTCAGTGGCAGCAGTGGCAGCGTGCGACTGCGGGCCGATGGTCAGCCAGCCCTGTTGGGCAGCGAAGCAGAGGAGACCCTGGCAACGCTGCTCGGCGTTGACGAGATCCTCGGCAGTCGCCAGGCCAACCGGATCCTGCCGAGCCGCTGGGCCCACCTCTGGGTGATGCAGGGAGACGCCGGTCAAGACCTGCTCGGCCGCGGCCCGGAGCACTATGCCCTCGATGCCCTGATTGAACAGCTGGAGGCACGGGCGGAAGGAGCGCTGCAATCTCCGCTGGATCAACGCATCCATGACGAACTGGAGCTTCTTGTTCAAAGCAGCCTCAGCACCCGAGGCGTGCGCCAAAACAGCCTGCTCTGGCAATGCCAGCAGGACCTGAGCGCAGCGCGAACCACCCTGGAGGAGGCGCGGCGTCAACGACAGAACTTCGAAGACAGCAGCGAGGAGCTGGATCGAATCGTCGGGGACATGAAGACGCTTGAACGAGAACAGCTTCCAGCTCTGCAGCGAAGCCGCGAGCGCCTCGAGCAGCGACGCTCCCTGCAGCAGGCCATTGAACCGCTGACCTTGAAACGGGAACGGCTGGAACGCAATCGCGCCGCCTTGGTGCAATGCGATGCGGAGGAACAACAGCAAGCCCTGGAACGCCAGCAGCTCGACGCAGGCCTGGAGCCTATGGAAAGCGCGTTGAAGCAGAAACACCACGAGCACGAACAGAAGCAAGTGGAGCTCGAGCAGCTCGAGCTGCAACGCCAGACCCTTGAACAACGGGGCCAGTCGTTGCGTCGCCAGGAGGAGCGGCAGGACCTGACGGCGCAATTGGAGGAGTTGGAGAGCAAGCAACGCACGCGATCATCCCTCCAAAACCAGCTCCAGGCCCTGCAGGAGCAGTTGAAGCAGACCATCAGCCTGAGCGAAGAGCAACTCAAAGCCCTTCAGGCGCAAGAGAAGCAACTTGAACACCTCCGCATCCGTCAGGAGACGATGGCCACCCGGGTGAAACTGCTGCGGGCGCAGGAGAGCATTCGGATCGATGGCAGTCCCCTTGAAACCGGAGAGGAACGGCTGTTGAGCGAAGCCTTCAGGCTCCAAGTCGGCGAGGCGGTGGAACTGGAAGTCATCCCCGGGGGAGGGAGCGATCTCAAGGTCCTGGTGGAGGAGCGGACCGCCTTAGAACGGCGACAGGCACAAAGGCTTGAAGCCCTGGGGGTGAGCAGCCTGGCTGAGGCTGAGCAGCAATGGCGTCGACGCACCAAACTCGAGGCTGAGTGTCGGTTCCTTGGGGAACAGCTTCAACGCCAAGGAGCGAAGGATCAGCAGGATCCAGCTCAGGCGATCGCCACCCTGCAAGACCGTCTGGAAGCCCTCGAGGAGCTAATGGCATCGCAGGAGGAGAAGCCGTCAGCGACCACCACCTCTCCAACACATGCACAAGCGGCACTGCGCGAGGCATTGGAGCAATGTCGAATTACCTACCGGAAGATGCAAGACAGTTTGCGTCTGGCAAGGGAGCAAAGCCGACAGCAAGAACATGAACTGCGCAGAAGCGATCAGGAGTTGCAACAGCATCGGCTGCGCCGGGAGCGCCTGGAGGCAGCATCCGACGCACGCCGTCGGCAGCGCGCCGCAGTGGTGGAACAGAGTGGCGAACTCGCGACTCTGGATCAAGCCTTGGAAGCCCTGCGTGCGCAGGAACAGGCCCTGCGGCAGCGCCTCATCCCCCTCGAGCAGGAGCAAGGCTTGGACGGAAAGGAACTGGAGGACGAGGACAGCCTGCTGCGCAAGCGCCTGCAGGAGCTGAGCGCCCATCGAGGTGCTCTTCAGGAGCGCTGCGAAGCCCTCAGCCTTGCGGATCCCTATGGCGCCGAGGAAGAAGCACGCACCCGGCTCGACCAGTGCACAGCTAGGGAGCAACAGGAACGCCAGCGCGTGGAGGCCCACCGCCACCTGCTGAGCTTGTTCCAACAGGCCCGAAGCGATCTCTCGAGCCGCTACACGGAACCCTTACGCCTGAGCATTAACCACTTCCTCACCCCGCTGCTCAGCCAGACGCAGCCTCCAGAGGGCAGGCGGGGAGCCGATGGTGTTCAACTTGGCTACGACCCGAAACAGGGGCTCGAAGCCCTTGGGCTGGAGCGAGACGGCCTTGCCTTTGCCTTTGAGGATCTCAGCGGAGGCATGAAAGAACAGCTGAATGCCGCCATGCGGCTGGCGATTGCCGATGTGTTGCGTCATGGCCACGACGGCTGCCTTCCGGTGCTGTTCGATGACGCCTTCACCAACAGCGACCCCGATCGCTTGCAGGCTGTGCTCACCATGCTGCGGGAGGCCGTCGAGCGGGGCTTGCAAGTGATCGTGATGAGCTGTGACCCCGATGCCTATCGCCCCATCGCCGATGCGGTGGTGGAACTGACTGACAACTGAACGGCTCCTGCCCAGCAGCTGAACAATCAGAGAGCGTTTTCGATCACGTTCATCGCCTTCAGGTAGGCGGGGGGTTCACCAGTGGCTTCCAGATCGTCCAGAACTGCGTCGTCGCGGATCAGGCGACGGGCGTTGTCGGCAATCACCGCGTTCACCATCAAATCCATGGCCTCAGGTTGCGCGAGGTTCTGAAGGGCCTCCGCATAGCGACGACTGTGGGTTGGACGCACGGACTCCTGGCAGTAGTTCGACAGTTCGCGGCTGTCGGTCATCACCGAGAAGGCCACTTCCTTGGTCGAGCTGTTGCCGTAGATCGCCATGTAGAGCAAATTCAACATCGAGGCGTCATGCACGGGAATGGCGTACTTGCGGGCGATCTGAGGCCAGAAACGCAAAGCCTTGAGCCCCTCAAGCCCTCCCTTGCGTAAACCGGCCTGCTCGCACCATCCCTCCAGCTCTTCCATCGAGGCGGGACAGCGCTGTTCACTGCGCATCCTTTCCGCCAGAACCTGACCGGCCTGAAAGTTGCGTGTGGGTTTTCCTGAGACCGGAAGCATCATGCTGCCGCGCACATCTGCCACCATGGCCGTGAGCTGGGCGAAGGTGTGATCGCGCACCTTTTCCATATCACCACCTCGCACCAAAGCAGCTTCGATCCTCTGCACGCCGTAGCCGAGTTCCGTGAGCGGAAAGGGCTGACGGTTGTAAAGCCGCTGGCGATCCCGGCGCGCCATCGACACGGTGGCGGCCTGATCAAGGCACTGATCGAGCAATAAGGTCAGCAACGTCGGCAAGACACCGGGGTTGTCCTGGTGAAAGCTGTAACCGAACCCGGCGAAGACCGACGACATGTTCTTGGCCGCCTTGATGTATTGGCCTTCGATGTTGTGGACGCCTGGAGAGACCTGAATATTGGGTGAAAGCCGGTCAAGCATGCGGGCACCGAGCAGGGCCGTGAGTGCATTGGGATGGCAGAAGTTCGCCGTGAAGCTGTCGAGGGGATTGCGCAGGGCCCCATGGCGATGAAAGCCAGAGAAGAACGCGAGATTCGGAACCTTCTCACAAAGCACATAGGACTCATTGGCGATGTGGTCATGGCTGAAGGAGCCGGCCAGGCAGGCCAGCACCACCTGCTCCCGACCCAGCTCTTCTCGCAGACGACAGGCTTCAGCCAGATCCTCCTCCACATGGTTGCTGTTGGCGCTGAGCACCACCAGTTCACAGCGCTGAAGGAGGTCGGCCAGGGTGTTGGTCAGGCGTTGACCTTCGCTGAAATGGCTCGCCATGCGCTCGACGGCGTCGACATGCGCGGGATCCATGCCCTCAAGGGCCGCTGGGGGGAAGGCACCGAACAGATCACGGCCAGGCCTTGGTGCCAGCAGGAGATTGGGGGTCTCGTCCTGCTGCATCGCGCAGTTGTAGGCGAGAGAGGCTGGATACAGCCCCACGCTGTAGAAACCGACGCGGCCGGACTCGAGCTCCAGGATGCGCCGCCTGATCGGCTCAGCATCGAGGTTGCGGGGAAAGAAGGTGTTGCTCTTCAGGGCCGTATCCATGCTGCTGGCAGCGCGCGAGGCCTCGGGGCCATGATCCCCCGACACCCTAAACACGCGTTTCCATGGCGCTCACCCTTTACGGCGGTCAACGCACCCGCGCCTCGATGCCGCGCTGGTACATGGAGGAGAAGGGCATCCCCTACAACCTGGTGGAGCTCGATCTCCAGGCCCAGGAACACCGCCAGGCGGATTTTCTGACGATCAACCCGTTCGGAAAGCTTCCTGCTCTGGAAGATGACAGCCTCCAGGGTCCGGATGGACAGCCCCTGAAACTGTTTGAGAGCGGCGCGATCCTGCTGCATCTTGCAGAACAGCACAGCAGCGACATTCACTCCGCGGCGGAACGGGCTCTCACCAGCCAATGGCTGCTGTTCGCCAACGCAACCCTGGCCATCGCCCTGTTCGTGCCCAGCAACCGGGAGCGGGAGTTCCCACGCCTCATGGGTGAGCTGAACCGCCAACTCGATCCAGGCCATCCACTCGTGGGCCAAAGCTGGGGAGCAGCGGACTGTGCTGTGCAGGCCTACCTGGCTTATCTGCCGATCTTCTTCCCGGACATTGACCTGAGCCCATACCCCGTGATTCAGACGATGATCGAGCGGGTTCGCGAACGCCCCGCCTATCAGATCGCCATCGGAGCGCGCTGAATCGATGACACCAATCAGCCTTGACTGCTTGAGCGCTGAGCTGGCCGCCAGCTCTGACCTCCTGATCGTGCAAGACCTCGATGGCGTCTGCATGGATCTCGTGAAAGATCCACTCACCCGGAGGATGGATCGCGGTTACGTGGAGTGTGTGGCGCAGATGCACGGCTGTTTCGCTGTGCTCACCAATGGAGAACATGAAGGACGTCGTGGCGTGAACCGATTGGTGGAGCAGGCCCTCGGCGATCGTGTTCGGCCAGGACGCGATGGTCTCTACCTCCCTGGCCTCGCAGCTGGAGGAGTGCAGCTCCAGGACCGCTATGGCCGCCTCAGCCACCCTGGGGTCAGCGATGAAGAGATGGCGTTTCTGGCGGAGGTTCCGCAGCGCATGGAGAGGCTCCTAACCGAGCGGCTGCCGGCACTGATGCCGGAGCTGGCGGCTGGGGAGCTCCAGCAGGAGATCCAACGGGCGATTCTCGACACTCAGGTGTCACCGACCATCAACCTCAACAGCCTGTTCGCGAGAGTTCCCGGTGATGTGACCCGGCAGCGAGAGCTGCAGACGATGCTCGCGTCCCTGATGGATGCACTGATGGCCGCAGCCGACGCTCAGGGACTCGCTGACTCCTTCTTCCTGCATGTGGCCCCCAATCTGGGGCGAGATCCCCAGGGGCAAGAGCGACTGAAACCGGCGGAACCCAACGATGTGGGCAGCACAGACATCCAGTTCATGCTGCGCGGCGCCATCAAAGAGGCGGGGCTGCTGGTGCTGATTAACCGTCACATCGCCGCCCGCACCGGCAGCGCTCCCCTGGGCGATGACTTCAACGTGCGCACCGCCCCCCACGACCATGAAGCCCTGTTGAGCCTCTGCCATGAGCGCATCAGCCCGGATCAAATGCCCCATCTGGTGGGAGTCGGGGACACGGTCACCTCAACCCCCTGTCCTTCCGGGACTGGTTGGCTGAGGGGCGGCAGCGACAGGGGCTTTCTGACCTTGCTCCAGGAGATCGGCGACCGCTACGACAAAGCCAACCGGGTGGTCCTGGTGGACAGCAGCGGCGGCGAGGTCGACCGGCCATCCCTCGCTGATGGGTCGCTGAAGGGCATCAGTGACCCTGAAGATCCTCTTCACATGGATGTCTGCATTCCCGATGGACCGCAGGCCTATGTGGCCTGGTTCAAGGCACTCACACAGGCCCGGAGCGGGGCAGGACACGCAACATGAAGGGCAGAGCGGTGATCGAAGGTTTCCCTCCGCTCACCCATACCGCCTGCTCCTCGCTCCAGAGACGTCGACCCGGAACGATCAGGCGCGACTTGGAGGCATGATCCGGCAGATAGGCCGCCTGGAAGCCCAGGGCCTTAACCAGTAGGCGTAGATCATCGAAATGAACGCCGTCAGCGGTTTCGATTACCTCCAGCCGACCATCGGCCCGCAAGCCGTAGACGATGCGCACATCGGCGAGCTTCATGGCGCCGTACACGCCGCGATAGCTCTCTGGTGGATGACTGACGGTGTGATCGAAGGCATGCAGGCCACCGATGAACCAGCGGTAACGCGCCTGGCGTTCCGAGGTGAGATCGCCGTAGCCAAACACCAGCTCCCCTGATTCGGAAACCGCCACGTAGGCCCGACCTGCGGCGGCGGCACGGTTTCCGGCGCGCCAGAGGCCATTGCGAAGCTTGAGATCACCGTGCAAGGCGATCCCAAGCGGCTCATTCTGGTGCCCCTTCTCAAAGGTTGGGCCCGTGAAGAACAGCAAGGCTGCAGAGTCGTCATTGGCCTCCAGCTCCCGCTGCCAGCCGCCGAAAAATTCAAGATCCACCCAGCGTGGATCAAGGATCATGCTGCTGTAGCCCACGGTGACAGCACTGCCGTCAGCTCGATCGAGCAGCAGCGCCTGATCGGGCTGATAGCTCGCGATCTGATCGAGGGGCGGTGGCTGCGGGGGCTGCTCTGGAACCAGCCAGGCAATCGGATCGATCTCACCCTGAGGAGGCTGGAGCAGGAGATCAGGGTGGATCAGGGCGAATCCACTGCCAAGCAACCCGGAGATTGCACCGAGCACAACCAGTGGCAAGGCCCTCACGACATGGCCCACATCTCGACAAACATCCTCACCGGATCGCAGGGATGGACAGCCAACTTTCACCAAACCCTCACCGAAACGAACGCTCCGGTGGCTGTGATGGATCAGAGACTGATGACAGCCGAGAGGTGGGGCCATGGCCGACACACTTCAACGCCTGTTGACTCCCAGGCATGCCTGTCTCTGCCTGGAGATCGGTACCCAGGCCCACAGTTGGGATTGCATCCAGGGAGAACTCAGCGCCCTGAGCGAGGACGGCGCCTGCGTGATCCTGGATGGAGACATCGGCACGCTGCCCAGCCAGCAGGGACACCTGAGCCTGGAGGATGCCCAGGGGCATTTCGGAGACTCCCGCGCCGTTCAGGTGCTGTGGCATCGCCATGAACTGGGGCATAGCTGCCTGGGGCTGCGCTTCAAAGCTCCAAGCACACGCTGTAACGGCAATGAAGAGACTTGAAGCAACATCAAGAATTGATCACATTGGCTCACTTGCGCTTGCAACCCCTAAAAACCTGAACAACAGTTAGATCACTGATTCGGAGGCTCCATGTCGGAAGACACTCCACCCCGCCAGCAACAAGGAGTTGGTTGACGTTTTCGGACCCTGCTCCAACAGTCTCGTTCGAATTTCAGAAGTCTTTAAGTCAGTGAAGCCCCTCGTAAAACAGGGCTTAGTGACCTCCCTATGCACCGTGCCAGGTGCCCCAGGGTCGCAAAGATTTCATTGCTGAAACGTCATGGCCCCAGGGCCCTGCGCCAGCGACTCCGCACAACAATTGAATCATTTTGTGCAGAGTCGATCGAGCCTGCACGTTCAATCCATTCGGTTCGCGATCACAAAGATCCACTGCCAAAGCAGCCATTGAACCTGAGGCCCGGCCCAATGGTCGGGCCTCTCTGTCTGTCTGTCATTCACACCCTGGAGTGTTCACAATCCAGAATGGTCCCCACTGGATTGCACGCCCTGGCCTCAACGACCCGAACCACGAGCTTCCCCGCGCTGCATCGGAACCAACTGCACACGTTGCAGGTGAACATGGGCTACCGCTGCAACCAAAGCTGCAGCCACTGTCATGTGAATGCCGGTCCTTGGAGGACCGAAATGATGGCGGATCATCTGATCGAGATCATCCCCAACTTGCTGGAACGGCTGCCAATCAAAACCCTTGATCTCACGGGTGGGGCACCCGAACTCCATCCACGCTTTCGCTCTCTGGTGGAGCGGACACGATCCTTGGGAATTGCGGTGATCGATCGCTGCAATCTGACCATCCTTCAGGAGGAAGGTCAGGAGGATCTCGCGGAGTTCCTGGCAGCTCAAAACGTGCATGTTGTGGCCTCGCTGCCTTGTACGGAGGCGGAGCGAGTCGACAGCCAGAGGGGTGACGGAGTGTTCGAGCGCAGCATCCAAGCTCTACGGCGCCTGAATGCCCTCGGCTATGGCAACCCTGACGGCTCCTTGCCCTTGGATTTGGTTTACAACCCGGCAGGAGCGTCGCTGCCACCACCCCAGGGGCAGCTGCAAGAGCACTATCAGCGGGCCCTTGCAGACAGGTACGGCCTGCGTTTCAACCGCTTGCTCACCATCACCAACATGCCGATCGAGCGATTCGCCCGCGACCTCGCCCATCGCGGCGAGCTGGAGACTTACCAAAAGACGCTTCAGCTCGCCCATCGCCACGAGAACCTGGAGGCCGTGATGTGCCGAGGACTGATCAGCGTCAACTGGACGGGTGAACTCTTTGACTGTGATTTCAACCAGCAGCTTGGGCTTTCGATCAAGGGACCGATCCGCCATCTGGAGGATTTATTGGATCAGACCAATCAGCTGATCGGCATGGAGATTCACGTCGCGGATCACTGCTTCGGCTGCACCGCTGGTCATGGTTCCAGTTGCGGCGGGTCCCTGAGCTGAGAGCATGAACCGACCACCAGACTTGAGCATGCAAGATCAGGCTCCGGCCCATTGCGGCAGCAAACCGAAGCGGATTGCCTTCGGCGTCGCCCCCCTCGGCACCATCTCCATCGGCATCGTGCCGATGGGTGTGATCTGCATTGGCGTCGTGCCCATGGGCGTGGTGTCCATCGGTGTCGTGGCCATGGGGGTCATCAACTGTGCGGTGGTGGGCATGGGTCTTCTGGCGGTGGGCGTTAACACCATGGGGGTCTGGACCGCAGGTCCCCAGGGCATGGGCCTCATGCATCTGGGCGGCGGCACAGGAAGCCATCACGCCCATCAGGGCGCCTCGCATCAACACAGCCCTTCTGGAGCCGCCACCGCCAGCGAACCAGACACCCTGCTCGCCTATCCGACCCGCGAAGAGGCCGAACAGCAAGCCCTGAAACTCGGCTGTTCAGGGAGCCATCGGATGGGTGACTACTGGATGCCCTGCCTAAACCATGGAGAGGCCGTCAGCGACAATCCGGGCAAATCGCACGCACATTGAGGCTCGATTCGATCAACTCGAAGCCATGGCTTTGAGCTGCCTCGCGGCCAGCTTCGATCACAGGAGTGCTTTCAAACTCCTCGGTGCGTCCGCAGCGGATACAGACCAGATGATGGTGATCGCGATGGTCACCAGAGCAAAGCTCAAAGCGACGTCCACCTTCCGTGAGCTCCAGCTCCTGCAGAAATCCCATCTCCACCAGAAGCCTGAGGGTGCGGTAAATCGTGGCGAGGGACACCCTGGCTTCCGCTTCCAGCAAGTGCTGATGCACATCCTCCGCACTGAGATGGGAGCCGGAACCGATCCGCTCAAACAGATTGAGCACTCGCCGACGCTGGGGGGTGAGACGCCGACCGTCCTCGTGAAGCCCACGCTCCAACGGCTCCTTAACCCGCGTCGACGGCGGTCCTGCTGACATCGGTTTCCGTCGTCCTTCTCAACAGTAACCACTAATGAGAGGAGGCGACAATGGTGGTGCCGATCAGGCTTTCATCGTGCGCCTGCTGCAGCTGAGTGATCCCCATCTGGTGAACCGGGCTTCTGCGCTGGTGCGCGGCAAGCCAGCTCTGCGGCTTTGGCATCAAGCGCTGGAGGAGGGCCTGACCCGTCACCCTGATCTGCTGCTGGTGAGCGGTGACCTCTGCCAGGACGAAAGCTGGGGCGGATACCAGAAACTGCGCGACTCCCTGGAACGGCGACCAGACACCGTGGCGGTAGCGCTGCTGCCAGGTAACCATGATCATCCAGCTCTGTTGCGAGCCGCTCTTGGCCGAACTGCGGCGGTGGCGCCCGCCGAGCTGCTGGTTGGCAACGCAAGGGTGCTGCTTCTCTCCAGCCATCAGGCCGGAGCCTGCGCCGGTGCCTTGGGAACCGCGCAGCTCACCTGGATTCAGAAACGGCTGACTGACCCCAGCCAGGCGGGACGACCGCTGCTGGTGGCCCTACACCATCCCCCCGTGGCGATCGGAGATCCAGGGATGGATGCCATCGGCCTGAAAGATGCCGCCTCGCTGATCGCCATGCTTCAGACGGCGACGGACCTGCGCGCTGTGGTGTTCGGCCACATCCATCAACACTGGCAAGGTGTTTTGCCAGGGCGTCAGGATGTGATGCTGCTGGGCTGTCCATCAACCCTGGCGTCATTCCAGGCCGTACAACCCTGCCCCCTAAATCGACCGGAACACCCCGGGGGGCGCTTGCTGGACATCAGGGAAGACGGAAGCGTGGGGACAACCCTGTTGCGCTGGGGGTAGGGTGCCCCATCCTCCTGAATGGTTTGCTGAAGGCTTTGGCCGGATCCTGGCAAGTGGTGATGCGCTGCCTGGCCAGTGCTCTATTCCTGCTGGCCCATGGCCTGCTGGTTTTGGAGCACGTGGCGATTGGAACCGCTCTGCATGGCATTGCCGAACTGTTTCTAGCCCCTTGGGCGGTCCGTCACCGTGCCTGGGATCTCATCGTGATCGGCATCGTGTTCTGCGTGTTTGACCTTTGGGGGACCATCCGGCTCACCGGAACAATCAGCTGAGCTCGGGAGCTCTGAACGAATTAAGGCCCGACCGTCTCGACCCACCAGCGCTCCACAACACCACCGATGGCCCGACCACGCTCGACACGAGCAGGGGCAGGGGCAGGGGCAGGGATCGTGACCACCGACAGTTGGCGGCCGTTGCGGCGGTAATCAAACCGGCAGAATCCCACCCCGGTTCCGGAGCAGGCTGACAGGCTGGTGAGAGGCACCCCGGCCCGCTCCTGATCCAGGGGCAAGGTTGGACCGATCGGATGCGGACGCCATCCTGAGGACACCAGCACCGCATCCGCTTCCAGGATCGACTGGCCTGCGCTGAGCGGCAGACCGCGGCCCGGCTGGGCGACCACGGGCGCCATGCCCAGGGCTAGCAGCATCACCAGGATGGACGAGCGGGGCATGCCGGTGGAGGCGACCACCCTGATCCATAGCCACGGATCGGCGGCCCCGACCACAGAGGCTCAGGCGGGCACCCTCCCCTCGCTCAAGCAGAGGCTGGTGAGCTTCTGCACGGTGCCAGGCAGGTTGCGCGACACCGGGCAGAGGGCCATGCGCTGGCGGAACTGGCCCAGCTCGACTGATCACCCCAAAGCACCTCCACATCCAACACCCAGCCATCGCCATGACAGCAACGCCCCAGACAAGCCGAGCCCTCGAGTTGCTGCTCAAACACGA
This sequence comes from Synechococcus sp. BS55D, assembly GCF_004332415.1. Lineage (NCBI taxonomy): Bacteria > Bacillati > Cyanobacteriota > Cyanophyceae > Synechococcales > Synechococcaceae > Synechococcus > Synechococcus sp. BS55D. The sequence goes on from NZ_PHQT01000002.1 coordinate 541,697, forward strand.
TCGGCCGGTGCCCCGTTACACCAGCTACCCCACCGCCGCAGCGTTTCGTACCGATGTGGGCGACCTCCAGTTGCGGCAACAGCTGGCGGAAGTCACCGACGCGCCCCTGTCGCTGTACGTGCATGTGCCCTTCTGTCGCCATGCCTGCTGGTACTGCGGCTGCAACCGAATCACCACCCAGCTCGGCTCCAAGGTGGTGGAGCCCTATCTCACCGCGTTGGCACAGGAACTGGAGCTGATCGCCGAGGCCATGCCCCAACGCCGGCGACTGGTGCAGATGCATTGGGGCGGCGGCACCCCGAACTATCTGAATCGCGAGGAAACGGCCCAGCTCTGGGAGCTGATCCGTCGCCATTTCGATTTTGACGACGACCTGGAAGCCTCGATTGAGGTCAACCCGGAAGGTCTCAGCCGCGATGCAGCCTGCCAGCTGCGGGAGCTGGGGTTCAACCGCATCAGTTTTGGCATCCAGGATGCCGATCCCGATGTGCAGAAGGCCGTCAACCGGGTGGTGCCGGACACCCAGTTGCGCCACGCGATGCACTGGCTACGGGAAGCCGGCTTCGAGAGTGTGAATGTGGATCTGATCTGTGGTCTGCCCCTCCAGACCCCGGAACGCTTCCGACGCACGCTGGAGCTGGTGCAGGAGCTGCGTCCTGATCGGATCTCTCTCTTTTCCTTTGCCTACCTGCCCGAGCAGTTGCCGATGCAGCTCAAGATTCAAGCAGAGGATCTCCCCAGTCAGCGGCAACGGCTGAGCATGCTGGAGGACGCCAATCAGCTTCTCTGCGCCAACGGCTACGACGCGATCGGCATGGACCATTACGCGCTGCATGACGATGGTCTGGCGGAGGCCACCCGGGAGGGCCGGCTGCATCGCAATTTTCAGGGCTACACCACAGGCGGTGAGCTTGATCTGATCGGGATCGGGCCGAGCGCGATCAGCCAGTTCCGCCATCTGTTCAGCCAGAACGAACGGGATCTCAAGGCCTATGGCGCCGCTCTGGCCCATGGCCAGTTGCCCGTAGAACGGGGTCTGGTGGTGACCGATCCGCGGGTGCTGCAACGCCGGGAATTGATCCGCGAGGTGATGTGTCGGTTTGAAGTGCAGCTGCCGCCGACCGATTTTGAGCAGGAACTGGCTGATTTCAAGCGTTTGGAGTGCGATGGATTGGTCTGCCTGAGCCAGGGTGCCGATGGCCTTGTCACCGTGCGCGTGACCACGGATGGACGGTGGCTGATCCGCACGATCGCCGCAGTGTTGGATCCGAATCAACGGCGTCAGGCCAGCGGCTCGCGGCTGATCTGAAGAGACCAAGATTCTTGGTATGAGCCCACATCAGAATGGAGTCAGAGCTCCCCGCAGCGATGTCTCCTGATCGGGTTGAGAACGCCACCCTGCAGCGTCTCGCCCCCCATCTGGTGGCGCGGCCCCGACGAGGAGTCGTGGGCAGCAGTCGACAGGCCAAGCAACTACGGGATGCCGTGCGCTCGGCAGCCTCAGATCGGGACCGTCATGCGGTGCTTCTGTACGGCGAACCAGGGCTGGAGAAAGACAATCTGGCGGCCTTGATTCATTTCGGCTCTGTTAATCGCCATAGCCTGATGCTGCGGATCGACGGCTCACGAATGCGCTCGGATGGGGCGGACCTCTTCGGTTCCGCTTCCCACGCTGAAGAGCCGCCCCTGTTGCAGCTGTTGGCTGATGGCTCTCTGCTGGTCGACAATCTCGATCAGGTGCCGGAACCGGCCAGGCAGGCCTTGCTCAACCTGGCCCGCACCGGTGAATGGCCTCCTCTAGGTGCCACGGCCCCCAAGCATCGATTTGAAGGTCGCCTGTTCTTGACCGCCGAAACGAGCCTCGCTGAGTTCGAAGGCTGCTGCACGCTGATTCGCGTTCCACCCTTGCGGGTCAGGCGCCAGGACCTCGGGGAATGGTTGCGTTATGAGGTGCGGCAAAAGAGCCGCAGCCTCGGCTGGCAGCAAGTTCCGGAAGTGCCAGAAGGAGTGGTGAAGCAGCTGCAGACCCATGAGTTCCCCAACAACCTGCGCGAACTGAATGCCTTGATCGACCGGGCCATCCAGCAGGTGCGCCATCAGGAGACGCATCACAATGACCAGAGCCCGGGACAAGCTGCGAAATTGTTGCCGGAGGATGTGTTCTGGACGTCACCGCGCCAGCAATACGCCCGCTTCGATGTCTGGCGCTGGAAGCCACGACTGAGGGAGTGGATGCGCTCGCCAAGGCTTTGGAACGCCTTGCTGTTCGGGCTGGTGAGCTGGTTGTTTGCGCTGGTGAACCTCTGGCTTTGGCTAGGCCCTCAGGATCGGGCCCACAACGGAGCCCTGAATCTGTTCTGGGCCTGGTGGTGGCCTCTCATCCTGATCGGCTTCCCCTTGGTGGGGCGGCTCTGGTGTTCCTTCTGCCCCTTCATGGTCTGGGGAGAGATCAGTCAGCGGCTGAGCCGATGGATCGGCTGGCGGCCAGCCCCATGGCCCCGAGGGGAGCATGACGGTTGGGCATCCCGCTGGTTAAGTGCTGGCTTTGCCCTGATCCTCATCTGGGAAGCGGTGGGCAACCTGCCGAATACAGCCTGGCTCAGCAGTTGTTTACTGCTGCTGATCACCGCGGGAGCCGTGGTCTACTCACTGCGTTTCGAGAAGCGGTTCTGGTGCCGCTACCTCTGCCCGATCGGTGGCATGAATGGTCTCTTCGCCAAGCTATCGATCCTGGAGCTGCGGGCCCAGGCAGGCATCTGCAGCGGGAACTGCAGCAGTTACGCCTGCTTCAAAGGCGGCCCCGCCGATGGGGAAGGACTGATCACAGACGGTTGCCCGCTGGGGACCCATCCAGCGCACCTGCGCGACAACCGCAACTGTGTGCTCTGCCTCACCTGTGCCCAGGCCTGCCCGCACCGCTCCGTACGCCTTGCGATCCGGCCACCGGCGGCCGACCTGCAGCGCACCATGACGATCCCGAACGGAGAACCGTCTCTGCTGCTGGTTCTGGCCGGGAGCGTTTGCCTGACCCATTGGCAGCTGCTGCTGGGCTGGTCCACCCTGGCGCCAGCAAGTCTGAGCAGCGGACCACTGCTGCCTCGGCTTTCGATCGCGACCCTCGCCCTAGCGATCCCTTCTCTATTCGTTCTCTGCGCACGCCCGTTCTTCAGTCAGGCCCGCCTGGAGCGCACCATCTACGGCATGCTCCCTTTGTTCTGGAGCCTTCTCCTCGCCAACCACCTTCCCCTAGGGATGGAGGAGGCAGGCCTCGTGTTGCCAGTGAGTGCATCCCCACTGCTGGGGGAAGGGGCGTGGAGCTTGCCCCATTGGCAAGCAGACCCCCATGTCATCGCCTTCTGTCAGAGCATGTCTGTGACGATCGGCGCCGTCTGGAGTGCCGTCATCCTGCGCAGGATGCTGAGCAACAATCGAACGGCCTGGATTGCAGCCACAGGTCTGATGCTGCTGCTGGCCGCCACCGGTCGCTGGCTCGTGAATGGATCGGGGTAGAGGGATTTGAACCCCCGGCATCCTGCTCCCAAAGCAGGCGCGCTACCAAACTGCGCTATACCCCGGTGCTGGGAGCTTAGCGGGCGGCCTCGGGCCTGGGAGCACAAGTCAGGCGCCCATGTTCAAGAGCGCAGAGCTGCCTAGCCTGAAACAAAGCTGCTGCAGCGATGGGCGAAACCTGGACTCCCGGTGCCGTGGAAGCCCTCAGAACGAAGCACGACCTCCCGTTTGTGCGCACAGATGCCGAAGGATTGGTGGTTGAGTTCAACACACGCTTCATCGAGGTCTACGGCTGGGATCAGTCCCTGATCGGTCAGTCCATTGGCGCGATCCTGCCCGTCTCGTTCCGCGAACAGCACCACAGCGGCTTTGCTCGCTTCAAACTCACGGAGCAATCCAAGCTGGTGAATCACCCCCTGGAACTGGCCACCATCTGTAGCGATGGCCAAACCATCCGCAGCGAGCACTACATCGTGGCCGAAAAGGACGCGGCAAGCGGCTGGAGCTTCGCTGCCACCCTCCGGCCCCTGGAGGGGCCGCATGCCTGCTGAGCAACCAGCTGCCAACGCTCTGATCGAGCAACTAAGGGAGTCTCTCGGTCTGCTTCAAGTGGCCTTTGATGCCGCCGCCGAAGCAATGTTGATTCTCGATGGTGAGCGCAGGATCCGCTGGGCCAATCAGAAAGCCGCTGACCTCTGGGGAAGAGGGTTCACCCCATTGCTCACGGGGAAGCCCTTCGCTGAGCTGGTGGTGCTCGAGCAGTTGGATGGTCAGATCGTCCTGCCAGAGGCTCCCACCCACCCCCTGCAGCTGATGGGTCTTGGGGACGGCGAACGCCGTTACAGACTCAGCTGTGGCGGGCCTTCATCAGCACCCCAGCTGCTTCGCTGGACTGCAATCCAGGGCCTACGTGGTTCCTTCGTGCTGCTCATCATTCGCGATCTGGGGCCGCTCGAAACCGCTCTGTTGGAGCAACGTCGCTTCGTCAACCGGCTGGCCCATGAACTACGCACCCCACTGGCCATCCTGTCGGGATCACTCCACCAGATCGCCCGCAAAGCGAGGCTGCCAGGCAAACAAGAGCAACGGCTTCAGCAGGCCCGCGAAGAAGCGCAGCGCATGGGCGACTTACTCGACAAGCTGCTGGTGCTCTCCGAACTCGACACCGATCAGTTCCCCTGGCGCTTTAAAGCCATCTCCCTGCGCAATGCCCTAGAGAGCTGGATGCAGGGATTGCCCGCAGCCGACCGTGCGCGCATCAGTCTCAATTTCAACAGCGATGTCCCCGAACTGGTCTTCGATCCCAATGCCCTCGGGCAAGTGCTCAGCCATCTGTTGCAAAACAGTCTGAGGTTCAGCAACAGCGAATCACCCGTTCAGATCACGGCATCAGCAGGGCCCGAGCACATCGAGATTCAATTCACCGACTGGGGGCCAGGGATGCGCAAGGCCACGGATCACAGCTCCATATTCGAACGTTTCACGCGCCTCGAAGAGCATCGTGATGCCAGGCGCGGCGAGGGGGCCGGCCTCGGACTATCCCTGGTGCGCAGCCTGATGGAGGGGATGGGAGGAGACGTGGTCTGCAGGCCCAACCACAACCTCGATGGCCTGCAGCAGTCCGGCATGGTTGTGGTGCTGCGCTTGCCTAAACCATCGCAGGGAGATGGCGCTTCAGCAGTTCCGGGAGAACAGCGAAGAGATCCGGCTTAAGCACATAGTCGTCTGCACCTGCGTTCATGGCTTGCTCTCGCTTCTGAGGATCACTAAGGGCCGTGACAACGACGACAGGCGCTCCATACTGCAAGTCCCGCAGTGCGGCCAAGCAGGCGAGTCCGTCCATGCCGGGCATCATCAAATCAAGCAGGATAAGATCAATCCGCTCCTGCGGCAGAGACCTCAGCAGCTCAACTCCATCAACACAGGTGATGGAGTGAACCCCTAGATCCTCCAGCTCCTCAACCAAAAGATCGCGCAGGCGAGGATCGTCATCGACGACAGCGACCTGAGGCCGAGTGGGATCTGATGCGTTTGCAGGCAATTAACTGTGGCTGCCGACCTCATCCTGATGGAACAGGAAAACTCTGACCACCAAGACCCAATCGGGCAACTGGCTCCGAAAGGAATGATGGAGTCGTGATGGGTCGCCTGAGATTCGAACTCAGGACCAATCGGTTAAAAGCCGAGTGCTCTACCGCTGAGCTAGCGACCCGCCCGCTTGGGCATGCCGATCTGGCACCCATGGACATTATCACTTGGTCTGCCAGGAGACTGGTGGCAACGACTGGCATGCCATGACAGCGACCGAGACCATTCCCGACTGGGGTACACCTCGCATCGATCCGCAGGCCTGGGTGGCAGCGAGCGCCGTGCTGATGGGCGATGTGGAGATGGCCGCCGGTGCAAGCCTGTGGCCTACGGCTGTGGCCAGGGGTGACATGGCCGCGATCCGGATCGGACCGCGCAGCAATGTGCAGGACGGTGCCGTGCTTCATGGCGATCCAGGTGCTCCGGTGCACATCGGCGCAGATGTCACCGTCGGCCATCGCGCTGTTGTGCATGGCGCCACCCTTGAGGACGGCTGCCTGATCGGCATCGGAGCCATTGTTCTCAACGGCGTCACCGTCGGAGAGGGCGCCCTCGTTGCCGCTGGTGCTGTGGTCACCAAAGATGTGCCGGCCCGCACCCTGGTGGCAGGAGTTCCAGCCCAGGCCAAACGAGAGCAGAGCGAGAGCAGCGTGCGAGAGCAACGAGAGCATGCGCTGCACTACGCCAACCTGGCCGAGCGCTGGTCTCAATTGCTGCAAAACCAAACGGACTGAGCAGAGTTCACGAAGCTGCACCCCTGCGGTCCTTAAGATCGGCAGCACAATCCGACTGGAACCATGGACCTCCGGCTCGTCCTCGTGGCCTCCCCCATCCTTCTGGCTCTTGGCTGGGCTGGGTTCAATATCGGCCGTGCAGCCGTAGGCCAGCTCCAGCTGATGATCAAGCGCAGCCGCGCCTGAGCCACCCGAAGGATCGATAGGGTTGGAGATCGTCTTCGATCCCAACCATCTTGAGCACGGAACCCTCCGTTGTTGTGATTGGTGCCGGGTTGGCGGGCACCGAAGCGGCCTGGCAGGTCGCCCAGGCAGGTGTTCCCGTCACCCTGATCGAAATGAGACCGGTGCGCCGGTCGCCCGCCCACCACAGCGCCGAATTTGCTGAACTCGTTTGCAGCAACAGTTTCGGAGCGCTCAGCAGCGACCGCGCAGCAGGTCTGCTCCAGGAAGAACTCAGACGGCTGGGCTCCCTCGTCATCCAAACGGCCGATGCCCATGCCGTCCCAGCCGGAGGGGCTCTGGCGGTGGATCGTGGGCGCTACAGCGCGGCCCTCACCGAATGCCTGGATCAACATCCTCTGGTCACGATCCGCCGCCAGGAGCAGACCCGCCTTCCCGATCCTGAGCAAATCACGGTGCTGGCCACCGGACCACTCACCAGCGAAGCACTGGCGGAGGAGTTACGGGCCTTCACAGGCCTGGAGGACTGCCACTTTTTTGATGCCGCTAGTCCGATCGTGGATGGCGACAGCATCGACATGAACCGGGCCTTCCGCGCCAGTCGTTACGACAAGGGCGATGCGGATTACATCAACTGCCCGATGGATCAGGAGCAGTATCACGCCTTCCGGGAGGCGCTGCTGCAGGCCGAACAGGCCGAGCTCAAAGACTTCGAAAAAGACAGTGCCACATTCTTCGAAGGCTGCTTGCCGATCGAGGAGCTCGCCCGCCGGGGTGAAGACACGATGCGTTACGGCCCGCTCAAGCCGATCGGGCTCTGGGACCCGCGCTGGGGAGATGTGAACGACCGCGACGTACGGCGTGCCAAGCGCGCCTATGCCGTGGTGCAGCTGCGCCAGGAAGACAAGGACGGGCGCCTCTGGAATCTGGTGGGCTTTCAGACCAACCTCAAATGGGGCGAACAAAAGCGAGTGCTGCGCCTGATTCCGGGGCTGGAGAACGCTGAATTCGTGCGCTTTGGGGTGATGCACCGCAACACCTTCCTTGAAGCACCGAAACTGCTGGATCCCACCCTCCAGTTCCGTCGGCGGCCCAGCCTGCTCGCCGCTGGCCAGATCACTGGCACCGAGGGCTATGCCGCAGCAGTGGCCGGAGGTTGGTTGGCCGGCACCAATGCAGCCCGACTGGCCAAGGGCCACGCTCCCCTTGACCTACCACCCACCTGCATGATCGGCGCCCTGACCCATTTCATTAGCGAGGCCCCCTCCGGCAAGTTTCAGCCCATGCCGCCCAACTTCGGCCTGCTACCGGAGCTGCCCACCCGTATTCGCGACAAGCGTGCCCGCTACGGCGCCTACCGGGATCGGGCCCTTGATGATCTCGCCCGCCATCTGAAACCCACTGCTACCAACTCAGCAGAGGGTTCGAACGAATGGCTGCTGACCACGCCACCCGCCAGCATCGCCTGATCGAGCAGCGATCCCTCCAGATCGGGGTGGGAGCGAGCGCCGTCATGGCTATTGCCGGGCTCTGGGTTCACGTGCTGTCTGGCTCCTATGCCCTACTGCTCGATGGCCTCTACTCCGCCGTGATGGTGGGTTCGGGTCTTGTCGCGGCCCGCATCAGCCGCAACGTTGTGCGCCCTCCCGACCGGGCCTACCCCTACGGCTATGACGGCCAGGAAGCCCTGTATGTGCTGTTTCGTTCGCTGGTGCTGATTGGTGTCCTCAGCTTCGCCGCTGCCGCTGGCCTCGGCACGGTGATCGACTACGCCAAGGGCCGCAGCATTGCTCCTGTCAGCCTTGGCCCCGTGGCCTTCTATGCCATCACCATGGTGGTGATCTGCTGGGGACTCGCCTGGCGCCATCAGCACGATTGGCAGCGCACGGGGCAGCAGTCACAGCTTCTGCTCACCGAAGCCAAGGCGGCCCGGATCGATGGGCTGATGAGTGGTCTGACGGGCCTGGCCCTGCTGATCGCCCCACTGCTTCAGGGCACTGCTCTAGCCGGGCTAATGCCGATCACCGATTCCCTGTTGGTGCTGGTGGTGAGCGCTGTGGTGCTGGGGGAACCGGTGCGGGCCTTTCTCACCGCCCTTGGTCAAGCCGCTGGTGCTTCTGCGGAGAGTGACACGATCCGAACAACACGAGCGGCCATCGAAGACCTGCTGGCTGGACTCTCCTGCTGGCTTCTCGATCTCACCGTGATGCAAGTGGGTCGCACCGCCTTCGTGCTCGTGTATCTCAATCCCAGCCAACCCATGGATGGGGCGGCCATCGACGTGATTCGCCATCGCATCGAAGAACGCTGCCATCAGCTGATGGGCAGACCGGTGCGTTCGGAGGTGATCCTGACAGCCACATCCCCTTTCCCGTCCCCAGGGGCCGCCTAGGGTTCCAGGCTGATGAAGGGATGAGCGTGACCAACCCCGCCTGGGATGTGCCCGCCTGGGATGTGATTGTGATCGGGTCCGGCATCGGCGGTCTTGTCACCGCCTCCCAGTTGGCGGTCAAGGGTGCGAAGACGCTGGTATTGGAGCGCTACCTGATCCCTGGAGGTTCCGGAGGCAGCTTCCAACGCGGCGGCTACACCTTCGATGTGGGCGCCTCGATGATTTTCGGCTTTGGGCAGAAGGGCTACACCAACCTGCTCACTCGGGCCTTGGCTGACGTTGGCCAGACCTGCGAGACGATTCCCGACCCGGTGCAACTCCAGTACCACCTTCCCGGCGGCCTCAGCATGGAGGTCGACCGCGACTACAGCGGCTTCATCGAACGCATGAGTGCCCGCTTCCCCCATGAAGCAAAGGGAATCAAGGCCTTCTATGACACCTGCTGGCAGGTCTTCAACTGCCTTGATGCGATGCCTCTGCTCTCGCTTGAGGATCCGTCCTACCTCACGAAGGTGTTCTTCAAGGCCCCCCTGGCCTGCCTCGGCCTGGCCCGATGGCTGCCCTTCAACGTGGGTGATGTGGCCAGGCGCCACATCAAGGATCAGGATCTGCTGCGCCTGATCGATATGGAGTGCTTCTGCTGGTCGGTGATGCCGGCGGATCGCACGCCAATGATCAATGCCGGCATGGTCTTCTCCGATCGACATGCCGGCGGCATCAACTATCCCAAAGGGGGGGTGGGTGTCATCGCCGAGAAGCTCGTGGAGGGCCTGAAAGCGCACGGTGGAGAGATCCGCTACCGGGCCAGGGTCACCAAGGTGCTGATCGAAAACGGCCGTGCCGTCGGTGTAAGGCTCGCTGATGGGGAGGAGCTGCGCGCCCGCCGCATCGTCAGCAATGCCACCCGCTGGGACACCTTCGCTGGAGAGGGATCACCCGCCAACACACTGGTCGATGACGCTCATACCCCGGCCGCGGAATCCACTTGGCGCCGCCGCTACCAGCCCTCCAGCTCCTTCCTGTCGCTGCATCTCGGCGTCAGGGCCGATGTCATCCCCCAGGGCCTGCACTGCCACCATCTGCTGCTGGAGGACTGGTGCGCGATGGAGGCCGAACAGGGCGTGATCTTCGTGTCGATCCCCACGCTGCTGGATCCCTCTCTCGCCCCTCAGGGACGTCACATCGTGCACACCTTCACGATGAGCGATATCCGTCATTGGCGAGGACTAAATCCGACGCAATACGCCAGCAAAAAGCAGGCAGACGCCGATCGGCTGATCGAACGACTCGAAGCGTTGCTGCCAGGACTGAGCGCAGCGATCGAACAGAAGGACGTGGGCACCCCCCGCACCCATCGACGCTTTCTTGGTCGGATGGGTGGCAGCTACGGACCAATCCCGGCCATGCGCTTGCCTGGTCTGCTGCCCATGCCCTTCAACCGCACCGGCCTCCCCGGTCTCTATTGCGTTGGCGATTCCTGTTTCCCTGGTCAGGGGCTGAACGCCGTTGCTTTCAGCGGCTTTGCCTGCAGCCATCGAATCGGTGCTGATCTCGGGCTCAACAGCTGGAGCCTTCCCGCGCAATTCCCTGCATCCGCTGCTTAGGGTCTCTCGATTGCTTGACCTGTGAGATGGCAACTACCCCCCAGCCCTCGGCCGCTGAGCTCGCCCGCTATATGGAGTCCCGCGGCGAGCTGAGCAAGCCATGGATGCTGCAGATGCTGCGACTAGCGAAGCTCAAAGAAGCTCGCGAGGGCATGAGTCCTGAGGCTTACATGCGCAGCATCCAAGAGGCCCATGCCGACCTGATGCGACTCGGTGAGTTCTGGAAAGGGCGCGAGGCCGAGGTCTTCCAGGGCCGCTATCAGCCCAGCGAACTGATTGAACCCCTGCCCGGATCGCCAGAGGATCGCTGAGGTGGTTGCCACTGGATGGAGCGGTGCTGAGCAGTGTTTCCGGATCTCCCCCCTGATCCGGGGCACCCTGATCAGTGTCTATCTGGCCTTGGTCCTACCGCTGCCCCTGCTCGCACCACCGGGGCTTCGTGTCGTGCTGCTGTTCGCTGCCCCCATGGGCCTCGGGCTGATCTTGGCCATGCTCAGCGAAGAGGTTCGCTTGAGCCCCCAGGGGATCCAGGTGGGCCACCCCCTCTGGTGTCGCTGGTTGATTCGCCGCGGTTGGCAGCTCAGCTGGCCTGAGATTCGTGCCCTCGTGCCGATGGGCACCAGTCAGGGAGGAACGGTGTTTTACGTCAGCACAAAACAGCAGAGCCACTATCTGCTTCCCCAGCGCATTGCTGATTTCGATCGCTTTCTTGCCGTCTTTCAAGCGTGCAGTGGACTCAACACGCAAGGAATCGGCCGGCTGACCCCGCCTTGGACCTATCAGTTGCTAGCCGTCCTGGCGTCGCTGATGCTTGCGGGTGAGGTGGCCCTGGGCCTTGGCTTGCAACAGGGATGGATCACGCTGCCGGCAGGTGTTCCAGGCTGAAGCGATAGCCCTGCTGCCGAACGGTGGTAATCCCACCCCCTTCGCCGAGGCCAGCCTGCTCGAGCTTGCGGCGCAGCGTTAGCACCTGTGTATCAACGGAGCGGGGCCCGCCGCTGAAGGGTGGCCAAGCCATCCGCAACAGATCCTGACGGCTACGCACCATGCCAGGCGGCATGAGCAGAGCGCAGAGCAGAGCGAACTCCCTTGGACTGAGCTCAACGGGCTGTTCCCTCAGAGTCACCTGCCTTAGCAGCAGATGCACCTCAAGGGGACCGACGGTGACGCGCTCCTGCAGGCCGGTGCCTCCCCGTCGCAGCAGGGTGCGACAGCGAGCCGCCAGTTCCTCCAGGCCAAAGGGCTTGCGCAGCACATCGTCAGCCCCTTCATCAAGGAGACCCACCACTGGCTCGGCTCCGCTGCGGGCCGTAAGCACAATCACGGGGCAACGCAACTGCTGGCCTAGGCGCAGGGCGGAGCTGTGATCCAGGATTTCAGCACTGATCAAGAGATCAGGGGACTGGTCCTGGCAGACCTCCAGAGCCTCAGCAGCGTTGGACACGGCAGCCGTGAGGTGGCCGTCCTGACGCAGGCGCTGCACCAGCACGGTGCGCAGGGTGGGGTGTGGTTCGACCACCAGAACCCTGGACGGCTCCTTCGGACCCCCGCCGCTTTGATGGGGCACTGCAACAGTGGTCACCTGAGGACTACCGTTCTGCAGAAGGTCGCGGGAAGAGGAGGTCACATGGCTCTTGATTGCCTGCTTACGCTAAGGCCAATTCCAAGGCACGCTGGTAACAGAGGCTGCCGTCCTCACAGGTCATGACATCCCTGCAGCATCCGGAGGCGATTCGACACTTCCAGTCGCTGTGTGACGCCTGCCAGGAACTGACACTTCGCTACCACAGCCCCTCGGAACTCAGGCTCTATGCCGATGGGTATCTGCATGCCCTACGGCGCACAGGTGCTCTCGAACCGAGGGATCAAGCCCGATTAGAGGCCTTAGTGGATCGCTGGATCTTGGACCCATCCAGCTTCATCGGCCCCGATGGGGACGTGAGTGCCCTCTACCGACAGCCTCAGCACTAGGAGGCGAGAGCCACCTCCAGTTTCTCCTTGAGCTCGCCGGAGTTGTACATCTCGATCAGGATGTCGGATCCGCCCATGAATTCCCCCTTCACATACACCTGCGGGATGGTGGGCCATTCGGAAAATTCCTTGATGCCCTGGCGGATCTCCATGTCAGAGAGCACATCGAAGGTTTCGAAGGGCATGCCCAGAGCATGCAGGATCTGCACCACGTTGTTGGAGAAGCCGCACTGGGGCATCAGCTTGGTGCCCTTCATGAACACGAAGATCGGGCTGGATTGAATCAAGGCCTCGATTCGGGCCTGGGTCTGAGCATCCATGGCAAAAGAGAGCGGCGAAAGAAAGCGAAGGGAGCGAAAGAGGACTCAGTCGGGTGTTGACGTGGTGAGTGCCAGGGCATGGATCGCCTCACTGGCGAGCTCGTCTCGCAGCGCTTTATAGACGAGCTGATGCTGACGGATCCGGTTGAGACCAGCGAAACCAGAGGAGATCACCCGCACCTGAAGGTGGTCGCCACCGCCGGTGAGGTCTTCCACATCCACATGGGCGTCAGGAAGGGCACGGCGTATTGCCGCGGCCACCGCATCGGGTTGAACCATCACCGGGTGCTTCAGCTGGAGACTGATGCTGACAGATCAGGGAGACGAGCGGTCAGGCTCAGCTGCCGGGAGCGGTTTTGGCAGCGGCGAAGGGCGTCTCGACAAACCCCAATTCCACCAGGCTCTGATAGGCCTTTTGACCTTGGGCCTGGGAGGGGGTCATCAACCGCACCACCTCCACGAGCACAGGAACGGCAACCTCGGGTTGATTCTGACGACGGAAGAGGGCCGCCAACCTGAGATTGGCCTCAGCCAGCAGACCCAGTGCTGCACGACCCTTGGCGTCCATTTCGCGGGGAATCCGAGCATCCAGACCTCGGAACGCACCACTCAGATCCCGGTAGAACGCCAGGAGTTGCTTGGCTGCTGCACGGGCATTGTCATAGTCCTTGCGAGCCTCGGCCAGATTGCCGGCGGCGACCGCCGCATCACCACGGTTGATCAAAGACTGAACAGCGGCCACGTTGAAACCGGCACCACCGGACGCCAGCACCTTTGAGGCCTGGCTGTCCTCGCTGGTCTGCGCGAGGCTGGCCGCGGGAGAAAGAGACAGACCAGCCACCAGAGCCAGGGCGGTCAGCGAGAGGCGGGAACGCATGATCAGACCGGAACAGTGGCCGGACTTTAGGGGGAGTGGAGGGGGCGACCCACTGCCTCCCTGGCCGCTTGTTCAGCTGATTGCATCCGCAAGGCCAGATCGGCATTGAAGGAGCGCACCGCCTCACGGCCACTTCCCTCCACGGCCATCGCTTCGCCGAAACAGATTGCTGCACGTCCGCAGAAGCGCGGCCTCGCTTCGCTGTAGGCGAGGCCAACAGGCAGCACGCGCACCGGAACTCCCTGTCGGCGCGCGAGCAGGGCCAAGCGGGCCAGCCCCTGCTGAAGGCGGATCGGCTCATCACTGCGATTAATACGACCTTCTGGGAACACCACCACTTGCTGCCCAGCAGCCAGCAGATCGATCGCAAAGCGCAGGGTGGTCAGCGACGGGCGTCCCTGGTCCACAGCAAAGCAACCGAGGCGATGGAGAAACCACCCCTGCACGCCGTCCATTTCCGTGCGGGTCACCATGAAGCGACAGTCGCGGCTTGTAATCCGTCGACCGGCTGCCATCGGCAGCATCAGGGCATCCCAGCGGGCCCGATGGGTCGGCGCCAGCAGGACCGGACCCTCCAGGGGCAAATTGTGTTCCCCAAGCACGAGTCGCTCGCGGAAATAACTGCGCAGAGCGAGATCCTGGGTGAGCACCATCGCCAGGGGAGCCCAAAAGGGATTAACTCCCGAACCAAGGGCACTTTCGCGTGTCGCCAGGCTTGAGGTCACCGCGCCCCGGTGGTCTTGGACTGTCTGGGAACTTAGGGTCCGGCCCCTGTATTTCCAAAGAAGGCTGGGCAGTTGGTTCTGCGGCCAGTGACGCCCTGACACCTCGTTAGGGTTTTAAGCCCAGGAAGCAACGGACGTGGCCAGCCTCGGCGTCAACATCGATCACATCGCCAACGTGCGCCAGGCACGACGCACGGTCGAACCCGATCCGGTGCCGATGGCGATGCTTGCGGAACTCGGCGGTGCCGATGGAATCACCGTGCATCTCCGCGAAGATCGTCGTCATATCCAAGACCGAGACCTGGAGCTGCTCCGCCAAACCGTTCGCAGCCGTCTGAATCTGGAAATGGCCGCCACGGCCGAGATGGAACAGATCGCAAGAAGGATCCGCCCTGACATGGTCACCCTCGTGCCCGAACGCAGGGAGGAAGTCACCACGGAGGGAGGCCTGGATGTGAGGGCACAGCTCATCAGCCTCAAAGGCGTGGTGGAGAGGCTGCAGACCGTCGGAATCCCCGTGAGCCTGTTCGTGGACCCTGATCCTGAGCAACTGGAGGCGAGCATCGGCTGCGGGGCACGCTGGGTTGAGCTCCACACCGGCACCTACGCGGAAGCGAGCTGGAGCGCACAGCCGGCTGAATTAGCTCGACTGACGGAAGCAACAGCCCATGCCCGCAACCTTGGACTCAGGGTGAATGCAGGCCACGGACTCACCTATCAAAACGTGGAGCCCGTGGCAGCCATCGAGGGCATGGAAGAGTTGAACATCGGCCATACGATCGTGGCGCGATCTCTTGTGGTTGGCCTCGAGGCCGCCGTCAGGGAGATGAAGCGGCTGGTCCAGAATCCCCGCCGTGAGCCGCTCTTTGGAAGCCTTCAGCCATGACCACCTATCACTTCGTCGCCGCCAGTGAACGCTTCCTGACCGAGGAGGAACCTCTGGAGGAAGTGCTGAGTGAGCGACGCCGTCATTACGCCGAGCAGGGCCGAGAGATCGACTTCTGGCTGATCCGTCAACCGGCATTCCTCAGCGCTCCCGAGCTGGCGGAACTCGCAGCACAGGTACCCAGCCCATCGGCTGCCGTGGTCTCCACCGATGCCAGCTTCATCACCTTCATGAAGCTGCGTCTGGAGTTTGTGGCCGAGGGCCGCTTCGAAGCTCCGAGCGCGTCGATTCCCGATGCCCTCGCCAGCTGCGCCGGAACAGCGGTCTAAAGCCACGGCTGCAGCATCTGTGGGCAGCTCCAGCATCTGCCCACAACCGTGATCATGCTGAAGACAGCCATCGGTCTGGAGCGATGACAAGGTCCCACCGGTTTCGTTTTGGCAGCGGCACCTTGCTCGCTGTGCTGAGCGCGTCGACGGTCTTCACCGTCCGTGCTGACACGGGGGGCGGCTGGGAGAACTGGGTGGAGTCCCTCACCCCAGAACAACTCTGCGCGGCGTATCTGAACGACATCATTGGCGACGAGGATCTGCCGGGAGGTCGGGCCTCTGATCCCTGTCCGGAGGGGGCGACCGCCAAGGAATTTCCCTGGTGATTCCTTCATCGAAGCAGGCTCGATCCAAAGCCTGTTGATCGCCACCTCAGCAGAGCACAGGCAGCAGCGCACCCTCAGCTACCGATCGTGAAGGGTGCCTGCTTCTTGTGCCACCACACCCAATCCCTAATCGGCGGTGTATTGCGCAGATGCTCGCGGGTGAGCCCCAGGCCCAGCTTGTCGGACGCACCCACCAGCACATCGAGCATCTCCTCCCCATCGGCAGCCTTGGCCAGGGCCTCATTGGTGCGAGGGGCACCGTTGAGAGCCTGAACCAGCAACGCAACCCTCCGAGGCACCGGCAATGAACGTGGGTCCACAGACCACCCCCCTTTGAGCGATGCAACACCGTAGACAGGGTCGATGACAGGGGAGGGGGGCTCCGTCAGAATCCGATGCAGAGCGATGTGATGGAGCGCAAACGAGGTGGCATCAGCGGAGCGTCACTGGGTGATCGGTGATGTGCACGGCTGTCATGCCTCGCTGATCCAGCTGCTGGCCGTGCTCCCAACCCGGGACCATCTGGTGCTCTGCGGCGACGTGATTAACCGCGGCCCTGGAATCGCAGACACTCTCCATCTCGTCTGGGAGCTGGTCTGCAACGGTCGAGCCACCTGGTTGCGGGGCAACCACGAGCAGAACCTGATCGAAGCCCTTCAGCAACGGTCATCAGACGCACACCAGAGCCTGCTGAGGATCGACACCTACCGCCAGCTCGGCGATGGCCTCACCCGCCAGTGGCTGCAGCGTCTCCAGACCCTGCCAGACCACTATCGAGGCAAAGGCTGGATCGCGACCCATGCAGGCTTTGACCCTCAAGGACGCCCTGATCTACGCATCCGCGAACCCTTCTGGGAGACCTACGACGGCCGCTTCGGCCGTGTGGTGGTGGGTCACACCCCTAGGCCCAGCGTGGAGCGTCGCCAACACATCGTGATGATCGACACCGGCGCCGTCTATGGGGGACGACTCTCGGCCTTCTGCCCTGAAACCGATGCCGTGGTGCAGGTGATGGGTCAAACAGCACTCCCGATACCTGCACCCCAGCACCAGCAGGAACTCATTGAGTCCACCTCTTGCTGACCATCTTCAGAAGCAACAGAGCGGAATGGCTGGCGCAGCTGCTGGCGGAACAGCTGCGCCTTGATCCCCCCTCGCCCTTCGAAGAAGTCGAAGTGGTCGTCAACACCTGGCCCACCAGCCGTTGGCTGGGGGAACAGTTGGCCGTTGTCAACGGGATCAGTGCCCTGGTGCGCTTTCCGTTCCCAGGCGCCAGGCTTCGTGAACTGGTGCGAGCCGTTCTCGGTGAGGGCGCGGGCTGCGATGGCACAGATGGTGACCCCAAGGTCGGCGAGGATCCCTGGCGGGCCGAGCGGCTCGTCTGGCCAGTGCTGGAGGTGCTCCCCGACCTGCTCCAGCAACCAGCCGCTGCTCCCCTGCGCCAATGGATGGAGCTCCATCCCTGCGAGCGAGGTCAACTCAACCGCGATCACTGGCTGTTGGCCCGCAGCCTCGCCGATGCCATCGATGATTACGCGCTGTACCGCGCCGATGAGCTCGGACGCTGGCTCGCCCACGACTCCGATGCCAGCAGTGCACTCGCTGAGTCGCTGCGCTGGCAACCCGAACTGGCCCGCTTGCTCGCCGACAAGCTGCCGACGGCGCCCTTTGGGCTGCAGGTCATGGAGGCCGTGAAGCGGCTGCGCGCCGGCGAGTCCCCCGTGCTGCCCCTTCCCCGCTGTCTGCGGCTGTTCGGACTAAGCAGCATGGCCCCGATCCAAGTGGAGCTGCTCCAGGCCCTCTCGGGCTGCATCGATGTGCAGATGTTTCTGCTCACCCCCTGTCCAGACCTATGGGAGCGCTCCGAACAGCGACGACGTCGTCTGGGCGAACGCTGGCAGACCCCACTGGATGGCTCCTGGCTGTTGGAGTCACCTCGACTTGAAGCCATGCTTGGGCGGATGGGCGCTGAATTCCAGCTGCTTCTCGAAGGCAGCGGAGAGTGCCAGCTCGGAGCATGGGAACAGAGGGACCTGTTCGCGGCACCGGTCAGCATGGCCAGGGACCAACAACAAACCCCGAGCCTGCTCGCCCAGGTGCAGCAGCAGCTGGTGGAAGGCAGCACACCGTCGCTCACTCTCGAGACGAACGACCACTCCCTACGTTTCCTCGCCAGTCCCGGTCGCTGGCGGGAGGTGCAGTTGGTGCGGGATCAGATCCTGCAATGGCTGGCTGCTGACCCGACCCTTCAACCCAGGGACGTGCTGGTGATGACGCCCCAGATCGACCGTTTCGCTCCCCTTCTGGCATCAGCCTTCAACGATGCTGATGCCACGGGCGTGCTGGTGCCTTGGCGGCTAACCGACCGCAGCCAACAGGAAGCACCAGGCCTGATGCAGGGGTTTCTAAGCCTCCTGGCCCTGGCAGCCGATCGGTTCACAGCCACAGGACTGGAACAGTTGCTCGCCAACCCTGCCCTGCAGGAGCTGCAGGGACTGACGGCAGACGAGCTGGATGCCATGCACCGCTGTCTGCAACGCACTGGATTCCGCTGGGGGCTGGATGAACGGGAGCGTCACGGCGACCCAAGCCACAGCCTGCGCTGGTGCCTCGATCGCTGGTTACTGGGTCTGATGCTGCCCGACCAGGAGGGCTGGGTCCTCGCCGACGCCGCTCCCTTTAGCGATGAACTGACCGCGGATGAGGTCGGCCGCTGGTGGACGCTTCTGGACAAGCTGGCCCGCTGGATCGACCGCTTGCGTTCCCCACGACACTGCAGCAGCTGGATCACCACCCTGACGTCTCTGCTGGAGGAGCTATTCGCTGACGGTGGCCGATGGGGTTGGGAGCGCCAGGCGATTCTGGATGCTCTTGAGCTCTGGCGAGAGCGCAGCCTCGACTGTCCCCTGCTGCTGGATGCCGCAGTGGTGCGAGCCGTTTTACAGGAAGCCCTCTCCAACGACAGCGGTCGTTTCGGCCATCGCAGCGGAGCCCTCACCATCAGTGCGCTGGAACCGATGCGCGCGATCCCCCACCGGGTCGTGGTGCTGATGGGACTGGATGCGGGCAGCTTCCCCCGCCAGAACGAGCGCCCAGGATTCCATTTGCTGGAGCAGATCCGGCGGCTGGGTGATCCCTCCAGCAGCGATCAGGATCGCTATGTGCTGCTGGAGGCCCTGCTGTCGTCGCGCCAGCATCTGATGCTCAGCTGGAATGCCCGTGATGAGCGCAGCGGAGAACCGCTTCCACCAGCAGCCCCGGTCCAGCAGTGGCTCACCCTCCTGAGGGAACAACTCGGCGAGAACGCGATGGCCCAGGTGCTGCTGCAGCCTCCGGCCAATCCGCTAGACCCTGGTAATTTCCAAACGCAGTCAACGGGCGCTCTGCCTAGCTGCGACCAACGACTGCTCGCTGCCCGAAGGGAGCTTGACCGTGGAGGAGAGAGAGAAGCCGGCAGGAGAGGCCATGCCCTGGCCATGCCGCTGCAGTGGCCGGGCGGCCTTGCAGACAGCGGTCCGGCCCACAGCCATGAACAGGACAGCTCCGAGGGGACTCGACTAGAGACCGAGCAACTGGAACGCTGGCTTCTGGCCCCGCAGCGCTGCTGGCTGGAGCAACAAGGGCTCAGGCCAGGGGAATGGCTGGAGCCCATCGAGGATCTTGAAGCCCTCGACCTGGGGGAACGCCAGCGTCAGGGGCTGCTTCAACAACAGCTGGAGGAAGCGCTCCAAACCCTGAAGCAACCAAACGCTCTGCCTTGGCAGGAGGCAACGCAGGGGGACTGGCTCAGTCGTTGTGCTGGCAGAGGAATCCTGCCGCCTGCGGCAGCGGCTTCGTTGGAGCAGGAACGACTGGAACAGCGCTGGCAAGGTCTTCAGCGCTGTCTGCTGAGCTTCGGGACGCCACAGCTGCGCAGCGGTCGACTTCTGACAGGGTGCTGTCAGCTGCTGCCACAGGCCGGCAAGCTGCAAGCCCGCTCAGCGCTGCTGGGCTGGCTTCGCCACCTTGAAGCCCAGCTGGAAGGGTACGAATGCGAAACCGCTGTGATCGGTCGTTCAGATCGCCAGGGCAAGGGCGATCAGTTTGAGGTGCTTCTGCACTGGCAACCGATCGAGCCAGAGCTGGCTGAGCATCATCTCGCTGCCTTGCACGCTGCAGCCCACAGAGGCTTGAAACAGTGCTGGCCAGTGCCTCCAGCGAGCGGCCTGGCACGCCTGCGTCAATGGCAGAAAGGCCAGGAGGCCGCTGACCAGGCCTTCCACAAGAGCTGGCAGGGTGACTTCCAGGGTTGGCCCGAACGGGAGCGGGCGGAGATGCGTGCCTGCTTCGGCGATGGCTGTGAGAGCCGCGAGCTCCTTAATGCTCCCGGATTCGAGCGGGCCTTCTCCTGCCTCTACTTGCCGATGGGGGAGGCCCTGAAAGCGTGAGACGTTTTGAGCACAACGACTACCCCCTGGATGGAGGCGTTCGACTCCTTGAGGCCAGCGCTGGCACGGGCAAGACTTTCGCTCTGGCGCATCTGGTGTTGCGCCTGATCACGGAGCGGAATCTGCGCATCGAGCAGTTGCTGGTGGTGACCTTCACCGATGCGGCAGCTGCAGAGCTGCAGGATCGCATCGGGCGGCGACTGGATCTTGCCCTACAGGGGCTCACTCAGATCGAAAATGACCAGGTCCCGAGCGACGCTGATCCGGTGCTGCGCGCCTGGCTGGAACGCCACGGAGCCGATGGCAACCGGCGGCGGGAGATCGCCAGTTGCCTTCTCACCGCCCTCGACGGCCTGGAGAAAGCTGACATCACCACCATCCATGGCTTCTGTCACCGCACGCTCCGGCGTTTGTCCCTGCAGAGCGGTGCCGTTATGGATCCCGATCTGGAGAGCGACAACGCCGACCTCTGCCATGAGGTGGCCCATGACTACTGGCAGCAACAGGTGCTGTCGCTGGATCCAGAGGATGTGAAGGGGTTGCAGATGGCGCAGCTCTCCCCGGAGACCCTCAGCGAAGCCCTGCGGCGCCTCGATGGAGATAGCGGGGTGCGCATTGATCCGGGCAACGATCCACCCGATCCCAACGCCCCCCTCAAGGAGCAGTTCGAAGCATGGATCGCGCAGCGCTGGCTGAGCGCCCAGAAGCAGTGGCAGGAGAACGGCGACGAGCTGGAAACGGCGCTTTGCGCAGCAGCTGCCGATTGGCGCAGCCGAGGCTGCAGCAGCAATCGCACCACCCCCTACAGCCCCAAACCGCGAACGCAACGAGCAAGCACTCTGAGCGACTGGATAAGACAAGCCGGACTTGCAACACCGGCAGGACAACCTGATGACACGCAAACAACACGAATACGCTACGGCTACGTGCGAAAACAGCCCTTACTCGGGGGCTACTTCCATCCCGGCACCTTCTCTCGCGTGGCCCGAGCCTGCGGAGAGGCGCAGCCCCGCTTGCCCTGTCCGCAGACCATGGAGGCGATCGCCGCCCTCTGGGATGGCCCCAGCGAACAGGTTTGGCGCCATGCGTTGATCAGTGGTGCGGCCGCCCTGAAAGAGCGGCGCAACCGCCGGGGAGTGATTGGCTTCTCCGGACTGCTCGACGCCCTCGATCCAGCAAGCCAGAGCGAAGAACAACAGCAGCGGTGGATCAGCGAACTTCGTCGCCGCTACCGGGTGGCCCTGATCGACGAATTTCAAGACACCGATCCTCTGCAATGGCGATTACTGCGCACTGCTTTCGCAACCGGTGCGTCGCATCTGCTTCTGATGGTCGGCGATCCAAAGCAGGCGATCTATCGATTTCGCGGCGGTGACCTGAACACCTATCGGGAGGCCCGCCAACAGGCTGACCGGATCGATGCCCTGCTCGACAACTACCGGACAACACCTCCTCTGATGCTGGGACTCAACCAGCTCATGGCAACCGGTCTGGAGCAATCGCGGTTGGAGGTTCCAGCCCTGGATGCCAAGAGTTCTGCCCAGCCGCTCGCGGGTCCCGACGGCCCTGAACCGCTCCAGGTGTTGAACCTGCCGGAATCAGGGGAAACCTCCATCGCCAGCAAAACCGCCCTGGAGGATCTATTGCCCAGGCTGGTGGCTGGTGTGAGCAGTGAGCTCATGCATCGCCACGCGGAGCTCAGTCCTGCCGATCTCTGCGTTCTCGTCAGTCGGCACCGACAGGCCGAAGCGATCCGCGCCCAGCTAGCAGCCATAGGCCTGCCGAGTCGGCTGGTCAGCCGCGGCGACGTGTTCAACAGTGCAGCAGCAGAAGCGCTGCAGCGATTGCTCGACAGCCTGGCCAGTCCTGCCAATGACGGCACGCTGCGACTGCTGGCCTGCTCAGCCCTTCTCCAGTGGTCTGCCCACAAGCTTGCCAGCGCAGAAGCAGACGGGGGTCTCGATCAACTCGCCCAGCAGGTGCGAAATCTCGCCGATGCCTTGCCCACCCTTGGTTTGCTGGGCTGCCTGTCCCAGATCTTGGCGGGGGAAACCATGGCAGCACTGACGGAGCGGGGCCGATTTCTCGGAGACCTCCAGCAATGCGCACGCCTTGTCCAAGACACGATTCACCGCCTGGGATTGGATGCCTCCAGTGCCGCCGACTGGTTGCGACGACAGCGTCTCCAACCGGAACCAAGCCCATCCGACGAACGGCAACCCCACAGCGACCACGCCGAAGACGCTGTCGCCGTTGTCACGGTGCACCGCAGCAAGGGCCTGGAATATCCAGTGGTGATCTGCCCTTACCTCTGGCAGATGCCCCAGGAAGCCGAGGGGCCGCTCTGGCGCCGGAGCGATGGCTGGATCGTGGCCATCAACCGCCACTGGGGCTGCGGCCGAAGAGCCGCTGAGGAAGAAGACGCTGAGATCGGCGCCGAAACCGAACGTCTTGCCTATGTGGCAATGACTCGCGCCGTTCGTCAGCTGATCCTCATCGACGCCCAGGCCGTCGGCCATGAACACAACCCTCTGAAGCGCTGGCTGGCGACCGAGCCAGGCGGAATCAGCCGCCAGCTCCTTGACCCCGAGGCTCCCGTCAAGGTCTGGCGACGCTCCGTTGAACCGGTTGCTCTGCAACTGGGTCCAATTCCCGAGCGATCGCTGGACAGGATCTGGGGCCGGAGCAGTTATTCAGCCTGGAGCAGCAGCGGGGGAGGTGACCATGCCGCTGCCAGAACCGATGATCCCCGCACCCTGGAGGAGGGACGCGATCGTGATCCCATCAGCCCCGCCGATGCCCCCCCTGGAAGCCCCTCAAGCGACACGGTTGATCACGACACAATTCAGAACGAGAGAGTGCCTGAGGATCCGGCCAGTCGCATGGGTCCCCTGAGTGGATTTCCACGCGGTCCGGCGGCCGGCGACTGCCTGCATCGCATTCTCGAAAGGGTGAACTTTGCAACGGCGGCGGCAGATCCCGGCAGCGCCGAGGTGATTGCCCAGGAACTGCGCCGGGCCGGCCTGGAGGCTGATCTGCAAGCGAGCGTGCAGCAGGGCCTGGCCCGACTGCTGAAGGTGCCCCTCGGCGGCCCGCTCGGTGCCCTGCGCCTCGAACAGATCGCTGCCGATCGCCGGCGCCACGAGCTCAGCTTCGATCTGCCCATTGCCCATCGGGGTCGCGCCATCCAAGCCAACGCCCTGGCGGCCAGCTTTCGGATCCAACCCGAGCACAGCTTCTCGGGGAGCTATGCCGACCGCGTCGCGAGCCTGTCCATCCACAGCCGAGGCTTCCTCACGGGATCCATCGACTTGATGTTCTCCGACACGAACAATCCCCAGACCTCCCGCTGGTGGGTCGCCGACTGGAAAAGCAACTGGTTGGGAGAACGGGACAGCGATGGCCAGGTGCTCGCCTGTGGCCCATGCCACTACCAGCGAGAGGCACTCCTGGAGGAGATGGTCAAGCACCACTACCCACTTCAGGCCCATCTCTACATGGTGGCCCTCCATCGTTTTCTGGAATGGCGATTGCCGGGCTACGACCCGCAGCGCAATCTGGGTGGCTACGTCTATGTCTTTTTGCGCGGTGTGCCGGAGCAAGAACAGCTGAGTGCTCCAACAGCACCCGAGTTCACTCCTGGGGTTCTGGTGGAACAGGCACCAGTCGAGAGGATCCTGCACCTCAATCAACAACTGGAGGGAGTGATCCCATGAGAGACGCCAACTCCCTTCCAAGGGACTGGTCCGCCCCGGTGAGTCGCGGCTTGATCGAACTCCTGCGCCGCTCCCTCCCCCCCGATCAAGACGACCCGATGCTGGATCGAATCCTGGTGGATCTGACCGCGGCGCTGGCCCAAGGGATCACCTGGCTACCTCTGCAGCCGGAGCAGCATCGGCCTTTGCACCAGAGCGGATGGCTCAACGGACCCCGAAGCCCTCTGGTGCTCCATGAATCCAAGCTGGCCTTTCGGCGCTGGCATGAGGGGATGGAGACTCTCGTGCTGCGTCTTCTCGAGCGGGTTGCTGCCTCGCCCGACATCCACGAGACCGATCCAGCGACACAGCCGACGCTGAAGCAGCCGACGCTGGAGCAGTCTCCCTGGATCCAAGGGCTGAACCCAGAGCAGCTGGCGGCGGTCGCGGCGATCCGACAGCACCGGCTGGTGCTGCTCAGCGGTGGCCCAGGCACCGGAAAAACCAGCACTGTGGTCCGGATGCTGGCTCAGGTCGTCAGCGACCGGCCCGAGCTGCGCATCGGGCTTGCTGCACCCACAGGCAAAGCAGCCGGTCGGCTCCAAGACGCCATCCGCAACGGCCGAGAGTGTCTGCCGCAGTCCCTGCAACCGGCCCTGGCGGCCCTTCCCTGCGCCACCCTGCATCGCTGGCTGGAGGCAGGGTCCCGGGGCTTCGGGCGTCATCAACGCCGACCACTCCCCCTCGACCTGCTGGTTGTCGATGAGATGTCGATGGTGGATCTCAACCTGGCCACTGCGCTGCTTGAGGCCTTGCCCGAAACGGCGCAACTGGTGCTGGTGGGCGATGCGGCCCAACTGCCACCGATTGGCGCCGGTGCCGTCTGGCAGCACCTCCAGGAGGAAGCGCAACGGCAACGATTTGGATCTGCAGCAATCGAGCTGCATCGGGTGTATCGCAATCGAGGCGCTCTGGCCCGACTCAGCGGCGTGTTGCGGGATCAGGGGATCGAAGCCTTCTGGCGCGCTTGCCGACCCAGCACTGCGGCCTCAGGGTCTAGCGAGAATCTGCATTGGCAACAGGGGGATCGACGCGCCATCCCCCCTGCGGTGACCAAGGCCCTGCGAGACCACCTGAACACGCTTCAAAACGCCGTGGCTGCTCTCCCCCCCGGACCGACAGAGCCCATGGACGACATCCTGGATGCAGCCGCCGCCGATCAGGCCCTCGCTGAGCTGGACCGACTGCAGGTGCTCTGCCCGCGCAGGGTGGGCGCCTGGGGGGTCGACATGGTGCATCGGACCCTGCTCCCCGAAGGAGGTGTCGAGGCCTGGCCCCCAGGGGTTCCGGTGCTCTGTGCCGCCAACCAACCAGAGCTTGGGCTTGCCAATGGTGATCGGGGGCTCACGATCGGGGCAGGGCCTCAGCGGCGCGTGCTCTTCCGATGCATCGATGCCACGGGGACCGCAAGTCCACGGCTGCTGCACCCCGCACGACTGAAAGCACTGGAACCGGCCCTGGCCCTGACCGTGCACAAGGCCCAGGGCAGCGAGGCGGATCACGTCCTGCTGCTCTGGCCAGGAGCACTTCGGGATCAGGAACGCCCCCAGCAGGAGTGCGCCCTGCTTTACACCGCCATCACCAGAGCCCGTCAACAGCTACTCCTGCTGACGGCGACAGATCCAGCCAAGCTGGAGTCGTCATCGGAGGCAGCGCTTTGATGGGGTTACCCCCTGAATCCCTTGCAAAACAACGGGTGGAGCGCCCCTGGGGTTGGTACGAGGATCTGCTCGAAGGCCCCGGTTACAAGCTCAAGCGTCTACTGATCCGCAACGGCCAGCGGCTGAGCCTTCAGCGGCATCAACACCGAAGCGAAAACTGGACGGTCGTGAGTGGTGAGGGCGAGCTCTTCTGCGATGGACACTGGCATCAGGCAACCCCTGGATCCACCCTGCACATCCCCTGCGGAGCCATCCACCGAGCCCGAGGCGGTGAAGGAGATCTGCTGATCATCGAGGTTCAGCACGGAACCCACCTTGAGGAAACCGATATTGAGCGCCTGGAAGATGATTTCGGCAGGGTGATAAGTTGAAGATCAAGCCTTTGAAGAAAGGGCAAGCAATACAGCACGGTTTCGACCGATTGGACGTTGCAAGCCTGATTTGAAGGATCAATCAGGCCAACGCCTTCCAGACATGACCAATACTGTTTCGCACGACGTTGATTCGTCGTGCTCGGTGGATCTCAGTGCCACCACGATGTCGCCCGCCGATGGGGTTCAGAAAGCTGAGGGCCAGGAGGACGCGATCTTCACCACGGTGATTGACGCAGGGGTGATTGACACCGTTCCAGAGCAGAGCCCTGCCTCAGGGTTCGCAGGCTTTGGCTTCAGCGAGGCGCTACTCCAGACCCTGGAATCGAAGGGGTACAAGGAGCCCTCTCCCATCCAGCGAGCCGCCTTCCCCGAGCTGATGCTCGGACGCGACCTCGTGGGGCAGGCCCAAACCGGTACGGGCAAAACCGCCGCCTTCGCCCTTCCCATCCTCGAGCGCCTGCAGGCCGAAGGGCCCAGACCCCAGGCACTGGTCCTCGCTCCGACCCGTGAGCTGGCGATGCAGGTGGCCGACTCCTTCAAGGCCTACGCCGCCGGCCATCCCCGACTCCACGTGCTGGCGATCTACGGAGGCTCCGATTTCCGTTCTCAGATCAATGCCCTCAAACGGGGTGTGGATGTCGTGGTTGGAACCCCTGGTCGGGTGATGGATCACATGCGCCAGGGCACCCTCGACACCAGCAACTTGCGCAGCTTGGTGCTCGATGAAGCCGACGAAATGCTGCGGATGGGATTCATTGACGACGTCGAGTGGATCCTCGACCAATTGCCAGAAGAGCGTCAGGTGGTGCTCTTTTCCGCCACGATGCCAGCCGAGATCCGCAGGCTCTCGAAGCGCTATCTGCGTGAACCAGCCGAGATCACGATCAAAACCAAAGATCAGGAAGCGCGTCGGATCCGTCAGCGAGGGATCACGCTCCAGAACAACCACAAGCTCGAAGCGCTCAATCGGGTGCTCGAAGCCGTGACCGGGGAAGGTGTCATCATCTTCGCTCGAACCAAAGCGATCACTCTGACGGTGTCGGAGGCGCTTGAGGCTGCCGGCCACGACGTTGCCGTCCTCAACGGTGATGTCCCCCAGAACCAAAGGGAGCGCACAGTCGAACGGCTGCGCAAGGGAACCGTGAACATCCTGGTGGCCACCGACGTGGCAGCCCGAGGCCTGGATGTGGATCGGATCGGACTGGTCATTAACTACGACATGCCCTTCGACAGCGAGGCCTACGTGCACCGGATCGGGCGCACCGGTCGTGCGGGACGCAGTGGTGAGGCCATCTTGTTCGTGACGCCGAGGGAGCGGCGCTTCGTGAACAACCTCGAGCGGGCCACAGGTCAGCCGATCGAGCCGATGCAGATTCCCAGCAACGCCGAAATCAACCAGGCGCGACTCGACAAGCTCCGGCAACGGCTGAGCCATGCAGCCACTGGAGAGGGAAGCGAGCGCCAAGCTGACGAAGGTCCTCTGCTCCAGGAACTGCTGCAGCGGGTGGGGCAAGAACTCAATCTTGAACCCTCCCAGTTGGCACTGGCAGCGCTCACCATGGCCCTCGGCGATCAACCCCTTCTGGTGCAGGGGGATGAGGGCTGGCTGCAAACTGCCAACCGCCAACGTTCACGCGATGAGCGCGGCGGTGAACGCCATGGTGGTGACCGTTACGGAGATCGCCGTCGCCAGGATCGTCCTGCGCGTCCCCCTGAAGACAACATGGAGCGCTATCGGGTTGAAGTGGGTCACCGCGATCGCGTGAAACCCGGCAACCTTGTGGGTGCAATCGCGAATGAGTCCGGTCTGCAGGGCCGCATGATCGGACGGATTCAGATTTTCGAATCCCACAGCTTGGTGGACCTGCCGAAAGGAATGCCTCAGGATGTGTTTAATTCCCTGAAGCGCCTCAAAGTGATGAACAGGGAGCTTCAGATTCGCCCGAACGCCTGAACACTGGCCATGGTTTTGGTTCGTACCCTTCTGCTCACCACGGCCATGGGCCTTGGCTGCTCAGCCCTGATGCCCTCCAACGGGCATGCGGCTGGAGATGAGAGCACGATCAACCGCCTTTGTCTGGCGGGATTCAATGCCGCCATGAGCCATGCCGGAAAGACACCTCCTGCCGGCATGGGCACCTTCACTTGCAATTGCTTCCTTGAGCAAGTGAACGCAGGGGCTTCTATCCAAAGCGCCCAGGACATTTGCAAGCAGAAGGCCGCCGAGCGCTACAAGTTCTGATCGGCATCAGGGCGTCGCCCAGGACGCCCTCTGATCAGGAAACCGTGACCTGAACGGACACCTCACGCTCGCGCAAAGCCAAAGCCTCGACCGCACAAACGAGCTCATAACTGACCTCCGGGATGCTGGTCTCCAGGAGAGTCACGAGGAGATCAAGTCGGTCCACCGTCGACAATTCCCCCTCAGGGGTCCAGTCAAGGGCACGAATCGAAGACACTCCCACCACTCCCTCCTGTCAGGGTCTTCTGACAATGGGGCATTGGGCGTGGAATCGCTCCACTTTTCCACTTCCCTTCACGATCCTGTGAAGAAGCTGCAGGCGCCCCTGTAGCTTGGAGAGGCATCAGCTTCAGCGTTCGGCTCTGATCGGCTCGCTCCCCCAGGCTTCAGCTCCACGGCTTCAGCATCAAGGACTTTCCTTTTCGGACCACGGCTTCACTGATCAAAACGTCCATCGGTCCCCACAGGAATGACCATCTACATCGGCAATCTCTCCTTCCAAGCGGAACAGGAGGATCTGCTAGACCTCTTCGGCCAATACGGCGAAGTGAAGAGCGCCAGCCTTCCTCTCGACCGCGAAACCGGCCGCAAGCGCGGTTTCGCCTTCGTTGAGATGAACAACGACAGCGACGAACAGAAAGCGATCGACGATCTCCAGAACGTGGAGTGGATGGGTCGCATGATCCGCGTCAACAAAGCCACCCCCCGTGAAGGCGGCGGCGGCGGTCGCGGCGGTTACGGCGGCGGCAACCGCGGCGGCGGCGGCGGCGGCGGTCGTGGCGGTTACGGCGGCGGCGGCGGCGGCGGCGAAGGTGGTTACGGCGGCGGCAACCGTTGGTGATCAGCCAAGCTCCTCCGCACACAAGCGGCTGAGTTCAACAAAAATGCCCTGGAGCCCTGCTCAAACGGCAGGCTCCAGGGCTTTCGCTTTTGAAGCCAATGCCTTAGCAGGCCGCTTCTTCGCGTTGATCGAGCTCAATCAAGTCGTGCAGCTGATCGAGCTGCCATTCCCGACAACGCAGGTCGTTCACAGAATGGAGTAGATGAAGCTCGCCCTCGCGAGGTTCAGGTAACACATTCCTCAAGCTGCGACGGCGCAGCTTCGCCGTCCAGCGTTGGAAGCGGTGAAAGTCTCGGGTTCTTGTCATGAACACCTCCTGGTGGTGACTCTTTTGGTCTAACCCAGCCAGAACAACTTGCACTGTTCAGATTAAGCACATTGACCGGCATCGCCCTGTCAGAGATTGGTCGACTCGCCT
This sequence comes from Synechococcus sp. BS55D, assembly GCF_004332415.1. Lineage (NCBI taxonomy): Bacteria > Bacillati > Cyanobacteriota > Cyanophyceae > Synechococcales > Synechococcaceae > Synechococcus > Synechococcus sp. BS55D. The sequence goes on from NZ_PHQT01000002.1 coordinate 571,360, forward strand.
AGCAGGGCGTCGTAGTCATCGAAGCCCACCAGCTCGCGCAGGGCCGAAAAATCCATCATCCGTTCGGGTGTGCGTCCCACCGCCAAGTCCTCCAGAGCCTCCTTCATGGCAGCTGCCGCACAGGCCAACAAGGTGAGGGGATAGGCGGCGAGATGAATGCCAATCTCTCCCAGAACAGCTGGCGGAAGCAAAGGGGTGAGGCCTCCCTCCAGCATGTTGGCCATACGCCACCCCGGCACCTCTTCACAGAACCGTCGCAGCTCCGCTTCTGAGCGGGGGGCCTCAAGAAACAGCACATCAGCACCGAGTTCGGCAAAGGCCTTTAAACGCCAGAGAGCCTCATCCAGCGCCGCGCGATCGCCGTGGCCTGCCGCTAAGGCTGAGCGGGCATCCGTGCGCGCCACAATCACCAGGTCAGCACCATCAGCGCGAGCCGCCACCGCCGAGCGAATGCGCATGAGGGCTTCCTCACGCCCCACGACCTCCTTGACACCGGTGTGCCCACAGCGCTTTGGCGCCAGCTGGTCCTCGAGCATGATCCCTGCAAAACCGGCCCTGGCGAACTGGTGCATGGTCCGCTGCACATTCGCTGCATTGCCGTGGCCGGTGTCCCCATCACCGATCACAGGGATACGAACCGCATCGCAGATCGAGCGGCCCTGATCCAACATCTCCGCCACGGACAGCAAACCCGCATCTGCCAATCCGGCCCGTGCTGCCGAAACAGAAAACCCACTCATGAACGTGAGCGGGAACCCTGCCCGCTCCACTAAACGCGCAGAGAGTGCGTCGAAACAACAGGGCATCAACAAACAGGCACGTTCCTCTATCAAGGAGCGCAAGCAATCAGCGGGTGTCGAGATTTCACGCACGCCTGGACTCACCACGCAATCCCATCAGGCTTGCACAAGCCGCCGAGGTCGCTGGCCTTGAATAGATCCATGCTCTCAACCGCTGCGCCACTCCAGCGACTGCTGGCTCACCTGGCCCCCCATCGCCGGCTTGTGCTGGCGGCCACAGCCTGTTCCCTTCTGAACAAGTTCTTTGATCTGGCCCCACCGGTGCTGATCGGCCTCGCGGTGGATGTGGTCGTGCAGCAGCAGACGTCTTGGCTGGCACGCCTGGGTGCGGTCACGGTGCCCAGCCAACTCTGGGTGCTGGCCGGCCTCTCCTTCCTGGTGTGGAGTGCCGAATCCCTGTTTGAGTATCTCTACGGCGTTCTCTGGCGGAATCTCGCGCAGAGCACACAACACACCCTGCGCCTGGAGGCCTACGACCATCTCCAGAGGTTGGAGATGGCCTTCTTTGAAGGAGATAGCAGTGGCCGCCTGCTCACCGTTCTTGGCGATGACATCAACCAACTGGAGCGCTTCCTCGATCATGGGGCCAATGAGATCCTTCAACTGATCACCACCGTGGTGTTGGTCGGTGGAGCCATGGCCTGGATGGCCCCAGGAGTCGCCCTGTTCGCGTACCTCCCCATCCCAGTCATCCTCTGGGGCTCGCTGCGTTTTCAAAACCGTCTCGCCCCCCGCTACCGCGATGTGCGCGAAAGGGCCGGTGCCATGGCCTCTCGTCTCGCCAACAACCTCGGTGGCATGCTTACGATCAAGAGTTTCACCACCGAATCCTGGGAGCTCGAGCAGCTCCGAGAAGACAGTGACGCCTACCGCCGCAGCAACGGCCGCGCCATCCGTCTGTCCGCCGCCTTCATCCCCCTGATTCGATTTGCAATTCTCTTTGCCTTCCTGGCCATCCTGCTGATCGGAGGCCTACAGGCCTGGAAAGGGGAGATCGCCGTCGGCACCTACAGCTTCCTGGTGTTCATCACACAGCGATTGCTCTGGCCTCTGACCACCCTCGGCCGCACCTTGGACGACTATCAGCGCTCCATGGCCTCAACGCAACGGGTGCTGGATCTGATCGATACACCGGTTCGCATCACTGGAGGTCAACAGCGACTCGACAAGCGAACGATTGAAGGGCGCGTGGACTTCGAGCGCGTGGGGTTTCACTACCAGGATCGCCCCACCCTGCTGGATGACTTTTCCCTCTCCATCGCTGCAGGGCAGACGATCGGCATCGTGGGTGCCACCGGTTCGGGCAAAAGCACCCTGGTGAAACTGCTACTTCGCCTCTACCCACTGAACAGCGGCCACATTCTTCTTGACGGCGAACCGATCGACAGACTGAATCTTGGCGACCTACGACGATGCATCGCTCTCGTCAGCCAAGACGTGTATCTCTTTCACGGCAGCGTGGCCGCGAACATCGCCTACGGCGCCGAAGGAGCGAGCCAAGCCCAGGTGCAACAGGCTGCCGAACTAGCAGAAGCGCATCACTTCATCCAAGCCCTACCCCAGGGATACGACACAGTGGTCGGGGAGCGAGGTCAACGCCTCTCCGGAGGCCAACGCCAACGCATCGCACTCGCGCGGGCGATTTTGAAGGACGCTCCAATCCTTGTGCTCGATGAAGCCACCGCTGCTGTCGATAACGAAACGGAAGCGGCGATCCAGCGGTCACTGATGCAGATCACCGCCAACCGCACCACACTGGTGATTGCTCACCGCCTCAGCACCGTGCGGCATGCGGATCGGATCGTGGTGATGGACCATGGACGCATCGCTCAGCAGGGAAACCATGAGGACCTGCTGCAGAGAGGCGGTGCCTATGCCGATCTCTGGCGCGTCCAGGCAGGCCTGCGACCCGAGGAAGCTCTCCGTCTCTGATGAACGCCTTGCTCGCTGCAGCAGCGCCATCGGGCGCATCAATCGCCCATCTGACGCATCACCCCCTCGGCATCTTTGCCCTGCTGGTGGCGATCGCCATGCTTGTGCCACCGATCTTCCGGAAAACAGGCCTGCCTGATCTGGTCGGCCTCCTGATTGCCGGGATGCTTGTGGGGCCCAATGCCCTGAATTGGCTGCAGCCCAATGGCGAAACGGTCACCCTCTTTTCCGACATTGGCGCCATCTACCTCCTCTTCATTGTCGGGCTAGAGATTGACCTTGACGAGTTCAATCGAGTTAAAAGTCGCTCATTAACATTGGGAGTTCTCCACTTCCTATTTGGCATGGCCACAGGGATTTCCATTGGCCTTCTATTCAACTTTCCGATGGTTCCTTCCATTTTAATAGGAACCTTAATTGCCACTCATACCCCCCTAGGCTACCCAATCATCCGCAGCTATGGCGCACAGCGCGATGAGTCAGTCATTGTCAGCATTGGAAGTACAATCCTCACTGACATCGCATCTCTATTAGTCCTGGCAATCGCGATGGGACTTGGCAAGGGTTCATTCTCAGCAACAAACCTCGCCTCACTGATTGCCAGCGTCAGCCTCTTTGCGGTCATCGTCGTCTTCAGCATCCGAACGATCGGAGGCAAAATTTTCAAACAGAGCATCAACGACGAAAACAGAATATTTCTCGCCGTCCTGCTCACCCTTTTCATTGCTTCCCTTGGCGCCGAGCTCGCTGGAGTCGAAAAGATTGCAGGCGCATTCCTTGCCGGCCTTGCCATCAACTCTGTCCTTCCAGAAGGAAAGGCAAAACAACAAGTCATTTTTGTTGGCGGGGCTTTATTCATCCCGATCTTCTTCATTCACCTTGGATTACTAATTGATTTCAACAGCCTGCGAAGCAGTTTTAGCAGCATTGAATTAACGGCTCTCATGGTGGTTGGGGTGATTGTCTGCAAGGGCCTCGTCAGCGTCATTGCCGGTCGAGGCTTTGGCTACAACGGCAACCAGATGGTCATGATGTGGTCTTTAGCCATGCCACAGGTCGCCGCCACTCTTGCTGCGGCTTTCGTTGGCTATGAGGCAGGCCTTCTGAATGCGTCAGTTCTCAATGGCGTTCTCGCCATGATGGTCGTCACGGCATCTCTTGGGCCGGCCTTGACAGCCCGCTCGGTCACCCAGCTGGTTGAACCCGAAGACAGCGTCAAAACATCATCAACCAACAGGTCAGACGAGCGGAACCGATCGAATCCAGAAGCGGCCGATTTCGCGCTGCCAGTGGTCAGCCGCCCCTTGAAAATCGTGGTTCCCGTGGCGAATCCCGCCACCGAATATGGGCTCCTGAGCATGGCGTCCCGTCTTCTGAATGGGGGCTCAAGCGCTCCGGGCCAGCTTCTGCCGATGGCTCTGGTTTGCCCGAGCCTGGAGGAGGCACGCGGAAGCCTCAATCGGGCTGTTGCTGCCGCCAGAGATCGCCTGAACGAGGCCGCCTCGATCGGAGAGGACCTGAAGGTGCCCACTCGCTGCCTGCTGAGGCTTGACGAAGACATCGCCGGTGGCATGAGCAGAAGTGCCTTGGAACAGGGAGCGGATCTCCTTCTGATCGGCACAGGCCAACCCGACAAGCTCCGCAACTGGTTATTCGGCGATCTGGTCGATGGCGTCTGCCGCACCGCTCACTGCCCTGTGGTGGTTGTGAATCTGGCCGGGCAAGGCGTCGATGATCTTCAACGGATCCTGGTGCCGATCAAAGACCTCTCCGCCAGCGCACGGGAGCAGTTCGAACTCGCTCAACGCCTGCTGGCGAGCGCCGAAGGGAGCTCTGGAGTGATCACACTCCTGCACATCGTTGACCCTCGCTTTAGCCGCCACGATCGCCAATGGATTGAGCGCGAGCTCCGTCGCTGGCAGCCTCCAGGTGAGTCGGGAGAGCGGATTCGCATTGATCTTGTCCCTGGCCCAGGAATTGAACAGACCATCCAGCGTTCAAGTCGGCACCACGACCTTGTGATCCTGCGCTCCCAGCGTCGTCGCGTCGCCGGACTGCCGATCCCCGCGAGCGACCGCACCAGCAGCCTGATCCGCCAACTCAAGTGTTCCACGCTGGTCATCAGCGAGCCGCTGCTCTGATTGCTTCACCCCACGAGGGCAGCGGCAATCCTTAAGAGAACGCAAAGAGCGCCCTAAGATCTGCCAATGACCAGCCCTCTCCCTCATCCCAGCCAGCCACGATCGTTATTGATCGCCATGGCGATTGGGCTTGGGGGAGGTCTCTTGATTTCGGTGCCACTGAGCCGATCACTCACCCCTCATGACATCGAGAAAGGGGGCTCGATCCTCCCCCTTAGCAATCCCTTCTCCGCTTGGACAGGATTCGGAGACCGGGAAGTTGTGGTGCTCGGCATGGATGCCGGTGGCGGCAACACCGATGCGATCTTCACCATTCGAGTCGAGAATGGCGAAACCAAGATCACCCAGATTCCCCGCGATAGCTATATCGACTCGAGAAGCTTCGGGCCGATGAAAGTGAACGCCCTGTATGCACGAGGAGGGCCGGAAGCTGTGCAGCAGGAACTCAGCAGGCTGATGAGCCGCCCGATCCAACATCACATCCTTGTGAACCTGGAAGGCATCCGCACCATGGGCGACCTTGTAGGGGGCGTGATGGTGGATGTGCCCAAACGTCTCTACTACCAAGACCGCTCTCAAGGTCTGTTCATTGATCTCCAACCAGGGCCTCAGCTGCTCAAGGGCAGGGATCTCGAGGGCTTCCTGCGCTGGCGCCAGGACGGGGAAGGTGATTTTGGTCGACTGAAGCGGCAGCAGATGGTGCTCAGAAGTCTGTTTGCCTCTCTGAAGCGACCTGAGAATCTGGTGCGTTTACCCGCACTGATCACCGCGGCCGGTCGCAATCTGAAGACCGATCTCGGTCCCATGGAACTTGGTGGCCTGATCACCGCCATGGGCACCACCAACCTCGAAACCGAACGGTTGAAAGCCACCCCCTTCGATCGCGATGGCATCAGCTATCTCAACACCGAATGGCCCAGCAAAAAGAAGGGGGGAGCAGAAGCCAGCGAAGCCAGCAGCTGGCGCTATCGCGTGTTGTTCTGATCACGTCCGTTGCGGCCTGCAAAGGTGAGCACGACCAACGCGAGAATCAAGGCGATTGCAGCAACTGAAGGACGCGAGGTGGCCACGGTCACTCCAAGGGCGGCGGTAAACCAGATCGAAGCGGCGCTGGTTAGACCTCTCACCTGGGCAGGTTCTCCGCGTTTGCGCGAGCTTGGCTCTTGGAGAATTTCACCAGCCCCGAGGAAACCGACTCCGGTGGCGACCCCCTGAATGGCTCGACTGCGGCTGTCAGCTCCAGCACCGGCGGCCAGCACCAGTAGACAGGCACTTAACCCCACCAGCACATGCACACGCATGCGGTGGGGGTGGTGCTGCCCAGAATGGGAACGGTTGAAACCAACGGCAACTCCGCACACCACCGACAGACCCATCCGCCAGAGCACATCGAGATCCAGCTCTGTGGTCGTTAGCAAATCAGACGGAAACACGGGCCGGAGCGACGGGTTCCCCGCACAATGGCAGCGATCAGCTTCCTTGGCGTGAACGGCAATCTGCTGCGACAGAGCCTGCGACTTGGACTGAGTGTGCTGATCACCTGCGCGATCGCCCAGCATTTTCAGCGGATCACCTTTCTCTGGTATCCCCTGATCGCCGTGATCTTTGTGGTCGACGACCAGGACGACAACAGCCTGCGGGCCGCAAGAGGTCGCATCCTCGGCACGATGGCCGGTGGACTGGTGACGTTTGTTGTTCACACAATCCTGTCGGGCTGGATCGGCATCCTGGTGAGTCTGTTGATCACCATTCCCCTGCTGAGGCGACTGGGCTGGACCAGCGGCCTGGGCACCGCCTGCACCATCACCCTGATGTTTCTGGCGATTCCCGGCTACTCGCTCCTGAACTGGCAGTACGTGTTCAACCGCAGCGTTGACACTGTGGTTGGCATCGCGGTGGCCCTACTGATGGGCCGACTGTTCTGGCCTAAGAACCGCATCGCCCGCATGCAGGAGCTGGATGACCAGCTCAGAGCCATCCTGCTGCGGCGTCTCCAGCTGCACAGCGCAGCCCTGCAGGGACATGGACCGAAACCAGACGCAATCAAGCCGGACTCCATCACAACCATGCTGCTGGAACTGCAGCGGCTGATCAATGTTGAAGAAAGCCTTGGTGCACGCCAGGTTCTGCGCCTACGTCGCCAACGCTGGCGCCAGCGCATGAGCCTCTGGCGCTGCCAGCAGGTGCGTTGGCTCCTGGTGGAAAGGCTGCTGGAACGCCTACACCTCGAGGAAGGCACGGTGGTGCTGCGAGAACTGGGAAGCCACCTCGACCTGAGCAGCCCGATCCGCTGGCAGCGCCTGACCATCGCCGATAGCAGCGCACTGCCATCACTTCCACAACGCATTGCCCTAGAGGAAGAGGTCACACGCTTCCGTCGTCTAATCAAGAGCCAACAAACGCTCAATGCGGTGGTGACGTCATGAGCAACGCCGCTCGACCAGTGAAGCAACAACCCTGGCTGCTGCGATCCGATCTACGACTCGCCCTGGTCACAGGCTTGAGCGCCGGATTTGGCCTACTCAGCCCGATCCCATTTGGTTACTACCTGCCGATGACCACGGCCGCCGTGCTCAGCGGCAGCTATGGCAGCTCCATGAAGCTGGGCATTCAACGCCTGATGGGCTCCCTCATGGGGGTCTTGCTGCTTCTGATCTTCTCCCGCTGCCTCGAGCTCCCACTCGCCCTTGGCCTAGGACTGGCCTTAGGCACCACACGACTCCTGGGCGGAGCTCTTGGACTCAAGGTGGGCTACAAGGTCGGCGGCAACATCATCGTGATGGGTTGGCTGGTTCACAACGATGTGGAGAGCAGCTGGGGGGCACTCCGACTCGGCTGGACGGCTTTGGGGATCGTGGTGTCGCTCTGGGCCGCACGCTGGGTCTGGCCCAGTCGCGCCATCCCAGCGTTGCATCGGCAATTCGCCGACCTGTTCGACACCTTCTCAAGTGAATTGTGCCTCGATGCCGATGTGCTCAGGCAAGACCACCCGCGGCGCTTACCCATCGAGGAGCGACGTTCGCGCCGCACCCTGATGCTCAATCAACTGAATGGCCTGCGTCAGCAACTCCAGGCAGCACAAGTGGAGTTGGGCGGCAACCCGGATAATCATCCGCTTCATCAGCTCTGGAGCCAGCTGGACCTGTTCGCCTCACAACTCGTCAGCGTTCACGATGGCTTCCGTGGACTTCCAGCCCCTGTGCAGTCCCCCCGCGCCGTGCGAGAGCTGCACGAACAGGAGGCACGAGTTCTCGACAATCAGATCGCAATGTTGAGCCAGCTTTCGGAGGAGCTGCGGCGCCCGTCGCTGATCGACCGCCTTGAGCTACCGATCAGAGCTCTGCAGAACGCAATGAACACCCAACTTGGCGATGTCCATCAACTGCGGACCGTCCTGGAGCACGCCACAGCTAGCAGCGAGGGGTTGGTGAGTGAGCAACGCCTGCGTCAGATCGTCCTGCGCGCGTCCTTGCTCGGACATATGGCCATGGTCACGAAAGACGCCATCCCTGGGCTGGCCGGATTGAAACCTGTCCTTGAGAAGCGATGAGCAGGTCCAAGATCGCCAGAGTCGAGCCCCCCGCGCCGACCCGCACAGGACCTGTGCTGCAGTCTTCCTTCCGTCCCTTCGGGCTGCTGCCATGCCTGGCTCTGATCTCGGCTGCGACCCCGGCCGTTGCCCAACCGGTGCAGCCACGGGCAGATGCGGTGCCAGCTCTGAACACCGGCGGCAGCACGCGCCAACTGGAGCGGAGCTGGAATCAGCTCAACCGCCAGATGGAGGACCTGGATTCCATGCTGGGTCCCGCCCCTTCCCTGCAGAGCAGTGATGACCTTGAGGCGCCGAAGCTTCCCGCAAATCTGCTCGATGCCAATGCGCCGGCCTCTGGCCCGCTCACTCCAGGCGATGCTTTGCCCGATCCGCCTTTGGGCCTTCCCAAGGGCGAAGCCAAAAGCAATCCAATCAAGGCGGTGAGCCTGAAGGAGGCGATTGCGATCGCCTTTCGCAACAACCCCAACCTTCAGCTGCAACGGGATCAGATCGCGGCCCAGGCCGCCACCGTGGCTGCCGCGGCCGGCAGTTACTGGCCAACGATCAGCGTCTTCGCCAACGTCGAGGGTTTCCAGAGCGGCACCACCACCTACTCGCCCTACGGCAACAACAGCTACGGGTTCGGACCGTCGTTCAACGCCCAGGGCCAATTACCAAATGTCGCCCTCACCGAAAACGGCTCAACGGTGAGCGGCGATTCCCCAGGCCCCTTTTACGTACCGGCCGGTGGCGGACTCGGTGCTGTTGCCAACGGCGTCTCCGCCGACGCAGGGCTGCAACTCGACTACGCGGTGATCGACTTCGCCCGCACCCCAAGAGTGCGGGCAGCCCAGGCCGTGCTCGAGCAGCAGGAGAAGACCTACGCCAATGACCTGCGGGCCCTGCAACTGGCGGTGAGTGAGGCCTACTACGACCTCCAACGCAGTGAGCAGCTGGTGCGGATCCGCGATGCCGTGGTGCGCACCGATCTGGTGGTGCTTGAAGACGTTCTCGATCTCAAACGGGCAGGCCTGGTGCCCCGCGTGGATCTTCTCCGCCGCAGTGCCGTGTTATCCGCTGATCAGGAGGATCTGATTCAGGCCATGGCAGACCGGGCCGTCGCCCGCCGTCGTCTCTGGAGTGTGCTGAACCTGCCCGCATCAGTGACCCCCAGCGCTGCTGATCCGATCAGCCTTCAACCTGCCTGGCCCATGAATCTGGAGCAAACCCTGCTGGCGGCTTACGACAACAACCCAGAACTGGAGGCGATTCTCGCGACCCGGCGGGCCCTCGCCCTCCGCCAGGACGCCGCAGCCGCACAGCTGCTACCGAAGCTGAGCCTATTCGCCGCCGCCGGCGGTCTCGGATCCGTGGAACGACTGTTCAATTTCACAGTCATCGGCGGAGGCTGCTGTGGTGCCACCTTCCTGCCCCTCGAACAAGTCAGCGGCTATGAGTGGTCCGTTGGACTCGCCTTCAACTGGTTGATCTTCGATGCAGGCACGACCAGCAACAGCATGAGGGCTCTCGCCCTTCGAGAACAAGCGGAGGCCCAACGGTATGCGAACACCCGCAACACCATTCGTCTGCGCTTGGAGCAGGCCTTCCTGAACCACGAAGCCAGCCTGGCCAAACTTGTGTCCACTCGCCGGGGAGTGGGGGCCAGCAAGGAGGCCTTCCGCGACACCAAGCTTCGCTACCAGACCGGCCTGGCCAACGAAGTGGACCTTTCCGTCACCCAGGAGCGATTGGTGAACGCTCTGGTGCGGCGTCTGTTCGCCACCGTGGACGTGAACACCACCTACGCCCGCCTCCTGCGCGAGCTGCTGCCAATGCCGAGCGATCCCAACCTGGCGGTGCCGACGCAACTGACCCTCGACACCTCACAGCGTCCTTGAAGACCACCAGCGCTCGATCCGGTAGCCGAACACCACAAGAAACACCACAAGCCAGAACCAAAGCTCCGGCGGATTGGCATTCATCAACACGATCAGAAGAACGATTTCAGCAATCAACCAGGGCAGTTCCTGGCGAAGCAGCGGGCGAAGGGACATCAGATGATCAGCGAGGGGTGCCGGGTTGCCGGAGGAAGGGCAGATCCCAGAGTCTGTCAATGCGCAGTGAGCGATAGCCACCGGTGAGAGAGCGCACGCCGGGCAGGATGTAGGTGATCGGTGAGCGCCATTCCACGTAGGCAAAGGTTTCGACGGTCAAGCCATCACGGATTGGAAACACACCACTGCCCTGGGAGAGCGTCCAGCGATAGCCGTCATCAGCGCGGGGGTCACGATCGAGACTGATCTCAGCGCGCATCACCGGCCCCTCTTTCACCAGCGCTTCGGCCAGTTGGGAGTTGCCCACCGTGGTGGTGATGTCTTCAGGAGTCGCTGGCAGGGTGAGCACGCTGCGCACCTTGCCCTCAATGCCACCAAAGCGACCGCGCTGGTTCCAGAGGGGAACCACCTCCACCGGCAGACCGAGTGGCAACCTGCGGGCATCGGCGGGGGGAAAGTAGGCGACAGCGATCAGACCGCCACCATCTTTTTTCTGAGCTTGGGCAGGGGTTGAGGAGCGACCGATCGTGCCCAGACGATCTTTGGCCTTGATGGTCTGTCCGGGAATCACTTGAAGATCGAGCACAGTTCCGGTGCGCTCTGCCGTAATCGTGCCGTCGTAGGCGATCTGAGCCTCAGTCACCTTGATCTGACGCTTGAGATCGTCGATCTGGTAATTGCGATTCAACTGTTCGGTTTCGATCGTCAGCTTGATCTGCTGGAAACCGGTGACCGCCTCTTTGCGCTGGATCTTGATGTCATCGAGCTGCACGCTGGTGCTGGTGAGCCCCTGTTCGGCAGACACCACCGCAGAGGAGAGCGGAGCGACAACGGCGCGCTTAGCAAGCCAATTGAGGTTCTCCACCTTGCTGCCATAGGTGGTCTGCAACTGACGCAGTCGAATCTGATCATCAGCGAGTTTGGCCAGGGTGGTGTCGAGAGCAGTGCGAGCCGTTCCGATCCTCAAGGCATCGCGCTGATTGAGCTCCCTGTTCTGTCGCATCAGCTGAGCGAGGTTGCCTCGCTGCTGCTCGAGCTGACGCTCCAGAACCGGCAGGTAAAGGGTCATCAACACCTGACCCTGACGCACCTTGTCACCAACTTGAACATTGACATTCAACACTTGGCCGCTCGCACGGGCATTCAGCACACCGGCGTTATCTGGATAGATCAGAACTCCCTGTCCCTTGACTTGCGTGGGGACAGGCCAGAAGACCAGCCAGGCAGAGAAGAGACCACCGACAGCCAGCAAGGAAGCTCCCACCTGCTCGTGGTCTGTCAGGCCGTTCCAACGGCCCCTTAAACGCTCGACCCGTGAAGTGCTTGTCATGCCTTCCAGCTTGGCGGCATTCAAAGGGTGGGACCGTGCTTCAGAGGACAGTTACTGACAAGGGCCTCGAGTGGATTCAGATCAGCAACGTGAAGGAGCTGATCACCCGTTCAAACAGGTTCTGAACCTTGGGCCAGCGTTCTTCGTTGGTACTGGTAGCCAGGGTGTAAAGCCGGCCACGATCCACCACAACGGTGGCGAGTTCGTGACGATCCCGATCAGCGAGGTGAACCGCGAACTCGAGGTCGTAAAAGGTGCGGCCGGAGGCGTCCCGTTCCCGAGCCTCCACCAGATCAGCTTCACGGCCACTTCCCTCTGGTGCAATCACATCCCGACGCAGACGCTCTCCGACGGCCACGGCGCTGCCCAACTGCGAGAGATTGTCGTCTCCATCCACTTCCGACACCACCAGGCTGACAGTCTCATCGCTGTTAATGAGGTCGTGAAAGACCACCTGGGGTCCGTTGCTCACTGAGACCCGCGTCCAGCCCGTGGGATAGAGAAAGGCATAACGACCATCTGGGCTCTGAAAGGAATTCAGACCAGCGGTGGATCCAGAACAAGCGGTCAGCGTCAGTGCACAGAGAACCGCCAGGAGGGCACGCCAGGGCATGGACAAGTTCAAGCGCACAACGGGAACAGCTCAGCTAGAGACATTCTGCCTCTGGGCAGCGTGCCTAGATTCCTGGCACTCGCGGCAGACCCCTGAGCGGCTTTACCCGACCGCTGGCCCGGTTGATCGATCAGTTCGAGCGGCTGCCCGGGATCGGTCCCCGCACCGCCCAGCGCCTGGCCCTGCATCTGCTCCGCCAACCGGAGGAGCAGATTCAAAGCTTTGCCGAAGCCCTGCTGGCGGCCCGGAGCCAGGTCGGCCAGTGCCAGACCTGCTTTCATCTCAGCGCCGACACAAGCTGCGAAATCTGCCGCAACCCAGAACGCAGCACAGGTCTCCTCTGCGTCGTCGCCGACTCTCGAGACCTGCTCGCCCTGGAGCGCACCCGGGAATACGCGGGTCGCTATCACGTGTTGGGCGGCTTGATCTCACCCATGGACGGGATCGGGCCGGAGATGCTTCAGGTGAGCAGCCTGGTGCAGCGGGTGGAAAACGAAGCGATTCGCGAGGTCATCCTCGCCCTCACACCAAGCGTGGAGGGGGACACCACAAGCCTCTATCTGGCCCGCTTACTACGACCCTTCACCCTGGTCAGCCGCATCGCCTACGGCCTGCCGGTTGGGAGCGAACTGGAATACGCCGATGATGTGACCCTCAGCCGGGCTCTGGAAGGCCGTCGAGAAGTGGTGTGAGCAAAACCAGCCGTTACAGCAGCATTCGGCCCCAGCAGCGGCTCCCCCAATGGCTGCGACGGCCAGTGGGCAATGCCAGCGCCCTGGAAGCGGTACAGGGTGTAGTGAAGCAGGGAGCACTGCACACGATCTGCGAGGAGGGGCGTTGCCCGAACCGTGCCGAGTGCTACGCAGCTGGTACGGCCACCTTTCTGCTGGGTGGGGCGATCTGCACCCGCAGCTGTGCCTTCTGTCAGGTGGAGAAGGGGCGTGCCCCCATGCCGGTCGATGCCGGCGAAGCCGAACGGGTCGCGGATGCGGTCGATCAGATGGGGCTGCGCTACGTGGTGCTCACAGCCGTCGCCCGCGACGATCTCAACGATCACGGTGCCAGCCTGTTCACGGCAACCATGGCTGCGATCCGTCAGCGCAACCCTCTGATCGCCATCGAGGTCCTCACTCCCGATTTCTGGGGAGGCCACCGGAACGAAGAGGAGGGGCTGAGAGCCCAGCGTGAGCGACTGCACACCGTTCTGGCTGCATCACCGGTCTGTTTCAACCACAACCTGGAAACGGTGGAGCGACTTCAAGGCGAGGTTCGGCGGGGAGCCACGTACACCCGCTCGCTGGGTCTCCTTGCCGCGGCCCGCGAGCAAGCACCTGAGATTCCAACCAAAAGCGGTCTGATGCTCGGCCTGGGGGAACGCCGCGCGGAAGTCATCGCAACTCTGGAGGATCTGCGCAGCGTCGACTGTCAGCGACTGACCCTCGGGCAGTATTTGCGACCATCCCTGGCCCACATGCCAGTGGAGCGTTATTGGCAACCATCAGAGTTCGAAGAGCTGGCCGTGATCGCCAAGGCGATGGGGTTTCGCCAGGTTCGCAGTGGCCCACTCGTGCGCAGCAGTTATCACGCCGCCGACTGACGCCAACGACGGATCGCTCGCCTCTGCACCTCCTCGCAGTCACCCACCATCAGAGCGCCGGCACCACCCCAGACCATGCGCAACGGCAGATCCCAGGCCGCTGCATTCAACTCTCGGGCCGTACGAAATCCGCGGCTCTGGAAATAACGCACCAAGCGTCGATGTTGTCGCTCGTCATCTCGGATCGCCAGCAGACGTGCCCGACGACAGGGGGTGGTCTCAAGGGCCCAGGCCATGACGGCAGCCCAGATCAGATCCCCGGTGCCCACAGGGGCATCAGGACTCACCCGCATCGTGTCGAGCTGAAGACCCGAAGACGCCCCATAGGCCCACCCCTTCAGTTCACCGAACAGCTGAAGTCGCTGCTCCCCTAAGGGCCTGGCCACCACCAGCCGCAGACTCCACAAGCCCAGGGGACGTCGCACCTGCAAACGCAGCAGCAGGTCCCTTTGACGGGACTCAAGCTCCAACTGATTCAGCATCGGTTCATCACAACAGCGACGGGGTCAGAGATCAGTCCCCTGCTCCACCGGTTTCACCCGCTTCACGGCTGAACAGGGCAGGGGGCCATAGAGATGAGGAAACAGCTCACCGGTCACGATCGCATCAGCCCGCAGGGGAGCCTTCACGAGAGCCGGATCGATTTCCAGCAGCAGCACAGCCTCCGCGTCCGCGTAATAACGCCGATAGGTGCTGGCCAGCTGTTCACGCCAGGAACAATGGATGAACCCAACCTCCTCCAACGTGAGTCCCCGGGTGGAGATGCGGTAAGCGCCGCAGGCCTGGGCTGCGGTCCAGTCCTCCAACAAGGCGAGATGAAACAGAGGTTGATCGCCCGGCACAGGGATGGCATCAGCAGGGAATCGGGGCTGCAAGCCTCCTGGGCTCCAGGGATCGGCCCGTTGCATCAGCCGTTCGAACGCAGGGGCCTGCACCAATCGCTTCAGCCAGTCCCGTAATGGCGCCAGGGCGGGCTCGGCATCGAAGCGATCAGGATCGGCAATGCGCCACTGCCGCACGAAGGGCCAAAGCGCCCCATCGGCAAGGGACGGTCGGTGATCGAGCAACCAGCCACCCTGCGCAACCTGATCACTCCAACGGCACAGGATGGTGAGGCCGGCCTGGTGATGATCCTGCTGCCGCTCACCGGGATACCGGTCGGCGTACTTGTATCGATCGAGATGGTGCTTGAAGGGACCGTCGTTGCAGGCGAGGAGGGCCGCAATCTGCTCTTGGGCACTTCGATCACCAACCCGCAGCAGATTGCGCGGATCCGACTGTTCCAGAGCCCAACGCATCAGATCCAGGCTCTGTTCGAGCACAGTGCCATCGGCAAGCACCAGCACGGGAACCGTGCCCTTGGCAGAGGCCACGAGCATTGCTGAGGGCTTGGCCTTGAGTTCAACCTCACGCCAGGAGACCAGCAACCCCGCCTCCAGCAAGGCCCAGCGAGCCCGCATCGCATAAGGACAACGTCGGAAGCTGTAGAGGATCGGGAGATCGCTCATCGCGCTGTTTGCTGTTGGTCACGCTCTTGGCGCTGACGAATCTGGCGCTGGCGTTCGGAGAAGCGAGCCCGATCGGCATCGCTGAAGCGATCAACACAATGCAGGCACTGCACTCCCGGCACATAGGTCTCCAACGCCCGCTGGGCAGGGGTCAGCGGCAGCCCACAGGCATGGCAGAGACGATGCACACCCGGCTCGAGCCGATGGTTCAGGGCCACCCTCTGATCGAACACAAAGCATTCACCACGCCAACGACTCTGGGCCTCCGGAACCTTTTCGAGGTAATTGAGAATGCCGCCGCGCAGATGATGCACAGTTCCGAACCCCTGTTGCTGCAGGTATCCACTCGCTTTCTCGCAACGAATTCCACCGGTACAAAACATGGCAATGCGCTTGGGAACCTGCGCCTCAGTGCGGGGTCGTAGTTCCCGTTCCACCCAGTCGGGGAAGTCCCGAAAGCTCTCTGTACCCGGATCGATCGCCCCCTCGAAGCTGCCGATGGCCACTTCGTAGTGATTACGGGTGTCGATCACCAGTGTTTCGGGATCATCAATCAGAGCATTCCAATCCTCAGGCTCCACATAGACACCCACACTGCGGCGGGGGTCCACTTCAGGACATCCCAGCGTGACGATTTCCTTTTTGCGACGGGCACGAAAACGACGGAAGACCTGGCTATCACTCCAGCTGCGCTTCACATCCAAACGCGCATAGGGTTGATCTTCAAGCGTCAACGTCTGACGCAGGACCTGCAGCAGGCTCTCCACTCCCTGCTCAGGACCACTGATGGTGCCATTCACCCCTTCCGTGGCGATCAGCACCGAGCCGAGCACGTCCCCCTTCGCGGCCAACCGGGGAAGCTCCTCGAGCAGACACTCACGCTCTGCCTCAGGCAGAGGCGTGAAGGAATAGAAGGCGGCCACCAGAAGCGACGGCGCCATCAGGCCGCCAGCTCCTGCCAGCTGACCTGGACTCCAGCCGCGGCCAGCAATGAACGGTCTGCCTCCACCTGAGGATTGGAGGTGGTGAGCAGAGTCTCGCCATAGAAGATCGAATCAGCCCCTGCCAGGAGACAAAGAATCTGAGCTTCACGATTCATCTGCTCCCGTCCAGCACTGAGGCGGACACGGCTCTGGGGCATCAGGATGCGTGCTGTCGCCACCATCCGCACAAGCTCAAGCGGATCGACCGGCTCCCGCTCTTCCAGCGGCGTGCCTTCCACCGCCACCAGCGCGTTGATTGGAACACTCTCGGGATGTGGATTCATCCCAGCCAGCACCTGAAGCATGGAGGCGCGATCGCGCTGGCTTTCACCCATGCCGATGATGCCTCCACAGCACAGGGTCACCCCAGCCCTGCGCACCCGCTGGAGGGTCTCAAGCCGTTCCTGGTAGCTGCGCGTGGTGATGATCTGGTCGTAATGCTCGGGACTGGTGTCCAAGTTGTGGTTGTAGGCCGTCAACCCCGCCTCGGCGAGGCGTTCAGCCTGATGATCTGTGAGCATGCCGGCGGTGACGCAGGCTTCAAGGCCCAGTTCACGCACGCCGCGCACCATCGAAAGCATCGCTTCGAAGGGGGCACCCTCGCGGATTTCCCGCCAGGCCCAGCCCATACAAAAGCGATCGGCCCCTGCCGCCTTGGCAGCACGCGCCCTCTCCAGCACAGGCTCCACATCCAGCTCAGGCTGGCCCGTGACATCACTGCTGTGATGCATGGACTGAGGACAGTAGGCACAGTCCTCTTCGCAGCCCCCGGTTTTCACACTCAGAAGGGAAGCCAGCTGGACCTGATAACCGGGATTGGCGGAGCGATGGACAGCCTGGGCCTGCCAGAGCAGATCCATCAGTGGCTGATCCAGAAGTGCCTGAATCTCCTCGACGCTCCAGTCATGGCGAGGAGTTGTGGGCTCATTCATCAACGCCATCTCTGATCTGATCTTCAGGATCCCAGAGTGCCGGGATCCGTCAGGCCATCCAGTCCACCGAAACGACGGCTTCGGCTCTGAAAATCACGAAGGGCTTCCAACAGGGCCAGCTGGTCGAAATCAGGCCAGAACACATCGGTCACGTGAATCTCGGCATAGGCCAGCTGCCAAAGCAGAAAGTTGCTGATGCGCCGTTCACCACTAGTGCGAATCAGCAAATCGGGATCCTGCTCCCCAGCGGTGAACAGTTCGGAAGCCAAGCGGTTTTCGTCGATCTCATCCGGACTGATCTCACCGCGTAGCGCCTGGGCAGCCAACTTGCGGGCGGCCTGAACCAGCTCCCGGCGTCCTCCGTAATTGGTGCAGACATTGAAGTGAATGCCACTGTTCTCCGCGGTGCGGGACGTGGCCTCCTGAATGAGAGTCTGCAGCCGATCAGGAAGCGCCTGAAGATCGCCAAGAAAACGAATCCGCACTTGCTCGGCCTCGAGGGCCTGAAGTTCCCTCTGGAGCACCCGCTCAAACAAGGCCATCAGAAAATTCACCTCATCCCCGGGCCTCGACCAGTTCTCAGTGGAGAAGGCGTAGGCGGTCAACGCCCTGACGCCCCAATCGCTGCAGAGGCGCAAGGTGGTTTTGAGGGCCTCGACACCGGCGCGATGTCCCATCACGCGCGGCAGACCTCGGGCCTGAGCCCAACGGCCGTTGCCATCCATGATCACGGCAATATGGGCGGGCAGACGCGCAGGATCGAGGTCAGCAGGAAGGGACCTGAGCTTCGAATCGTCAGAGCTGGCGGCCAAGCGTTGGCTCACGAAAGCGGATCCTGAGTGCCGATTGACACGCTACGCCCTGAGCCAAGGCTCGCCGACTTGGCTGATGATGGCCCCGATGGCACCCCCATCAATTCGGTTAAGAGGTCCTGGAGGCGGCTGCTGGTGATCGGACGCTCCAGACGTCCCTGATTGGCCAAGGACAGGGTGCCGGTCTCCTCGGAAACAACGACACAAATGCAGCGGTCAAAGCGTTCCGTGATCCCCAGGGCAGCCAGGTGGCGTGTTCCATAGCGGCTGATCCCCTGGCGGGAGAGGGGGAGGATCACTCCAGCCGCGAGGATGCGGCTGCCCTTCACCAGCACGGCACCATCGTGCAATGGCGTATCCGAAGCGAACAGATTGAGCAACAGCTCGCTACTGAGCTGTGCATCGATCGGCACACCAGGATTGAGAAAATCCTCCGGCCTCAGATCACTGCCAAGGTCCACCACGATCAGGGCACCTCGACGGCTCTGGGACAGCCGTCCAGAGGCATCGGTGAGCTGAGCCACCGTGCTGGCAGTGGCTCGCTGCTTGGCCTGGGGATTACCGACCAGGACGGCCAGGCGACCCGTACCGAGAAGCTCCATCAAGCGCCTGAGTTCGCCCTGCCAGAGGATGGCGAGCGAGAGTGAACAGGCCAGAACAAGGGCGTCGACCAGCTTGGACGTGAGGGGAAGGTTGGCGAAACGCTGGACAAACCAGGCCAGAGCCACCAAGAAGAGATAGCCCCTCAGCAACCAAAGCGTTCGCTGCTCATTGACCCTGGAAAAGAGCAGAAAACCGATGGATGAGGCGAAGAGAACGTCGAGAAGAAGGCGTGGATGAAACACCCCCGACACGTTCACATCAGCCTCCCGATCAGACCTCAGCCTACCGGGCCAGTCGAGCGGGTAAATCGTCGTAGCGGAGCAGATCCTCAGGCCGCTCCCGTCGCTGAATCAAGTCGGCATCCCCGTCATGAACCAACACGGCTGCTGGTCTGGGAATGCGGTTGTAGTTGGAACTCATCGACGCGTTGTAGGCCCCGGTGGCCAGGACAACGAGAACATCACCACTGACGCTCAGGGGAAGCGACAGGTCTTTGAGAAGAACATCACCCGACTCGCAGTGCTTGCCCGCCAGGGTGACCGTTTCCTCCCCTGCCGCCAGAGGCTTGTCCGCCAGACAGGCCGTGTAGAGCGACTGGTAAGTGATCGGCCTCGGGTTGTCGCTCATGCCTCCGTCCACCGAGAGGTAGGTCCGCAGACCAGGCACCTCCTTGCGGGAACCCAGGCGATAGAGCGTCACCCCTGCGGATGCCACCAGCGATCGACCGGGTTCACAAAGAAGACGCGGAAGGGCAAGCCCTCGGTCGTGACATGCGGCGGCAACGGCCGTCGCCACCACTTCAACCCAGGCGGCAATCGACGGGGGATCATCGGAGGCGACGTAACGGATCCCGAGGCCACCTCCGACGTTGAGGTCCTCCACCGGATGGCCTAAATCTCTTGCCAGCTTGAGGGCATCCGCCATGACGGACGCCAGGTCGCGATGGGGATTGAGCTCAAAGATCTGCGATCCGATGTGGGCATGCAGTCCGGTCACCCGAGCCCATGGACAGTGACGAAGGCCTTGAAGAACCGGCTCGAGCTGATCGGGATCAAAACCGAATTTGCTGTCGAGGTGGCCCGTGCGGATGTATTCGTGGGTGTGGCATTCAATGCCTGGCGTAAACCGAAGCATCAGCCGCGCCGGTTCTCCGCCGGAGGGGACCAGCTCAGCCAAGCGGTCAAGGTCATGCTGGTTGTCAGCCACGATGGTGACACCGCTGCGGTAGGCCAACAGCAGCTCCTCATCGGATTTGTTGTTGCCATGCAGAACGATGCGCTCCGCGGGCATCCCACCTTGCAGGGCAGTCAGCAGCTCACCGGCTGAGACCGCATCAAGCCCAAGGCCCTCTGAGGCCACCAGAGCCGTCATCGCAAGGGAACTGTTGGCCTTCGAGGCGTAAACAGCGAGGGAGTCACCTGGATAGTGCTCGCTCAGGGCCTCTCGATAGGCCCGACAGGCGGCACGCACTGTGGCTTCATCCAAGACATAAAGAGGAGTGCCATAACGCTCTGCCAGGTCGCTGAGCCGGCAGCCACCGACCTCAAGGCGACCCTGCTGATCAAGACCCGCACTGAGAGGCGCGAGGTTCCGGTTAGGACTCTGGGGATCACAGCCCGACTCGAAGGGGTATGGCATAAAGCAGGTCAGCAGTGCCTGAAGCGGGCAATGTAGGAAGCGGGGCGCCCGGTGCTGACGTCACGATGGAGAGCCAAACGACCGTGACCACCCTCGGCGCGGGGGATGCCAAAGCTTGTCGGGATTTAGACGAAGCTGCCCTGGGCGGACTCTGGACCCTGCAGCAATGGACCCACGAGCTCTCGGAAGCGCAACGGATCTGCCTCGGTCTTTTTGACGGACCGCGCTTGGTGGCCCTCGCCTGTGGCTGGATGGTGGTGGATGAGTTGCACATCACGGCAGTGGCCGTCGCTCCAGAGCGACGGCGTTGCGGTTTCGGCCGGGTGCTCCTTGAAGCGCTACTGCGGCGCGCCGCCGATGACGGCGCACGTCACGCCACTCTGGAGGTCGCCAGTTGCAATGCTGCGGCACTGGCCCTGTATTCCAACTGCGGCTTCGAGACTGCCGGCTGTCGTCGCAACTACTACAGCGACGGACGTGATGCTCTGATTCAGTGGCGAAAATTGACTTGACCGTGCCTGGCAATTCAGGGGTGCAGGCAGAAGCATCGCAGTGAGATAACGGGCATTTGCATCAAAAACGATCGCAATTTTACGGATTTGGTTAACAACTTCATCCAGGCTCACACCCCACTGGCGCTGGGAAGTTGCCGGTACGGCAATCCGCTCACAGCAATGCTCCGGCCCTGATAAGTTAGCTGTATCTGCATCCGGCCTGGACGATGTTTGAGCGGTTTACCGAGAAGGCCATCAAGGTGATCATGCTGGCCCAGGAAGAGGCTCGCCGCCTGGGTCACAACTTCGTGGGCACTGAGCAAATTCTTCTCGGCCTGATCGGCGAGGGAACAGGCGTGGCCGCCAAGGTTTTGAAGTCGATGGGCGTCAACCTCAAGGACGCCCGGGTTGAAGTCGAAAAAATCATCGGACGAGGCTCTGGCTTCGTTGCCGTCGAGATTCCCTTCACCCCCCGAGCCAAGCGCGTCCTGGAGCTTTCGCTCGAGGAAGCCAGACAACTGGGACACAACTACATCGGCACCGAACACCTCCTGCTCGGCCTGATCCGAGAAGGTGAAGGTGTCGCTGCGCGCGTGCTCGAAAACCTCGGTGTTGATCTGGCCAAGGTCCGCACCCAGGTGATCCGCATGCTCGGCGAGACCGCTGAAGTAGGGGCCGGCAGCGGAAGTGGGGGCAGCAAGGGGTCGACCAAGACACCGACCCTCGATGAATTCGGTAGCAACCTCACCCAGCTCGCCAGTGAAGCCAAGCTGGATCCCGTCGTCGGTCGTCAGAACGAAATCGAACGGGTGATCCAGATCCTCGGCCGGCGCACCAAAAACAATCCGGTGCTCATTGGTGAACCTGGTGTGGGCAAAACCGCGATTGCCGAAGGTCTCGCCCAACGCATTCATCAGGGTGACATTCCTGACATCCTCGAAGAGAAGCGTGTTCTGACTCTCGATATTGGCCTGCTCGTCGCCGGCACCAAATATCGCGGTGAGTTCGAGGAACGGCTGAAAAAAATCATGGAGGAGATCAAGGCGGCCGGGAACGTGATCCTGGTGATCGACGAGGTGCACACCTTGATTGGTGCAGGTGCAGCCGAGGGCGCGATCGACGCTGCCAACATCCTCAAGCCGGCCCTCGCCCGTGGTGAGCTGCAATGCATCGGTGCTACAACCCTCGACGAGTACCGAAAGCACATCGAACGCGATGCCGCTCTGGAACGGCGCTTCCAGCCCGTCACGGTGGGTGAGCCGTCGATTGCCGAAACGATCGAAATCCTGCGCGGTCTGCGAGAGCGCTACGAGCAACACCACCGCCTCAAGATCACGGATGAAGCCCTTGAAGCGGCCGCAACCCTCGGCGATCGCTACATCTCGGATCGCTTCCTTCCTGACAAGGCCATCGATCTGATCGACGAGGCCGGCAGCCGGGTGCGCCTCCTCAATTCCAAGCTGCCACCCGCTGCCAAGGAGGTGGACAAGGAGCTGCGCCAGGTTCAGAAAGAAAAGGAAGATGCTGTTCGCGATCAGGATTTCACGCGCGCCGGTGAGCTGCGCGACAAGGAAGTGGAGCTGCGCGAACAGATCCGCACCCTGCTTCAGAGCAGCCGCTCCGACAGCAACACCGACAGCATCGACTCGCCTGACGCTGAAGGCCAAACAGCCGAGGCTGGATCTCCAGCCGCAACAGCTGTGGCCGAGGGTGCATCGGGAGAGGTCACCAGCGAGACAAAATCTGAAGGTGGTGAACTGACCACCCCGGTGGTGAACGAGGAGGACATCGCCCAGATCGTTGCCTCTTGGACAGGCGTTCCGGTGCAGAAACTCACCGAGAGCGAATCGGTGAAACTGTTGAACATGGAGGACACCCTCCACCAGCGCTTGATCGGTCAAGACGAAGCCGTCAAGGCCGTATCCAAAGCGATCCGACGGGCTCGCGTTGGTCTCAAAAACCCCAATCGCCCCATTGCAAGCTTCATCTTCTCCGGCCCGACAGGGGTGGGTAAAACCGAGCTGACCAAAGCTCTGGCCACCTACTTCTTCGGCAGCGAAGAAGCCATGATCCGGCTCGACATGTCCGAATTTATGGAGCGGCACACGGTCAGCAAGCTGATCGGTTCTCCCCCGGGCTACGTGGGCTTCAACGAGGGTGGGCAACTCACTGAGGCCGTGCGTCGCCGTCCCTACACCGTCGTTCTCTTTGACGAAATCGAGAAAGCGCATCCCGATGTGTTCAACCTGCTGTTGCAGCTTCTTGAAGACGGCCGACTGACCGACTCCAAAGGTCGCACCGTCGACTTCAAGAACACCCTGGTGATCATGACCTCGAACATCGGTTCGAAAGTGATCGAGAAGGGCGGCGGTGGCCTCGGCTTTGAATTCTCTGGAGAGAACGCCGAAGAGAACCAGTACAACCGCATCCGCTCCCTCGTCAACGAAGAGCTGAAGCAGTATTTCCGTCCTGAATTTCTCAACCGCCTCGACGAAATCATCGTGTTCCGTCAGCTCAACCGCGATGAGGTGACGGAGATCGCCGAGATCATGCTGCGAGAGGTCTTCTCACGCATCGGCGAGAAAGGCATCACCCTCACGGTCTCCGACGCCTTCAAGGAACGTCTCGTGGAAGAGGGTTACAACCCCGCTTATGGAGCTCGTCCCCTGCGTCGTGCCGTGATGCGACTGCTCGAAGACAGCCTTGCCGAAGAAGTGCTCTCAGGTCGGATCAAGGACGGTGATGCCGTTGAGGTGGATGTGGACGAGAAGAAACAGGTGGTGGTGAGGCACGTCAACAGCAGTGCCCCAGTCACGCCTGAGCTCGCCAGCGCTGGACTCTGACAACGGACATGGTTGAACCCGCTGCATCGGCGGCTTACGCCAGCCATGCGATCGCCCCAGCAAGGGTGATGAGGGGTGAGGGGGCCTGGTTGCAGGCCCTTCCACACATTGCATCCCTCTGTCACCGACCGGCCCTGCTTGGACGAAGCTCCGCCACGAGCTCGCTTCGTGCGCAACTCAACGATGATCTGAACCGCTCGGGGCTCTCCCCTCACGAGCTCAGCCTGGAATTCGATTGCTGTGAACGCGACCTGCAGCGTCTCGAGCAGGAGCTTCGTGATCACGCCTGCGATGGATTGATCGCTGCCGGCGGCGGCAAGGTGCTCGATGCCGGAAAACTGCTGGCTAATCGCCTAGGCCTCGCCTGCATCACCGTGCCCCTAAGCGCTGCCACCTGCGCCGGTTGGACTGCACTCTCCAACCTTTACTCACCCAGCGGTGCCTTTGAAGGAGACGTCGCCCTCAAGCACTGTCCGGATCTATTGATCTTCGATCACAACCTGGTGCGCCAAGCACCAGCCCGCACCCTGGCTAGCGGAATCGCCGATGCTCTCGCCAAGTGGTATGAGGCTTCGGTGAGTAGCGGCGCCAGCAACGACGGAGTGATTCAGCAGGCCGTGCAAATGGCTCGAGTGCTGCGCGACCAGCTCCTGATCGATGCCGGAACCGCTCTGACCGATCCTCAGAGTGAAGCCTGGGTCAGGGTGGCTGAAGCTTGCGGACTGACGGCAGGGGTGATTGGTGGTTTGGGTGGAGCTCAATGCCGAACCGTGGCTGCCCACGCCGTCCATAACGGACTCACCCAGCTGCCGGCCTGCCATGACGCCCTTCACGGCGAGAAGGTGGGATTTGGGATTCTGGTGCAGCTGCGCCTTGAGGAACGCTTGGGAGGCAGCAAGTTAGCAGCCCAGGCTCGCCGTCAGCTCTTCCCCATTCTCCAGTCCATGGGGGTGCCAGTCACCCTGACGGACCTCGGCCTGGCCAAGGCCGGTCTTCACGAGCTTCGGAGCGCCAGCCGTTTCGCCTGCCGCCCCGGATCGGATCTCCATCACCTGCCCTTCGCAGTCACTGAAACCGATCTGCTTGAAGCCCTGATCAGCACCGACAGTGGGATCAGCAGTGGCCAGAAACAACCGAAGGAGCAAAAGGCTTGAACAACCAGCAGCTGCTGGAGAAGACCGCACCCACCCTGCTCGATCCTCAGGCCCGCGAGCTCATCGCATCGGTGCAATGGCTGCCTCTTGATGGCCCAGTAGCGGATCGCTACCCAGTGGTGCGCCAAGGCCAGGGACCACTGGTGCTGATGCTGCATGGCTTTGACAGCTCACACCTGGAATTCCGTCGACTGGCCCCGTTGCTGAGCAGAGATCACACTCTGCTGATCCCGGATCTTTATGGCTTCGGGTTCTGCCCACGCCATCCCGAAGCCAGCGTCGGCCCCCATGCCGTCATGGAGCATCTGAGCCATCTGCTGGACCAACTTCCGGCCAACGAGCCGATTGGGGTGATTGGCGCCTCCATGGGTGGGTCCGTCGCCCTGGAACTGGCCCGTCGTCATCAGCAGCGGATCAACAACTTGCTGTTGCTTGCCCCAGCAGGTCTCGATGGCCGACCGATGCCCCTTCCTCCGGTCTTGGATCAACTAGGGGTGTGGTTTCTCGGGCGCCCCGGTGTCCGCAAAGGGTTATGCCGGCAGGCTTTTGCAGAGCCCGACACCAGCGTGGGGAATCCGGAGGTGCAAATCGCCTCCCTCCACCTTCAGGTGCCCGGCTGGGCCAAGACCCTCGCAGCCTTTGCCCGTAGTGGAGGGTTCGCGGGCTGCGGTGAGCCCCTTCCCCCTCAACCCCTCCACGTGCTCTGGGGACGCCAGGATCGGATCCTGAGAGCGCCGCAAAAACGAGCTGCTCTGACGCTGTTGGGTTCACGGCTTGAGGAGGTTGACGCTTGTGGACATCTGCCCCATCTCGATCAAGCTGAACTCGTGGCCGAGCGATGGAGATCCATGGAGGTCCATCGATGAGTGAGAGCAGTGCCAGCTCCGGTCCGATCCTTCAGCTGCTGGCCAATGGCCTGGGGCTCTGGATCCGCAGTCAATGTGACGAGGTCGGCGAGCTGAAGCTCAATCTGCACGGATCAGCCTTACAGCTACTACGCGGCCGGCTGGATGCGGTTGACCTGAAGGCCAGGCGGGTAAGTTTTCAGGGACTGCCGATTCAGCACGCTGAATTGCGTAGCGGAGCGTTGAAGGTCAACCTGCGGCCTGGATTCCCGCAACAGGTCCTCCAGCTTCAGCAAGCCTTTTCACTCACTGGTGGCGTCACCCTGCAGGGCACGGATCTCAACCGAGCCCTGCTCAGCGATCGCTGGCGATGGCTCGGTGACTGGCTGGCCGAACAACTCCTCGGACTGCCCACCCTGGGGAGCCTGACTGTGAACAACGACATTCTTTTGCTGGAGGCACCAGTCATCAATGCCGGCGACTCGATTCGTCGTCAGTTCCGACTCCAGGCGGATGCCGGCACCCTACGCATTGAACATCTGGATGCCGATGAGGCTGTCCATCTGCCCATGGACCCAGGCATCCGGATTAAGGAAGCCCGACTCCAGGCAGGCCAACTCCACCTCCTTGGTGAAGCCACAGTGCAGCCTTGAGAGGGTAGTGATGTCCTGAAGATTACTGCAGCACCGGCAAGACCAACGTGACGGCATAGAAGACCACCGCGGGGGTGAACAGATAGCTGTCGATGCGATCAAGGATGCCGCCATGGCCAGGCAGGGCATCACCGGAGTCTTTAAGGCCCGCATCCCGCTTCATCATCGATTCGGTCAGATCCCCTACCAGGGCGAACAAGGCCACCAAGGCACCCAGCCCCCCGCCTAGCCAGGGAGCCAGGGGCCATCGCAACAGCAGTGCGAAGGCAATCCCCATCAGAACAGCGGCCACGAGCCCACCGATGGCACCCTCCACGGTCTTGCGCGGTGAAATCGGCGACAGGGGCATGCGACCGAAGCGGCGCCCGATCAAGAGCGAGCCGATGTCACTCGCCACGATCATCAGACAGGCCATCAACGTGATCACCAGGCCGCTGCTGATCCAACCACCACACCAGGCGGGAAGATCCGAAAGGCCCGGCGCAAGGGAAACATCGGAGAGGTTGCGCAGCCTGATCCAATGGCTGGGCAGAAAGCCCAGATAAAACAGGCCGAAAATCGAAGCCGCGATATCGGCGATCGATCCGGTCACGGGTTGAAGCAACAACCAGCCGCAGATCGCTGCACCAGAGAGGGGAAGAACAGCCGCGGCAAGGTGCGAAGGCAATCCGCCTTCAACGCCCCACTGGGTGCTGATCAGCATGAGCTGGCAGGCCACCAATGTGGTTTTGGTGGCTGGACGAATCCCGGTGAACTGGGCCATGCGGAAGAACTCCAGCAACCCCAGATGCACGATCACCCCAAGCGCCAGGGTGAACCACCAGCCACCTAAGCCGACGACTAGAAGACCGAAGACCCCCGCAAGACAACCACTGCTGAAGCGCTGCCGGGAGACAAGGCCGGACGCGCTTGCCATCCTGCCCCGGATGGCCTCAACCATGACGTCGCTGCATCAGCGGCACTCAAGCCACAATCTTCACCATACCGTCGATCTGATCGGGCCAGAGGGCAGCCTGCTCGAGCAGCCACTGCACCCGCAAGGAGTCGAGTCGCTCCCCTGGAATCACCAGGGGAATGCCCGGGGGGTAGGGGCAGATCAACTGGGCGGCGATCGCCCCCGCAGCCTGCGCCAACGGAACAGATCGCTTGGGACCACACCATGCAGCCCGAACATCCAGATCAGGAGCTCCGAGCAAGGGCAGCGGTGGCGCGGAGAACACCTCAGCGGGACTTGTCCCACCTTGGTGCCGGCAGAGCTCTCGCCAGAGGCGCTGCATGCGGCGTGCAAGTCCGGGGTGGCGGGCCAGCCCCAGGCAGAAGGTCAGACATCCAGGTTCCGGAAGCTCAGCGATCAGACCGCGCTCCATCAACCAGGGATCAGCGTCCAGACCATTGATGCCAGCGGCAGCCGTATGCCAGATCAAACGCAAGGGGTCCTGAGTCTCGAGCAAAGGCAGACCACTGTCGCGGAGCTGAACGGCCAGGGCTCTGGCTTGGTCAAACCTGCGGTTAAGCCAGCGACGGCCCCGCACGCTGCGCCATTCGCCCAGGGTTGCTTCACAGGAGGCCAGAAGCAGCGCACTGGGGCTTGTGGTTTGCAACCACCCCAGCGAACGAGCAATGGCGTCCGAATCCACGGCCGTGCCTTGCGCCCAAAGCACAGCGGTCTGGCCCAAACCAGCGGCGGATTTATGCAGAGAATGCACCACCAGATCGGCCCCTGCTGCCAGGGCCGATCGGGGCTGATCGGGGTCCACCCCCGGAAGCAGATGGGCACCGTGGGCTTCATCCACCAAAACGGGGAGTCCTCGAGCCTGAAGCGGTGCCACCAGGGCCAGAGGATCTGCGGCGTAACCGTGATACGTCGGCTGCACGAGTACGGCCGCCACCGGTCGCTGCTTCTGACGATCCAGCTCTTGCAGAACCCTGGCAAGCCAGGGCCCCTCAAGGGCTGCGACATGACCGCGGTCGGGGAGGAAAGGCAGATCAAAAAGCAGCGGGGTGATTCCCCCCAACGCGCAGGCCTGAATCAAGCTGCGGTGCACATTGCGGGGCATCAGCACGGAGCTACCAGGCGTTGCGATCGCCAGAAGGGCTGCCTGAAGCAGCCCCGTCGCCCCATTCACGCCATACCAGCAATGATCAGCCCCCACGGCTGCTGCTGCTTCCCTCTGGCTCTCAGCGACCGCCCCCTCCGCTTCAAGCGGTCCACCAATCATTGGCAGTTCAGGAAGATCCCAACTCCCCGGTCGTCCGCCCAGCAACCGTCGTAGATCCCCTGGCAGAGCAGATCCGCGACCGTGGGCCGGGAGATGCAAGGCATCCAACCGCCCTTGTTGAGGGAAACGGGCTGGCAGCAGTTGGGACAACAGCGTGGCCATCGAGCTTCCAAAACACCCGGGTCTCCCCACCCTTCATCATCCGCCAGGACCATCTCTCTAGATTTGCGCCAGGGAGAGCTCGTGATGGCCGCAACCAGTGCATCAAGGAGTGAGGAAGACACACTCCGCTATGACCCGAGCCGCGATGCTCGCTGGCTGCTGTTGCGCCCCTGGCTTTCGATTCCGCGGTTGATCCAAATCCTCTGGGCCCTGTTGAGTCTTGGACTCAAGCTCCTGATTCGAGGCAGCAGCAACGACCCCGAGGTGCAGCGCAACCTCGCCCGAAGCCTGTTGCGCACCCTCGCGGACCTCGGGCCCTGCTTCATCAAGGTGGGGCAAGCGCTCTCGACGCGACCGGACCTGATCCGGCGCGACTGGCTGGACGAGCTAACACGACTGCAAGACGATCTTCCCGCCTTCCCCCATGCCATTGCTCTAGCCACGATCGAAGCGGATCTTGGCTCCCCTGTTGAACAGCTCTTTGCCGATTTCCCCGAAGCCCCGGTGGCGGCAGCCAGCCTCGGGCAGGTGTACAGAGCCAGGCTTCACGGCCAGCACTGGGTGGCGGTCAAGGTGCAGCGCCCAAATCTGCCCTTCATCCTGCGCCGGGACATGGTCCTGATTCGCACCCTCGGGGTCCTGAGCGCACCGTTCCTGCCGCTCAATCTCGGGTTCGGTCTGGGAGAAATCATCGATGAATTCGGCCGCAGTCTGTTCGAGGAGATCGATTACGGCCTTGAGGCGAACAACGCCGAACGCTTTGCGGCTCTGTTCGCTGATAACCCTGCCGTCACGATTCCCAAGGTGGAACGCCTGCTCTCCAGTCGACGCGTGCTCACCACCAGCTGGATTCATGGGACGAAACTGCGGGACCGCCAGGAACTGAAAGCCCAAAGACTCGACCCCACGGCGCTGATTCGCACGGGCGTGATCAGCGGCCTGCAGCAACTCCTGGAGTTCGGCTATTTCCATGCCGACCCCCATCCAGGCAATCTCTTTGCCCTCAGTGGTCGCAGTGGCGATCTGGGCCATGTGGCCTATGTGGACTTCGGAATGATGGATTCGATCAGCGATGCCGATCGGCTCACGCTCACCGGAGCGGTGGTTCACCTGATCAATCGTGACTTTTCAGCCCTGGCCAAGGATTTTCAAACCCTTGGTTTCTTGGCCCCGACCGCTGATCTAACCCCGATCATTCCTGCCCTTGAAGAAGTGCTGGGGGGCAGTCTTGGAGAGGAGGTCGGCTCCTTCAACTTCAAAGCGATCACGGATCGCTTCTCAGAGCTGATGTTTGATTACCCCTTCCGGGTGCCCGCTCGCTTTGCCCTGATTATCCGCGCGGTTGTGAGCCAGGAGGGATTAGCGCTGCGGCTCGATCCTGAATTCCGGATCATTGCTGTCGCCTACCCCTACGTGGCCAAACGCCTTCTGGCCGGTGACACCCGCGAGATGCGCGAAAAACTTCTGGAGGTGATCTTCGATGCCGAAGGCCGACTCCGTATCGAACGCCTCGAAAGCCTCCTCAACGTTGTCGGGGACGAAGGGGGTGGAGCCGGCCTGGAGCTGCTGCCGGTGGCAGGGGCGGGGCTGCGCCTCCTGCTCAGCCAAGACGGATCCGACCTTCGGCGTCGCCTGCTGCTAACGCTGATTCGTGATGACCGGCTCAGCACAAGCGATTTGCGTGCACTGCTGGGCCTCATCCGTCGCACCTTCAGCCCTCGGCGCGTGGCAGGTGGTGTGCTGCAGAGCTTGAATCCACTCGCTGTCGCCTGAGTCCCCTAAGGTCAGCGCTTCCAGCAACCCTGCTCAGGGAGATAGGCCCGCCATGGCACTTCAACCGGACATCGCGCCTCTTGATGCCCAGCAGGCGAGCCTGGATCTGCTTACGGGGGCTTTCGGCGACCTGAACGCCGACGAAATCCTGCTGGAGTATGCGCCCCTCAGCCAGCCCCCCTACCTCGTGGCAGGTCTGGGCCTGGCCATCGGCGTGCTCTGCGGCCTCACCTTCGCCCAACTGGTGCAGGACCGGTTGAACGGGTGGAAACAGGATCGCCTGGCCCTGCTTCCACTCGGCACGGCGGAGACCACCATGAGCTATGCCGGAACCCTGATCGGGATCACCCTCTTCATCGGAGGTTCACTGCAGGTGTTCGGCTTTGCATCCGGTGCTGCCTACCTGATTGCCTTGCTTCTATCGCTGTTGACCGGCGGAGCCCTCTGGGTTCAGCTGGAGGGGCTGATGCGGCAGGTGGAAAGCGGCAATTTCAAAGCGGTCGACTTCGACAACTTCGACGAATTCTTCTAAGCCGCCACGTAAGCCTCGAGTTGGCCATCCAGCCCTCGCAGCATTTCCAAGCCCTCCCGCTCAAGACGGCGGGTTCGATCACGGCTCATCCGCAATGACTTGGCGATGCCGGTGAGGCTCATCGGCTCCTCCCCGTCCATCCCATACCGCATCCGCAG